>NZ_JBQERS010000010.1:0-138579 GCF_056535285.1 Ruegeria sp. O11 | reverse complement strand
TCAAATAGGCCAACAATCTATACTGCCGCACTTCCACGAAGAGCCTCCGACCATCTGGGCCGGTCAGGTTAGGCACGCGAAACTTTGCAAAGTCAGCTTTCTGCGCATTGCTGTCATTAGGACATCGCGCAGCATCGGTCAAAATGGGCTCGGAGCTGCCATTCTCTGCGGTTGGTGCCGAATGGAAAAAGAGCCCAAAGTTGCCTTTACCGTGCCAAAAAATGCTGTAGGGAAAATCGGCAGGTCGCAGCCCAATGCGGACCTTGCAGGGAGCGTCAGAACCGATACTCTTCACCATTTCGAGTAATAACCCTAAGCGATGGCGAAAGACCGTTTGAATGAGGCCCGTTTTGTCGCAATCCATGGTTGATATGAAAGCTGAGACTCAAAGAATATGGTAACAATACCAGACTTTATTTCAAAGTACCTTGAGGGAAGTATGTGGCACACCACGTCCGTACTTCGGTTTGAGAAAATTCTAGATACAGGTTTCATTTTGTAGATCCCCCGTTGCCAGATAGTGAGCGTTATGGAGGCACGCCTTTTGTGCGGGCTGAAGGAGGGGTTAGCCTCTTTGATTTCCCTAAAGGCTTTGATTTGCAAGAATACGAAGCTGAGTTCTTCACAAGTTCTATTGGTGAGTTTCTCCCTTTCAAGAGACAATGGGGGCGATCTGTTTGGCTGCGAATAAACACCGATGTAGTGGCAGAGAACATCAAATCCGGGAGGGAAATCAGAGCCCTTTGGAAGTTAGAAGAATCGACAAAAAGATTTATGGCAGAGATCGAAAGTGCTCACCTGGGCGATATTCCAGTTGCCGCCATTTCTGATGCTTTCGAGATCGGTGCAGGAGACGACTGTTGGAGCAGGCGCTCACTGCGCCCTAGATCGCCAGAAACGCGCAAAAACCGCCCAGGCCCACCTGAGTAGGATTACAAGTGAAACTCTATGATAAAATCGTTCAGGAACTAGTGGGACCGGAGGACGAGCCTCGATTTCTTGGTGACCGCATGAGGTGTCGATTCTGCGACGCCACAGGGTCAAAGGCATTTGGAAAAAGGACTAACGCTCATACGTTCCCACGATCTTTGGGGAACCGGAGTCTCTACTTTCTAGACGAATGCAAGAAGTGCAATACCGAAAAGTTCTCACGCTACGAATTCACTGAGAATACGCAGTTGAGCGCTAGGCTAGAACAACTTGGCCTATTTTGATCATTTTCGCATCGACCCCAAGTTCTGGTATCAAGTAGCCGTTTTTGGTCCTGAACACATTCCGCAAATACTGATTTCCGTCAGTGTCCATAAACAGACACCGTAAGTTGTAGCAATCGCCCCAAACCCCTGCAATTGCAACTAGTGGAATGCCTATCGGTAGCGAGTCGACTCTTTCAAATTCTCTGTAGTCAATCCCGCAGGCGCAGGATTGGCGGAAGCTCATGGTGAAGCGTTCGTGATGAGTGGGTATCGTCATTCCTTCAGATCAAAGATGGAAGCCGTAGTCTTGGTCTCGTTCAAGCAGCCCATGATTCAACTCTCTTGCAGCAGAGTTTCGGCGGCTCTCGCTAGCTTCAAACTCGTCTGCAAGTTCTCTTCCAGCGTGGTGTAGTTCTGTTCTTCGGTCAGCAAGTCGGCCAATGTAGCTACGGACTTGAGATGTGATTTCATCAGCAGCTCGATGCACTGCGTTAAGCCATTTAGCCTGGCCTCGATCCCGGTCGTCGAGCGTTCTTCCAAATTGCGCAATTCCGAGGCGGAGGTCTCGCAAGCCGTCACCAACTGCTCGACGCACGCGAGCAAATCTCGCTCCAAGGCTGTCAGGGATTGGTCCATCTAGTTTGGCTCCACTCTGATGCAAGAAACCAATCGGCTCGCCACCGAACAGGTGCGCATGCTTGATGTTTCTGGCGGCAGGATCAAATAAGTCGCTCCCTCGTGAAGTACCGCCTGGATGCCCAACCTCTCTAGCTGCGTCGAGGCGGCTATCGTTGAGAGTTTCCAGCTCCACAGAAAAGTCAGTCCTAAGGTTGCTGCGATCAACACCATACAGGCCGTTATCACCGCCCAAGGTGAGATCTGAATCAGGAATTTGATCTTGTCGATGTGACTCTGCCAGGTCGTCCCGCTCCAATCCAAAAACGTGCGGGTATCGGCTTCGATTGTATTCCGCGCGAGTGTTACACATGCTTGAATATCGCTCCTGAAGCTCTGCAATTGAGAATCCATCAAGGCGGCGTGCTCTTTTCGGATCTTGTCCAAGTCCGCGTTCAATTTCTCGCTCAGCCGGGTCGGCTTGCCAGTCGTCATGGAAAATCTCTCCTTTCAATCGCCAGCGTTCGCCTGTGTCGGGGTCTTTGGCCGTGATGTAATTTTTGCTTACGCGGGGGATATCGAAACCTGCGTCGGTCAGAGCATCGACCATGCTTGCGCGGTCGGTGATGGTGCCGATGCTGATCTGGTCTAAGATCCATTCGTGGAGTTCTTCGCGGCCCTGTGCCCTAGTTGGGGCCTCAACGGTGGCTTGAACCTCCTGTGTGCGTTCCAGATCCATCGGATCGGCCCAGTCGTGCGTCTTGTTCATTAAGTCGCGCAGACTGTCATAGGCTGTCCGATAGCCAGGTGGCGCGATGTTGAGGCTTTTACCGGTTGTCAGCTCCAAACGCGGTGTACAGAAATGCAGCTCAACTCGGTCTTCGTGGCTGTGCCGGACCCAGAGCAAGTCGAATTGCTCACTGTCCATACCAGCGAATGCCAGTGCCTCGAAGGCGTTCATGACTTCGACCTGCTGGGCTTCGGTGGGTGCGTCCTCGCTGGCAAAGCTGATGACGCCCGCGCGGTAGGTCCACTGATTGCGACTGGCGTCGATCAGGGCCTCGGTGCGGGTGGAATCGCCGCGCAGCACTTCAGGCAAAGGATCGCGTATGACCGTCATGGGCTGGCCATCAGCATCGCGGATTAGATCGCGATTGGAGTCATAGGCCAAGACCTCACGCGTGACGAGATAGCCAACTGGACCAGCACCCGCGCCTTTGCCATTGGGAAAGAACTTGATCAGCATTGTCGTGCCTCATCAAGGATCTTGGTAAGCTGGCGTTCAATCACAACCAGTTGTCGGGCGACGGCCAGCGTATCCATGTCAACCCGACCAATCAGAAGCGCCCGATTCACAACCCGCGCAACCTGGTTGAGGTTACCGCCAATGCGCCCTAGTGCCAGGACCAGAGCGGGGTCGACGCGAGGCGCAGGCTTGCGACGACGTGCTTCCGTCAGACCCAAGGCTTCGCGCAAGAGGGTCGCGGCAGACACTCCGGCAGCTTCGGCTTTGGCGCGAAGCTCAGCCTTCTCAGCAACGCTACATCGAAAGACGAAGGTCTCGGTGAGCGGCGCTTTGGCGGGCGGCGTGCCTCCGCCGGTGGGGTTCGAAGGGGAGGCTTGCCACCCCTCGCAAGGTCCCGTGTCAGCAGCGCCAGCGTATGACATGGGTCGCCTTGCTCTTTGCTCAGACCGCATGGCACAGTTCCTGCTTCGATGGTGCAAACAGGGTCCAGCCTTCGGTGATGAGCCAGCTGCGCAACACGGGCCACTCGTTCTTGTTCGTTGGAGGGAACCTGCCGGGGAGCCAGTAGCCGCGCTCGTTGTTTTCGATGGCTTCAGGAAGTACCCGGTCGATCCAAGCACCAAACATTCGTTCGGTGAACTGCTCCCATTGGCGGCAGCCGAAAGATTGGCGCGAGACGAATTCGGGTTGCGCACTGCCCACGCGCGCCGAGTCGGATGGCCCACCATTCGGCAGATCCGGCTCAAGCGCGAGGTTTTGTTCTATGGATTGTTCTTTCTTTATATAGGAAAGATCACCCATGCGCCCTTTGTCTCTCACGGGCGAACCCTTTCGCCCTTCTGAAAGGCTCATCGGTGCATCCTTTTTCCTCCGGCGAAACGGGATGATTTTTGTTGGGGAGCGAAGGTCGTATTCTGTGTGATTGCCTGCGCCACGCCCTTCAGTTCGAAACAGCCAACCGAACTCGACAAGCTGTTTGAGGCAGCGTTTGATGGTTGCTAGCGACATTCCGACCAGGAACTCATCAAGCGTTTTTAGTGAGGGATTGAGTTGGCCGGTCCTGTCGTTGGCGAACTGTACCGAAAGCGCTGAGGCAACTACCTTAGTTGACGAGTTGAGGTCAGCGCATTGCAGAACGGCCTTGAGCCATTCAAAGCGATTGAGCCTAGACATATGCGCCTCCCGCGATTGCGGACCGGCTGCGAATTTGGTATTCTGTTCGTGCAGATAAATTTGCATTACCGTTGAGGTGGGTGGCCGCCCCCTCAGCGGTTTTTCTTTCACTTTTCTTCGGAAACCAGACCCTGAAAACAGAATAATCCGGACAAAATCCGGGTATGCTGCTGCTGCGGCGCAGTTCATTCGTATTTAACTGATTGATTTTATTGGTCGGAGTGAGAGGATTCGAACCTCCGACCCCTGCCTCCCGAAGACAGTGCTCTACCAGGCTGAGCTACACTCCGACCGTGGCGGGTGATCTATACCTCGCGATTTGGATGTGCAAGAGGATTTCTGAGATTGATATAGGGTGAAGCACGGGGGCAGAATGGCGACCGTTGCAACAAGTCCAAGTGGGGATTTGGACCGTATCTCACTTCAGTGGTTCAGTGCGATAGAGCCGAATTTTGGTTCCGCCATGATCGACGACCGGACCGGGCGGGAGCAAAGGCAGGCGCGTTGCGCGGGCAAGTCCAGGTGTCGTGGTGACAATGCCCACACGCCAGCCGTGAAAACGGTTGGCGAGTACCTTGCCAAGGCTACTATATAGAGAGCGCAAGCGCTTTTCGTCACCGATGCGGGCCCCGTAAGGGGGGTTCACGATGATCAGCCCCGTCGGCCCGGCGGGAGATTTGATGTCACTGACCGAACGGTGCTGAAACTGGGTTATCTGATCCACTTTGGCCTGCATTGCATTCGAACGCGACGCTTCAATTGCGCCCTCATTCCGATCGGAACCAAAGAATTTCAACTCGGTTTCGTGCGTTTGAGTCCGCTTGCGCAACTCGTGCCAAGCATCGTGGTCAAAGCTGGCAAAGTTCTCGAAAGCGAATCTACGTGATCTTCCCGGCATCAGACCAAGCGCTATCTCAGCTGCCTCAATTACAAACGTGCCCGAGCCGCACATCGGGTCCAAGACCGGCTCAGATCCGTCATAACCACATTCGCGCAGGAACATAGCTGCCATGGTCTCCCGCATCGGAGCCTTAGCAATGGCGGGTTTATGGCCGCGTTTGTGTAATGGCTCACCGGAGCTGTCCAGCGACAGAGTGCAAATATCTTTTTCGATCCGAAGAAGCACGCGAACGGTGGCATCAGATGAGACCGGCGCGCCAAGTGTCTCAGAAATGGCGCGTTCAATACGTTGGCGGGCCGCCCTGTCATGATAGATGCGTGATTTACGGCAGGTTGCCTCGACTCTTACCGGAATATCGGATCTCAGGAACTCGGCCCAAGGGAACTTGCGTGCCCGCTTGTCCAACTGCGCCAAATGGACTGCGGGAAAACTGCCCAGTCGCACCAGAACTTTGTTGGCACCCCTTAGCTCAAGATTCGCACGCCAGACTTCACGCCAGCCCCCACGGCAAACAACACCACCTGCGAGCTTTTGCGGACCGCCAAATCCCCGCTCGATCGCTTCCGCATAAAGAGGCGCTTCGAGGCCGGGCGTGGCGATCAAAAAAATCTCGAGATCATCTTCGTCTTTCATTCAGGCTGCTTACACCGGATGAACATTAGGTGCGACATACAAATTGAGGGCAAAAATCCACTCAATGTGAAACTGAATCATAAGAATGTGAATTTCAGGTTCGAAATTGAGCGGTAACAGGTTTGCGTTTGCGTGCATCCCCGCGTAAAGGAGCTTTGATCGGAATTACGCTTGCGGATTCTGGTCGGTTTGTGGTGCTTTTGCGACCGGACTGATCGGAAAAATCGTGATATTTGTTGCCATCATTGTAAGGTGGCAAGCAGCAGGCGCAGGACAGAGGCTTGGAAGAACGTAGCGACATGCAAACTTTCAAACTAAAAAAAGGGTTGGATTTGCCGATTGAAGGCGCGCCCGAGCAAAACATCCAACCGGGGCCTGAGTTTTCCAGTGTTGGCGTTCTGGGGGGGGATTATCTAGGTCTAAAACCCCGCATGTTGGTTCAGGAAGGTGATGATGTTCAGCGCGGTAAACCGCTGTTTTGTCACAAGGACGCGCCAGAGGCGATGATGGTCGCACCGCTGAGCGGGAAAGTTGTTGCCGTTAACCGTGGTGCGCGGCGCGTTCTTCAAAGCGTCGTGATCGAAGTATCCGACGTCAATGATACCGGGGTTGATTTCTCGGGCGTTGGTGATGCGGTCTCAGGCGCTGGTGTCACCGCCAAGCTGTGTGCGGCCGGGCTGTGGACTTCTTTCCGCACGCGACCCTATTCGAAGATGCCCGAACCGGGGACGACACCAGCAGCGATTTTTGTCACCGCGATGGACAGCGATCCACTGGCTGCAGATGCTGCCGTGGTAATCGCAGATGCATCAGAGGCCTTTACGGCAGGTTTGACCGCAATCTCACATCTGACTGAAGGAAAAACCTATCTTTGCTACAAAGATGGAGAAGCCATCCCAGGTGCTGATCTTCCCGAGGTTGAGGCAGCGGCTTTCTCGGGCCCGCATCCGTCCGGGCTGGCCGGGACACATATTCACTTTCTAGAGCCTTTGGCCGCTGACAAGCAGGTATGGACAATTGGCTATCAAGACGTGATTGCCATTGGACGCCTAATGCAATCCGGTCACCTTGATCCGAATGTTGTGAT
Organism: Ruegeria sp. O11; assembly: GCF_056535285.1. Classification (NCBI taxonomy): domain Bacteria; kingdom Pseudomonadati; phylum Pseudomonadota; class Alphaproteobacteria; order Rhodobacterales; family Roseobacteraceae; genus Ruegeria; species Ruegeria sp. O11. Next base: position 131,728 of record NZ_JBQERS010000010.1, on the reverse strand, counting down.
CGCACTGGCCGGACCGGGTGCGCGGCAACCACGCTTGATCCGTACGGTCATGGGCGCCTCAACTGACGATCTGATCCGTGATGAGGTCAATGTCGATGGAGCCGCTCGGATCATATCGGGTTCGATCCTGTCTGGACGCCATGCTGAAGGCCCGACTGCGTATCTCGGTCGTTTTGCACGTCAGATCACCATCATCCGCGAAGATCCCGACCAGATCACTATGGGTTGGATTCTCCCCATGCCGTCGAAATTTGCCGTTCAGCCGGTCCTGGGGTCTGCTTTTGCCAATAAACTCTATGCCTTGACCAGCAATTTGAATGGCGGACGACGCGCCATGGTTCCGACCGGCACGTTTGAAGAGCTGATGCCACAGGATTACCTGCCGACACAGCTATTGCGCGCTCTGTTGGTAATGGATACCGACACTGCTCAAGCTCTGGGCGCGTTGGAACTGGACGAAGAAGATCTGGGCCTTGTGGGCTTTGCCTGCCCGGCGAAATATGAATACGGGTTGGCGCTGCGCGACTGCCTTAGCAAGATTGAAAAGGAGGGCTGAGCCGAATGGGTTTGCGCAGCTTCTTTGATCGGATCGAGCCGAACTTTACCAAAGGCGGCAAGTACGAGAAGTATTTTCCCATCTACGAGATGGTAGAAAGCTTCATCTACACTCCGAAAACCGTAACTTCCGTGGCCCCTCACGCGCGGTCCTATGTGGATATGAAACGGATCATGACCTATGTCGTGATCGCTACGATCCCCTGCATTCTATGGGGGATGTGGAACACCGGTTATCAGGCGAACTCGGCAATTGCCGCGCTTGGACCTGATGCGGCAACGGGCTGGCGGATCGCCCTTTTGCAGATGTTTGGCATCTCGCTGGACCCGTCTAGCATCTTTGCCAACGTGGCGCATGGGCTGCTCTACTTCCTGCCGATCTATATCGTGACTTTGGTAGCAGGGGGTATTTTCGAGGTCATTTTTGCGACAGTGCGGGGCCATGAGGTAAACGAGGGTTTTCTTGTTACTTCTATGCTTTACACGCTTATCATGCCGGCAACGACACCGCTGTGGCAGGTGGCCCTGGGCATTATATTCGGTGTTGTGATCGGCAAAGAGGTTTTTGGCGGGACCGGCAAGAACTTCCTCAACCCCGCGCTTGTGGGCCGCGCGTTCCTGTACTTCGCGTATCCGGCTCAGATGTCTGGCGACTCGGTTTGGACACCGGTTGACGGGTTCTCGGGTGCGACGGCTTTGGCCGTTTCCGCAGCCGAGGGGGTTCAGGCTCTGGCCGCCGAAGGCATCACTTGGTCCAGCGCATTCTACGGCACCATCCAAGGAAGTTTCGGTGAGACATCGACACTGGCCTGTATGATCGGCTTGGGCTTCCTGCTTCTGACCAAGATCGCGAACTACCGATTGATCTTAGGATGTCTGGCCGGAACCATCGGCTTTACCCTGCTACTGAACGTGATTGGGTCGGACACCAATCCAATGTTCGCCATGCCCTGGTATTGGCACATCGTACTTGGCGGGTATGCCTTCGGGCTGGCCTTTATGGTCACCGAGCCCGTCTCTGCCAGCCACACCAATGTTGGGCGTTACATCTACGGGGCGCTGATCGGTGTCATGGTTGTGTTGATCCGTGTGGTGAACCCGGCTTTCCCCGAAGGCATGATGCTGGCGATCCTGTTCGGAAACGTCTTTGCACCGCTGATCGACTATTTCGTCGTCCAGGCAAATATCAAACGGAGGGCGCGTCGCCATGTCTGATCCGCAATCCCAAGAACCAAAAGGCGCGATTGCCAAGTTTCTTGCGGCCTCGCCGGATTCTGTTGGCAAGACGATTTTCGTCGCTGTGGCTGTATGCCTAATTGCGTCGATGGTCGTATCAGCCGCTGCGGTCAGCTTGCGCCCTGTGCAGGAAGCGAACAAGCTGAAGGACAAGCAGGTCAATGTTTTGCAAGTCGCGGGTGTTTATGAACCCGGAATAAATGTAACCGAAGCCTTCGCCGCGTTTGAACCGCATGTACTGGATCTTGCCGCAGGTGACTTCGTGGACGACCAGTTCGATCCTGCCACGTTTGATGATATCGCTGCTGCCAGTGATCCGGAACTAAGCGTTGCTTTGGACGATGACCCGGCCGGGATCGGTCGCAAGGCCAAGTATCGCGTCATCTACCTGCTGCGCGATGATGCCGGTGATCTGGATAAGGTGATCCTTCCGCTGCATGGCTATGGCCTCTGGTCGACGCTCTATGGCTTTATTGCTTTGGAGAATAACGGCAACGATATCTACGGCCTTCAGTTCTATCAGCATGGTGAAACCCCGGGTCTGGGTGCCGAGGTGGATAACCCACGCTGGAAAGCGCTGTGGAACGGTAAAAAACTGCGGGACGATGCGGGTGATCTGCAGATCACAGTCGCCAAATCTCAGCCCGCAGCTGGTGCCGATTTTTATGTCGATGCGTTGGCTGGTGCCACGCTGACCTCTGTCGGTGTTGATAACCTGGTAAAATTCTGGATGGGCGATGCGGGCTACGGCCCGTTCCTGGCCAAACTGCAAGCAGGAGATCTATGATGTCCCAGACCAAGAAAGAGCTGTTGGTCGATCCGCTCGTCGACAACAACCCGATCACACTGCAGGTGTTGGGCATCTGCTCCGCACTTGCGGTGACCTCATCGCTACAGGTTGCTTTCGTTATGGCGCTGGCAGTGACCTTCGTGACCGGGTTCGCGTCAATGTTCATCTCCATGTTGCGCAACCAGATTCCGGGGTCGATCCGGATCATCGTGCAAATGGTGATCATCGCTTCGCTGGTGATCCTGGTGGATCAGATCCTTAAGGCCTATGCCTTCCAGATATCGAAAACCCTGTCAGTTTTTGTTGGCCTGATCATCACAAACTGTATCGTTATGGGGCGGGCCGAAGCGTTTGCCATGAAGAACCCTCCGATGGCTTCGTTCATCGACGGTGTAGGTAACGGCCTTGGCTATGGTCTGATCCTGATGTTGGTTGGTTTCATCCGCGAACTGTTTGGCTCGGGCAGCCTGTTCGGCGTGACGATCCTGCAAACTGTGAATAATGGCGGCTGGTATGTACCGAATGGTCTGTTGTTGCTGCCACCTTCTGCCTTCTTCGTGATCGGCCTGCTGATCTGGGCTTTCCGCACCTGGAAGCCGAACCAGGTCGAAGAACGTGAATATAAAATCCAGCAGGTAGAGGCGCACTGATGGAAGGGCTTATTTCTCTGGCCGTAAAGGCCATCTTTGTCGAAAACCTCGCGCTCAGCTTCTTTTTGGGGATGTGTACCTTCATCGCCGTATCCAAGAAGATTTCGACTGCACTGGGTTTGGGTATCTCGGTCATGGTCGTGCAAGCGATCACTGTGCCGACCAATAACCTGTTGCTCAGTTATCTGCTGAAACCGGGTGCGCTGGCCTGGGCGGGTTTCCCGGATGTGGACCTGACTTTCCTTGGTCTGATCTCGTACATCGGCGTGATTGCCGCGATGGTGCAAATCCTTGAGATGGTTCTCGATAAGTACTTCCCGCCACTCTACAACGCGTTGGGTATCTTCTTGCCCCTGATTACCGTGAACTGCGCCATCCTTGGCGGCTCGCTGTTCATGGTTGAACGCGACTATAACTTTGCCGAGGCCGCGACTTATGGTCTGTCTTCGGGCTTTGGCTGGGCGCTGGCAATTACCGCAATGGCAGGTGTTCGGGAAAAGCTGAAATATTCGGACATTCCAGATGGCCTGCAGGGGCTGGGCATCACCTTCATCACTGCAGGTCTGATGGCTATGGCCTTCATGTCCTTCTCGGGCGTGAAATTGTAAGGAGGGCGCAATGGAAACCTTTAGCCTTGGCGTAATCCTTTTTACCCTGATCGTTCTGGCGCTTGTGGCCATCATTATGGCGGCCCGTTCCAAGCTGGTGTCGACCGGTGATGTCAACATCACCATTAATGGCGAGAAAACAATCTCGGTTCCCGCAGGAGGCAAACTGCTGCAAACTCTTGCGGCGGAGAAGCTGTTTGTCCCATCGGCCTGCGGCGGTGGTGGGACGTGCGCGCAATGTCGTGTCAAAGTGCATTCGGGCGGAGGATCTATCCTGCCCACCGAGGAAAGCCATATCACCAAGCGTGAGGCGGCTTGCGGTGATCGCCTATCTTGTCAGGTTGCCGTCAAGCAGGACATGGATATCGAAGTTCCTGAAGAGGTCTTTGGCGTCAAAAAATGGGAATGCACCGTTCGTTCGAACGAGAACGTAGCAACCTTCATCAAGGCCCTGACACTGGACCTGCCTGAAGGCGAGGATGTGAACTTCCGCGCCGGTGGCTACATCCAGATCGAAGCGCCTGCGCACCAGCTGGCTTATACGGATTTCGACGTCGAAGAGGAGTACCGCGAGGATTGGGATCGCTTCAATCTGTGGCAGTACAAATCCGTCGTCGCCGAACCGATCGAACGCGCCTATTCCATGGCCAACTACCCGGATGAAAAAGGCATGATCATGCTGAACGTCCGCGTGGCGTCGCCCCCTCCGGGGTCCGAAGGTATCCCGCCGGGTCAGATGTCGTCGTATATCTTCAACCTGAAACCGGGCGACAAAGTTACAATCTCGGGTCCGTTTGGTGAGTTCTTTGCTCGCGAGACCGAGAAAGAGATGGTATTCATCGGTGGTGGTGCTGGCATGGCCCCGATGCGCAGTCATATCTTTGACCAGCTCAAACGTCTTGAGAACCGCAACCGCAAGATCAGTTTCTGGTATGGCGCGCGCTCGAAGAAAGAAATGTTCTTTGTCGAGGATTTCGACACTCTGGCCAAAGAGTTCGACAATTTCGAATGGCACGTCGCTCTGTCGGATGCCCAACCCGAGGATGATTGGAAAGGCTACACCGGCTTTATCCATAACGTTCTGTTCGAAGAATACCTCAAGAACCACCCGGCGCCTGAGGATTGCGAATACTACATGTGTGGCCCGCCAATCATGAACCAGTCTGTCATCAACATGTTGCTGGATCTGGGCGTGGATCGCGAAGACATCATGCTCGACGATTTCGGCGGATAAACAGTATTGATCGGTTCCATCCTTTGGAGCCGATTTTTTTCTCAGAGTTGATCAGTCAAAAGGCACCCCGGTGCCCTATTTTTCGACTGATGCTGCGCCGGTTTTGTCTCAGAAGGTAACAGGCGATATGCTAACCGGATGGATCAAAAGGTTTTTTGCGTCCCAAGCGCTACCTGATCAGGTAATAGGCACATCCTCACTGGCACCGACAGAGAAGTTCTATGCCATCGGCGACCTTCATGGCAGGATGGACCTCCTTCAGATGCTTTTGCCTGCATTGGACGGTGCTTGTCCTACAGTGTTTGTTGGCGACTATGTTGATCGAGGTGAGCACAGCGCACAGGTTTTGCGTCAGTTACACCACCTGGACACATGTTCAGAAAAGAAAGCGATCTGCCTTAAGGGCAATCATGAGGACATGTTGCTTGGGTTTTTAGATGATCCAAGAAAATGGGAGAGTGTTTGGCTGCACAATGGTGGTGCCCAAACCTTGGCCTCATTTGACCTGATAGATATTGAACTCTCCGATCCAGATGCCGTCGCTGAAGCGCTTCGGGGCGCGATGGGTCAATCCCTTGTGGATTGGCTGTTTGATCGTCCGCTGACCTGGACAAGTGGCAATGTGACCGTTGTTCACGCTGCGCTTGACCCGTCGCAGCTGGTCGACGGACAGCAAGACAGCACCTGCCTCTGGGGACACCCGCAATTTCGTAAGAAACGTCGAAAAGACGGGCAATGGGTAGTGCACGGGCATACGATCGTCGACGAGCCCATGATTGAGAATGACGTCATATCTATCGACACCGGTGCATTCGTCACCGACCGCCTGACCGCCGCGGAAATCTCACCCGGTTCTGTCCGATTTATCTCGGCGAGTCACACCGGAATCGAGTGGGAATCGGCTTAAGAGTTAGCCGACAATCATCTGTTTCATTCTAAGCGCTTCATATTCCAGTTCCTTCAATCGGAAATGGACTACGTCCCCAATAGTAATAACGCCGCGCAAATTGCCGTCACTTAAAACAGGCATGTGCCGGAAGCGACCCTCGGTCATAGTTTTCAGCACATCGTTCAGATAGTCGTCTGGGCTACAGGTTTTGACCTCAGTCGTCATCAGGTCGGCCACAGATTGAGGTAGTGTCTGACCGGGTGTTTCCGCCATTCGGCGAACAATATCACGTTCAGATAGGATCCCTTGCAACGAACCATTCTGGTCCGTGACCACAACCGCACCAATGCGCTTTTCCCGTAAGATATCTACAACTGAATGGATCGTATCGTTGGGTCGTACAGAAAAAACAGCATCCCCTTTGCCTTCCAGCAGTTTTGAAACCGTTGTCTGTGTGTGCGACAGGTTTGTTTCAACTGACTGACTGCGAGTCGCCTTCGCGGCCTTGTCGCCACGGGTCGGGGGCTGGTAAGAGCTTGGGGCCATGGGCGGTCTCCTCTTTCACAGGTAGTGTCCTTATTCTCTACCTTACCGCAGGGATAGGCGCTGTATAGGTGCAAATTCGAAAACCGATGTAACCGGACTACTTTACAAGGAGTTCCAAGTTCTTGAGCGAGCTATACCTGACCCCGCCGGTTGCTGCGTTGATCTTCTTTGTTGTCGTTGTCTGTGGTCACAATTTCCGCATGGTGTGGAAACAACAACCCTCAGGCTGGCAAAAACGCGCATGGATCTTTGGTGTGCCAGCCACGATTGGGCTTCTTGCCCTCGCGTTTTTGCCGCTCAAGATCTGACGCCGGTTTGACTCTGAACAGGGCCGCTGGCATATGCCGGGCAAGACTACTCGCAGGAGATCGCCCCATGCGCCCGTTGATTGCCTTGGCTTCGTTTTTGTTTGTTTCGGCTTGCCTGTTTGACAAGGAACCTGATGTGGTGCGTCTGTCCGGCGAGACTATGGGTACCACGTTCAACATTACCGCTATCGGCGATGACCTGGACGAAGCTGCACTGGGTCAGGCGGTTCAGGAGACACTGGCACAAGTCAACGCAAAGATGTCAAACTGGGACCCGAATTCCGAGGTTTCGACCTTCTCGGCCTCAGACAGCACAGAACCAATGCCGGTTTCAGATGAGTTTGCGTTCGTGATCGAAGCCGCAAACGAGGTGCATGAGAAGTCTGGTGGTACGTTCGATGTCACCCTTGGTCCGCTGATCGAGTTGTGGGGATTCGGCCCGCGCAAACCCGAAGACCCGGTTCCTGCCGATGCTGAAATTGCCACAGCGTTAGCTCAGGTGGGTCAGGCCCGCCTACTGACATTGGATAGCGCAGCCGGCACCCTTGCGAAATCAGACGCAGGCGTGGGGATCAATTTGTCTGCGATTGCCAAAGGCTATGGTATCGATGCGGTTGCTGCACAACTGCGCGATGCTGGTATCGAGAACTATATGGTTGAGATTGGTGGTGATCTGGTGGCCATGGGTGAGAACGACAAGGGCGAAAGCTGGCGGATCGGTATCGAAAAGCCCGAAGCTGGCACACAGGCCATCCAGCTAATCGTTCCGCTGGATAATCTGGGGATGGCAACTTCGGGTGATTATAAGAACTTCTTTGAACAAGACGGTGTGCGTTACTCGCACATTATCGACCCGGTCACGGGACGGCCGATCACTCATCGCACCACTTCCGTCACGGTTCTGGCGGATGATGCGATGATGGCAGATGCCTGGGCGACAGCGATGCTGGCACTTGGTCAGGAAAAAGGAATGGAAATCGCGGAAAAGAATAAACTTGCCGTGTTTTTTATCTCGCGCGATGTGACAAGCGGGGAAGAAGCCTATATCACCGTACAAAGCAGCGCTTTCAAGGATGCGCTGGGAACCAACTGATCGGTAGGCACCATTATGAGCACCTTTATTCTGGCATTCGTTTTGTTACTGATCATCATGGTCGGGATGTCGTTGGGCGTAATGCTGATGGGTAAGACCATCAAAGGCAGTTGCGGTGGCTTGAATGCAATTTCCGGTGCTGACAAATGTGTAGTTTGTCAAAAGGATATCGACCCCGATAGCCCCCTGCGTGATCAGTTGCAGTGCAAGCGTGCAAAAAAGATGCTGCAACAGATGGAAGGCTAGGATAGTCCTCTTGGCATGAGCAAAGCCAAGAACGTCCTCTTCATCATGTTCGACCAATTGCGCTGGGATTACCTCAGCTGCTACGGACACCCACATCTCCATACGCCAAACATTGATAGGCTCGCTTCGAGGGGCGTGCGGTTTACCCGCGCTTACATTCAGTCCCCCATTTGTGGCAGTTCGCGCATGTCGACCTATACCGGTCGCTATGTGCATTCGCACGGCGCGTCCTGGAATAATATCCCGCTGAAAGTCGGAGAGATCACCTTGGGTGATCACTTACGAAAGGCGGGGATGGATTGCTGGCTGGTCGGCAAGACCCATATGGCTGCGGATGCCGAAGGCATGGCCCGGCTGGGATTGGAGCCCGACAGTGTGATTGGTGCGCGCGTGGCTGAATGCGGGTTTGACGTGTTCGAGCGTGACGATGGATTGCGGGCCGAGGGGCCAGATGGTTTTTACGATCCGGATGGGGCCAAGAAGTATAACGAATACCTGAAGGACAAAGGGTATGAGAGCGACAACCCCTGGCACGACTTTGCCAATTCGGGATTGGATGCGGATGGTAATGTTCTGTCCGGGTGGTTTCTGAAAAACTCCTCCGAGGCGGCCAATATTGCCGAGGAAGACAGTGAAACCCCATATCTGACCACCCGTGGGATGGAGTTCATGGGTTCTCATGACGGCCCTTGGTGTTGTCATCTCAGCTATATCAAGCCGCATTGGCCTTATATTGTGCCGGAACCCTATGCATCGATGTATGGTCCCGAGCACGTTCTGCCGGTGGTTCGGTCTGAGTCAGAACGCCAGAATGCGCATCCCGTGCTTAAGGCGTTCATGGACACGAAAATTGGCCAAACTTTCTCGCGTCAGGACGTACGCGAGGCCGTTATCCCTGCTTATATGGGCCTAATCAAGCAAGCCGATGACCAGATGGGGCGGCTGTTCGACTGGATGGAGAAAACCGGGCGGATGCAGGATACCATGATCGTGCTAACCTCGGACCACGGGGATTTTCTGGGCGATCACTGGATGGGAGAGAAGACATTTTTCCACGATGCTTCAACAAAAATGCCCCTGATCATTTACGATCCATCGTCTGAGGCTGACTCCACGCGCGGGACCACTTGTAACGCATTGGTCGAGTCCATCGATCTGGCCCCCACGTTTCTTGAGATTGCTGGCGGGGAGCCCGCAGGCCACATCCTCGAAGGGCATTCGCTGCTGCCTATTTTGCATGGTCAGGCCGATAGCGCGCCACGCGATGTGGCAATCTGCGAATATGACTACTCTGCATCACCAATAGCTCAGAAGCTGAATGTCTCGGTTCGGGATGCGGTCATGTTTATGGTCGCGAACGAGAAGTGGAAGTTGATCCATTGCGAGGGTGGTTTTCGCCCGCTCTTGTTTGACCTTGAAAATGATCCAAATGAGCTGACCGATCTGGGTGATAGTGCGGAGCACGCAGACATCATCGCAGAAATGTATGACCACTTGTTTGCTTGGACCCGCCGTCCTTCGCAGCGTACCACCCGGTCCGAAGAGCAACTGCTAAACATGCGCGGTTCCAGCGGCGGAACTGGCATCGTGATCGGCATTTATGACGAAAATGATATGCCGCTCGAGCTGACTGTGAAGTATCGCAACCGTAAGGCACGGCCCTTTGGCGACTACACGTCAGATTAATTCTGCTCTTGTAGCTTCAAAAGACGGTTCAACCTTGCACGGGCAGGGGGTAGAAGATGGCGACGCCGAAATCGGAGAGCACTCATGACCGCCCCCAAACCCGTTGTTCTGTGTATCCTTGATGGTTGGGGGCTGTCCGATGACACCAAAGCCAATGCGCCATATCTGGCAAACACGCCGACCTTTGATGCCCTCGTGGCGGAAGGGCCACATGCGCAACTGATTACGCACGGGCCGGATGTGGGCCTGCCAAGCGGCCAGATGGGAAACTCCGAGGTCGGTCACACCAATATTGGGGCAGGGCGCGTGGTTGCGATGGATCTGGGCCAGATCGATCTGGCGATCGAAGACGGTTCTTTTTCCAACAATGAAGCACTGCAAGATTTTATCGCCAAGGTGAAAGCGACAGGTGGTACAGCCCATCTGATGGGATTGGTCTCGGATGGCGGTGTACATGGACACCTTGATCACATTGTAGCCGCCGCTAAAGCCATCACCGATGCCGGCGTTCCAGTTGCGTTGCATGCCATCACAGACGGGCGCGATGTGGCGCCGAAATCAGCCTTTATCTACATTGCGGAGCTCGAAGATCGTTTGCCCGAAGGGGCAAAGATCGTCACGGTCTGCGGGCGATACTATGCCATGGACCGTGATAATCGCTGGGAACGCGTTTCTGAGGCTTATGCCGCGATTGTCAAAGGGCAGGGGCGTACCGTGGTTTCGGCAAATGAGGCTGTTGATCACGCTTATACCCAATCCGAGACAGACGAATTCATCGCGCCCACGGTGCTCACCAAGTACTCTGGCATCCAGGACGGTGACGGATTTTTCTGTCTGAACTTCCGTGCCGACCGCGCCCGCGAGATACTGCGCGCAATTGGCGAACCAGGTTTTGCAGATTTTGAAACTGGCCCGCGCCCGCAGTTATCGGCATTGCTTGGCATGGTCGAATACTCCGACGGCCACAATGCCTATATGGCGACCGTATTCCCTAAGCGGGACATTGTGAATACTCTGGGCGAATGGGTTGCGAAACAGGGTTTGCGCCAGTTTCGGCTGGCCGAAACTGAGAAATACCCCCATGTGACCTTTTTTCTAAACGGTGGCATAGAACAACCCGAAGAGGGCGAAGATCGTTTCATGCCCAATTCGCCCAAAGTGGCGACATATGACCTGCAACCCGAAATGTCCTCGGCCGAGGTGACCAGTAAATTCGTCGAGGCGATACATGACGGATATGATCTGATCGTCACAAATTATGCCAACCCCGACATGGTCGGTCATACCGGTGATCTGCAGGCTGCGATTGATGCCTGCGAGGCGGTCGACAAGGGATTGGCCCAAGTCGTAGCTGCCTTAAAGCAGGTGGGTGGCGCGATGATCGTGACCGCCGATCATGGCAATTGTGAAATGATGGTTGATCCGGAAACCGGCGGTCCGCACACCGCCCATACTTTGAACCCTGTTCCAGTTGTATTGGTTGGCGGCCCCGAAAATGCAAGCCTGCGCGACGGGCGACTGGCCGATCTGGCACCAACGCTGCTGGAACTTATGGAACTACCAAAACCTACAGAAATGACTGGAGAAAGTCTGCTGACATGAGGATTCGACCGGTCCTCATAGCAGCGTTGATTTGGTCGACGCCTGTCATCGCGCAAACTAACCCGTCTATGGCGGCGCTAGAGGCGGCAGAGATGCTTGAGCAAGCCTCGATAGCTCTGACCGAGGCTGACAGTGCACGTGATCGGGTCAAAGCGCTGACCGAAACGCTTCAGGCGTACGAGGCTGGTCTGACCGCGATGCGTGACGGCCTGCGTCGTGCGGCCCTACGAGAAGCGCAATTGACGGCGGAACTTCAAGTGAGAGAGCAGGAGGTGGCGCAGCTGCTTGGTGTTCTGCAGACTATCGAGACCACGGCGCCACCGGTACTGATGCTGCACCCCTCCGGCCCATTGGGAGCGGCTAGAACGGGTATGATGCTGTCAGAGGTTACGCCTGGCCTGAACACTCAAGCCCAGGATCTTGCAGCCGATTTGCAAGAAGTCCAAACGCTGCGCCAGCTCCAGCAGAATGCCGCCAACACCCTGACAAAAGGTCTGACTGGGGTGCAGGATGCTCGTACGAAACTGAGCGAGGCTATTGCGGACCGTACTGACCTACCGCGCCGTTTTGTCGAAGATCCCGTGCGCACCGCCATTTTGATATCTTCGACCGAAACGCTGGACGGGTTTGCCAGTGGATTGTCTGAGATTTCCGATGGCGAAATCGCAGATACAAACGCCGATATCGCGGATCAGAAAGGCCATATCGCCCTACCCACCAAAGGGGTCATTCTTCACCGATCGGGGGAAACAGATGCGGCTGGCGTTACGCGCGCCGGTCTTGTGTTGGGAACGCGGCCTCGCGCATTGGTAACGTCACCCACAGCCGCAACGATCCGCTACAGAGGACCATTGCTGGATCTGGGGAACTTAGTGATCCTTGAGCCTCAATCTGGACTGCTCTTTGTGTTCTCGGGTTTACAAGAGGTGTATGGCAATACGGGAGAGGTGATCCCGGAAGGCGCTCCAGTGGGTTTAATGCCGGGTGAAACCCCGGGAATCGGCGCTATTATGTCAACAAGCGGTGATGGCACTGGAACTGATCGGTCAGAAACGCTCTATATAGAGGTAAGAGAAGATAACGGCCCAGTGGACCCGGAATTATGGTTCCGGACGGACAAGGATGGATAAACGAGTATGAAGAAATTTGTGATCGCCGGTCTGGCCGGCACCGTGGCGGGGTTAATTGCAACCACACAGATTGCGGGGCCCTTGTTGGCGCAAGAGGCCGAAAACAAGGCTGGAGTATATGAGCAGCTTGATCTGTTTGGCGATATTTTTGAACGTATCCGCGCCCAATATGTCGAAGAAGTCGAAACCGACGAACTGATCGAAGCGGCGATTGACGGGATGCTAACCTCGCTTGATCCGCATTCCAGCTACCTGTCGCCTGATGATGCCGAACAAATGCGTGTGCAAACGCGAGGCGAATTCGGTGGTCTTGGGATCGAAGTCACGCAGGAAGAGGGCTTTGTCAAAGTTGTCTCGCCCATGGATGATACCCCGGCAGACGCGGCCGGGATCGAAGCAGGTGATTTCATTACCCATGTCGATGGCGAAAGTATTCTTGGCCTGACTCTGGATAAAGCAGTTGATTTGATGCGTGGCCCGGTAGGGTCGGAGATCGTTATCACGGTCGTGCGCGAAGGTGAGCAGGAACCATTCGACGTTACAATAGTGCGCGATACAATCAAGCTGACGGCAGTCCGCGCACGAACCGAAGGCACCAGTGTGGTGCTGCGCGTCACCACCTTCAATGATCAGACTTACCCAAACCTCAAGGAAGGGTTGGAAGAACAAATTGAAGAGGCGGGTGGTATCGAAAATGTAAACGGTGTCGTTTTGGATCTGCGGAATAATCCGGGTGGTTTGCTGACGCAGGCCATCAAGGTTTCAGACGCGTTTTTGAATGAAGGTGAGATCGTTTCGACCCGTGGTCGCAATCCGGAAGACGGTGAACGGTTTAACGCCACACCTGGTGACCTGACCGGTGGTAAGCCTATTGTTGTCCTGATAAACGGCGGCTCAGCGTCGGCGTCGGAAATCGTGGCTGGCGCACTGCAGGATCACCATCGTGCGATTGTGGTTGGCACTAAGAGCTTTGGCAAAGGATCAGTCCAAACGGTAATGCCAATTCGCGGCGATGGCGCGATGCGTCTAACTACATCTCGCTACTACACGCCCTCGGGTCGTTCGATTCAAGCGCTTGGCGTCAGCCCGGACATCATCGTAGAGCAACCCCGTAACCGACCCGATGAAGAAGATGAGGACGATGCAAACGCCCGCACCCGGTCTGAGGCCGATCTTCGTGGTAGCCTGAACAATGACAGCCTGAGCGAAGACGAGATTCGCCAAATTGAAGAGGACCGGGCAAAAGCTGAAGCGACAGCAGAACTTCGGGAAGAAGACTACCAGTTGGCCTATGCAATCGACATCCTCAAAGGTCTTTCGGCATTCAACCCAACCGGTCCTTCGCAATAATAGTCGTGGGGCCGCAAAGGGCGGCCCCACCTCCAATTTCTTCCGCTTTATTCTTCGATCTTGTGCAATTTTTTCTCGTCCAGCATCAGGGCAAGGATGATTCCCACCGCGACCGAGAAAGTGGCGAAGAAAAAGGCCATGTTCATTCCGGTGTCAAAGGCTGCGGTAATGGCAGACTTAACTTTTTCGATTTCACCCGAATTTAATTTCTGCATTACAGCTTTTGCAGATTCTGTGGTCAGCGTCCCACCATTAATTGCCTTTTGATCGGTGTCAGACATATCAATGCCTGCAGTCGCAAGCCCAGTTTTCAGGCTTTGCAGACTGGATACATACATGACCGCAGTCGCGCAGGCGACAGATATTGCGCCGTAGACAAGATGGGTCATGAAACTCAGCCCCCCGACCAGACCGGCGCGTTCGGGCTTGACTGCGCATACAGCTGCTGTGCCGGACGGACCAACTGTCAGCGTTGCACCCAATCCTATCAGGGCCATTCCCGGCAATATCTGAAAATATCCGGCGCTGGCAGGCATTACGACCACGCTTGCTGCGCCGAGTGTCGAACAGACATATCCCCAAAAGAGCAATCGTTTGGGTCCGAAGTCATTGTAAAGCGTGCCCGAAACAATCGAGCCGACGGCCAACAGGACCGTCAGCGGGGCCAGGCCCAACGCGGATTGAAAGACAGACCACCCAAGAACTTTCTGCATATATTGTGGAAAATACAACAACCCCACGAAAGCGGCGGAGACGTTGAACATGTTCAGACCCAGGGTGATCAGAAACTCTCGGTTCTGCATTAACTGGGGCAGCAGCAATGGCTCCTTGACCCTCTTTTCGACCCTCGGAAACAAGAAAAACAATACAGCGCTGACAAAAAACAGCAGTATGAGAGGTAGCGACGTCCAGCCCCAGTCGGCCCCTACGTCCAAGCCGTAAAGCAGTAACAATACCGCCAATGAAAGGATGCCCATACCTGTAAAATCGATATGCTCCCCTTTTTTATGCTCGGTTTCACGCTCCATCAGTAGGATGGCTGTTGCCATTGAAACGCAGGAGAACACTACGTTTGCCAGGAAAAATAGCCGCCAGTCACCCAGGTTGACCACTGCGCCGCTGATCATTGGGCCGAAGACGTTGCCTGTGGTAACACCGGCAAGAATTAATCCCATAACAAGCGCGCGGTGTTCCTCTTTCGCAACTTTGGTCGCACCAAACGCGAGAGTGCAGGGCCAGACGCATCCTGCCCCTATCCCCTGCAACGCGCGCGCTCCGATCAAATAGTCCAATCCAGGAGAGACAAAGCACAAAATCGACGCAAACAAAAAAATCGACAGGCCAATGATCATCATCCTGCGATGGCCATACATGTCACCCAGGCGACCGCCAGCTACCATCGTCATAGCAAAAAACAGGGCGTAGATATTCAGAACCCATTGGGTACTGGTTATGTCTGCATCAAAGCTGCTTTCAATTGCGGGCACCAGCATCAGAGCCCCGGTGAAATCGATCCCGATACCGAATGCCGTCACCATCAGGGCGATGATTTTTATGATGCTCCTTCGATCCATGGCCTCATCACTTGATGACGGTAAGCCTCAATGATGCACGGACAACGCTGAAAAGAAAGAAGTTTACCGCGCATGGCTGTTAGTGATCGCGACAAAACCGGGTCTAAGATGCCTGAGATCTGCGAAACGCGCTCTTTAACATGTCAAGTTCAGCGCGAAGTAACGCAACCTCGGCCCGCAGATCATCAGCAGCGGGAGATCCGGCAATGACGGTAAATTCACCTAACTTCTCACCGGTTATCGTGTCACGGATTAAGAAACACTGCACACCTTCGGAAACGGCGGCAGACGGTACTGGAATGCGCAAAACCCACCCCTCATCATCGGGTGTCAGTTCGACATCTGGCAATTGCTCACCCAGATACTGCACTTCAACCTGAGGAGTACTTTCACTGCTCAGGTGACCTTCCCATACAGCGTTCTCAAAACGAATTGGGGTTAAGCTTGTTTGCGTCATCATGTGCCTCTAAAGATCTGCCCTGTGATGGCGGCAAAATGTCAAATCGCGTAAAACCACACGATTCATTGCAGGTTGATCAATAATCAGGTCCAGCCAGAGTTTTTCAATCCGACGTTCGTGCAATTCTAGATGTGCCAGGTCGAAATCGACCGAGAATTCTGGCGTCGAAAGATCGAGCTCGCGCAGAACCTGCTCGGAGTTGGGGCCATGTTGGATGTTGAGTCGGGAAAAAACGGTTGTCGGGCGTTCGGATTCAATCACAGTGTCCACCCGCATCATGTGCTGACGAGTCAATCCAACGGCGGCATCTGGTGGAAGCTCGATGGACAACGACAGAAATGAACCTTGAAAATCAAAGATCTCTATCGCCAGGCTAAATGGGGCCAAGTCCTTTTCCCGCCGGTTGCGGGTTTGCTGCAATCCAATCTCGCTCAAAGAGCAGTCGTGAAACAAGGTTACTTGCCCATCTATCTTTGCCTTACGCGGTGCGGATGCCAGTCCCTTGCGCGATGCAGGTAAACGCCAAAAATCTGGGCGCCATGACCAGTCGGTTCCCAGTGGTTTCGGAAATTGATCGGAGCCAAGCCGCGGCTGTATCAATCGATTATCAGCAATTTGGATGACCCGTTCCAGCTGCCCCCTCAATTGCCGCGCCTCATCGCGTTGACGTCTAAGCTTAGGCAAAGCCAACTGGTCGGCCAACTGCTCTGTCCGCTGAAACCGCCGGATTGTCTTGCGCAGAATATAGCGATCCAGAAATTCCCTCATCGTCCTCTCATCCAAACCTGTCTCTCTTTAGTCAAAAGCCGTGCAATGGACAAACCTGTCCTGATTAATAACGAGTGATATTTTCTGAGATCTGAACAAGACACGCAGATCAACTGGAATTTACGGCGGCGGTACTTCACAATTCTTGCAATGGACTGGGCTGCAGCTTACCGTCGGCGTTCTGGCGAAATGGCCCCAGATCAATTAAAGTCACGACGAGGCAGGGGCATGGAACCCACCCTATTTTCATTCATCTGGAAGTATTCGAAGAAACAGCAACTGGTGTTGCTGTGTTTGACGGTTTTGTCATTTCCGTTTCTCTATGCCTCATTGGAGCTTCCAAAGCAGATTATCAACGATGCTATTGGTGCACCAACGGACTCTGTGACTGTGCTTGGTA
Source organism: Ruegeria sp. O11 (assembly GCF_056535285.1). Lineage (NCBI taxonomy): Bacteria > Pseudomonadati > Pseudomonadota > Alphaproteobacteria > Rhodobacterales > Roseobacteraceae > Ruegeria > Ruegeria sp. O11. The sequence goes on along the minus strand of NZ_JBQERS010000010.1, from coordinate 114,603 downwards.
TCACTGTGAGCCAGGTGCAGTATCTGATGATTCTGTGTTTTGCCTTCCTGGCGACGGTGATCGCCAGCGGTGTCATGAAAATGCGCATCAACACTATGAAAGGCATTTTGGCCGAACGGATGTTGCGGCGTCTTCGCTTTACTCTGATCAGTCGCTCTATGCGTTTTCCCAAATCCTATTTTGCGACAACCAGTCAGGGTGAGCTGGTGTCGATGATTACTTCCGAGGCCGAGCCAATGGGCGGGCTGATGGGCGATGCGATTGCGCAGCCGGTGTTTCAGTTCGGTCAAATGATGACCATCGTCACCTTTTTGTTCATGCAAAGCGTCTGGTTCGGACTTGCCAGTATCGCGCTGATCCCGCTGCAGGCCTGGCTGATCCCCAAGCTGCAGCGCCAGATCAACCTGTTGAACAAAGACCGCATTCAGGAGGTTAGGCGGCTGAGCTCTGAAATCGGGGAAAGCGCTGCCGGTATTGGCGACCTGCGCACCAACGGTGGCTGGCGCTATAGATTGGCGCAGTTCAGCCATCGTTTGGGAACCTTGTTCGAGATCCGTTTCAAGATTTACAACAAAAAGTTCTTTATGAAATTCCTCAATAACCTGATCACTCAGATTACGCCCTTTTTGTTTTACTCGGTGGGCGGGTATCTGGCGATCACCGGCGAGGTGACAGTGGGCGCGCTGGTTGCCGCGCTTGGTGCCTACAAGGACCTCAGCGGCCCGTGGAAAGACCTGTTGACCTACTACAATCAGGTGCAGGATATGTCGCTGCGCTGGGAGATCGTGATCGAGCGTTTTGCGCCTTCAAACATGATACCTGAGCGGTTGTTTGATGGCGTTCCAGATACAATCCCGCATCTCACTGGGGATATCGAGTTGCGAAACGTGACGGTTCGTGACGATGACGGCAAGACGATCCTCGAAGATATCGATCTGATAATTCCGAAAGGGGCCCGGATCGCCATTCAGTCCAAACACGCCTCTGAGCGTAGTGCGCTTGCGCAGCTATTGACGCGCGAGTTGCTTCCGGTTCAGGGAGAGGTCTTGATGGCCGGTCATAACCTGAGCGATCTTCATCAAGCGGTAATTGCCGCCAGGATCGGCTATGCTTACTCGCGACCGTATTTGTTTGACGGAACGCTGGGGGACAACCTCTTGATGCCATTGCGCACGCATCCTCAGCACGAACAAGATGCGCTCAGAGTGCCCTCGCGCCGTCAAATCGAGGCGGTTCGGGCAGGGAACCCTCCGGATTCCTTGTCTGATGAATGGATCGACCCAGGTCTAGCGGGTCTCGACGACATCGAAGACATTCGCGACTGGTGGTTCCAGCTTGTCGAAGCTATGGGCATCGATGAATTTATGTTTCGCCGAACGTTGCGTTCTCAATTCGATCCGAAAGTGCATCCGGCGCTGGCAGAGGAAATCGTCAATCTGCGTGATACTGTTGCGACCCGACTGCAGGAGCGAGGGTTGGACAAATATGTTTACCGGTTCGATCCGGACCAGTTCAATCCAGCTGTTCCTTTGGGTGGTAACCTGCTTTTTGCCTCTCCAACGCAGGACATAGCGCCTGACATCCTTGCAGGTGATGACCGGTTCCTATCGCTGCTCAGGGCCAATGATCTTGATGGTGATGCGCTCGGGATTGCCGAGGCTGTACTGGAAACCTTGAACCAGACTTTCGGGCGTGACGGCGCTGATCACCCGCTGTTTCTAAGGCTCGGCATGACGAAGGACATGTATCACCGTCTGCTGGATATCGAAGAGCGCCGCAAGACCAAAGGAGATGACTCTATCGGTGATCAGGAACGCGCACTTCTGCTGACCGTGCCGTTCATGCTGACAGCCGAGCAAATCGGCCCCAGCTTCCCAGAGGAATACAAGGAAAAGATCCTTTCCATCCGTCGCACTCAGGCCGAACGGTTGCGGGCTGCCATGGGGTCAATGTTTATCCCGGTGTCGCCGGACACCTATGTTCCGCGCCTGACAGCCATGGAGAATGCTCTCTATGGTCGCGTCTCGATCATGGCCGGGGCTCAGACCGAAGAGATCGAAGATCTTGTGGCCGAAGTGCTGAACGAGGCTGGGCTACGCCGCAGGGCTGCCGCAATCATATATGACCTGCCGTCCGGACTGGGCGGGAACAACCTGCCAACTGTGTTTCAGGAACGCGCTGCGTTTTCACGAGCGGGAATAAAGCGACCGGATATATTGATCCTAGACAAAGCGCTGGCCAGCCATGATTCAGAGAGCCGTTTGAGAACCCGCCTGAAATTACGCGAATTGTTGCCCGATTCAGTTATGATTTTCATGGAGGATCACTTCGCCCATCCTGAAGCCTATGATTTGTTTGTGGAAATCAAAGATGGTCGAATTGACGGTGTGTCGCGTGTTGCCACAACGGGTGAGGAGGACACGTCGGATGATCTGAGCCGAAAGCTGAAGATCATTTCTTCTACCGAATTGTTTGCACGCTTGGACGGGCGCAACCAACGCCTTCTTGCCTTTTCGGCCCAATGGTACGAGGCGGCGGCAGGTCAAACCATATTTGCGCGTGGTCAGGCACCGGATGCAGCCTATTTGTGTATCTCTGGTAAGGCCAGCGTGAACTGGATCAATGAGCACGGTGAAAAACGCTCAATCTCGACGGTAGAGCCAGGGCGTCTGATCGGTGATTTGGCGATCATTACCAATGAGCCCCGCCAATTGGATCTGGTGGCTCTCACGGATTGTTCCTTCCTACGAATTGGTGCCGAAGAATTACGGGCAGTAATCGAAAGTGATGCAGGTGTGGCGGTTAGGCTCCTTGAAACGGTGGCCGGCTATCTGACCACCGTTTCTGAACGGCTGCGTAACGGTAGCACGCTGATTGGTGAAGAACCGCCTGTGACAGATGTTGAGCGAAACGATGAACACTAGAGAACAGCCCGGCGCTTATAAGAGCCATCAACACCTGATTGAGGACGCCAGCAGGCATCCAGAGATCTGGCGTCTTTTTGCAGGCTTAGCGCTGGTAGCAGTGGTTGTGGTGACGCTCAACGCAATTTTATTTGCTACTGTCGTCAGCCTGGGCCCGCCCGGATCAGCGGCTGCCTTTCTCACGGGGTCTTCCCCATTCGCACTGCTTATCGTGCTAGCCAGTTTTATTTTTGCCACGCTGGGGGTCGCGCTGGGTGCAAGATTGTTTCAGCATCGTTCGCTGTCTTCCATCGTCGGAAATCAGTCGATCGCCCTGCGGCAGTTCTGGCGCGTCCTTCGCGCGCTGCTCATACTTAGTTTCGTAATATTGGCGTTACCGCCCTACGATCTGGGTGAATCATTGTTAGTTAACCTTGGCTGGTCCAAATGGCTTCTATTGTTACCTTTGTCGTTGGGTGCGGTTTTCATTCAGACGAGCGCCGAAGAAATTCTGTTTCGCGGCTACCTTCAACAAAGTCTCGCTGCGCGGTTCCGGTCTCCAGTTATCTGGATGGGGCTGCCGTCGATCTTGTTCGCTGCAGGTCATTATAGTCCTGCCACCGTTGGTGATAATGCGATCCTGATTTCCATTTGGGCTCTTACCTTCGGATTGCTGACCGCTGATCTGACTGCGCGGGCAGGGACACTTGGACCTGCCATTGCGCTGCATTTTTTTAACAACTTTGCCGCACTTCTGGTCATTTCTCTGCCCGACAACCTTGGGGGCTTGGCCTTGTTTCACCTGCCTTACGAGGCATCCGATGCGGATGCGCTCAGACCCTGGTTGTTTGTAGACTTCGCGCTGATGGTCGTTGGGTGGCTCACCGCGCGATTGGTCCTCAGGCGCTGATTGCATTTCCGGGCATTGCGTCTTATTTGACGTCAACGCCGCAATATCAAGGTTCCCACATGAACTGGATCACAAACTACGTACGCCCCCGGATCAACTCGATCTTTTCGCGCCGCGAGGTGCCTGAAAATCTTTGGCACAAGTGCGGCGAATGTGGAACCATGCTGTTTCATCGCGAGCTGGCGGAGAACCAGAATGTCTGCACCCAGTGCGGCCATCATATGGCGATCACACCACGGGACCGATTCACGCATCTGTTTGACGGTGGTATTTTCTCGGAAGTCGAGGTTCCGGCCCCAAAAGATGATCCGCTGCAGTTCCGCGATCAGAAAAAATATCCCGACCGGATGAAGGCTGCCCAGAAAAAGACCGGCGAAAAAGAGGCGATGCTGGTTGCCCTTGGCGAGATCGGCCGTACACCGATTGTAGCTGCCGCGCAGGATTTCTCGTTCATGGGCGGATCAATGGGCATGTATGTCGGCAACGCCATCATCGCCGCCGCACAAGAAGCTGTGAAGCTGAAACGCCCTTTGATCCTGTTCTCGGCTGCGGGCGGTGCGCGGATGCAGGAAGGTATTCTGAGCCTTATGCAAATGCCCCGCACAACGGTGGCAGTTGAAATGCTCAAAGAGGCAAACCTGCCCTATATCGTTGTCCTGACCCACCCGACCACAGGCGGCGTCACCGCATCTTATGCCATGCTGGGTGACGTTCACATTTCGGAGCCCAATGCATTGATCTGTTTCGCCGGACCACGCGTTATCGAACAGACGATCCGCGAAAAACTGCCCGAAGGATTCCAGCGCGCCGAATATCTGTTGGATCACGGCATGCTTGATCGCGTGACGAAACGTACCGAGATGCGGGAAGAATTGATCACGATCACCCGCATGCTTATGAATCAGCCCCCAGCGATCAAAGGCGACTTACCCGCGCCTGAACCCGAAGAGGCCACTTCAGAGGCGCCTGCCGAGGAAGCGGTCAAAAAATGACCGCCCAATCCTCGGATGTCATCCTCGACCGGATGATGGCGCTGCACCCCAAGATCATTGATCTGACCTTGGACCGGGTTTGGCGTTTACTGGCTGCGCTCGACAATCCGCAAACAAAACTGCCGCCTGTCATCCATATCGCTGGAACCAACGGCAAAGGCTCGACCCAAGCCATGATCCGGGCAGGTCTTGAGGGGGCAGGGCGCGCGGTCCATGCCTATACGTCTCCACATCTGGCCCGGTTTCACGAACGAATCCGGTTGGGTGGTGAGTTGATTTCCGAAGCCGACCTCACCGCCGTTCTGGATGAGTGTTATGCCGCCAATGGTGGTGAAAAAATCACCTATTTTGAAATCACAACCAGCGCTGCACTGCTCGCGTTTTCTCGTTCAAAAGCCGATTATACATTGCTTGAGGTTGGATTGGGCGGGCGACTGGACGCCACGAATGTGATTGATCAACCTGCGTTGACGGTAATCACGCCCGTCTCAATCGACCATGAGCAGTTTCTTGGCGATACACTTGGCAAGATCGCCGCTGAAAAGGCGGGAATCATCAAACCAGGGGTTCCCTGTATTGTCGGCCCGCAACAGGATGAGGCACTGGAAGTCATCGAATACACTGCGGCTCGTCTCGGCGCTCCGCTGTTCATGCACGGGCAGCACTGGCATGTGCACACGGAGAATGGTCGCCTAATTTATCAGGATGAAACCGGTTTGCGCGATCTGCCCATGCCCAACCTGTTGGGGGGGCATCAAATTCAGAATGCCGGTGCCGCCCTGGCTGCATTGCGTCACCTACAAATGGGTGATGATGCCTACGAGGCTGCGGTCACCAAAGCCGAATGGCCTGCCCGAATGCAGCGGCTGAAAACCGGCCCTCTGGTCGAGCAAGCCCCTCAAGCCGAGCTGTGGCTTGATGGCGGTCACAATGCAGCTGCAGGGGCGGCGTTGGCTGATGTTTTATTGTCATTGCCAGAACGACCGACGCATATGATTTGCGGTATGCTAAACACCAAGGATGTCACTGGCTATCTCGCACCTTTGGCCACAAAAGCTGCCAGCCTGACCGCTGTCTCCATTCCCGGCGAACAGAATACGCTGAGCGCTGAAGACACAGCCGCTGCAGCCGCCAAAGTGAATCTTACCGCAACAACCGCTGACAGCGTTGCAGACGCGCTTGCGGCAATCACTGCCCAAACCCCTTACGCGCGGGTTTTGATTTGCGGGTCCCTTTATCTCGCAGGGAACATTCTCCGAGAAAACGCCTGATCCGGTACTCAGTCAAAAATACTCCGGGGAACCCGCGCATTTAGCTTGGGCGGGGGCGAGGTACCCTATTTCCCCCAATCCTTATCCTGCATCTCACGCAGCCGTGACGCTGTACGTTCGAACTCGAATGTACCTTCCCCTTCGACATACAGCATCTCGGGCTCAGCAGCGGCAGAACAGATTAGCCGGACTTTTCCCTCATACAGAGCGTCAATCAGGGTCACGAAGCGCTTGGCCTCGTTAAAATTGTTGCGTGACAATCGCGGGATGTCTTCCAACACCAGCAGCTTCAGCGCTTCTGCTATTGCCAAATAGTCACCGGGGCCCAGCATCCGTCCGCAAAGATCATAAAACGATGCTCGCGCCACTCCGTTTCGGAAGGCGGGGAGAACAACTTCGCGTCCCTTGACCTGCAAAGCCAAAGGCTCCGCCGGCCCACCTGACAAATCATTCCACACAGCACGAATCTTCTCTCGCGCCTCGGGTCCGATAGGTGTGAAATAGACCGGAGAACCTTCAAGCCGGTTCTGCCTGTAGTCGGTGGGTGAAACCAGCTCCCATACTTCCAGTTGTTCTTTGATGTGCTGGATGAAAGGCAGAAACAGTTGCCGGTTCAGCCCATCCTTGTACAGATCATCCGGATGGCGGTTTGATGTCGTGACAACAACAACCCCACCATTATGAAGCAAATCAAACAGCCGTCCGACGATCATTGCATCTGTGATATCGGTGATCTGCATCTCATCAAAAGCCAGAACACGCACAGACTTGACCACGGCATCGGCGACCGGCACCAGCGCATCTTCGACACCGTCTTCACGTGCCTTGTGCAAGCCTGCGTGAATTTCCTGCATGAATGCGTGGAAATGGACCCGACGAACCGGGATATCGCCCAGTGTATCAACAAACATGTCCATCAGCATTGACTTGCCGCGCCCGACGCCACCCCAAAGATACAAGCCTTTGGGCGGCGGAGGGGCCTTGCGAAAAAAACTACGCTTAACCGGTTCAGCTAGTGCCGCCCGAATGCGATCAAACCGGGGTAACACCGCTTCCTGGGCGTCATCCCGTGTCAGAGAACCATCGGCGATGCGATCTTCGTAGAGCGAAGTTAAATCCGTCATGTCTTGAGCCATACCGCCCGGTTCACGTATTGAAAAGAAACCTTTTTCCCGACACATCAATTTTGCTGAACTGGCGTCGCAAAACTCCTGAATTGACGTGTGTGGTCGCGCCGCTAACGTCTTTACGAACCACTCCCTGGAGGCCCAATGCCGCAATCTACCCGCCTGATGAATCCGATCCTGATCGTCGGTTGCATCGTCATTACCGTCGGATTTGCGGTTCGCGCTTCTTTTGGCGTGTTTCAAATCCCAATAGCAGATGAGTTCGGCTGGCTGCGTAGCGACTTTTCTATGGCCATAGCGATTCAGAACCTTGCCTGGGGAATCGGTCAGCCGATCTTTGGTGCTATCGCGGAAAAGATCGGTGATCGGCGCGCCATTGTTCTGGGTGCTTTGACCTATGCGGCGGGAATGGTGCTGACGGCTTGGTCAGTGACACCATTTGAACATCAAATCTATGCGTGGCTTGTGGGCTTCGGGATTGCCGGTACAGGATTTGGCGTTGTGCTAGCGGTTGTTGGTCGTGCCTCATCCGACTCGAACCGGTCAATGTCACTGGCGATTGTCACGGCGGCGGGCAGCTTCGGGCAGGTTATCGGTGCTCCGACGGCCGAATGGTTGCTGACTTTTCTACCCTGGCAGCAGGTATTCCTTGTCTTTGCCGCAGCAATTCTCGCTTTGATCCTAACCTTGCCGTTTATGCGGGCGCCTCTACCGATCAGCAAAACTGAGCTCGAAGAAAGCATGGGGCAAATCCTTGCCAAAGCCTTCCGCGACCCTTCTTATTCACTGATTGCAATTGGTTTTTTCAGCTGTGGCTATCAACTGGGCTTTGTCACTGCGCATTTTCCCGCCTTTGTTACCGAGATGTGTGGCCCGATCCAGCCCGGGGGCCTGTTGTATTCAATGGGCATCACCACGACATCGGCCCTGGGTGCAATAGCCATTTCGTTGATTGGGTTGGCCAATATCGGTGGAACGCTTCTGGCAGGCTGGGCGGGAAACCACTTTCCGAAGAAATATCTGCTAGCTGCCGTGTATACTGGCCGTACGATTGCGGCAGGGGCTTTCATCGTGTTCCCAATCACGCCCTTGTCGGTGATCGCGTTCTCACTGGTGATGGGATCGCTTTGGTTGGCAACAGTGCCGCTGACGTCTGGACTTGTCGCGCATCTTTATGGCCTGCGATACATGGGAACGCTCTACGGCATCGTATTCCTGAGTCATCAAATCGGTAGCTTCCTGGGCATCTGGCTGGGCGGACGCATGTACGATCAATTTGGTGATTACACCATGGTTTGGTGGATCGGAGTCGCCATCGGGGCCTTCAGCGCCATCATTCACCTGCCCATCCGGGAAAACCGCGAACCAGCTAGCGTGGCAGTCTGACCTAATTGGCCTCCTCCGTGGTCAACAGTCCCTCCGACACCAACCGATCCGCCCAACCTTTTGGGCCGATGAAGTGATGGGTCTGCCACCCTCGCGCCTTGGCTGTTTCGAGGTTTTCGATCCTGTCATCAGCAAACAAAAGAGCAGCAGGGTCGATGCCGCTATCGGCCTCTACCATCTCATAAATAGGGGTATGAGGCTTAACCGCTTTCATCCGGCCCGAGACATACTGGCGATCAAATTCGTTCAGAAACGGATAAACGGTGGTGGCATAGTCGAAGTTCTGAACCCCAAAATTGGTCAGCGCAAAAACAGGTATTTTCTTGGTTCGCAGCGCTCGCAACAGTCGTGCTGAATGCGGGATTTCAGGCGCGGCCAGTTCGATCCAGTTGTCGTGCCACATCCGAATTTCGTCTCGCCAATCCGGGTACTTGTCCGCCCAGCTGTAAATCGTATCGGTGAAGTGATGGCCCTGATCCACCAGATCATTCATTCCATGCAGATCGACCTCGGCAAACATGGCACGCCGACGTTCCTCACCAATCACGCGATCATAGTAGCGCTCGGGTTGCCATTCGATCAGTACGTTTCCGATGTCAAATATGACGGCTTCGATGGTCATACGGTAATCCCATACCTAATCAATTGCCGCCGACTGAACCAAGCACCGGACGAAGATGCAAGCACCATCCACAGCGCGGTAAGCGCTGCCCGGCCCAACGGGACGTTGCGCATCTTTGATGCGCCACGGACCGGCGGGAGCGCTACCCGCGCAATGCGGCGCGAATCTCTCGCTCAAGCACGTCAAGAAAACGAGATCGATCTGCTTTGCCGAACGATTTGCCGCCGCCACCAGTTCCCAGAGGATTTGCAGCACGAAGATCCGCCATCAGATCGCGCATCGCCAGTTGCTGGCCGATATTGGCTGCCGTAAAGGCCTCACCGTTCGGGCGCAACGCACGAGCATCGGCTTCGATGCACTTCGCGGCAAGCGGGATGTCTGACGTCACCACGATATCGCCTGCACCGCAGCGCTCTGCGATCCATTTATCCGCCTCATCCGCACCGGCCGCGACAATCACCACCTGTACCAGCGGGTTGGCCGAGGGGCGCAGCCCGCCATTGGAGACCAGGACCATTGGCACTTTGTGTCGGGTTGCGACGCGTTCGGCCTCGGCCTTCACAGGGCAAGCGTCGCCATCGATGTAAAGCGTCGTCACGCGTCCTTGGCCTTTGTCGACACTTTCGCCTTCGAGGTGGATTTGCGTACCTTGAACTCCTCGGGAATAGGCATCCGGTTAAAAGCGTCCAATCCCGCAATTTTGTAAGCTTCGGCCAAAGTCGGATAGTTGAACGTATTTTGCACGAAGTAATCCACCGTGCCTTTCAGGTTCAGCACCGCCTGCGCAATATGGATTAGCTCTGTCGCCCCTTCACCTACAATCTGCACTCCCAATACGCGGCGGGTCTTGAGCGAGAACAGCATCTTCAGCACCCCATGTTCCAACCCCATGATATGCCCGCGCGAGGTTTCGCGGAACCGAGCCACGCCGACCTCGTAGGGGATGCCACGTACCTGCAGTTCTTCTTCAGACATGCCGCAAGTAGAGATTTCGGGAACCGAGTAGATCCCATATGGATACCAAGGGCTTTCCGGCAAGGTCGGTGTCTCAAGCGCATGACAGGCGGCGACTCGCCCTTGCTGCAAAGACGTTGAGGCCAGCGAGGGATGCCCGATGACATCTCCGGTGGCATAGATATGAGGCACCGAGGTTTGATAACTCTTTCGGTCCACGCTGATCCGATTGCGATGATCGGTTTCAATCCCAACAGCGTCTAGGTTCAGGGCCGAGGTTGCACCCATGCGCCCCGCGGCAAACAACAACATCTCAGCCCGGACATGGCGCCCGTTGTCCAGTGTAATCTCGACATGACTGCCCGCATCTTCGATCTTTTCGACGGCCGATCCCAACCGCAGATCAACACCATTTTCACGAACTTGGTGTGTGAAGTCGTGGATGAGCGTCTTGTCGATGAAATCTAGAAATGTCTCGCGTGGTTCAATCAGCGTAACGCGAACATCCAGCGCCGAGAACATGGTCGCGTATTCAACACCGATCACACCGGCACCGATCACACAAAGCGAACGCGGTATTTCTTCCATCTCTAGGAAGTCATCTCCGTCGACGACGGTTTTGCCGTTGAAGGGAACGTAATCGGGGCGATATGTTTTGGTGCCGGTCGCGATCAGGAATTTTGCAGCTGTCAAACGCGTTGTTTCGCCTGCGTCGGTTGCGACCTCAACCTCATGCGGTCCGATGAACTTGGCTAGCCCGCTCAGCGTTTCCACATGGTTTCGGTTGAATTGGTGTTCCAGCACGTCGACCTCATGGTCGAGCGTCATGTGTAGCCGTGCCTTCAGATCTTCCGCACTGATCTGATCCTTAACCCGGTAGGAGCGCCCATAAAAACTGCGTTCACGCCAGCCTGACAGGTTCAGCACCGTTTCCCGTAAAGTTTTGGACGGGATTGTCCCAGTATGCACTGAAACGCCTCCCAAACGGTCTTTACGGTCAATCACCAGCACCCTGCGCTGCAGTTTTCCGGCCTGAATAGCCGCCGCGCGCCCCGAAGGACCTGAGCCAATGATGATCAAGTCGTAATCATATTTGCTCATGCCTTATTCCCCATACAATGCTTCGGCGTGGAAGGTGATGTGGTCCTCCATAAAGGTAGACACGAAATAGTAGGAATGATCATATCCCGGCTGCAGACGATAGGTGGCTTGTTGGCGACGTTCGGCGATTGCCTGCGCCAATGCTTCTGGGCGCAACAGGTCCATGAATTGGTCATTTGCACCAGTATCGATCAGGATGGGACCGTTGAAGCCGGTGCTTTTCATCATCGCTGACGCGTCATGCTTAGCCCATGCCGCTTCATCATCGCCTAGATAGGCGCTGAGTTGCTTGCGACCCCAATCCGCCCCTATCGGGTTTGAAATCGGCGAGAAGGCTGAAACCGACCGATACCGCCCAGGCAGATTCATCGCCAGCGTCAATGCACCATGTCCGCCCATCGAATGCCCAGTGATTGCCTGGCGGTCGGCATCAATTGCAAAGCTCTCTACCAACAGCGCAGGTAGTTCCTCGGCGACATAGTCCCACATGTTGAAGTGAGGGGCCCAAGGTTTTTGAGTGGCGTTGACGTAGAATCCCGCGCCCTGACCAAGGTCATAGTCTTCATGATCCGCGACCCCATCTCCGCGAGGTGACGTATCGGGGAACACTAGAGCAATACCTTGTTCTGCAGCCCAGCCTTGCGCTCCGGCTTTGGTCATTGCGTTTTCATGTGTGCAGGTCAGGCCTGATAGATACCACAAAATCGGAACCGGGCCGTCCTTTGCCTCGGCCGGAAGGAAAAGACCAAATGTCATATCACATTTGCAAGCCGAGGAGGCATGGCGATAGACGCCTTGCACACCGCCAAAACAGGCATTTTCCGAAAGGGTTTCCATCGCTCTGATCCTTACGTTGTGTCGGCGTCATGGCTATCGCTCTGTCGCGTCCGCGTAAAGTGCGAGTGCTACCGGCGGGTGGATTATTAGAAAAGTTTGAAGATCAGAGGGTGCTGACCCAACCAATTACCAGCGGGACAGTCAGGATGCTGGCCAAGGTTGACAATAAGATTGCCGCAGATGCGCGCTGTGGGGCCACTCTGTAATGCGCGGCCAGCATGTAGACATTGCCCGCAACGGGTAAAGACGCCGCCGCGATGGCGACCATGGCTGGAAAGGATGCAACCGGAATCAGCCAGATCACCATAAGTGCGACAAAAAAGGGATGCAGAACCAGTTTGCAAAAACTCAGCCAACCCGCAATCTGTATGCGTTCCGCCGATTTGTCGGCAAGTGACGCGCCAATGGCAAACAACGCACCCGGTGTCGCCGCACCCCCCAGGATTGTTAGAAAGTCGTTCAAAGGGGCCGGGACGGACACATTGAATGCCGACCAGATCAACCCGGCAGAGATTGACAAGATCATTGGGTTTCTCAGCAAGCCAACCCCAATCAAGCGCACCGTCGCAAGACCGAGCCGGCCATCTCGACCACCGTTGATCAAAATTACGATCAAAGAGGAAAACACAACAAGATCAACGGTTAGAACCAGCATCACGGGTCCTATGGCCGCTTCAGAAAACAAGAGCGCCAGCATTGGCAAGCCCAGGAACCCCACATTGCCGATCGCGGCGCATTGGGCTTCAACAGCAGCCGTCGGAATATCCAATCCGCGCAGATAGGCGACAACAGTTGCCAGTGTGTAGACGCCCGCTGTTCCAATCAAATATCCGATTACAAGGCGACCATTGAAGATCTCGGCAAAGGGCAGGGTGGCTGCAAATCGAAACAGCATTGCAGACAAGGCGAAGAAAAATACGAACTTGGTCAGATAGGCAGTTGCCTCGGGCGGGAAAAAACAGCTGCGACCGGCCCAAAATCCCAGGCCGATGATTGCGAAGAAGGGCAGTGTGCGCAGAAAGATCTCAACCATGGCTGTGTGTTAGCATGAAAGGCCGGGGTCGCAAGGGCGACGCTCGGCATAAGCTACTCTTGCCGGTTAAACGTTGTGACAATACCGCGATCCGGTTGAAATGCGTTGAAACTGAACCGAACGGTTTATAGTGTTGTAGAATATCGCATTCAGGAGACATCATGACTCAAGCCGCCGCCATCCTGCGTACAGGCCGAAAATTTGATCAGGTTTTGCGCGGGGCGCGCGAGGTGTTCATGGCGGATGGGTTCGAAGGCGCGAGCGTTGATGACATTGCGCGATCAGCGGGCGTGTCGAAGGCCACTCTCTATAGCTACTTCCCCGACAAGCGTCTGTTGTTCACCGAAGTCGCCCAGACTGAGTGCCGGTTAATGTCCGAGCGTATCCTGTCAATGATTGACGAGACCAAACCTGCGCGCGAGGTGCTAACAATTGCAGCATCTCAGCTTACTGCATTTCTGGTCTCAGACTTTGCGCAGCAAGTCTTTCGAATTTGCGTCGCCGAGCGAGACAGGTTCCCGGAACTCGGTAAGGCCTTTTTTGAAGCGGGCCCTCAGAATGGTCGGCGGCAGATGGCAGAGTATCTGACCAAAGCGGTCGCAAAAGGAGAGTTGGCTATCGAAGACGTCAATATTGCGGCCGAGCAGTTTTCGGAGCTGTGTAAGGTAAGGCTATGGGGACGGGCCGCTTTTGGTATTCAAAACAGTTTCAGCCAAAGCGAGATTGACGAGGTTGCTATGCAGGCGGTCGATATGTTTATGGCACGCTACGGCGTCTGAGTTTGACGACCCAACGTCAGAGCAACGAATCGATTCTGTGAAGTTTTGTGGTGCGGGTGGAGGGACTTGAACCCCCACGCCTTGCGGCGCCAGAACCTAAATCTGGTGCGTCTACCAATTTCGCCACACCCGCAACCCGATGCCAAAGCATCGCGACGAGGCGCTCAATAGCAAAGCTTTTGAGGGAGCGCGAGAGGTAAAGTGCGACAATACACAAGATTATTATCGCCATACGAGAAACAATAAGACGTCGAATTGCACTTCATCCAAACTCCTGAGAATCGAGTGCAAGTCCGAAGTGGCAATCCGTAGAAAAGGAAATGTCTTTGAAGGGCGGGTTTATTTAGACCAAAGTGCAGAGATTTTCTGTTCGTCGAGATGTCAGAATAGGCTCAATCTTGACATTATTATTGTTTCCAAAAGGTGAACTTGTGGACCTTTTTTGATCGTAAGTGTGTTGCACCTATAAGTTGAGTTCACCACGAGGTTTGTGGGCGAAGGGTCGCCAGAGTGAAATATTGGGTGTTGTGTGAGTAGCCTGAAGGAAATTTAAGCAAAGTTACACCTAGTGAGGGGGATCGATTAATTTTTAAAAAAACAAATGATTATAAGATATTTTGAAGCTCAATTCTGATCCAGCGCACCAGATTAGAGTTGTCAGTATTGGAATCGGTTACGGGTCCAGTTGGTGCGTGCTTTTCAGGCATTCTCTTATAGGTTGAGGTATTTATGAGGTCCGCCACCTTATTTGTGCCACATTTCAAACGCCAAAATATCCTATTCGCGTCAAAATAACACCGCGGAAATCGTAATTGATTGAACGCAGGAGTTAATGAGTCTTTTTGCCTTCTGGCACCGTGCGAGTTTCTGCTCAACTCCAGAACAAGGGTCTCTGTCGTGACCAACCTGATCAAATCCGCTGCTTCCGAGCAGGACGTTGTAAGTCTTGCCCGAGAAAGTTTTATCGGCGAGCTAAAAACACTGAACCGCCAGCATCCTGGCACGGGTTTCGGCGTTGCGCTCAAAACCCATTCGGGCAATCGCTATTTGCTGGCGAATGCCCGAATGCCTTTGCCGGCAAACAAATCAGAAGATTTTCCAACGGGGCGCCGTGTCGCCTGCCTGGAAAATGGGGAAGGCTTCAGTTCTATCGAAGTGCTTGCTGATTCCTTCGCATATGAATCAATTTCACCGCAAACCGAGGCTGTGATCCTCGGTAACGCATTGGACCTTATCGCGCGCATCGACACGCTTGCGAGCCTGCCGGACGGGGCAGGGGACCAATTTGCCGCAACAGGTACCGGAGGCTAACCATGGCGCGTAACGACCACCTTCTGTCTGTAGGAAACGAGGCTCTGTCCGAAATGACAGAGACAATGACTTCGTTGACGACGCAGATCGACCAACTGACAGAGGTGGCGGATGCGCGTTCTTCCGCGCGGCTCGCTGCGCTCAAGACTAAAATGGAGAATTTCTCGGCCAGCGTCACAATGGTGGGGCAGGTAAAGGCCGGGAAATCGTCCATCGTCAACATTCTGGCGGGGCGACCAAATCTGCTACCCTCGGATGTGAACCCATGGACGTCTGTGGTGACCACGCTGAATATCAATACCCGGACTGAAGGGGGCACCAAGTCCAAGTTTACTTTTTTCGAGCAGGAAGAATGGGACAACCTGATGGTTGGCGGCGGTCGCCTGGGCGAACTCGCAAACCGTGCTGGTGCTGATGATGAGATGGATGACATCCGCCGTCAGATCGGGGAGATGAAGTCTAAGTCCGAGCAAAGGTTGGGCAAACACTTCGACCTGATCCTTGGTCAAAGTCACCAGTATGACTATTTCGATGACGAACTTGTCCAACGGTATGTCTGTCTTGGGGATGAGGATGACCCAGATATCGACCCAAAGACGGGTCGTTTTGCGGATGTAACGAAATCGGCAGAGCTGTTTATGGATATCCCGCAATATCCGATTTCGCTTAAGCTTTGCGATACGCCGGGCGTGAACGATACATTCATGGTGCGCGAACAGATCACTTTGCGCAGCCTGCGAGGGTCGGAGGTTTGCATAGTTGTATTGGCTGCAAGCCAGGCACTGACCACGATGGATATGGCGCTGATGCGTATTATCGCTCAGTTCGAAAACCGGCAGATCATTCTGTTTGTGAACCGGATTGATGAATTGTCTGACCCGGTCAATCAGGTCCCCGAGATTCGCGATCGCATCCAGGACACCCTGAAGCAGAACAACATTGACGCCAACACAAGCGTTGTCTTTGGCAGCGCCCTGTGGGCTGAGGCCGCTCTCACTGGAAACCCGGACATTCTGACAGAAGAATCGCGCGAGGCATTGAACACTTTCTACCTTGCTGCCGGATTCGGCGATCAGGCGGCGTCACTCGACAAGATCTGGGCGCTTTCCGGCCTGCCCGATTTGTTGCTCGCGATGAATGAGCGTATTGCCGAAGGCGCCGGAACGCGGCTTTTGGATCGCGTCCGGCATCGGGCGCGCAATATCGCCAGTCAGATTCGGGCGACAGCTGTTGCTAAGACCTTATCAAACTCGGATGGAATTGTTCGGGATTTAGATGGTGCGTCGCCAGAAGACGCGATTGCGAGGGTTACAGCCGAATACGAAAAGAAAGCTTCCGAGCTGACAACCAAACTGCGCGACAAGGTACTGGAGCGACTTGCCTCGGCAGAAGCGAATTTCGTCAAGCGCGCGACCGATTCTCTGATCTCACATCTTGAGCAAAATGGAGAGCAGGGTACATGGCAATATGACCCGGCCGGGCTACGAACTTTGCAGAAAGCCGCATATTTCAGCTTTGCCCGTTCGATGCGCAAGGAAGCCGGTGCGCTGTATTCGGCTGCTGCGGCGGATGTTGAGGCTCTGTACCAGAAACTATTGGGCAACCATTTGGGTGAATTCAATATCGAAGCTCCGATCGTGCCACGCGTGCCTCCGCCACTCGGGATTGGGCGCACTATCGCGCTGGACCTGCAAAGCACCTGGTGGCGCCGATGGTGGCAACGCCGAAAGGGCTTTGAGGCCTATGCCGCAGACTACACGCGCTTGATCGCATCTGAGGCGAATTCGATCACCAAAGATATCGAGGAGAACCAGATTGCCGCCGTGCTGGAGAATGTACGTGCCACGCTGACCGACTTTATGGTCGAGCAGAAAGACACGTTGCTCAGCATCTCGCATTCACCTGACAGGGCTGCGGCACAGATCGCCGAGCAGAAGCCACAGAAATCGCGTGACGATATTCTGGGCGATATCCTGAAAGACCTTAGTAACGAAGCAGCATAAGAAGAGTTATGGTAAAAAATTCACAAACCCGCTTCGTCTCTCCCAAGACATGGAACCGCATCGAGCAGTGGTCCCGCCGCAAACCCGTGTTTGCGCTTATGGGGGAATTCAGTGCAGGCAAATCGACGTTGATGAATTTCCTGCTGCGCAAACAGGCACTGCCAACGCAGGTCACAGCTACGCAGCTGCCGCCGATCTGGTTCAGCTGGGGCAATCGACCCGCTTATATCAAACGCCATGATGGCAGTACGCAGAATATCGAGTTGGATCAGCTTGAACAGGTTGGTGTCAACGACGCCCAGTTCATTCGCATCTTCCTTGAGGCCGATATTCTTGAGGCGGTCGACTTGATCGACACACCCGGCATTTCGGACCCGAAGATTTCGACGGATGTCTGGCAGCGTGCAGTTGGCCAAGCCAATGGTGTGTTGTGGTGCACCCACTCGACCCAAGCCTGGCGAGAGACTGAACGTGCCACCTGGGTTTCGCTGCCTGAAAGGCTGCAGCACAAATCGCTGCTGCTGGTGACTCGTGCGGATGCTTTGAATCAGAAAGACAGGCAAAAGGTCTTGCGCCGCGTAAATCGCGAAGCGGGTCATTTGTTCAATCGCACGATCCTGTTCTCGGCCCGTGATGCCATCATGGCCCGTGACAAAACCGGTGATGCCGAACTTTGGTCACGCAGCGGTGGTGGTAAGATGGTCGACAGTTTCCTGGAGATCACCGAGCAGATTATGGACAAGCGAGCGGATATGCTAGCCCGCTATCAAATTGATAAAACCCTGTCCGAAGCACCAAAAGTGAGCCATTTGCATCCGGAAAGCCGAATGGAAGATGTGCCGTTGGCGCATCAGGATCCGCTGGCTGACACTCCGGCTGAAGCGAGCAGTGATGTTGTCACAAGCTTTCCAATCCGTCCTGCCCGCGTCGAGCGCCGCTCAAAAGAGGCTGAGCGCCCGCGAATTGACGTGGACGAGGCAGAACGGATGCGCGCCGAAATGACCTCTGAAGCAGAACCAGCTGATGAAGATCTGCGTTCCGTATTCTCAGAACAATCCGATGACCCGCTGGATCTGAACCTTTTGGCGAACCCGACCCATGACGTCGATGAGTTTGCTTTCATGGATGAAGAAGAGGACCAAGAGGATGCGGAGTTAATTATTCTCGGTCCCGAAGATGAACAAGATGCAACGGTAGAAGCCTCGACATCCGAGGAGACTTTGGTCGATGAGGAGAGCTCGGGTTCGGACATCGAAGTGTCTATCTCGTCGATTACGTCTTTGCTTTCTGAGCAATCTGAGGAATCTACAGAAGAATACGAGCCGGAACCGGAATCAAACTCACTCACGCCAGCCGAAGTGGTTGAATTGAGTGGCGAAGCGAAGTCGAATGAAGAAGCGTCTGAAGAACAAGCAGCCGATCCAAGCGTTCTGCCCTCGGAATCGCCACTCAGCGCGTCTGCGATGTGGAGCGAGATCGTAGCGCGGGAAAGTCTGCCTGATGATGCCCAAGGCTTGAAAAGCGCTTTTGCTGCGTTTTTGTCCGAGTATGATCAGATTGCGCTGGAGCACACCGCTCGCAATAGCGAAGCCAGCATGCGACCGGTGGCGGAAGCGCGCAAAAACGGTGGAGCAGAATGGCACGCGATCTGAAACATTCTTTGAGGTGGATATCTGAATGTCGATAGAATCCGCCTTAGCCTCGGCCATCGAGACCATACCCGACTGCGTTGCAGCCGGGTATGTTGATATGGAAACAGGGATGCTGTTGGGCATTGATGCTGCAGACCGAGAGAGTTCAGATGCTTTAGAAAATCTGGCGCTTTCAGTTGCTAACCTGTTTCAAAGCCGTGGCACAAAAGGCTTTGAGGAATTGTTGCGCACGGCACAGATAGATGAAACGGAACACCCCGGATTTGGGGAAATCGCGGTGTTCGCCAATGATCGTATACATATCTTTCTGAGAACGCCGAAATACCCGGATCACGTTGTCTGCTATATCTGTCGCGACAGTGCGAATACCGGGCTTGCGCTTACAAAATCACATCTCAGCCTCAGCTCGGTGGCTGCTGCGGTATAGACGGAACCAGAGGGGGTTCGCGGTATGATGGATGGCGAAATACTCGAATTGCTCGAAGAAATCGGGCAATCTTCGGTCGCGCGCTTATCTCCGGCAGTCTATCTGTCGGGCGAAACTGCGCAGGCAAGACGAGGTGAGGTACTGAACGCTATTCGCGGCACGATCCTGCCAAGGAGGCTAGAGTTCAAGGCGGCCGACGGGGGAATGCTGGCGGTTGAAGTGAACAGCTCTCGGATCACCGATGTCTTTCGCTGTGTTTCGGGGCCTTTGCCCGATTTTGAAACCGATGCCCGTGAAAACTTGACGGGCCGACTGGCCCAACTGGTTTCTGACATCGCGATCGCCCCCGGCCCTTTAGAGTTGATTTCGCTCAGACCGGATTCGGCGCTTGAAGCGGATGATGTGGGCATAACATTTTCTGAGGTAGAGGCGGCTTGCGGAAATATTGTTCTACCGGATGAGCGGCGTATGACGATTGTTCCGGATGCCACCCCTGAGCCTGAAGCAGAAACGGATCAACAGAGCCCATCGGGGATCACTGATGCATTCTATGAAGGTTCTGAACGCTTTGCTTTGGGACGCTTTTTGATTAGCGGTGAGGTCAAATTTGATGGGCTTTGTTCCGAAGGGCAGCCTGCGCATCCAGGCGAAAACCTTTTGGCGCGTTTCACCAAAGATCTCCTCGGCTGGCAAGCAGATGTATCTAACATACTGTCAGAGCCGCAATTAATCGTAATGCGACCATCCGGGGGTCAAGGTGTTGGCCTTGCGATCCTGCGCGATGATGAGGACGTTGCAGCCGCGTTTCATGACACCCGTAAGCTGGGCGCTGCTGTCAACCTGTGGAAATCTTTGAAAAACGCCGTCGAATGACCGCGTTCCTGCCAAATAGTGTCCATTTTGCAAAGCTAGATGATAAATACGAGTTACCAGGGTAAATCTTATGAGTGAGTTAAACCGCCGCGAGCTTATTCGCATCGCAGAAGACATGAATGGGATGAGCAATGACGAGACACGTCATTTCATCTCACGCATTGTTGACGATCTGTCGAACCTCAAGCCTTCGATCGCTTTCGTAGGCCAGATCAAGGCTGGCAAGTCTCGCTTGATCAATGGTTTCACCGGGCAGGCGGAATATCTACCCTCAGACGTGAACCCTTGGACAACTGTGATCACCGACATGCATTTCGGCCATCCATCCGGCAGGAAATCGGGTGCCGAGTTTCACTTCTTCGACAATCGCCAATGGCAAGCTCTGATCGCTGAAGGCGAAGAGCTGCGCAATATGTTCCCGGACGAGGAAGACAGCTATAAACGCGAGATGATCGAAGAGCAGGTTGAGGCGATGAAGACCCGCGCCAAGCTGCGTCTTGGTGACAGCTACAAACACTTGTTGGGCCAGCATCACGATCTAGATGAACTAAAATCAGACGATCTGGCACGATATGTTTGTGCCGGAGATGACCCAACGGATGAAGGGGAACATGACCCCGGTTCGGACCGAGGTCTTTATAGCGATATCACCCGCAAGGCCGAGGTCTACTTTGACATCGGTCATTTTCCGTATCCGGTAACCGTTACGGATACACCGGGTGTCAATGACCCGCTGCTGATCCGCGAGGAAATTTCGCGCCAATACCTCAAGGAATCAGATTTCTTTGTGGTGGTGCTTTCGGCGCATCAGGCTTTGTCGCGCGCGGATCTGAAATTGTTCCGTTTGATGCAAGCGCTAGAGCTTGGTCAGATTGTGGTTTTCATCAACCGTGTTGATGAATTGGGCGGCGGTGCTGAGGATGCCACGAAGGTGCGCGCTGATGTGTTGGACGGGCTTGAGAATGCTTTAGGTAATTCGGATATCGATGTCCTGATGGGCAGCGCCCAATGGGCGCATTACGCTTTGACCGGTGATGAAACCGGCATTGACCACGATCAGATACTCGCTTGGCTTCGGGCTCATCCTGAGCAGATGAAGCAATACCTGGATGGCGTCGAAGAGATCAAGCAAGGCCCCGGCCCTATCAGCCGCGAAGGCGTATTACGTTTTGCCGCAATGATCGCGTCGGGCCTGCCCGATCTGCGCCGCCATGTGACCAAAGCTCTGACGGAAGGCCCACGTCAGGAACAACTCAATATGGCTTGGCAGCACCTCAACAGCTTTGCCCAGGGTGAGCTTGAGCGCAGCAACGCGAGGCTCCGTGCGATTGAGGAGCAGGACGGGCCTGACACGGCAAATGTTGAAGAAAATAACAAGACACTTACAGATCTGCGCGCGTTGATTGCAGAGAAATCCCGGGCGATCACCAACGACATGGATGACGTGCTGGCCAATCTGCGTGGCGTAATGGACGATACGGTTGCCGAGGCCGTTTCGATTGTCGTACGTGGTCCCGATGGCCAATCCCCTCTGTTGACCAAAGACGGTGATACCGAGTTGAATTTCACACCGCTGCGTGAGCGGATGCGAGAGCTTGTTCAAGGCGCGACTCAGGTGGTGCGTCAACGCATGCTTAGTGAGCTCTATGCGATCGACATGCAAAGCAATGCTGCCCTGCGTGCCCTGCCTGGTTGGCAGGAGCCGGTGGACAATCGCATGAATACCAGCGCAGTGCGTTGGTTCAGACCAGACACCAGTGCATTGACGCGGGGAATTACGGTCGAACTGCGTGTGACATGGCTATCGCGACTGATTTCGCGCCGCAGCGTTCTGAACCGGGCGGAAAGAATGATCGTACAGGAATTCGAGATGATTGGTGACGATCTGGTGGATACCGCCAGAATCGATCTGATCGAACGCATGCAAACGGTGCTGGATCACTATTTGGCACTGCTTGCCGGACATCTGGAACATCGCGCCGGAACCGACGATACAAATGCTCGTGCCGACGCTCAACGTGCGGTTGACCAGGCCCGCCGCATCAGCGATGAACTGGGTGCGGTACATGGAACCGCACCCGTGGACACTCGACAGGCAGAGGCCGCAGAATGATTGAATTCCCCGGAACCGAGAAGGAAGTGCGCCAGTTGGAGCGTTTCCTGACCGCTACTGAGAACGCCCCTTCGTCGGTTGAGCTGGACGATATGCGTTCCCGCGCCTTGGCTCATGCCGAGCGGCTTTCGAACGCGGTGTCCATCGGTTTTGCCGGGGAATTTGGCGCCGGGAAGTCAAGCCTTGCGAATATGCTTGCAGGTGCTGACATTCTGCCCACCGGGCCGCAGCATCTGAAACTGCCGCTGGTTATCGTCGCTTACGCTGATACACCTGAAACCACCGTTGGTTGGTGGGACAAAGAACCCAAGGTCTACTCAGGGATAGCGCTGGAAAAAGCCGCAGCTGACGAACCTGATTTCATCTCGGTCGGGTTGAATACCCCTGCCCTACAAGAGATCTCGCTATTCGACCTGCCCGGTGCCGGTGCTTTGGATGATACATACAAGCAGACACTGGGATTGCTGGAGTATGTGGACTGCGCCATTTGGTGTACCAACGGAACCAACGCCTGGCGCGAAACTGAACGGCACTTGTGGGCGCAGGTGCCACAGAAGCTGCGCGATAACAGCTTGTTGGCCGTAACCCACGCCGACTTGCCTCCGGTTCGGGATTCACTGGATCGGGTTGTTGCCCGACTGAATAAAGAAAAAGGTGATCTGTTCCGTGCGGTTGTACCCATTGGCACGCCGGTTGCCGTGCGTGCAATGGAGCAGGAACCCGAGCCTGACTTTGATCTTTGGGAGACCTGTGGCGGCCAAAATTTGGCCGAACAGGTACTAAGTGTTGCGTCTGACCATCGACGCCATGATCTTGAAGCGGCTCAGAAGGACTTGGTCGAAGAATTTCTGCCTTATATGGAAGAACTCACGGGGGTTGAAGAAGAACGTGACGCTAAGGCTGATGGCTTTGCGGTCCAATCAAGCTTAGAAACCGCCCTTCCCCCTCTGGATAATCCAATTCTTGAAGATTGGCTTGCAGCCATAGCCAGTATCTACAACGACCTGCGTGAAAGCTCAGATATCGAGCCTGCGGCCTTTCTGCAAAGTTGTCAGGAAATTGTTGAGGATTTTGCCGAGAGGTTGGAATCCGGATCCGAAATCGACCCCGAGGCTGATTGGATTCCGGCTGAGTTCGAAAAGGCAACCGACCTGCTGTTGCTACTACAATTCGAGAGTGGCGATGCACCTCTCAAAGACGCGATCAGTATCCTTGCGCAGCTTAGCGACAACCTTGCATGGGCCGGCAGCTCTGTCGCGTCTGCCCCTCCGAAAACCGGAACGTAAGTTTTTCCCGCAATAATTGAGCCGCAACGCAGCGATTCGAAAGGATCGGAATCACCGCGCTATTGTTTCGATTTCGTGGACCAAGCGCGGTTTTTGAAGATATAGAATCCGATTAGCTCACCTTAAGAATACACTATATTGTATGCAAAGAGTTAGGCGTTACTATATGTGCGATTTCTGAATTTTTGATCCTTAGTGAAGCCATCAGGTGGCCCAAATAAAGTCAAATTTGAAACGTCTAACCGTCTAAAGTGTCCTGCGGTTGTGTTTGGTTGTGAGTTCGCGGGCTAAAGCCCTGGTTATCTAAGCCGCAAAAAACGAGTAGAATGGGCGGGAAGAAATGAGCCACAACCAGGCTGTCGGCACAACGCACGACGAACCTCAGATCGAAGGATTGCAGCCAGGCGCGAAGCTGCTGCGCGGTCAGTATGAAATTCTCCGTTTTCTAAGCAACGGTGGATTTGGTATAACCTATCTCGCACGCGATAGTCTGGATCGCGATGTAGTCATCAAGGAATGCTATCCTGGCGCACTTTGTCAGCGGAATGGTGATCTGGTCGAAGCCGCCAATCCCGACCACAAGGATGACCTCCGCGCCATTATTGATCTGTTTATTCAGGAAGCGCGCAACCACGCGCGGCTAGTCCACCCAAACATTGTCGACGTGCATCAGGTGTTTGAAGACAACAACACCGCCTATATCGCTATGGACCTGATCCGTGGCTGCGATCTGTTGGACTATGTCGAAAATCCTGACAACAAAAGCGGGCCTGATTTCATCGTTCAGGTCACCGAAAAGATGCTTTCTGCGGTGTCGTTCATTCACCAAAGCGGCATGTTGCATCGCGACATATCGCCGGACAATATCCTGATTGACGAAAATGGCGAGCCGGTTCTGATCGACTTTGGCGCAGCACGCGAACAGGCGGCAAACAAATCGGCGGCCCTGTTGACGTTGCGCGTGATCAAGGATGGGTATTCACCACACGAATTTTACGTGCGTGGGGCGGAACAAGGGCCTAGCAGTGATCTTTATGTGCTTGCTGCAACCCTTTATCACGCGATTGGTGGCGAGCGGCCGATTGATGGTCAGACACGTCTGAACGCATTCAACAACGGACAAGACGACCCATACATCCCGCTAGCCGGACGTTTCAAAGGCTATCCCGATGGATTCCTCGAGGCGATTGATAAGGCGATGGAGGTTCACACCCCTGACCGCTTGCAAACCGCATTGGACTGGTTGCGCATGTTCCGTGGTCCCGGGGTGATGTTCGACAGTTTCGCCTACCGCCCGGTCTCGGTCATTGTAGGCATGGATCGTAAAGACGAGCAGGCCGAAAAAGAACGGATCAAAGCGGAAAGCGAGAATGCCGAAGCTGTTGTGACTGCCTTGCTTGCAGGGAATTCTGATCTGGCGCTTGGCAATGAGGAAAAACCCGAAGACGATCTCGCAAAATTTGCACCCAAAGACGAAGCCGTCGCAGCAGTAGATACCGTTATCAAAAGCGGTTCAGGTGGCAGTGGTAAGGTAATAGCAGGTGCCGTTGTCGTCGCGGCGGCGTTGGCAGCCGGTGGGTACTTCATGTTGTCAAGTGATCAGCCGACACATGAGGCAACTCAGGTAACACCCGACTCCATCGAGGCAACGCCGGAGCCGATCGAGCAGGCCGCAGTTTCCCAGACCGAACCGCAACAGGTTGAAACTATCTCGGTCACAGAGCCTGAGGTCGTAGCGGCAGACCCAGAAGATGCACAGGCAGAACCGGTTGTCGAAACAGAAACCAAACAGGAAGATCCTGTCGAGCAAACACAAGTGGCATCAGAGGCGCCCGCTGCAGTTGACGCGAAACCCGCTCCCTCAGATGAAGCCGAAGAGGCTGCGGTACAGACAGCACTGAACGATGAGAACACTTCAGAACCGGTGACTTTGGCGGAAAATCAAGTGGCCTTTGGACATTGGGATATTGAAGTACCCTTTGATATCTCCAAACGTCGCAGTGCGACAGGCAGTGTCATTGCGATCAATGATGTCGACGCGAACCTGAACACGGCTGTCATCGGCGACTGGGTGAAGCGTGGGACCACGATCTTTAGACTCAACAGCGAGCCGATCCGCCCGGACGCAACTCTGGTTTCACAGGTTCTGGATAATTTCTCGGTCGATCCGGACGGGTATATCCGTGTTGCGGCGCGCTATCGTGAACTGGGTCAGACGCGTGCACAAAACGGGCTTTTGGCATTGCCTGCTCACCGAATGTTTGGATTGCAGAACGGATACACTTTCAAAGCCCATCATGCGGGTGAAGCGGGGTGGCAAACCGTTGTCGCCTCTGTCCCGGAGAACGGCGTGGGGGGCTTACAAAAAGGTGATGTTGTTCTGCGTGAAGCGCAAACAGGTACTACACTCGACCAGCCAGAAAGCCTTGATGACGTTCTCGCTGTTCTTGCTTCCGACAATCAGCCCCAGGCGCGCTTGATCATACTGCGCAATGGCGGAGAAGGCACTGCGGTTATGCAGCTAACGCAGGAGTAATTGAACCGGTTTATGTGAAAATCGCCAGTGTGTGTACTGGGGGCGGCATCTCCATCGTCGCCCCGTCGGGAACCGGACCGTCGCGAAGTAAGAGTTTCCCTGTTTCTTATTCAATAGTGCCTCTGCCCTTTTAGGCAGCGGTTAGTAGCCATCCTGCGGGCTGATCCCCGCAACAGAAAACAAAGAAGGTGTCGTCACCATGTTTAAATACAAAAGCCCTCTTAGCCGGCTTCTCGAGGGTGCCGGCAAACCGAAAGAAGATGAAGCGGTGGAAGCAGACGTGGTACAGGATGAAAAGCCTGAGCCAATTGCCGACTTCAACGCGCTGCGCGCTGCACTGGCTGGTGGCAACGTGAGTTCAGACAACTATGAAGAATCTGACGAATTGATCCCGGAAGAGCCTATGCCGGAGTTCGAAGAAGATCAGATCGTTGAAGAAATTGTGGAAGAAGAAGCGTCTGACTTGCAGGAAGCTGAAGACGAAGACGAGCAAATCGTCACGCTTCATCTCAGCACTGAGGATGAAGCCGAGGACGATAAGACACTCGCCGCCGTCGCGGAAATTGCGACTGCGGAGCCTGAGGAAGCCTTTGAAGCCCAAGCTGAGATAGAAGCAATTGCGGAGCCTGAGCCCGCACCCGAACCGGAGGCTGTCTCGGTTGTAGAAGCGACTGAACCTGAAGCGCCAGCCGCGCCTTCAGAAGACCGGCGTTCGCGTGTGAAGACCACTTTCCTGGGCTTTGAACGGGCAGACACGCATGTTCAGGACTTGATGGAAACATCCGAACCTGTCGCAAAAGCCGAGGCCGTGCAACAAACTTTCCCTGTCGGATGGTTGGTTGTAACCGCCGGTCCGGGCCGAGGTGCCGCAATCACATTAACCGAAGGGTTGATGCAGATTGGCCGGAACGATGATCAAGCTATTCAGCTGGACTTTGGCGATACCGGAATCTCGCGCAGCAACCATGCTGTTATCGCCTATGATCCTGAGGATCGGAAATGTTATCTGGGTCATGGCGGCAAGGCCAATCTGGTCCGTCTGAATGGCAAACCCGTGCTGAGCACCATTGCCCTGTCAAACGGAGACTCTATCCGCATCAGCGAGACATCGATCCGTTTCATGGCCTTCTGCGATGATGGCTTTGACTGGCGGGATGCCGATTAATGCTGGCGACCCCTGCATATGATATTGCCTTGATCCTGGACCAGGGTCAGCGCGACTCGCAGGAAGACGCGATTGCCGCACGGGTCTCTGATACGGCGGATGCAGGATATGTCGTCGTTGCCGATGGTATGGGTGGCCATGATGCGGGTGAAGTTGCCTCGCAGCTGATCATTTCTGCCTGGCGCGACGCGATGGATGCCCAGTTGGATGAGCCTGACCTTGTTCAGAGCGCACTGCTCGACGCTCTGCCGATGGCCGCAATGCAGGCTAACGCCGCAATCGCCAGCCATGGCGAAGAGAACAAGGTCAACTTGGGTTCTACCCTTCTGGGCATGCTGATGTTGGAGCAGCGGATCTTTTGGATTTCGATCGGCGATAGCCCCTTGTATCTGTTTCGCGATGATACCCTGTCACAGATCAACGAGGATCACTCGATGGCCCCGATGATCGATGCGCAGATCGCGCAGGGTCTGCTCAGCGCAAAAGAGGCGCAGATGCATCCGGATCGCAACCAGCTGACCTCGGTCATCATGGGCGCTGCAATCCCGAAGGTTGATTGCCCGGAACAGCCTTTAGATCTGGTGCTGGCAGATATTCTGATCCTTGGCAGTGATGGACTGCAATATCTCGATAACACCGAGATCGAGACTTTGCTGCGTACTCATAATCAATCTCCGGCCCGCGATATCGCCGACGCGCTTCTTCAGGCGCTAAAGGCAAAAGCAGACCCGGATCAGGACAACATTTCAATCGCCGTGGTTAAACCGGCACAGACATGAACTAGGCAGAGAAACAGGAAAAAATGAGAAACCATCTTATCATATCCGGCCTCGCTCTAGCAGCCGCAGCAGGGACGGCTTCAGCGCAAGAGGCGTGTTCAACCTACGAGATCCAACGCGGCGATAGCCTACGGGAGTTGGCGATCGCGGTGTATGCGACCGAAGACTATCGGCCAATATACGATGCAAACCGCGATGTAATTGGCTCGAACCCAAATATCATTCGTGTTGGAGATATTTTGACATTTCCCTGTCTGGAGGATTTGGGGCGCGAAGCTCTGGTTCCTGATACCGAGGCTGGTCGTATAGCGGCGGACTTGGCGGCGGAATTAGTTAAAGCAGCGGAAGAGCGCGCCGAAAAAGCCATTGCCGCAGCAGAGGCACGCGTGGCTGCTGCTGAGGCAGAAGCGCAAAAAGCAAGCGAAGATGCGGTAGTTGCTGCAAAAGCGGCGGCGTTGGAAGAAATCGAAGCCGCTCGTGCCGAAGGTGCAGCGTTGATCCGAGACGCAAAGGGTGGCGAGCGCCCGGAAGTTCGTGACCGTCAGATCTTGATGATCACAGGTGGCAACTATGCTCCGTTCACGGACGAGGCTTTACCAAATCGTGGGCTTTATACAAACCTCGTGGAAACAGCGATGCTGCGAGCCGCGCCCGAACAGCCGTATAAAATTCAGTTTGTGAATGACTGGTCTTCGCATCTCGATCTTCTGATGCCAACCCTTGCCTTTGATGCCACATTCCCTTGGTCGCGTCCAAATTGCGAAGCAGCGGATGGTCTGTCTGAAAAGGACCGTACTCGGTGCGAAACCTATAACTTCTCGAACCCGTTCTACGAAGTTGTAGATACCTTCTTTGCGAAGGGCGGGTCGGGTTACGAACAGACTCTGACCTATTCGGATTTCGCGGGCGCCACGATCTGTCGACCAGAAGGCTGGTCGCTGTCACATATGGATGCGGTCGGTCTCTATGAGCCGGCAGTCACCCTGATGCGGCCGGTATCGCCGGATGATTGTTTCCATGCGGTCATGGATGGCACCGCCGATATTGTCGCAATTGAAGCCCACTTGGCGGTCGAGGCAATCGGACGGCTCGGCTATGAGCATCAGATCATCGAAAACCCCAACCTGGCGGCAATCAAGTCGCTTAACGTCATGACCCACAAAGATAATCCAGATGGGGAAGCCGTCCTTGAGACGCTCAACCAGGGTCTGGCGATCATGCAACAATCTGGCGAGTGGCGCGACATCGTATCAACCGCACTGCGCTATCAAATGGAAAATGGCTAAGGCCCCCGAAGGCCTGACAAAACAAAAGTCTGGAGGAAGTGGACATGTTTAACAAGAAACTGAAGAAAGCAGTACTGTCGGCAACAGCCCTCACCGCCCTGAGCTCAGGCGCAGCTGCCGCACAAGAGGCCTGCTCTAACTATACCGTTCAGGATGGTGACACACTGGCAACCATTGCCATCGCAGCCTATGGCACCTCGAACTATCAACCGATATTCAACGCGAACCGCAACGCGATCACCAATCCAGGTTCGCTTGAAAATGGCTTGGTTCTGGCATTGCCCTGTGAGGATGGCAGCCTGCCAAACGGCCAGAGCGCGCAAGAACTGATTGCTGCTGAAGAAAAGCGTGCAGCGAGTGTCAAACGCTCGAACGTCTACGCACCGCCGATCAAGATGGTCGCGGGTAACGGTTGGGAGCCGTTCACGACTGAAGCCCTGAATGGTGGCGGCATCATGACCCGACTGGCTACAACAAGCCTCCAGCGTGCAGGCAACAGCCGCGACTTTTCAGTCAGCTTTGTAGATGACTGGAGTTCGCATCTGGATACACTGTTGCCATTGGGTGCGTTTGATATTTCGATCGCGTGGACTGTACCGGATTGTACCAACCGCTCTTATGAGTGGTCTGCAGAGACCGAAGCTCGCTGCACCCAATTTGTCGCTTCTGTTCCGGTATATGACATCGTCGGCGGCTTCTTCACTTTGCCTGAAAGCGAGTACGCAAAGGCAACGGATTTCTCAGACCTTGAGGGATCAACCATTTGCCGTATGGCAGGCTGGAGCATGGTTGTACTGGAAGAACAAGGTCTGAACCGCGAGAATACAACTGTTGTTCAGCCCAATTCGGCCCGAGATTGCCTTGATGCGGTATTGACCGGAACCGCAGATGTGGCCGCGTTCGAGGTCGACCTGTTTGCATCGACAATGAAAGACATGGGTTTGACTTCGGCTGACATCGTTGAAAACCCGTATGTATCCACTCTGTCGTCGATGAGTTTCCTCGCACATCGCACCAACCCGTTCGCACGCGAATACATTGCGATGATGAACAAGGGTCTGATTGAGATGCGTGAATCCGGCGAATGGTATGCGATTATCTCGGACACGCTGCGCGAACAGAACGAAAAGCTTAACGCGGCATCCAACTAATCCCTCGGTCGATACGACCATTTTTGGGCCGGTCTTATGACCGGCCTTTTTTTATCAGGTCATTACTGACGAAAGAGAGTAGTAGAGCACAAGAACCACAAGGCGAAGAATCACGGGTCGAAAACAGTGTATTGGGCTTAAAGCGCAGACATAAGGTTAACAAAAAACACTTTTTGCTAATAAAAAGCAGCTTCCTACGGGAATCCCCCAATATTCAGCGCGAGTAATAAGCGTAGGATTAACTCAACTGCACCGGTGAGGCGAAAGCCCCACCACTCACTCAGAAAAGGGCTGGCTATGGGGGTCGGCCCTTTTCTTATTCTGGAAACAAAAAAACCGGCCCGCAATGGGGCCGGTAGATTTTTTGGGCATCGGTGCCTGAACCGCGCTCAGTCAATAAGCGCGTTCAACGTCGCACTTGGCCGCATTACGGCTGCCGCTTTGGCGGGATCGGTGTGATAATAACCACCCAAATCCGCAGGCGCGCCTTGGGCTGCTGCCAGCTCTGCCAGAATCTGTTCTTCCTTGTCTGCCAGCTCTTTTGCAAGCGGTCCAAACTCGGCGGCAAGATCAGCATCATCGGATTGCGCAGCCAGAGCATCAGCCCAGTAGCGGGCGAACCAATAGTGGCTATCGCGGTTGTCCGGCTGACCAACCTTACGACTGGGCGACTTGTTGTTGTCCAGAATGCCCTGTGTCGCCGCTTCGGCAGCCGCACCCAGCACGCCTGCTTTGGCGTTGCCCTTACTGTCTGCCAGGAAGTTCAGAGACTCTCCGAGTGCACAGAACTCACCCATGGAGTCCCAGCGCAGGTGGTTTTCTTCGACCAACTGCTGCACGTGCTTCGGAGCCGAACCGCCCGCGCCGGTCTCAAACAGACCACCGCCATTCATCAATTTAACAATCGACAGCATCTTGGCTGACGTACCGAGCTCCAGAATTGGGAACAGATCGGTCAGGTAGTCCCGCAACACATTACCGGTGATGGCGATGCTGTCCTTGCCTGCCGCGATGGTCTCCAACGACTGGCGGGTTGCCTCGCGCGGGGCCATGATTAGGAATTTGTCGGCCACACCCGCAGCCTCAAGCGCGGGTTTTACATATTTGATCAGCTCGGCGTCATGGGCACGGTTGGCATCTAGCCAGAAGATGGCCTCGGAACCAGTCAGGCGCTGACGGTCCATCGCCAGTTGGATCCAGTTCTCGATCGGAGCTTTCTTGACGGTACAGGCGCGCCAGATGTCACCCTTTTCAACTGCATGCTCATGCAGCGTTTCGCCATTGGCCAGCACGATACGGATGGTTCCATCTGCAGGCGCTTCGAACGTCGTCGGGTGCGATCCGTATTCCTCGGCTTTCTGCGCCATCAATCCAACGTTGGCGACGGCGCCAGCGGTGGCTGGGTTCAGCGCACCATTGGATTTGAAAAAGTTGATGGCCTCATCATACACCGGTGCATAGCAACGGTCAGGGATCACGCAGTTGGTATCGCCCTTGGCACCCGTTTCATCCCAACCTTTGCCGCCTGCGCGGATCACGGCGGGCATCGACGCGTCAATGATCACATCTGACGGCACATGCAGGTTGGTGATGCCGCGATCAGAGTCCACCATGTACATTGAGGGGCGATCTCCTTTGATAGCGTCGATTGCAGCGACGATTTCCGCGTTGCCCTGAACCCGTTCAAGCAGATCACCGAGCCCTGAGTTCGGATTTACGCCCAACGTATCCAGTTCTGCGCCGAATTTCTCGAAAACCGGGGCCAGCCACGACCTGACTGCATAGCCGAAGATAATCGGATCGCTGACCTTCATCATTGTCGCCTTCATGTGCAGCGAGAACATGGTGCCGTCTTTCTTGGTGTCTTCGATGGCATCTGCAAGGAAGGAGGACAGAGCCTTGACCGACATAAATGTTGCATCCGCCACGGTACCTTCAGCCAGCGGCCAACCGTCTTTCAGAACTGTTACCCCGCCGTCTTTACCGACGAATTCAATCTTTGCATCGCCAGCCTGCGCCGCCGTGATAGTTGCCGATTTCTCATTGGCGTAAAAGTCGTCGCCTGACATCGACGAAACTTTGGTCTTGCTGTCAGCGCTCCATTCCCCCATCGAATGCGGGTTTTTCTGAGCATAATTCTTTACGGCACGTGCAGCACGGCGGTCGCTGTTGCCTTCCCGTAGCACAGGGTTCACAGCTGATCCTTTGATGGCGTCATACCGCGCGCGGATTGCCTTTTCTTCATCTGTCGAAGGCTCTTCAGGATAGTTTGGAATGTTGTAGCCCTGCGACTGCAGCTCTTCGATGGCAGCCACCAATTGCGGTACAGAGGCCGAGATGTTCGGCAGTTTGATCACATTTGCATCTGGAGTTTTCACCAACTCACCCAATGCAGCTAGGTCATCGGTGATGCGTTGTTTGTCTGTCAGGTTCTCGGGGAAGGTCGCAATAATACGCCCGGCAAGCGAAATGTCTTTGGTACCGACGCTGACACCAGCGGCTGATGCAAACTTGCGGATGATGGGCAGGAACGAGGCGCTCGCCAGTTCAGGCGCTTCGTCTACAATGGTATACAATACGTCGAAGTTCGATTTTTCTGCCATATTCCCTTACCTTTTTTAAGCCTTTCAGGGGCGTGCGATCCAAGAGTATGTGCCGCTGTAGTTTTGGCACCGAGCCGTAAGGGGACACGTCGGCCCCACGGGTGACTCTGATTTGACAGGGCCTCCAATAAATGAGGATTGGCTTAGGATCAATCGAATACAGAGGCGCAAATTGACACGGGCCTTAATACCTTTTGCTGATGCCTAGTTTTCACCCATCTGGAAAACGGATTTCAAACTGCGTACCTCTATCGGAAGGGATCAGCGCAATATGCCCGCCATGCGCGCTCATCAGATTAGCGACGATAGTCAATCCCATACCGGTCCCTCCCCGTTCGCGGGCCGTGGTGAAGAACGGATTGAAGATATGATCCCGGTTCCAATCGGATATGCCAGGTCCATCATCCTGAATTATCAACCGTTCGGCTTCCGCCGTCAGGGCCACCCGCCCTGCCCCGTGTCGGCGGGCATTGTCTAACAGTTGGTTCAACACAATCCACAGACCAGAAGAGGCAAGAGGAAAGGTCCGCTCGCACCCTTCAACGCTGATATCCAGTTCGGGAAATGACGTACGCATTTTGTGAGCAAGTCCAGCGATCGTGGATGTTCCATGGTGTTCAGGCACCCTTGCCTGGGCAACACGATTCAAGGCGGCAAGCTGCATTTGCATTTGATCGCTTGCGGCCAGTATCTGGTGTAACAATGTGCGATCCTGATCCGTAAGTGCATCGGCCTCCGTCAATAGCTCTCCTGCAGCGCGGATTGCTGTGACCGGGGTTTTCAGCTCATGCGTGACGTGATCTGCAAACACACGGATCGAAGCTTCGCGCCGTTGTAAAGTATCTGCCATACTCAGCACTGAACCGGCGAGGCGAGACAGCTCCTGCGTTCCAAAGTGATCAGGTGGCTCGGCGGGCTGACCCTGTTCCACCGCGCTTGAATAAGAAGCGAGCGCCGAAATCGGTCGGAGTAATAGCCGGACCATAAGATACCCAAGCACTCCGGTCGCGCAGCCGATCAGGACCGCCAGAAGACCTGCAGCATTGCGAAACCCGATTTCAGGTCCAAGGTAGCGCAAAGCGATCAGACCCAGCAGAGACAAAACGAGCGTACCTGCCAGACCTCCGCCAAGAACAAATCCCAATGAAGGACGCCACTTGCGCCTTAACCCGGCCATGTGCCCATCCGTAACCCGATTCCGTGCACGGTCTCGATGGCCCCGATCCAGCCTTGATCCCCAAGCTTGCGGCGAAGATTCCTTAGATGACTGTCCAGTGTGCGGTCGGCTACGGCGCTACCTGCGCCATAGATCGCATCGATCAATTGAGGGCGCGAGACTATAGCCTCGGGTGTTTGCATCAATCTGTGCAGGATTGACAACTCGGTTGCGGTCAACGCGAGTATAGACCCATCAACCCAAACCGAATGGCCGGAAACATCCAACTCTACAGGGCCATGCCGAAGAAACGTGGTCGAGCCTTCTGCGGTACTGCGTTTGAGGATGGCTTTGATCCGCGCAACTAGTTCGCGCGGGCTGAAAGGTTTGGTGACGTAATCGTCGGCCCCCAGTTCAAGACCCAAAATTCGGTCTATCTCATCATCGCGTGCGGTCAGGAACAGGATCGGTACGTCAGAACGCGCCCGCAGGCGACGACAGACCTCAAGTCCGTCAAGCTCGGGCAAGCCGACGTCCAACACAATCAGATCAGGCGCTTCCCGTATCGCATGGGTCAGCGCCATCTGACCGTCGCGTGCTGTGACCGTCTGATAGCCTGCACGCTCGAGCGTGATCGAAACCAACTCGCGCAAGCGCGGATCATCATCCACGACGAGGATTTTCATCAACCTTCTCCGGCAATGGTTCGGCGTTCAGATTACGGATCACCCGATCTGCGCGAAAGCCCCAATTCCTCCAATTGTCGATGACCGGAGGGGTTGCGCAATCCCGCAGTCGGCTGTCTTTCATCAATTCGGCCGCAGCCATATGATTGAGCTGGCATGCGTAGTAGAAATCAAACCGAACCGGATGCTCAATATTCCAGCGGGCAATCAATGCGGCGAAATTTACAAAACAGCACGCATAGAGCACGATAATCCCCAAAGCTGTTGATCGGACCATTAGCCACCGGTTCGATTTGCCTTTCAGTATTTGCCATCCGGTCAGGCTCAATCCCACTACAACAAGCACCATCCAGATCGCAGCGTGAACCCGTAGGTAGGTCAACCCGTAGGATTCCACATATAGCGACAAGCGCATCATGGAAGAGATCACCAGCAGCACGTTCTGCGCAAGCCATAACATCATCCATCTTGTCAGCCCTGACCGCTCGTTCAAAAAAGGCCGTGCAACCAACGCAAATGCACCTGCAAGCAAGGCCGTTGCCAGCAACGGATAGGCGCCGCGATGCGCATATTCCGCATAGCTCATCCCTTTGGGAAGTTCCGCGCTACCCCACAGATACACGACATCCATACCGGTTTGGATCGCCAGAAGCATGTTGAATGTGATCAGTGCGTTGGCAACAGACTGTGCGTTCACGCCAAACGCTGGAAAGCCACGCCTCTGCTTGGGTCCTAACCGCGGGGATAGCAATTCTGGTTGTCGGACAACCGCGAGGATCGGCCAGATGAGTATTGCGACTCCGAACCAAAACAACAGCCGATCGAAGCGCAGATCAAAATGCCATATCCGATCACTCCAATCCGATAAAACAGGGTTGGCTGATATAATCAGAGAGGCCAGAACCAATGCCCCACCAACGGGAAAGCTCCACTCACGCAAAATGCGATGCGCTATCCTTTGGTCCTTAGATATAGAAAGACCGTGTTGAGCCGCCTCAATCCCTTGTCTGATCGATAGCAAGGGATATTGGGACAGAAACCGGCGCACCGAGGTCCCCTGACATTGCCCTGACACGGCCCAACATAACGCCATGGTCGATCCGCCCAGCAAGAAGGCCAAGGACAAGGCCTGAACATATTCCACGACCGGCAATATGCTGAGTACCAAAAGCACCGCCGGTCCCGTCATACCAGCACGGCGGCCCAGCAATACCCAAACAACTCCGGCAACCGCGAGCGCATAGGCCGCTAAAGAAATGCCGGGCGCATGTTCGAAAAACAATACATCTGCTAGTGCAACCAGAGTGACCAATCCGACGGTGGCATCGCGATTACTTAGTCCCGATGTGCCATCTTCTTTGCTCGGATTCTTGTCAGCGGCGTCAAGCCACCAACTATCCTGTAAAACCGACGCAGGAACACCGCGCACGATGAACTGTCCCATATTACTGCTCCTTGTTTTTGCTGGCCCTATTTGGCCCGCTTGGGTGCAGATCACCGCGCAGCGGTCGTGCAGAATTTGTGCAGAGACGTTTTATCTCAGATCAAGGACTCTTTCCCTTGCACCTTTAGCTGGCTAAGACGGTTTTCCAACCGTAAGTCAGGAGGCCCCTTTGGACCGTATCGCTCGCACTATCGCCACTGAAATCAACGCACGTCCGGAACAAGTTGGGGCCGCCGTTCGATTGTTGGACGAAGGTGCGACCGTGCCATTTGTCGCCCGCTATCGGAAGGAAGTGACGGGTGGCTTGGACGATACACAACTGCGCACGCTATCCGACCGCCTAACCTATCTGCGCGAGCTTGAGGCCCGACGCGAGACAATTCTGGCCTCGATCAAAGATCAGGGGAAACTGACGGATAATTTGGTTAAATCGATTGTCCAAGCCGAGACCAAGGCGCAACTCGAAGACATTTATCTTCCCTACAAGCCCAAGCGTCGGACCAAGGCGATGATTGCCCGTGAGAATGGCTTGGAACCACTGGCCGATGCCATTCTGACTGACCGTTTAGCGGAGCCAGAGGGCTTGGCCGAGAAGTATCTGAATGCGGTCATTCCCACGGCCAGAGACGCCCTGAATGGCGCACGTGACATCATCACGGAACGACTGACCGAGAACGCTGTACTGTTGGGAGAACTGCGCAACTTCATGCAACGCGAAGCGCTGCTGAGTGCGAAAGTTGTCGAGGGAAAAGAACAGGAGGGCGCCAAGTTCAGTGATTACTTCGATCACTCGGAGCTTTGGTCCAAGACCCCATCGCATCGGGCGCTCGCAATGTTGCGTGCCTCAAAGGAAGGTATCGTAACACTCGATATCGCGCCGGAACCCGAGGCAGGGGCTGCACGGGCCGAGGCCATGGTGGCGGCACATCTGAACACACGAAGTGACGCGCCAGGGGACAAGTG
The DNA here is from genome assembly GCF_056535285.1 of Ruegeria sp. O11. Taxonomy (NCBI): domain Bacteria; kingdom Pseudomonadati; phylum Pseudomonadota; class Alphaproteobacteria; order Rhodobacterales; family Roseobacteraceae; genus Ruegeria; species Ruegeria sp. O11. The sequence goes on along the minus strand of NZ_JBQERS010000010.1, from coordinate 77,254 downwards.
GCTGCGTAAGGTTGCGGGTTGGACATGGCGGGTCAAGCTGTCGCTGTCGATGATGGTCGAGTTGATGGCTGACCTGCGCAGCCGCGCGCAGGACGAGGCAATCCAGGTGTTTTCGCGCAACCTCAAAGACCTGTTGTTTGCAGCTCCGGCAGGTGCACGCCCGACGCTGGGGTTGGATCCCGGCATACGCACTGGCGTCAAGGCAGCCGTAGTGGATGCAACCGGCAAGGTGGTTGCAACGGATACACTCTATCCTTTTCAGCCCAAGAACGACCTGCGAGGTGCGCAGGCTGCGATCCTGAACCTCATCGCCACCCATAAGATCGAGCTTATTGCCATTGGCAACGGCACAGCCAGCCGCGAGACCGAACGTTTGGTGGCAGACACGCTGTCGCTGCTGCCCAACACGATTAAAGCGCCCACCAAGGTCGTTGTGTCCGAAGCCGGAGCTTCAGTCTACTCCGCTTCCGAACTTGCTGCGCGTGAATTTCCTGATCTTGACGTTTCGCTGCGTGGGGCGGTTTCGATCGCACGCCGCCTGCAAGACCCGTTGGCCGAACTGGTCAAGATTGAGCCAAAAAGCATTGGCGTTGGTCAGTACCAGCATGATGTCGATCAGCACCGTTTGTCACAATCGCTGGAATCGGTGATCGAAGATGTGGTGAACGCTGTGGGTGTAAACCTGAACACTGCATCGGCACCCCTTCTATCACATGTATCAGGTCTTGGTCCGGGTTTGGCTGATGCGATCGTAACCCACAGGGACATCCACGGTGCCTTCGCGTCTCGTCAGGATTTGCTGAAGGTGGCCCGCCTTGGCCCACGCGCCTTTGAACAATGCGCAGGTTTCTTGCGTATCCGGGATGGATCAGAACCTCTGGATGCGTCTTCGGTTCACCCCGAAGCCTATGATGTCGCGCGCCGGGTGGTCGTGGCTTGCGGTCGGGATATTCGCCAGATCATGGGGCATGACGGTGCCTTGAAAGGCCTGCGCGCCGAACAGTTTGTGAACGACAATTTCGGTTTACCCACGGTGCGAGACATATTCACCGAACTTGAAAAGCCAGGCCGAGACCCCCGGCCAAGTTTCAAAACCGCATCCTTTACCGATGGTGTTGAAGAGATCACAGACCTGAAACCTGGCATGGTTTTAGAAGGTACCGTTACCAATGTGGCCGCCTTCGGCGCATTTGTTGACATCGGTGTGCATCAGGACGGGTTGGTTCATGTCAGCCAACTGGCCGATCGGTTCGTAAAAGATCCGCATGAAGTGGTTAAGACAGGGCAGGTTGTCAAAGTCAGGGTGGTTGAGGTCGACGTACCTCGTAAACGCATTGGGTTGTCCATGCGCAAGGATGGTGCAGCTTCTGCCCGTGAGGACAATGCGCTTCGTAGCAGGGGCAAACCCGCGCGACCAGTCAAACCGGGGGAACAGCGGCGCGGACATGGGGGCCAGAGCACCCAGAACGGTGCTTTTGGTGACGCCCTCAGAGACGCCTTCAACAAACGTTAGGTTGCGGCCCCTGCACAAGCCAACTAGGCGGCGTGTTCCTCACGGCATACCAGTCACCTGATCCCCGGCAGAGCCGAGGACAAAACGGGGGGCTAACATTCGGGTGTTGCAACTCGGGCGATGATCTGGATGATGCTGATCCATGATGGCCGACAAATTCGGCCAACCGCATGAAAATGCGGTCACAACAAAAAATGGGGAGACGACTTATGTCATTCAAAACTCTGATGCTTGCCGCCAGCGCAACAGCGATGATCGCGGCGGGTGCTTCGGCGGAAACGCTGCGTTGGGCGCGTGCCGGTGATGCACTGACGCTGGACCCGCACGCGCAGAACGAGGGTCCAACTTCGGCCATGGCGCACCAGATCATGGAAACTCTGGTGATGCGTGATCATTCCGGTGCACTAGTACCCTCTCTGGCAACTGAATGGGCGCCGTCCGAAGACAACCCGAACGTCTGGGTATTTAAACTGCGCGAAGGCGTCACGTTTCACGATGGGGCCGAGTTTGACAGCGATGACGTTGTATTCTCGCTAAACCGCGCCATGACGCCGGATTCCGATTACAAGGAACTGCTTGCTTCGGTGAAAGAGGTGCGTGCACCCGACAAGTTCACGGTTGAAATCGAAACTGATGGCCCAAACCCGATCATGCCCAACAACCTGACCAACATGTTCATGATGGACAAGGATTGGGCTGAGGCAAACAATGCCGTCAAGGTGCAGGACTATGAAGGCGGTGAGGATACCTTTGCAGCTAAGAACGCCAATGGCACCGGACCTTACAAGCTGGTCAGCCGCGAACCGGACGTGAAAACCGTTCTGACTGCCAACGAGAATTACTGGGGCAAGGATGAATTCCCGCTTCAAGTGACCGAGATCGTCTACACCCCAATCCAGAACGCCGCGACACGCGTCGCCGCCTTGTTGTCGGGTGAAGTGGATTTCATTCAGGACGTGCCGGTGCAGGATCTTGAGCGTGTCGCCGGAACCGATGGGCTAGATGTACGGACAGCACCACAGAACCGGGTGATCTTCTTTGGTATGAACATGGGTGACACCGATCTGACCTCGGACAATGTGGATGGTAAAAATCCGCTGGCTGATGTCCGAGTTCGTCGGGCGATGTCGAAAGCGATCAATCGTGATGCGATCAAACAGGTAGTGATGCGTGGCCAGTCTGCTCCTGCGGGCATGATCTCACCCCCGTTTGTGAATGGTTGGGACGCAGATATGGACGCGTCTTCGTCAACCGATATCGAAGGGGCCAAGGCGTTGATGGCCGAAGCGGGCTATCCTGATGGATTCTCGCTGACCCTGAACTGCCCGAATGATCGCTACATCAATGATGAGGCAATCTGTCAGGCGGCGGTTGGCATGCTGGCCCAGATCGGGGTCACCGTGAACCTAGACGCCAAACCGAAGGCGCAGCATTTCCCGCTGATCAACAATCTGGAGACAGACTTCTACATGCTGGGTTGGGGTGTTCCGACATATGACTCGGAATACATCTTCAACTTCTTGGTGCACTCGAAGGGTGAGAAGTATGGCTCTTGGAACGGCACGCGTTACTCCAACCCGGATTTGGATGCCAAGATCGTAGCCCTAGCCTCGGAAACCGATCTGCCCGCGCGCGATCAGCAGATCGGAGACATCTGGCAGGTTGTTCAGGACGAGCAGCTGTATATCCCGATCCACCACCAGGTATTGAACTGGGGTATGAAATCGGGTGTCGGCACCATCGTTGAACCGGAAGATTCACCGAAGATCAAATACTTCGAGATGAACTAAACCATCCATTTGGATGTTGTTCAGGGCGCGTTTTCGCGCCCTGTTCTTGTTTGTGCCGCAGGTAACGGGACCGTGATCTCAAACCGAGAGTGTCTTTACGTGGTGGCCAAAAAGCTGGATTGTTTCAGCGATAACAGGGAGTTTTCGCCATGATCTTCAGAAAAAGTGCCATCGGCCTGGCCATGTTGCTTGCCAGCACCGCACAGGCCGCCGATTTCAAATGGGCCTCGACCACCGATCCGCAGACGATGGACCCCCATGCGGTTAACTCAGCCCCTGTACTTGGGTTCCTGAACAACGTCTACGAAGGTCTGGTCCGCCGCGGCAAGGACATGAGCGTCGAGCCCGCACTGGCCGTCAGCTGGGAGCCGATTGGAGATGGTGAAGGTTGGCGGTTTAGGCTGCGTGAAGGCGTAACATTCCACGATGGCAGCAGCTTTGACGCACAGGATGTCCTGTTCAGCTATCAACGCGCATCAGGCGAAGCGGCAGATACCCGCAGTTGGTTCGCCCCTGTCAGTGATGTCGTCGTGGTCGATGACTACACCGTCGATATCATGACGACTGCACCGAACCCTCTGTTCCCGTCTTCGATTGCCAACTGGTTGATCATGGATCAGAGCTGGACCGAAGCCAACGACGCGGTGGTGCCTGATAAAGAGACCGGCAACTACGCAACCATCAATGCCAATGGCACAGGGGCATTTAAAGTCACCGAGCGTGAGCCAGGCCTCAAAACTGTGCTGGAACCATTTGAGGGCTGGTGGGGAGATGTCGAACACAACATCACCCGTGCTGAATTTAATCCGATCCAGAACCCGGCGACTGCCGTTGCAGCTTTGCTTTCGGGTGACGTGGACATGATCAACCCTGTACCAATTCAGGACGTCGCTCGGCTGCAGCAGAACGCAGAGGTTGATGTCATTCAGGGCATCGAAGCACGTGTGATCATGCTGGGCTTCGACCACGAAGCCGAAGCCCTGAAATACACCGACGATGCAGGCAAGCCAAATCCGTTCCGTGATGCACGTGTGCGTCAGGCAGTTGCACAAGCCGTCAATGTGGATGCCATTCTGGCCACGATCATGCGAGGCAATGCCGAACCCGCCTCACAACTCGTCAGCCCCGCGATGAGTGGATTTTCCGACGCCAATGCGGAACGTCCAGCGTTTGATGTAGAAGCTGCCAAGGCCCTGCTCGTTGAAGCAGGCTATGCAGATGGATTCTCGTTTGGCCTAAAATGTCCGAACGACCGCTATCTGAATGATGAGGCCGTTTGTCAGGCAGTTGTTGGCATGCTTGCGCAAATTGGCATAACGGCCGAGTTGGATGCAATGCCAGTGCGGAACTACTGGCCGGAGCTGCGTGAAGACAATTATGACATGTATCTTCTGGGCTGGAGCCCAGGTACGTTTGACGCTGAACATCCGGTCCGCTTCCTCGTCGCCACTCCAAACGAAGAGAAAAAGCTGGGCAGCTGGAACTTCGGTGGATTCTCGAATGCGCGGGTCGATGAGCTGTTACCGATGATCCAATCCGAGCTGGATCAGACCAAGCGGCAAGCCATGCTGGATGAGGTGACGCAGATTTATCAGAACGAACAGGTCTACGTACCGATGTATGTTCAACCGTTGGTCTGGGGCACGCGCAGCAATGTCGAGCTGACACAGCGCCCGGACAACTTTTTCCTGCTGCGCTGGGTGACGGTGAACTGAACAATGGGTTTGATGATTGCCGGTGTCTATCATGCAGAAGACCCGGCGCCCGATAGCACGCTTGACGGCGCGTTTCGCCGTCAGGCCTCGACCATCCGTAACGCTTTACCCGATACGGAACTGGAACCACAGCGGTTTCACCTTTACGCGGCGTGGAATTGCCCTTGGGCGCATCGCGTTTTGTTGGTCCTTGCCCGCAAAGGTCTGCAGGATCTCGTCACGGTTGCCTATGCTGAACCGCGTCGCACAGCAGATGGTTGGGTTTATGCGGAAGGCGCCGACGCGGTTTATGGCGTGACCGCTTTGCATTACGCCTATGCCCGCGTGACCCCCGCTTATACCGGGCGGATCACGGTACCGCTGCTTTGGGATAGGCTTCACGACAAGGCCGTCTCAAACGAATCCGCTGATCTGGTGCGGATGCTGGGCACCCTGCCGGGCCATGGCCCAAATCTGGCACCACCAGAAAAGCTTGATCAAATCGAAGCGTGGAATGACAAAATCTATGCACGCCTCAACAACGGGGTCTACCGCGCAGGTTTTGCACGCACGCAGGAGGCTTATGAGGCGGGATTCCAAGATGTCTTCGCCACGATGGATGAGATCGAAGCACATTTGGCCGCCAACCGCTATCTATGCGGCGATGCCCTGACCGAGGCCGATCTGCGCCTGTTCCCGACACTGGCTCGTTTTGATGTCGCGTACCATTACGCCTTCAAATGCAATCTGCGCCGCCTGATCGACTATCCAAATCTCTGGGGCTATGCGCGAGAGCTCTATGCGCTGCCGGGTGTCGCTGAGACGGTGAAGTTCGACATTTACAAACTGGGCTATTTCTCACCTTCCGAGCTGCGCAATCCGTTGGGCATCGTACCGTTGGGTCCGGAGATCGATTGGTCCACTCCGCATGGCCGAGATAGCTTGACCACCCGGTCGGTTAAAGCATAGACAGACCCACCAATGGGGAAAACCAATGTTCGCATTTATCGTCCGAAGGATGTTCCAGTCCATCATCGTACTTCTGGTCGTGGGGCTGGTAGCATTCTCGATGTTCCGCTTTGTTGGCGACCCGATCGACAACATGCTGGGACAGGAGCGTACGCAGGCTGACATCGACCGCCTGCGCACCGAACTTGGGCTGGATCAGCCTTTTGTGGTGCAATACGCCAAGTTCCTGCAAGGTGCTGTTCAGGGTAATTTCGGAGTATCCTATCGGCAGGGCCGACCTGTCTCGACTATCCTGCTTGAGCGGGCTCCGGCTACGCTGGAATTGGCCTTTGTGTCTGGGTTTCTGGCAATCACAATGGGCATAGCGCTGGGTGTTTTTACTGCGATCCGACGACAAGGGATTGCTGCGAATGTGATTATGACGGTTTCCCTGATCGGGGTATCGTTACCTACATTCCTCATAGGTATCCTGCTGATCTATATTTTCTCGGTCGAGCTTGACCTACTGCCCAGCTTCGGGAGGGGCGAGACCGTTATGATTGGGCATTGGTCAACCGGGTTTCTGACGGCCTCGGGCCTCAAGGCGCTGATTTTGCCTGCAATTACCTTGGGCCTTTATCAGATGACGCTGATCATGCGGCTGGTCCGATCCGAAATGCTTGAGGTGCTGCGCGCCGACTATGTCCGTTTCGCACGCGCCCGTGGGCTTTCAGATCGCGTCATCAACTTCCGCCACGCGCTGAAGAATACGCTGGTGCCGGTGATTACCATCACGGGTTTGCAGCTGGGTTCGATCATCGCATTCGCGATCATCACTGAGACAGTGTTTCAGTGGCCCGGCGTGGGCCTGCTGTTCATCAACGCAATCCAGTTCGTCGATATCCCCGTGATGGCGGCATATCTGATGCTGATTTCAGTGATGTTCGTGACGATCAACCTGATTGTCGATCTCCTTTATTATGCCATTGACCCGCGTCTGCGTGTCGACGCGAGGGCAACATGAGCGATACCATGGAAACTCCGAAAGCCACACCTAAGACGCGCATGGCCAAGTTTTGGGACAGTGATTTTGCATGGTCCTTCCGGCATTCCCCGGTTGCTGTGATCGCTTCACTGGTTGTGGTCATTTTGGTGTTGGCTGCGATCTTCGCGCCCTTGATCGCGCCTTATAACCCGTTCGACCCTGCAACGCTGAACCTGATGAACGGCTTCACGCCGCCGGGCACACCGAATGCCTTCACGCAAGAAACCTTCCTGTTGGGTACCGACGATCAGGGGCGCGATGTGTTCTCCACCATCCTTTATGGTTTGCGTATTTCGCTGTTCGTCGGAGCGTCGGCGGTGCTTCTTGCACTTGTTATCGGTGTGATCCTGGGGCTGGTCGCGGCTTATTTCGGCGGCTGGATCGAAACACTGATCATGCGGATCGCTGATGTGCAATTGACCTTCCCTGCCATTCTTGTGGCAATGCTGATCTTCGGTATCGCCAAAGGGATAACCCCGCCGGAATACCGTGATGAGATGGCAATCTATGTTCTGATCATTGCGATTGCGCTATCGGACTGGGTGCAGTTTGCGCGGGTCGTGCGTGGTGCGGCGTTGGTTGAGAAGAACAAGGAATATGTGCAAGCCGCGCGCCTGATCGGCCGGGGATCGTTCCCAATCATGTTCCGCCATATCCTGCCTAATGTCCTGAGCCCCGTTCTGGTCATCGCTACAATTTCGCTGGCGCTGGCCATTATCGCCGAGGCGACGCTGAGCTTCTTAGGCGTTGGCGCACCCCCGACCCAGCCATCGTTGGGCACACTAATCCGTATCGGCCAAGGCTTCTTGTTCTCGGGCGAGTGGTGGATCTTGTTCTTCCCGGCCTGTACGCTGCTGGCCCTTGCCTTGTCGGTCAACCTGCTGGGCGACTGGCTGCGTGACGCGCTGAACCCCAAACTGCGGTGATTTCATGAGCCTTTTGACCATCCAAGACCTCACCGTTGAGTTTCCGACCCGCCGCCAGCTTTTCACAGCGGTGGATCACGCCAGCCTGTCCGTTGAGCCCGGTGAAATTCACGGGCTTGTGGGGGAATCCGGTGCCGGTAAATCCACAATCGGCGCCGCTGTCATGGGCCTGCTGGAACGTCCTGGACGTATCGCCAGTGGCCAGATCAAGCTGGGCGGCGAGCAGATCAGTGGCATTGATGCCGAGGCGATGCGCGGGCTGCGCGGCAAGAAGATCTCGATGATCTTTCAGGATCCGCTGACCTCATTGAACCCTCTGTTCACAGTGCGCGAGCAACTTGTTGAAACGATCCAGACCCATCTGGGCGATACTGAAGCCGAGGCAAACAAACGCGCCCGAGACCTAATTGACCGCGTGGGCATTCCGGACCCGGACACGCGGCTTGATCAATACCCGCATCAGTTTTCAGGCGGGATGCGCCAGCGTGTAGTCATAGCGTTGGCCTTGTGCACAGAACCGGATGTGATCATTGCGGACGAACCCACTACGGCGTTGGACGTTTCAGTTCAGGCGCAAATTCTGGACCTGATCAAGGAACTGGCGCAGGAGCGTCAAGTAGGTGTCATCCTGATTACCCATGATATGGGCGTGATCGCAGACACCACGGATCGGGTGACTGTGATGTATGCGGGAAAGGTGGTTGAAAGCGGTACCACTGCGCAGGTGATGGGCCAGCCAAAACACGAATACACCAAGTCCTTGATCGCTGCTGTACCGCGCCCGACACTGAAATTGCATCGCTTCCCCCAGATCAGCTACGGTGGGCGTGAAACACGCTTTGCTATAGAAGATATGGCACGCCATTGGCCAAAGGTGGACAACGACACCACCAAGCCAATCTTTGAAATCCGCAACCTGACCAAAAAATTCCTGCAGAAACGTGGCCTGTTGCCTTGGGATCGGACATATTTTACAGCCGTTGATAGTGTCAGCTTCGATATTCACGCGGGCGAGGTCTTCGGGGTCGTGGGTGAATCAGGCTCGGGTAAATCGACCGTTGCGCGAATGATCGCCGGGCTCTACCCAGTTGACGGAGGCACGATCGATTTTCAGGGCCAGCGGGTAAGTGATCTAAGCAATCGTGCGGTGCAAGACGAGTACCGAAAGAACATCCAGATGATCTTTCAGGACCCCTACTCTTCCCTCAATCCTCGGATGCGGGTGGAGGAAATTGTTGCCGAGCCAATTCGTCATCATCGACTGATGGATGGCGTACACATCAAGCGCCGGGTGGATGAATTGTTGGATCAGGTGGGTCTGGGTTCCGGAGCCGGTCAAAAATACCCGCACGAGTTTTCGGGTGGTCAGCGGCAGCGTATATCGATCGCCCGCGCTTTGGCGACACAACCCCGGTTCCTGATCTGCGATGAGCCAACAAGTGCACTGGACGTATCGATTCAGGCTCAGATTCTGAACATCCTGAAGGATTTGCAAGAGCATCTGGGCCTGACAATGTTGTTTATCAGCCACGACTTGCCCGTCGTCCGCCAGATGTGCGACCGGGTTGCGGTCATGAAGCAGGGCCAAATCGTCGAGGTCCAGGAGACCAGCGAGTTGTTTGCCAATCCGAAAACCGAATACGCAAGCGAATTACTGCGGCTTATGCCAAAGCTTGATGACCTGTCGACCGATGGTCTTGAGGCGGAGTAGACAACACTTACCATTTCAGTTCAGCATATTTTGACTATCGATCTTGCTCAAATGAACGGAATTCGTTCGCAATTGCGATCGCAGCCATGGTCAGCAGGCGTTCACCATCCTTAGGGTTGGCGAGGGCAGAGTGTGAGCCGACTCGCCCATCAGGGAATTCTGCACGATGTTCATCGGGTGGACCATGTCGGTCGCCTGCGTGATCCCGCACATATTCTGCAGTGAGTTTCCTTGGTGGTTCGGCAGCTTGGTTTGCTGGCAATACGCCGAGTAGAGATTGCGTTATTGCGATTTCGGATGGAGTTGCATGCATGCCTTCCCATTCGCCGTATAGCTGTCTGCGTAGCGTGTTTACAGTATCGGGCTCCCACCAGCTGCGGATCATCATCTGGTTGTCAGGAAGAGTGGACTTGATGGTGCGAAGGGGTTCCAGATTGGCACCATGCCCATTCACTACGAACACGCCACGGAACCCTTGTGCCAGCAATCCCGCAATGACTTCATTTGCCAGCATCTGAAATACTTCGGCCGAAACCGAAACCGTACCGGGAAAGCCTGTATTGAACAGCGCGGGGGTGTAGGCGAGCGGGGGTGCAACGATCCCCCCGCATCGACTGGCAGCCGCAAGCGCGACTGCCTCAGCGCAAATTGTGTCCGTACCTATGCGACCCATCGGACCATGCTGTTCGGTCGAACCCACCGGAAGCAACACCGCAGCGCCTTGATTTATACGAGCGTCGACCTCGTACCAGGTCATGTGATCAAGCTTCATGACTTCCTGTCCAAGTCTTGATCATTGCTGCGGTGTTAGCCGTGATCAGAGACCCCACCGCTTCTGGTTTTCATCGAAGAAGCCCTGAGCTTTTTTCACTTCGATCCAGCTGTTTACATAATTGATCCAGACCTGATCATCTTGTGGCAACAGCATCGCGATCGGGGATGGCGACCGGGGGCCAGCATTCTTCACACGAACAACCGGAAACTTGGCCTCTAGCGTCGAGCCTTCGATATTTGACGTGATGAACACATCCGCCCGACCGGCAAGCACCTCCTGAAAACCGCGCGCCGGAGCTTCGACCACCTTGATATCAGCATCGGGGAACCATTCGCGCACACGTTTTTCAAAGGTAGTACCCAGGGTTGTTGCGACTTTTACACCGGGTTTGTTGATCGAGTCATACCCGTCAAATTTATCGGCCTTGTCTTTGGTCGTGTACGGGAACAGTTCAACAGAGATGTAGCTGTCAGAGAAACCGGCAACCTTCAAGCGCGGCGGAGAAATCGAAGCCGAGCCGGTGATATGATATTTCCCGGCGACCACCCCATTGACCAGGGTTTTCCAGTCTGTCGGAACATATTCAACTTCGACGCCAAGATCTGCAGCCAATGCGTTCATGATATCTATATCATAACCCTTGTAGCTGTTAGTCGCAGGATCGCGCAGCGACATTGGATTCCAATCTCCAGTTGTCCCGACTTTCATCACACCAGAATCCAGGATTTCATTCAGTGCAGACTGGGCCTGAGCGGCGCTACCAATCGCTAGGCCAAACGCAGCGGCAATGGCTACTTTGAAAAGATGTTTCATGTATTTCTCCTGTTGGTGGCAGTCGGCTAGTTTAGCTGGATTGTTTCTTGATCTAAGCGCAAAGACCACGCTAACCTCAAGAAAATAATTGACTGAGAATAACAAAGGCAGGCCAGCCAATGCCAGACGCCGCGATCGAGTTAGTCGACGTAAACAAGTGGTATGGCACATTTCATGTGCTCAAGGATATCAATCTTACGATAAATAGCGGTGAAAAAGTTGTAATCTGTGGGCCTTCCGGTTCTGGAAAATCGACGGTTGTAAGATGCATCAACCAGCTTGAAAAACACCAAAAAGGTACGATCCGCATAGACGGGGTAGAGCTGTCAGATGACGCCCAATCCGTCGCCACAATTCGATCAGAAGTCGGGATGGTGTTCCAGCAGTTTAATCTTTTCCCGCATTTGACCGTGCTGGAAAATCTGACTTTGGGTCCGATCAAAGCAAGAGGCTTGAGCAAAAAAGAGTCCGAAGAAAAAGCCCGCCATTACCTTGAACGGGTCCATATCCCGGACCAGGCCGACAAACGTCCTATTCAGCTTTCAGGTGGACAACAGCAACGTGTGGCCATCGCTCGTTCGCTTTGCATGGAGCCGAGGGTTTTGTTGTTTGACGAACCCACCTCGGCCCTGGACCCCGAAATGATTTCCGAAGTCCTCGACGTGATGGTTGAACTGGCGCAGGAAGGAATGACCATGGTGGTTGTCACCCACGAGATGGGTTTTGCACGCAAAGTTGCAGACAACATGGTGTTTATGGATGCGGGTGAGATTGTCGAACAAGGAAAACCCGAGCATTTCTTCACTAATCCGCGGTCTGAGCGGTGTCAGAAATTCTTAAGCCAGATTCTGCAACATTGAGTTGGATGTCATGAAGAAACCGCTCCTGTTCCTCCCCCTGTTCGTACTTTTAGCTGGGTGTTCGTCGTCGCAGACATGGGGCTGGTATGTGATTGACCCCACCACCGCATCAGGCTGGACCAATGTCAAGTTTCTGGTGTCTGGGATGGGTGCGACGATCCAGATATCGCTGATCGCGGCAATCATGTCGATTGTGATTGGTCTGCTGGTAGCGCTGCCAGGTCTGTCTGAAAAACGTGGTTGGCGACTGGTGAACCGGATCTACGTGGAGTTTGTCCGCTCGATCCCTCTGCTTCCGATGTTGTTTTGGGTCTTTTATGGTTTGCCAATCGTCTTTCAGTCGATGGGAATGAATATACCCATCGATCCATTCTGGGGGGCGATCATCACATTGGCAATCTCGGACAGTGCCTTTACCGCTGAGATTTACCGCGCCGGGATTCAATCAATTGCCAAAGGCCAAAGCGAAGCTGCGCAGACAATCGGGCTGAACTACTTTCAGACTATGCGCTATGTGATCCTGCCGCAGGCAATCCGACGCATTTTGCCGCCATTGGCCAATCAGTTCATTTACATCGTGAAAATGAGCGCTTTTGCGAGCGTCATTGGTATGCAGGAACTGACACGCCGCGCGAACGAGCTAGTGGTGACCGAATATCGTCCGCTCGAAATCTATACTTTGCTGATCTTTGAATATCTGGTGCTGGTCTTGATAATCAGTGCTGGCGTCCGTTGGTTAGAGCGTCGTATGGGCGCGGATGAACGCGGATAAGGAGAAAACAGTTGGACTGGAAAGACTTCATGGCCGAAACCGAGGCCAATATCGGTGTGTTCTCAAAGGAAGTGCCGGAAACCGCGCGTGGGTTTGGCATTATGGGTAAAGCTGCCAAAACGGACGGTGTACTGAGTGAGAAAACCAAGGAGTTCATGGCCCTTGGCATTGCGATCGCCACGCGATGCGATAGCTGCATCGGTTTCCATGTCCGTTCTTTGGTTCGTTTGGGTGCGACCCGCGGCGAACTGTGCGAGGCTCTGGCTATGGCGACCTACATGGGGGGCGGACCGTCATATGCCTACAGCGCCAAGGCACTGAAAGCGTTTGATGTGTTTTCAGAGCAATCGGGCGAGACATGATCTGATTTGGATGACATATTCCCGCTCATTCGCTTAATGTAGGAAAGTTCGGGACATGTCAGCAAACGAAATCAGAACCGAGGGGATGAGGATCGGTGGCGAGGTCGTCTTTGCAAATGAGACAATTCCGGTCCACTACCCTTATACCAATGAAGTTGTCGGCAATGTTCCTGCTGGCCAAGCCGAACATGCGCGTCGCGCTTTTGAGGTTGCCGCTCGATACAAACCCAACCTGACACGCCATGAGCGTAACCAGATCCTACAACGGACATCAGAGTTAATCGGGTTGCGCCGTGGCTATCTGGTTAAATGGCTCGTGCTAGAGCTGGGCATCTGCCGTCAGCACGCAATTTATGAGACAAAACGCGCGCAGGATGTGTTTCAATTCGCAGCCGGCGAAGCGCTGAGGGATGATGGTGAGATATTTTCGTGCGATTTGACTCATAATGGCAGGGCCCGCAAGATTTTCACTATGCGCGAACCGGTGAACGCAATCAGCGCGATCACCCCCTTTAACCACCCTTTGAACATGGTCAGCCACAAGGTTGCTCCGTCAATTGCAACAAACAATTGCATGGTTTGCAAACCAACCGAGCTGACTCCGCTGACTTGTCTGACACTGGCGGACATCCTGTACGAAGCCGGTCTGCCCCCTGAGATGTTTCAGGTGATCACCGGGTGGCCGCAAGATATCGGCGATGAGATGATCACCAATGAAAACATTGACATCATTACATTCACCGGTGGTGTGCCAGTGGGCAAGATGATAGCGGAAAAGGCCGCATTCAAGCGTCAGGCGCTTGAGCTTGGCGGCAATGATCCACTTATAGTTCTGAACGATCTGTGTGACGCCGATCTTGAAAAGGCTGCTGGAATTGCGGTGGCAGGTGCTACCGGAAACTCTGGCCAGCGTTGCACCGCAATCAAACGTATTCTGGTGCAGGACAGCGTGGCCGACAAGTTTGTGGCATCGGTTCTGGAGAAGGCGAAGAAGATCAAATTTGGAGATCCGCAAGACCCCGAGACTGAGCTGGGTTGTGTTGTCCACGACAAAGCCGCTGAACTATTTGATAAACGCGTTCATCTTGCTGAGAAAGCAGGAGCCGAAATACTATACCACCCTGGCCGTCAGGGCGCATTGCTACCGCCCATCGTGGTCGACAAAGTGCCCTATGACTGCGAACTGGTCATGGAGGAATCCTTTGGCCCCATCATCCCGATCATTCGCGTGCCGGAAGATGACGAAGCGGTGATGCGCATCTCGAATTCTACGGAGTTTGGTCTTAGTTCGGGCGTCTGCACCAACGACCTTAATCGTGCCATTGCCTATATCAATGGTCTGAATGTTGGCACCTGCAACATCTGGGAACAACCCGGGTATCGCATCGAGATGTCCCCGTTCGGAGGCATCAAAGACTCAGGAAATGGTGTCAAAGAAGGGGTCATTGAGGCCATGAAGTTCTTTACGAATGTCAAAACCTATTCGCTCCCCTGGCCCGGATGAGCAGGTTGATTTGGATAGAAAAGTGAAAACCGGCCAATAGGGAAATGACGGCTTGAGCCGTAGGACTGTAGGCGTCATATGTGCCGGTGGACGCAAGCGCCAAGCCCAGACACAAGGAAGCAACCTCATGCAAAAGGTTCTGATCACAGGCACCGCCGGATTTATCGGATTTCATCTTGCCAAACTTTTGCTTGAGAATGGTTATCGCGTTCACGGCTATGACGGGATGACGGATTACTACGATGTCCGCCTCAAGCAGAGCCGGCACGCGCTGTTGTTGGAAAACCCGAACTTTTCGTGTGACGAAGGGATGCTGGAAGACACTGAGAGCTTCGATCGAATGGCTGACGCATTCGAACCGAACGTGATCATCCACCTCGCGGCGCAGGCCGGCGTCCGGTATAGCTTGGAAAACCCGCGCGCCTATGTCGAAAGCAATGTTGTCGGAACATTCAACGTGATGGAAGCGGCACGGCGGCATAAAGTACAGCACTTGCTGATGGCCTCCACCTCGTCAATCTATGGGGCTAATCCTGATATGCCTTTTGACGAATGCGAGAAGGCAGATCATCAACTTACGATGTACGCTGCGACCAAGAAAGCGAACGAAGCGATGGGGCATTCCTATGCGCACCTTTGGGATCTGCCGACAACCATGTTTCGCTTTTTCACGGTCTACGGCCCCTGGGGGCGTCCGGATCTTGCCTTTTTTAAATTTACAGATGCGATCCTAGAAGATCGGCCCATCGACATCTACAATCATGGCGACATGTATCGGGACTTCACATATGTTGATGATCTGGTGCGAGCCATTTCGCTTTTAATCGATGTCGCTCCGGTTCGGCCCGAATCTCCTGACGATATCGCTGAAGGCGATAGCTTAAGCCCTGTCGCGCCATACCGCATTGTTAACATTGGTAACTCTGACAAAGTACGCCTGTTGGATTTCGTTGACGCGATCGAAGAAAGCCTAGGCAAGCCCGCGATCCGAAACTACATGGAGATGCAGATGGGAGACGTGCCCGCGACTTGGGCCAATGCCGATTTGCTGCACCGATTGACTGGCTATCGCCCAAAGACAGAAATCAAGGACGGCATTCAGGCTTTTGTAAACTGGTATCGCGACTATTACAGCAAATAGAGCCTGCGATTTGGTCAATCTTAAACCAACCGCTACTCTGAGAAACTAGGCGGGTCCCCTTAGGGTCACTACAGTTATCAAATTGCTTGTTTCGATGCGTCGAAGATCTGTGCTTGCGTATGTTCCTGTAGGTATGGGAGCATTGTCAGGCTGATCACACTTGCTGCTGCCTAATCGCCAACTGGCAGATCTGCATTAGGATCTGACGCGGTGGGTTGTTTATTCCTACTCTCAGGCGGTAATAGCACCGATCCTGCCCATGTCGAGCAATCTGACGGAGGACACGCTCAGTTCATCATCCGACGTGAAGATAGCGGCCCCATCACCGTAACAACCAGTCGGCTTCGATGGAATGAAGCTGGTGCACTAGATTTTTGACGAGTTCCCTGAACGCTTGCCGTGCAGAGATCCGCCAAAGCTCTGCACCCTATCTTCGATCACAGGCAGACCATGTGCCGAAGCAACTTCAATTATGTGGTCGAAATCAGCAGGCTGCCCATGAAGCAACACAGGGGTAATGGCCGGGGTCCGGGACATTATCGGCCGCGTCCAACTTATTGGGGACAAGACTATAGGTGGTGGGATCAATGTCGACAAAACGGGTGTCGTTTCTAATAGTCTGGCAGAATCCGCCGTCGCGATGTAGGAAAAACCAGGTGTGATGAATTCATCAACTGGCCCAACCACAAGCGCTATGATAGCAACCTGCAAGGCATCCGTCCCGTTGGCACATGTGATGCAGTATTTGGCGCCGGTGAATGAATTCTCAAATTGAGTGCGTCGCACGTTATCTGCAAGCAAATACCCATTGTCTTTTCTGACAGAGCGACTGGTAGAGACCCCATCTTGGGTTTGAGTGACCCGCGAGATATTGGTGCAAAACTCTGCAAATCCAAAAAAACGAGAAATTTCTTGATGAAAAGAACATCTCTGGATGCCTTGGGATCTGCTCTCTGGAAAGCGCGCGAGTATGGCGTCGACACCCGGTTCATTGAGTTGGCTGGCGAGGTCAACACCGCGATGCATGTGAATGTATTTGGCTAACTTGCAAATGTACTCAATGAACGCAGTAAAGCGGTTCGCGCCTGAATGGCTGCCTTGTTTTGGAAGCTAGAGTAAACTCCGACTGAAAATGACTGGTGGAGTTTACCAAGGCCGGCGCAGATCACGCTAAGGCAGTCGGCGTGTTCCTGCCATTTTCGAACGAGCAACAGCATAAACACCGCCGAAAGCTACTAAGCAGCGGATAACGCGCGTTGTCCCTGCATAAGCGCGCAGATATAGTTGCCACAATTGTCAGGTCGATTTCGGGTTCTGGAAGTTCGGCTTTTGACGAGTTCTCGATGTGAGCAATCAAGGGCCTTTCGTGTGAGTTTGAAAAATCGCAACACCCCACCCCAGCGCCACGAGCTTCGAAAAGTCCGCAACCAAGGCAACAGCTTCCTTGCGCTTGCGTTCCTGTTCAGTGTGTTTGTCAACTTGCTGATGTTGACCGGCCCTCTGTTTATGCTGCAGGTATATGACCGAGTCCTTGGGTCACGCTCGACCGAAACACTGTCAGCTCTGTTTCTGCTTGTCGCATTGCTTTATGCGCTGATGGCGATGCTGGACTATGCACGTGGCCGGATCGTTGCCAGATTTGGCGCCCGTTTCCAGTCATCCCTCGATGAGCGCGTGTTTGAAGGAACGATGCGGCGTGCCTTGTTTCCGCAAATTCGGTCAGCGCCTGCTACCGCGTTGCGCGATTTGGAGTCGATTCGCTCGTTATGCGCCTCCCCTGTTTTGCTTGCAGTGATGGACATTCCGTGGACCCCAGTGTTTCTTGCTGCGATTTTTCTATTTCACCCATTGCTGGGCTGGCTGGCGGTGGCTGGTGGTACACTTTTGGTAGTGATTGCTCTGCTCAACCAAGGTTTAACGCACCGTAAAGTCGCGGAAGCGCAGGTGGCGACTGCCAAAGCCAACGCATTTTCTGAACATGCCCGGCAAGCTGCCGAAGTGGTGAGATCGCAAGGAATGCAGGAGGATGTATCTAAGCGTTGGCTGAACCAGCGGACCGAAGCGCTCTCGCAGTCGATTTCCGCCAGTGACTGGACAGGCAGTTTCACCTCACTCACCAAATCACTTCGGCTGTTTCTTCAATCTGCGATGTTGGCACTAGGTGCATGGCTTGTTCTTCGCAACGAAATGACACCCGGTGCGATGATCGCAGGCACTATCCTATTGGGTCGTGCTTTGGCACCGATTGAGATGGCGGTGGGCCAATGGTCAATGATTGAACGTGCGCGTACAGCCTGGATCAACCTGAACCAGTTTCTCGACTCCACACCGCCAGAGGCATCGCGCACGAAGCTGCCTACCCCCAAGGCACATCTTGTGGCAAAAGGTTTGACCGTAATTCCGCCTGGCGCCAAAACCCCAACATTGCGCAATGCCGCGCTTGAGCTGGAGCCCGGTAGAGCGCTTGGCGTCATCGGTAAAAGCGGATCTGGCAAAACAACGCTTGCCAAGGCGCTGCTTGGTTTATGGCCCCCTGCAGCAGGTGAAATCCGTCTGGGGGGTGCGACGCTGGACCAATACGATCCCGACGATCTGGGGCAGCACATTGGTTATCTGCCGCAACAAGTTACCTTGTTCAATGGTACTGTGGCCGAGAATATTGCCCGTATGTCTCAGTCGCCTGATCCCGAAGCGGTAGTTGCAGCGGCGAAAACGGCGAATGCACATGATTTGATTCTCGGCCTTGAGAAGGGCTATGACACGTTCCTCGAGGGGAATGATAGTCAGCTCTCGGGTGGCCAGAAACAACGCATTGCACTTGCGCGGGCACTCTATGGCAATCCTGTTGTGTTGATCTTGGATGAACCCAACTCGGCTTTGGATGCCGATGGAACTCTGGCTCTGAACACTGCGGTACGCGAGCTTAAGAAAGCAGGCAAATCCACCATCATCATGACCCACCGCCCGCAAGCTATCTCAGAGTGCGATGATCTTGTTGTCGTTGAAAAGGGTCAGATCGTAAAATCCGGCGGGCGCGATGAGGTGTTGAATACAATGGTGCAAAACGCCAACGTCATAAAACGGCATCTGAATAAGGTGGGTGAATGATGTCAGACAAGAGTTCACGTCCAGCCTGGAGCATCACGGCACCAGCCGTTGTCGGCTTGTTGGCCCTGGCAATTTTGGTGTTAGGGTTAGGAATCTGGAGCGTACGCACCGAACTGGCCGGGGCGATCATTTCCCAGGGTGTGATTGAAGTCCAAAGCAACCGTCAGGTGATCGAACATCCGGATGGCGGGGTAGTCGGTGAAATCTTCGTGCGTGACGGTGATAGTGTCACTGAAGGCGAATTGATGCTGAGGCTCGACGATACTTTTCTGGCGTCGGAGACAACCATCGTTGAATCACAGCTGTTCGAGTTGCTTGCCCGAAAAGCTCGGCTTGAGGCAGAGAGGGATGGCGCGAATGTCGATGCACTTGCCCAAAGCCTGCAGGAGCTCAAATCCAATGAAACAATCGGTGACGATTTGCTGGCGGGCCAGCAACGTTTGTTCAATGCAAGACTTGACACGCTGACCCAACAGATTGACCAGTTAGGCAAACAAAAGGTTCAGATCGGAAACGAGATTGAGGGCACGCAAGCGCAGCTTGCATCGCTGAACACGCAAGTTGGACTCATCAGAACCGAACTTGAAGATCAGCAGGGTTTGCTGCAACGCGGTCTGACGCAAGCAAGCCGTGTCTCTGCCCTACAAAGAGAAGAGGCAAATCTTACCGGACAAATAGGGCGGCTTGAATCAACCATTGCACGGCTCAAGGGCCAGATCGCAACGACCGAAATTCAGATTGTCCAACTGCAGGCCACCCGCCGCGAAGAGGCGATTACCGAACTTCGAGACGTTCAATCTCGTGCGGTTGAGTTGGCAGAAAGGCGTCTTGCACTAACCGAACGTTTGTCGCGCCTGGATATTCGCGCACCCGTTGCTGGCACAGTTTATGACAGCCAGGTTTTTGCGATTCAGTCGGTCATACAACCCGGTGAACCGATGATGTACGTAGTTCCTCAGGACACTCCGTTACTGGTTGCCGCGCGTGTTGATGCATTGCATGTGGATCAGTTGCATCGTGGACAGGATGTCGCCCTTCGGTTCCCGGCCTTCAACCAGCGTGACACCCCCGAGATCGAAGGCCATGTAATCAACGTTTCGGCTGACACGTTCACCGATGAGACCAGCGGTTTTACTTTCTATCGGGCCGAAGTAGTGCCCGATGAAGGCCAGCTTGATCGTCTCAACGGTCAGGAACTGCTGCCTGGAATGCCAGTTGAAGCTATGATCAAGACAGATGAGCGTACGCCTCTATCCTATCTGATCAAACCATTGGCTGACTATTTTTATCGCGCATTCAGGGAGTGATCGGGGCCTGAAACCCATGCTCAAACTGCTTCGACATTTCCCAGGAGTATTGCAGTCATATCAAGCGTCAAAGCGCCATCTATTATGGTGACATCGACGCTTGTATTGTAATTTACATTGTTTCTGGAGATATCAGACAAATTTTCGTTCGCGTCCAGAAATACCCATTCGGCCCCATGTGCGGTGGGTTGTCCAACCGCGACTTGTAGAATCGCCAGCGCGTCGAGGGCATTAACCGACCCATCTCGGGTTATGTCGGCTGCGATGAAATTCTCTGCAGCGGCAGACCCCCAGGTTGGATCCAGACCGACCGACATACGCAGAACCTGCAGAGCATCCAGCGCGGTAATTTCGCCGCTCGCTGTCGAATAAGACTTGATGATTTCTAGTTGTCCGGGAAACGTCCCATCCGGTACTTCCAAATCGAATTCACCATATTCATTGGCTTGCACTGTGAGAGTAGAGCCTCCATCAGGCGTAAACCGGATTTCGGCATCCCCAAGCGCTGGATTGCGGACGAAAGCATCAAGTGTAAATGCGCCAGCTAAACCTTCAGAGGCGTTGTTATCCGGAGCGGAACCCAAATCAACCGGGATGTGGTCCGGCCCACTAAACCCGGACCCGAACACCTGAGCGCTGGTCAAAGGGGTGTTGGTATCCGAAATCAGGTCGATTGTTTCATCAAGATAGGTTATGCGTGCGCCTGTCGCTGTTGAGGTAAAATCCAGCTGCGCAGGAGTCCTAAGGAACGGGTAGTGCGACAAGTCCAGCCGATCTGTCCCGGCCTGAAAATCCGAAATTACAGTTGGACCACTGCTTTGACGGATCACGAAGACATCTGCGCCTGCCCCACCTGTCATGATCGTTGAACTTGTACCGGTGATCAGGATGTCGTCGCCCGCTCCACCGTTCAGGGTTGAATCCAGAATCCCTCCGCTTAACAAATCGTCTTGCGCGGTCCCGGTTACCGACCCCAAGCCTTGCGAGACAACTCCCAAATCCGCAACTGATACGCTGAGATGGGTTATGCCCGGATCTATTTGAGACGTTGCAAAAACCTGTAATTCATCCCCTACATGCGCCACGCTGAGCGTTTCAACATTCTGTAATCTGGTTTCCAGCGTGTCTGCAAAACTATCCTTATGAACGAGTTGCCCATCCGGGGTCATCGTGAACAGTGTAACGCCGTCATCGCCGCCCCCTGCCAGGACAAAAACCCGCCCCTCTACTTCAATGACCGATAGATCCTGTACAGATTCGAATCGGGTATGCAGTGTATCCAGGACGTGATTGATTGGTCTGAGCTGTCCATTGTCGCCCAATTCCATGACGCTTATTGAGCTGCTTTGCGAACCCGCTACGACGACCCATGATCTGCCATAAGCCTGAACAACTTCGATAGCAGTTGGCGCGCTTATCCCGAGCGTCTGAATCGAAGTATTTCCATCTACCGCGGATAGTACACCTGAATTCTGGTCGACCAAATACGGCTGGATAGAGCTGCTTGCAGTATCAATGGACATGACGAAATGTTTCGATCCGACTTGTAACGCCCGTAGCTCATCTGCTGAGCCTGCAACCGAATTTATCAGGCTCAAAGTCCCGTCTAGATTGATGTGATACGTTGCAAGCTGCCCGGTATCAGTTTGTGCAAGCGTAAGAATTTCGTTTGTACCAACCGTCAACTGTGTCGCTGCAGAAATATCTCCGCCGCCAGACAGAGTGTTTGTTTCGCGGATGCTGCCAATGCTTCCATCCGGGTTCAGGTCATATCCGATCAGACCCGTCGAGGTATCGACGTCCAAAATTAGCTGATCGCCAGAGGCGAGTTGGATTGGAATGCCACTCCGACCGACTTGATACGAGATCGACGCGTCGAAATACTGCAGGTCTATTTCCTGAGGCGATACTTCCGAACCAAGTTGCCACGAAACGATCCCGCCTCCGGGTCCAGTGATACTATAGAGATACGTTTCACCGTTAAACGTTTTTAAAGCCGTATCGCCGATACCTGAATCGAGCGCTGCGGTCCCCGTTGCCACCACACTTTCGAACTGAAGCTTCATCGCCCCTACCCCCTACCACCCCTGGCAGTGGAAACAGGATGGAACGATGCGCAGACCAGAACCAGAGCGGAAATGTGGTGAAAATAGGGACTTCGGTTCCAGATTAATTCAAGTTTTCCGGATTGCTCCCCCAAAGGTGCCAGATCGCGCCACGAATGAATGGGTTTGAACCGGGAAATGCGGGACATGCAAAAACCGCGTCCATCAAATGTGAGGGCAACATGACCAACAATACCGGCTCGACCAAAATTTCGATCACGGACTCTCAGCCCAATGCGCAGCGCAAGCGCCATGTTCGCAACTGGATAGACAAAAAGCTCAAGCTATTGGCCAAGCGTGGATTTGCAGGTGGTCTTGGGTCAACACTATTGGCATTGCCGGTGTTGGCACAGGCGACCGACGAACAGCTCGACTCCTATCAGTTTGCAAATTCGATCCCCGGTGTTCTGGTTGTAAAATTGCTTGCAAATGGTGATGTCCAACTAAGCTTGGCGGATGGTAGAACGATTGTTGTCACCGCCGAGAACGTTCAAATTCTGGAAAACGGCGCGATTATGCTTGCCGACGTGGTTGCCGCAGAAATTGCTCAATTCAGTCTCGCAGCGGAAGCCGCCGGAGCGACCGCCGCCGCAGGCGGGGTGAGCGGCGCGGGGCTTGCATTAGGTGGGCTGGGTATTGCCGGTGCAGCAGCCGCTGCTGGCGGAGGTGGTGGTGGAGGGGGCGGGAGTGATGAAGACCCCGAGCCACCTACGGTCGCAACAGAACCTCCTCGACCACCCAGCCTTAACCTGCAGGAATTGCAGACAAATGAACTTAATAATATCAGCAGCAAATCAGCGACCCCCGAGGGCACAACTTCGGTAGAAGTAACTATTGGTCCCGTCACCAGAGCTGTCACACCCGATATCGATGGAAACTGGAGCGTTTCGCTGACTCAAGCCGAAGCAGCCGCGCTCCCTCAGGGGATTTCAACGGTTACAATTCGACATCTGGATGGCGTGGGCACGGAAATTTCGGTGGATACCGCCAAGTTTGACGTCGATACAGTCCCTCCTACATTGGAAATCTCCGCGTTTTCAGCTGGCGTAGTTTTGAATGGCGCAGAACAGAACGGCGCTCTTGAAATCTCGGGCACAACAGATGCGGAAAATGGCCAAATTGTCGCGGTAACGGTCGGTGGTCAGACCTATCAAGGGACAGTTTCTGGGGGCAGCTGGGACGTCTCGGTACCAGCCGTTGATCTTGCGGCTTTACCAGACGGAGCTAACATAGCAGTAACGGCAGATGTAACTGACCGCGCAGGCAATCCCGCCGTTCAGGTAAATGATGCATTTGATACAGACTTCTCTGCTCCTGCTCTGACCCTGAACCCTGTTGCCGGCGGATCTATCGATCTTGCAGATGTTGGCGGCGATCTGGTTCTGACGGGGACAACCACCGCCGAGAACGGTCAGGCCGTTACCGTATCTTTCGACGGCCAAGATTATGGCGGAACCGCTTCGGGCGGCAGTTGGTCGGTGACGATCCCGAATGGGGATCTTTCTGGACTGGCCACCGGGGTGCCCGCTACCATTTCTGTTGCGATCAGCGATGCTGCGGGTAACACTGCAACACCCATTGTTGTCTCTGTACCGGTCGATCTCACTGGTCCTTCGATAGCAATTGCTCCCCTATCCGTCGGTGCCGTCTTGAACGCAGCTGAGGTGGGTTCTGATCTGACCGTAAATGGGACAACAGGAAACGTATCTGACGGTCAGCAAGTTTCGGTCACTCTGAACGGCCAAACTTATACAGATTTGGTATCGGGCGGCAGTTGGAGCGTGAATATTCCAAGTGCAGATCTCATAGCACTCGCTGATGGTGGAAGCTTCAACCTGACGGCCGACGTTACTGACGCTGACGGCCTACCGGCTCCGCAGGACGTTGTCGGCCTGTCCAAAGATGTTTCAGCGCCCACATTGAACATTGACAGCTTTTCGCATGGCGCAGTCATGAATGCGACAGAGCGTGATACCGACCTGACCGTCTCAGGAATCACTTCGGCTGAGGATGGCCAAACGGTGACCGTATCCCTCAACGGACAATCCTATACGGGTATTGTTACAGGAGGGTCTTGGATTGCCACCGTACCTACCGCAGATTTGGCGCTGCTGTCAGATGGCGCGACGATATCCGTGACTGCAAATGTCTCCGATTCGGCTGGTAACCCGTCATTGCAGGCTTCCAGAAGCTTCGACACTGACTTCACACCTCCAGCATTGGTGATTTCGTCCCTATCCGATGGTCCGGTGATAAACATCGCCGAGCAGGTTACTGATTTGGAAATTTCCGGAACGTCCAACGTCGGTGATGGAACACAAGTTACTGTCCAAATTGTAGCTTCAGATGGCACTGTTTTGCTAAGTGGTTTCACCCCTGTCAGCGGAGGTAGCTGGACTTACACTGCGGCCGCATCTGACCTGAGCAGTTTACAAGATGGGGCATCATACACCGTAAATGCTTTGGTTTCCGATGCCGCTGGGAATGACAGTAGCACCTCGGCAAGTTTCAGCACGGACCTTGATGCACCTACGATTACGATGAACCCTCTGACTGTGGGTCCTATACTGGACGTAATTGAACAAGGATCCGACCTGAACGTTTCAGGTTTCACCTCCGCTGAAGATGGACAGTTGGTTACCGTCAATCTGAACGGCGCGGATTATACTTCTGTGGTTTCTGGTGGTACCTGGGCTGCGGTTATCCCTTCTGCCGATTTGCTTGGGCTCGCAGATAGCAGCAGCTTTCAGATCACAGCATCGGTCCAGGACGCAGCGGGGAATCCGGCAATTGACGCAACAGCAACGTTAGATACAAACTTCCGTCCTATTCTGAGCTTCAATACGCCCGGAACAAACGGAGCAGTTTCACTAACCGATGCGCAAAACACTGGATTAACGATCTCTGGTGGTTCTACGGGGTTAACGCCAGGTCAGGCGATCGATGTCACGCTCAATTCAGTCTCCATCGGCAGCGCAACCGTTGCTGCTGATGGAAGTTGGAGCCTTGCAGTGTCCGCTGTAACCTTCGCCTCGATCGATGCTGGAGACTCTCTCGATTTTTCTGCACAGGCAACTGTGTCTGGTGGTCCGGACCCCTCTCCAATTTCGGTTGAAACCTTCGCTCATGTGCCAGCCGCTTATACTATTTCTGAGGTTGGTCGAAGCGGATCGACGGTGACATTTGAGATCTACGCAGACCCGGATCGCGATATCTCCAGCGGGCTGGCATTTACAGCCGATTTGGGCTTTGATTCTTCGATTGCGACTTATGACAATGGGTCCGAGATCGAGAACGCGGATTTCAACCTGTTCCTTGCGAACCCAAGCGGAGGTTCCACGATCAGTTTCGCCGGAGCTGCGACAAGCTATGGAGATTTGTCGCAACCAGTTGTTACATTCACGATGACCGTGCAGGATGCAACCAAACCGATAGTGCTGACGTTGACCACACCGGATGGCGGGCCGTCGCAACTTCATCTGGGCACCGCTGGGGCTGATCATCTAATCGGGTCAAACGTCGACGATGTCATCCATGGTGGCGATGGAAGCGATATGATTGACCTCTCAGGCGCAGGTCGTGACGTTGTTGTGTTTGATGCAGATCCGGCGGCGAATGGCCTGGATAGTGTTCGCAACTTTACACTCGGCCCGGCAGCGAGCGCATCCGACGCGCTGCTATTTCATAATCTCGATGCAAGTACGCTGCGCGGTGACGGTACTGGAGTTGAGTTGCTTATGGCAGGAGGCACCATCGGCTCAAACACCGGCTTCGTTGGTTTGGAAACTTCACTTGCTGATCTGGATGTCAACACGATTGCCAGCGCTGCAGAGAACCTGACAGGTGCTCAGGCCGGAGACGAGATATATCTTCTTGCAACAGATGGCTCTGACAGCCTTCTTGTCAAAGTCGATTATTCAAGCCCAGGTTCAGCGTCGGTAGAAACACTGGCGCAATTTGAAGGGCTTGCGGACCTAAGTGCGTTGACATCAGACAACGTCCTGTTGACCGACCCGACCGGCGCTTCTGCTTAAATCGCCGATAGGCATTTGGGGAGAATGCCTGAGGTGATCTCGCCTTATCCTTACAAGAGGTTTGTATGATAGAGAATGGTCTTGTCCCCGTACATGTTGGGCGTCATCGCAACTTTTTTTGGCGTCGTTTCGCGTCTTTCGGATTTGCCCAAGGCATGGTCGGATGTCCGATCGTTATTTCAGAAATATCTCGGATCGCGTCTGCGTTCCCCATTGTGTTCCAGCGGCGGGGAGATGATTTCATACCGACGGCGCTGTTTTCAGTCGCTGCTGGCATAGCGTCACCCTTTGTCGATCCAAAAGGGCATTGGCGTGCGCCGTACGTACCGTCAGCGCTTCGTTCCTACCCGTTTTACGCAGGGCCTTCTAGAAATTCCGACGTTCCTGCGGTGCAAAAGTTGTGCCTGTACGTAGATGAAAACTCTGGATTGTTGACGCGCGATCCACAAGACAATCCATTTTTTACCGACCAAAATAAACTGACTCGGGACCTCCAGGACGTGCTGCAGTTTTTGCAACATCGTGAAGCCGCAGCCGTTACAACCCACCGCCTTTGCACATTGCTTGCAGAAATGGAGCTTTTTATTCCCCTTCAGGATTTTGAAGGGATCGCTCTGCCCCCAGCATGTTGGGGCATCGATAGAAAAAAACTAAATCGCGTACCGGATGTTTTCAATCTGACGCTGATAAAAAATGATGCGTTTGAACTTATCCACGCTCATCAAATTTCGTTGTCGCTATGTGCATGGCTGGCACAAGCGCAGAGAGGCTCAGAATACAATCATTCGTCTTCGAGCGACACACTAAACGGGTTCTTAACCGCGATGGCCAATGATATAGCCCATGATCACACAAACGCAGAGCCGATCAATGAGATGGGCTAACTATCTATCAAAGCTACCGTTTCTGGCGACCGTGCTTTTTTCTACACAGAAAGTAGCGCCAAACCTAAATTGTGAAAAGCGGGTAACAACTGCGAGCCGATCCGTAAATTCGATTGATCTGTTGATCGTCAAACTAAACTATTGGGGTAGGCTCACATGAAAATTACTCATGGTTCTATAACGCCGCTAGAATCTTGCTTGTTAAATGTAGCAGCCACGCTCGAACGCACTTTGACAATTTCGACACTGTCTGCCGCACGGTCGGGTGAGGCGGATGATCTAACCGTTCGCGACGCGATAACCTTGGCGCAAAATGTCGGGATGCAAGTTGGTTTTGGAGCGCAAAAAATCAACGCATTTGACGCAACACTGGCGCCAGCGATCCTGTTGTTGAGTGATGATCGTGCCGTCGTTTATCATGGCCGCTCGCAATCGGGTGATCTCTTACTCTTTGATCCAGCGTTAGGCGATGGCGTCGGAGAGATTTCTGAGGGAGACTTTCAGGAAGCATATACAGGCTATGCCTTACTTTTTCGACGGTCGCACGATGACGAGGTCGGCACCTCTGACGCGAGGCACGAAGGGTACTGGTTCTGGTCCGCGCTCGCGGTGAATCGCTGGTCCTACTTTCAGGTCGCGTTGGCGGCTGCGATGGCGAATATTCTGGGGCTGACGACTTCAGTTTTCATAATGATTGTCTACGACCGGGTGTTGCCGAACGAAGCAACGGAGTCTCTCCTAGCTCTAACTTTCGGCGTGTGCTTGGCATTGATATTCGACTTTGCGCTTAAACTCTTGCGCGCCGGTTTCATTGACCGCGCCGGACAACAAGCCGACATGTTCATGGGGCGGAGCATCTTCGACCAGATGCTTAATATCCGCATGACCGCACGGCCAGGTTCAGTCGGTGAAATGGCCAGCACGATAAGAGAATTCGAAACCCTGCGTGAGTTCTTTACTTCGGCCACTTTGGTCGCAGTTGTAGACTTGCCGTTCATCGCCGTCTTTATCCTTACCATCTACCTCGTCGGGGGGCCATTGGCGCTAGTTCCAGCACTTGCCGTACCGGTTGTTTTGCTGAGCGGATTAGCTGTCCAACCAATGTTGTCACGGCTGGCGGAAAATAGCTTTGCCGATGGACAGTCAAAGCAATCTGTACTGGTCGAGACAGCAACTGGTCTTGAGACGATCAAGACCACAGCTGCAGGTCGGAAAATGCGAACACGCTGGGAGAATGCAATCGTGCGCCAGTCGGAGCATGGGGCGCGTAGTCGCGCCATTACCCAATTCGCACTGAACCTGACCGGGCTTACTCAACAAGCCGCGCAAGTGTTGATTGTGTTCTACGGCGTATTTCTTATTGCAGATGGCCAAACCAGCATGGGTGCGCTTGTGGCATCAGTTATGCTGACTGGACGGGCTTTGGCGCCATTGGGCCAGTTGGCTCAGACACTTACGCGCATCAATCATGCGCGTAGTGCTTTTCGCAATCTCGATAAGCTTATGCAGGCAGATAACGAACGGCCGCAGGGCCGGTCATGGGTGAGCCGACCCGAGATTTCCGGGCGCATCGCGTTTAATAATGTCCATTTTACTTACCCCGAGCAAACAGACGATACGCTAAAGGGTGTTTCCTTCACCATCGAACCGGGTGAAAAGGTAGCGATCCTTGGCCAAATTGGATCGGGCAAGAGTACGATCGCGCGATTGCTGCTGGGATTATATCAGCCGCGCGTGGGATCTGTAATGCTCGATGGGCTGGACATCCGTCAAATCGATCCCGGAGAATTGCGTCACAACGTTGGCTCGATCCTGCAAGATATTTGGCTGTTCTCTGGTTCAATCAGGGACAATATTGCCAGCGGTATGATGCGTCCGCACGATAGCGATGTAATCCGCGCTGGTCAGGTAGCGGGGGTTGAGGATTTCACCGCCAAGCACCCGCTCGGTTACGACCAACAAATCGCCGAGCGTGGTGAAGGCCTGTCAGGCGGTCAGAGACAATCAGTTGCTCTGGCTCGGGCGCTCATAGGCCGCCCCCCGGTGTTGGTGTTGGATGAACCGACAAGTGCCATGGATATCAAATCCGAGGCGGAGACAATCAAAAGGTTAAAATCTGCAACGCAACACACCACGATGGTGATCGTGACACATCGTACAAGTTTGTTGGAACTGGTGGACCGCGTGATCGTGATTGAGGATGGCAAGGTCGGCATGGATGGACCCAAAGGCGTTCTTGCGCAACATGTTCGCAATCCCGGGAGGCATCTGAATGTTGCGGCATCCTGAACTCAAACAGCTCGCGCGCGAAATGCAGGGGCAGGCACCGCTCCGGGGATCCGTGTTACTGTTCCTGATTGTGGGATGCATCATCACCGCGGTTGCGTGGGCAAACTTTACAGAGTTGGACGATGTTGTACGCGCCGACGGCCGCATAGTACCCTCCGGAGACATTCAGGTTATTGAAGCCGCCGAGCCGGGGGTTCTGCAATCTCTGCATGCATATGAAGGGCAGCTGGTCGAAGCCGGAGCGTTGTTGATGGAACTCGACAGTAACCAGATTGAACGTGAGTTAATTCAGGAACAACAACGCGCATATGCTTTAATGGCGCGTGCCCAGCGACTGCAGGCGGAAATAGACGGGAGTGATCTGCAGTTTGGCGAACCCTTGTTAAGCGAAGCTCCTAGCGTCGTACGATCAGAAACAGCGCTGTATCGGGGGAGGCAAGCTGAACTTGCCTCCGAGATTGCAATTCTGACGAGACAACACGAACAAAGACAGCGCGAGTACGAGGAGGGTTTGGTGGATCAGATTACAACAGTGGAAACATTGAATGTTCTGGCTGAAGAGCGCGCAATGATGGAGCCTCTGGTTGAGCAACGCATGGAACCTGTAACTACATTGCTTGCATTGCGTCGGAGTGAGGCAGAATGGACTGGCCGAAAGACCAGGGCTGAGGCGGTGATAAGCCGCCTGAAGGCCGGTCTTAACGAAATAGATGAAAAAGTAAGCGCAACGCGCAGCAGATTTCGCAGCGCTGCACTTACCGATTTTGCATTGGTTACGGCTGAGCTGTCGGCGTTGCAACCTGCCCTGCCCTCGCTTCGTGACCGGGTGTCGCGCGCGCAGATTCGTGCTCCGGTTCGAGGCATTGTAAATCGCATCCACAGCACGACAATCGGAGGTCTGGCGCGCAGCGGTGAAGAATTGATCGAAATCGTCCCATTGGACGACGGACTGTTGGTGGAAGCTTACATTCGCCCCGATAACATCGCATTTTTGCATGCAGGACAACAGGTTAAGATAAAGATTACGGCCTACGACTATTCTCGATACGGCAGCTTAGACGGTGAGATCATTCGCATTGGAGCTGACGCAGTAACGCGTACTGACAGGAGTGAAGAAGAGGTCTTTGCAGTTGAAATTCAGACCTCGGACACCATGCTGGACGGATCTGGTATGGCGGTCGAGATCATACCCGGAATGATCGCGGAAGTTGATATCCTTGCGGGTCGAAAAACGGTGCTGGATTACCTGATCCAACCGGTATTGAAGATCAAGGACCAGGCATTTCGTGAATGACCTCTTGTCTCAAGAAATGCTGGCTCATTCGTCGTGGCGGTAAATTGACAATTGTTTGAAAGGGATGCTCATCGCCAGGCAACGTCGCCTAGAAAGATGTACCCTGCCCCGTAGATAGTTTTGATCAGGCGCGGATTTTTGGGGTCCTCTCCCAATTTTGTCCGCAACCGTGAGATACGTACATCCATCGCCCTATCAAAGCTGTCACCCGCGCCACCACCTAAAATCTCTTGCATACGGGCCCGACTGATAAGGCGTTTGGGACTTTCGAGGAAGAGGCGCAGAACCTCACCTTCGGCGTGGCTGAATGGTGTTTCCGCACCATTTTCATCAATCAGAACATATCGGTCAAAATGCGCGGTCCATCCGTTGAATTCGGCGGCATCTGAGTTTTGCACAGCAGGACCAGTAGACCGCAAACGGGCGCGAACACGCGCGATGACCTCTGCGGGGTCGAAAGGTTTGGTTATGTAGTCGTCCGCCCCAAGTTCGAGCCCTGTCACTCGATCCTGCACCTGTGCCCGGCCAGAGATGATAATGACAGCGGCCCCCTGCTCGAGCGCAAGGCGATGTACCAGTGCCAGTCCATCAGTATCAGGGAGCGACAAATCCACAAGGCAGACATCTGGCGTGACCCGCTTCAACGACGCTTCGAATTCACGCGCGCGCGCAAAGCTTTGGGTTCGAAAACCCGCATCTTCGAGAGCGCCTGTCAAAATGTGCCGTATTTCAGGTTCATCATCAAGAATGGTCACCAATGGTTGTGTCATCTACGCGGCCTCGGTACGGATCAGAGCGGAAAGCTGCTCTGGTGTGAAAGGTTTGCTCAGGACAGGCGCGCGTTTCAGCGCTTGATGATGCAACGGATCGGAAATCGGTAGGGATGTCATCAGGATGCAAGGCAAAGCACCACTCAGATGGTCGACGATATCGATGCCGGTGCCTTCACCCTCAAGCCGGATGTCTGATAGCACCAGCGTGATATCTTCAATATCGGACGTCAAAGTAAGCGCTTCTTCAACCGAGCTCGCTTCGATGACGGAACAGCCCAATCCAATCAGAATTTCCCGAAATTGGCTGCGCAATTCATCGTTGTCCTCCACCAAAAGTACAAGACCCGCCTGAGAGGGCGGCGCTGGTCGGAAAGGCAGGCGTATTACAACCGATGCACCAGAAGGCGTGTTCCGTAAATTCAGATCGCCCCCGGCGAGCTTTACGGTGTCATAAACCATCGGAAGCCCCAGCCCCGATCCATCGCTGCCTTTGGTGGTAAAGAACGGATTTAATGCTTGCTCCAGCGCTTCCGGAGTAAAGCCTGAACCCGTGTCCGAGACCGTAATTTCGATCCAAATGGTTCCGATCGCATGCACACTGATGGTAATTTGACCGGACGTACCACAGGCGTCTCGGGCATTCAGCACGAGATTTAGTAGAGCATCCTGCACCATACCTGGATCAAGCATCAACGGCTTATTGGGCAAAGTATTTACGACCGACAGTCCCATTCCGCGCGGTAAGGAAGGTGTGGCCAGAATGCGCAAATCCTCGAGTAGCCCGCGCATATCCGTCGCCTGTGGTTGGGGCGTGCGATTGCCAGTCATGTCTGCGATGCGGTTCAACAATTGCCCGCCTCGCCGTGCGGTCTGCTGCGTGGCTGATACAAGCTGACCTGCCTCGACAGGCAAATCCATCTTCTCAAGTCGCGCCTGCATTCCCAATATGATGGTCAACAAATTCGAAAAGTCATGGGCGAGCCCGCTGGTCATTTGCGCCGCCATCGCTCTGCGTCGCGTTTGCTGAAGGGCGACACGAGCTTGTGTCTCTTCGGTAATATCCACCGACATGACATAAACGCCACCAGCTTTGTCTGGCGTGAAGGACACGCGAATGCGGCGCGAATCCTGATCCTCGGTAAACTCAAAAACCGAAGGTTGGCCGCCATACGCCTGTTCCAGATGCGGTTTTACCCGATCATAGGCCGATTGCCCCAAGGCCTTTGATATGTGAAGGCCCAGAATGTCAGACGGGCGGCCGGGCATAACCGAACTGAGGCGGCGGTTTGAGTAATCGTATCGTCCATCAGTATCCAGATGCGCGATATGAGCCGGCATCATCTCGGTTGTCATCCGCGTGCGCGCCTCGATCTCGGTCAACTGGCGCTTAGCCTCTTCAAGCGCCGTAATCGTTGCAGCCAGTTTCCGGTTTGTTGCCGAAAGCTCTTCGGCGTGTCCTAAAAGTTGGCCGGACAGTTCTTCCGAACGACTGCGTAGCAATTCTTCGACCTGTTTGGTGCGCGTAATGTCTGTGTAAACAGCCACCCAACCACCATTCGGCAAGGGTGCACCTTCGACCGAGATCACCTGGCCATTGGGTCGAGTACGCTCCATGTAGTGTGGCTCGAACGCCAACGCCTGAGCAACGCGGGTCTCAACCATTTCGGCGACATCACCGTCCGGGCCGTACTCGCCACGGCTGGCGAGAAAGTGAATGGTGTCGTGGAACAATGCACCTGGTTCGACAAGTTCATCCGGCAATCCGAACATTTCCTGAAATCTCAAATTGCTGACTACAAGGCGCAACTGACTGTCATAGATTGACAGCGCTTGCCCGATCAGGTTCAGGCCAGCCGTTGTCATCGCCTTAATGCGTTGTTCAGATATCTCCAAATTCATCCTCCCCTGCGCCTATGGGTAACACCAGTTCAGGCACAGGTGTAGGGAATTTGATCTAGCCATGCAGCGGCAAATTGTTCGCGGCGCGGTAGGCCTGCACGTAGCCCCGCGCAACCGATCGAACAGCTGTTCCGATCTGCGAATAGGCTTCATCCGGCAGGTTAGCGAAGGAAACGCGAGCGGACCATCCGGGTGCATCAAATCCGCTGCCGTTCAGCAAAACGATGCCATAGTCTTCGGCCAGCTTGAACGCGATATCCAACGGGTGAACATTCTGTTTAATCCATGCCACGACATCTTCGCCGACAAATTTTCGCAGCCAGTATTCAAAGTCGATGATGCCGTAATATGCGTCGTAGTGCTCACCTGCCTGCACCTCGATCCCCATCGCTTCGGTCAGGAGTTTAAAACGGCGATGAACCAGTTCCATGCAGGCGGTCTGATAGATTTTCTTGCTATCGACCAATTCGCACAGCGAAAACAGAGTCATCATCACCTGCTGCGGCAGTGACAGACCCGCTGTGTGGTTTAGAGCGACATCGCGACTATCGGCCACTAACCGGTCAATAAAGCGGATATCCCGTGGCGTCAGGCTGAGTGTGCCATAGCGCTTGTCCAAGGCCTGTTTGATCTCGTCCGGATGATCCGCCAGTTTCAGATCGAAGATATTGTCTTGCGCTACGGCAATCACACCAAGCCGCCAGCCGGTGCAGCCAAAATACTTCGAATAGGAATATACTCCGATCGTATTGCGCGGCAGATGGCCCATGACCGAGGTAAAATCATGCACAAAGGTGCCGTAGACATCATCTGTCAGCACGATCAAGTCAGGACGGTGATTTTCCACTAAATCCGCCAACTTGCGCAACGAAGCGGTGTTGAGCGCAACTGAAGACGGATTACCGGGATTGACCAGAAAGAACGCCTTTACTTTGGGATCTTTCAACTTTTCCACAGCGTCGTCGGTCAGTTGGAACCCGTCTTCCTCGTCGGTCTCCAAATGGACAGATTCAAGGCTGTAGTCCTCCAGCTCTGGCATTTCCAGATAGGGGGTGAATATCGGTGTGCACAGCGCAATCGTGTCGCCGGGGTTCAGCAGCCGATTGGCTTTCAGCGACTTGAAGATGTAGCACATCGCCGCCGTACCGCCTTCGACTGCGAACAGATCGAACTGAGCGTCAGGCCGGTGACCCCGGCACATGGACCACATCAGGTACTCATGGGCGATGGCGGCATTGTGTTTTAGAATGCGGTCGGGGACCGGATAGTTGTCACCGATGATCGAATCCGTCAGCTCATGCACAAACTCATCCGCATCGAAATCAAATGCGGAAATGGCATGCGCCACGACCTCAAGCAGCGTGTCGACGCCCGGTGTTTCAGAATGATCAGACGCCCAACTCTGCAGCCGTTCCTGGCAGCCTTTCTGCACAGGCATTCCGCCTAAACCAGCAGGATGGTTCATCACGCGTTTGGATTCAGTTATTGCAAATTGCCCAAGGGCAAAGAACGCTTCGCGTGGGCGGGTGGCGATCCAGTTGGGATTGCCTCGTCCTGCATTCAGAAAGGCACTGTTGGCCTTGTGCGCCTCAGCCGATGCCAGTTTGATCAGCTCATCTTTGATCTGAAACGGGCTGAGTGCTTCGTAATCGTGCAGCGTTACTCTATCCATAAGGTGAACCTCTCCAAATCAGCTTAAGATCAAAACGACGACCATCCCGAAGATGGTCAGCAATGTGTTCCCTATCGCATACGGCATTCCGTAGCCGAGCGCCGGGATGCGACTTTGCGCGGCTTCTTGGATCATACCCAATGCGGCAGTGGTGGTGCGCGCACCTGCGCAGGCACCAAACAGAATAGCCGGGTGGAATTTGAACACGTAATGCCCGACATAAACCGCAAAGATCATCGGCAACGAAGTTGCGACGATCCCCCACAGCAACAGCGCAATACCAGCCTGTTGCAGCCCCGCGACAAATCCCGGCCCTGCGGTGATCCCGATCACCGCGATAAAGACGTTCAGACCCAGCGTGTTCATCAACCAAAGCGCCGGGCCAGGTATTCGGCCAAATGTCGGATGCACCGTGCGCAGCCAGCCCAGCACCAGCCCGACCAGTAGCGCGCCTCCGGTGGTGGAAAGGCTGATCGGGAAACCACCCATCATGACTGACAGAGTTCCGATGACCCCGCCGATGAAAATACCCCAACCCACGAAGGCCAGATCCGTGGTGTCGACCGGGCGGTCTGCATAACCGATCTGGGCAACTGCGGCCTCGACATGCCGCTTGCTGCCCTGAATTGTGACGATGTCACCTCGATGCACAACGGTGCCTGGCAGCAGCGGCAAATCCTGCATGTTGCGCATCAGTTTCGAGACATAAATGCCCCGCGCAATCGACAATTTGCTTAGTTCTTCAAGCGTCTTGTTATGCACCTCTTTGCTGGTGATCAGCACATCCAGCTTTTCCGATGGAATACTCAGTAGATCAGGCGCATCAGCTTCTGTGAGTTTGGTCTCAAGCAACCCCACCAGATCAGCGCGGCGGCCTGAGAACATCACGATATCTCCGACTTGCAATACGGTGTTATCGTCTACCTCAATGATCTTCCCGTCGCGTCTAAGGCGTTCGGCATAGATGCGGATACCGGGCATCAGGTTTTTGACCGGTTGCCCCAGCAGATCGCTACCTTCTGGGATCTCGAAGGCCCGCGCCTCGATCGCGCGATAAGCTGAGACGATGCCATCACCGGTTTCCACCGATGTCGTGCCACCCAGCTTGGCCTCATACTCCTTGCAGGCCGCGACCAGATCGACGCCGATCAGGCGCGGGCCAATCTTGGCCAGAATGATGGCCGACCCGATAGTGCCGTAGATGTAGGTCACCGCATAGGCGATCGGAATCTGGTTAGCATAGGTCTTGGCCTGTTCCGCAGACAGGCCCAGCTGACCGATCTGGTCAGTGGCAACTCCAATAGCCGCCGAAATCGTCTGCGATCCGGCATAAAGCCCCGCCGCATAGCCAAGCTCCAGCCCCGCCACCTTGGCTGCGATGATCGGAGTAACAAGGCAAAGCGCGAGCACGCTGAGCGCAAAGAGCACCTCGCGCGCGCCGTCTGCCTTCAAACCGCGAATGAACTGCGGTCCGACACCGTAGCCCACGGCAAATATAAACATAATGAAGAATGTCGATTTTACGGCCGAGTCGATGTCAATCTGGGCTTGACCAATCACCACAGCTGCCAGCAACGTTGCGGTGACTGTGCCCAGGCTGAATCCCATCACCTTCCTCGGGCCGGCTAAGAAACCGATACCGATCGACAAAAATACCGCCAGCTCAGGATAATTCTGTAGAATATTCACCAACCAATTGACCATCATCCACCTCTCAGTTCGTGCGCAAAAGGCATGTGGTGCAAGCGTCGGTGGCGAGGCAGAAATGCGCCCTACAAGCTAATCTATTTGCCGACCAAGCTGCCCATTTGACAAACTCAACCACAACTTGAAATTTTCAGCATACGATACCTCAAGAAGGATATTTGTCCATAATTATCTGAATATTAACCTGTTTTGCTCCCGCACGCCTATCAATACCTTTCGAGGTTTGCCCAGCAGATTCTTGGTATTCAAATGACGGGTTTCGACCAATTGCACTGTTTCTTTAGCAATCTTCGCCCTGAATTTCACTGTCGCACACTCGCCATGCGTGAGGGTAAAATCTTAGCTTGTTTGAACAAATCCATTGCAGGTCCCAAGTGTTTGCCATCACATACGGCTATGACACGGCCGACGATAAATTCTGAGACGAGCGCAACCGGCGTTTGCATACGGATATCGGGGGACTTGCGCACGCAATCGTTGGATCGTGTTGAAGGGGATTTTGCGGCTCTTACGCCCAACGGGCAAGATGCTACGGTTGACATGTCACAAGTCGAGTCTTTGGATACCGGAGGGGCATGGCTTGTTGCCAACCTCGTACGACGGATGAGTTCCAATGGGGCCCAGGTTCGGCTTGAAGGAGTGGCCCCAGCGCATTCTTCGTTGATCGAGACGGTATCGCACAACATACCCGATGCGGCCGGAGAGGAGCTGCCGCCGCAGGGTTTCGTGAACTGGGTTGCTCGGGTCGGTCAAAAGACTTTTGGTGCCTGGCAGGACACGTTGTCGATCGTCGGTTTCCTGGGCCTTACCCTGCATCGCTTGGTTCGAACTTTGATCATGCCCTGGCGGTTGCGGCGTGCTGCTTTGTTCTCGCAGATGGAGCAGGTCGGCTTCAAAGCTCTGCCGATCGTTTCCTTGATGGGCTTTTTGATTGGGGTTGTCTTAGCGTTCCAGGGCGCGACTCAGTTAAAACAGTTTGGGGCCGAGATCTTTGTAGTGGAGCTGATCTCAATCTCTATCCTGCGAGAGCTGGGCATCCTGCTAACCGCAATTATAGTAGCAGGCCGTTCTGGATCGGCCTTTACCGCCTCAATCGGCTCCATGAAGGTGCAGGAAGAAATTGATGCGATGCGGACACTCGGGCTTGACCCGATCGAAGTTCTCGTCATCCCGCGTGTCGTAGCCTTGCTTATCATGCTGCCAATCCTGGGCTTTGTGGCCGACATGGCAGGTTTAATCGGTGGCGCTTTGATGAGTTGGATCGACCTTGGAGTGAGCCCTGGCATGTTCCTGACCCGGTTGAAGGAAAATACTGGGGTGGCACAACTTGCCGTTGGAATGATCAAAGCTCCTTTCTTCGCGTTGGTGATCGGAGTTATTGCCTGCTGGCAAGCCATGCAGGTCAAAGGCTCATCCGAAAGTGTTGGTCAGCGGACGACAGCCTCGGTCGTGCAATCGATCTTCATGGTAATTGCGATAGACGCGCTGTTCTCGATCTTTTTCTCAGAAATGGGGATATGAGATGGATGGGGCCGCGCTGCAAAACAAAACCCAATCCGATACGAAACGTGAAGCCGTTATTCGTGTGCGCCATCTGACCAATCAGTTTGGAGATCAAGTGGTCCATGACAATCTTGATCTGGATGTCTGGCGTGGTGAAGTTCTGGGTGTTGTCGGCGGCTCGGGCACCGGTAAGTCGGTGCTATTGCGCACGATCGTTGGGTTGAACAAGCCTAAGTCGGGCAGCATCGAAGTTCTGGGTGTTGATGTCCTGAACGGCCCCGAAGAAGAGCGTCAGCGCATCGAAAAAAGCTGGGGTGTCGCCTTTCAGGACGGAGCGCTGTTTTCCTCGCTGACCGTGCTGCAAAACGTGATGGCGCCTCTGCGTGAACATACCGGCATAAGTGAAAAACTGATGGCCGCGCTTGGGGGACTTAAGATCAGTCTGGTCGGACTACCTCAGCTAAGTTGCAGCAAATTCCCCTCGGAACTGTCCGGGGGTATGCGAAAACGCGCCGCGTTGGCCCGCGCCCTGTCGTTGGATCCCGAAATCGTGTTTCTGGACGAACCAACCGCTGGGTTGGACCCGATCGGGGCTGCCGCTTATGATGAATTGATTGGTGAACTTCAGCACGCGCTTGGTCTGACTGTGTTCATGGTGACGCATGATCTGGACAGTTTATACGCCATTTGTGACCGCATCGCTGTAC
This sequence comes from Ruegeria sp. O11, assembly GCF_056535285.1. Lineage (NCBI taxonomy): Bacteria > Pseudomonadati > Pseudomonadota > Alphaproteobacteria > Rhodobacterales > Roseobacteraceae > Ruegeria > Ruegeria sp. O11. Next base: position 38,118 of record NZ_JBQERS010000010.1, on the reverse strand, counting down.
TTGCGGAAAAGCGTGTGCTGGTTGAAGGTCCGATAGAAGAGATGACCAAGGTCGACCATCCTTGGGTTCAGGAATATTTCACAGGCCCCCGCGCCCGTGCGGCACAACAGAAGGGGCAAGACAGGTAGAGGCGATGGAGACCCGAGCGAATTATATCCTGATTGGTGCGTTCACCTTGGCAGGCATTCTTGGTGCCTTCGGGTTCTTCCTATGGCTCGCCAAATTCGAAGTAACCCGTCAATACGCTTACTATGATGTTTTGTTCGACAATGTTTCGGGCCTGTCTGCCGCCGGTGGCGTGAACTATAACGGCTTGCCGGTGGGACAGGTAATTTCCCTGGATCTGGACAAAGATGACCCCTCGAAAGTAAGGGTTCGACTTGAGATTGATGCAGGCATCCCCGTCACCAAGGAAACCATCGCGCAATTGCAGTCTCTGGGCGTCACCGGCGTGGCATATGTTGAGTTGTCCGGTGGATCACCAACCGCACAGAAATTGCCCCAGAACAGCGTCATCACAAGTAAGCGCAGCTCGATCCAGTCCTTACTGGAAGGCGCACCAGAGGTTCTGGAAAAGGCGGTCACCCTGCTGGAGAACCTCAATTCCGTTGTAGATGAGAGCAATCGCAAGGCGGTGTCGGATATCCTGAACAATCTGGCAGAAGCGTCGGGCAAACTGGATAAAACACTGACGGATTTCCAGTCGCTTTCGTCGGATCTGGGCGGTGCCGCTAAAGATGTTGGCGAATTCACCAAGAGATTGGATACGTTAGCGAACACGGCCGAAACAACGTTGAGCACAGGAACCGATACGCTCAAGAGCATCAAAGAGACGTCAGAAACTGCCAAAACAACTCTCGAGACTGCAAACACCGCCATTGCCAGCGCTGAAAACGTAATTCAGGAGGAGATTCGACCATTTATCGAGCGGGGTTCAATCCTTGCCGAAAGGCTGACCCGACTGTCAGATGAGGGCAGCCTGACACTTGGCGTGATAAGTGAAACTGTTCTGAACGCAAACACGACCCTTGAATCGGTTACATCCACGATGAACTCGGCCAAAGGGGCGCTAGACTCGGCCGAGCGAGCATTCGACTCGGCCAATCGCGTAATGGACGAGGATATATCCCCGGTCGCAGCCGATGTAAGTAAGGCAGCCAATCAAGTCGCGGAAACCGTTTCGAACATAACCGAAAAAATCGACGAAATATCAGACGACGTCCTGAGCGCTTCTAAATCGGCGTCAGATCTGTTGGGTACGATCGATGGCGTCGTTCAGGATAACCGCCGTCAGGTCTCGGATTTCTTGCGCGTTGGCTTGCCTCAGTTTATCCGCTTCATCGAGGAATCGCAGCGTCTGGTGATTAGTCTCGACCGACTGGTCGACAAGGTCGAACGCGACCCCGCCCGCTTTTTGTTAGGCACCCAAGCATCGGAGTTTCGTCAATGATACGGCCCTTAACACTGTCTCTGATATTGGCCGCAATGACGGGTTGCACCGGCCTAGGAACGCTGCGGCAAGCCTCAAAGCCCAACGATCTCTATTTGCTAACCCCAAAGAGCACGTTTTCGTCTTCACTGCCGCGCATACAGAAACAGATCGTTGTTGAGGAACCCACAGCGACGGCAGCAGTAAACACCGATCAGATCGCCGTTCAGCCAACCTTGCTGCAAGTTCAATACCTACCTCGGGCCCGTTGGGTGGATCGTGCGCCATTGATCGTTCAGGCGCTGATGGTCGAAAGCTATGAAAACTCCGGCAAGGTTGCGGCCGTGGGGCGATCGACGGTTGGCCTGCGGGCTGATTATGTGATTGCACCCGATTTGCGCGAGTTTCAGGGCATAGTCGTCAGCGAAACCGGAGACTCAAAAACGGTGCGCGTGGAAGTTCGCATCAACATCAAAATCATCGATGAGTACGAGGACAAGATTATCGCCTCCAGCTCGTTCAGGGAAAACGTAATGGCCACGACTGATCAGACCCCTGATCTAGTCGAAGCATTTGATGTGGCCTTGGGCCGGACCATGCGGGATGCGGTTGAATGGAGTATCCGCAAAATTAATACTCACGTGCAGAACAACCCACGATCAAGCCCAAGCTAGGGGTTGTCAGAACTGGCTGGCCGAAGCTGCCTGCCAGTCCGCAGCATATTCCTGCGGCACGGTTTTGCCCAGCAATGCGTCTTCTTCCAGGAAGCTGTAAAGCTCAGCGTAAGATCGTTCTCCCTCATCCGCCATGCGACGGAGGATATCTCTGGGTCGCAATTCAGAAACCTTGGCTTTGCCCATAGCACCCAAGATCTCGCGGAAGCTTTCCAATGTCGCGTCATGGAACCGGTGCACACGCTGACGTTTCTGCGGCACGTTTACCGCTCGGCCCCGGATCGGATCCTGCGTCGCCACGCCCGAAGGGCACCGATTGGTATTGCAGTGCAGTGCTTGAATGCACCCGACGGCAAACATCATCGCCCGCGCCGCGTTGCACATATCAGCACCCAAGGCCATTTTCTCGACCATGTCGAAACCCGTCGCAACCTTGCCCGCGCAAATTACGCGCACCTTGTCGCGCACTCCAATCCCACGCAGGCAATTGTTTACAAAGATCAACCCTTCGTTCAGGGGCATCCCCAGACGGTTGGTAAATTCAACCGGCGCCGCGCCGGTCCCTCCTTCCGCACCATCAACGGTAATAAAATCGGGCAGTATGCCGGTTTCCAACATGGCTTTACAGATCGCCATGAATTCCGAAGGTTGGCCGATGCACAGTTTGAAGCCAATCGGCTTACCGCCAGACATTTCCCGCAGATGCTGAACAAACTGCATCAACCCTGTCGGCCCATCGAACGCCGAGTGTATCGGGGGTGAAATTACATCCTGATGCACAGGAACACCTCGGATTTCCGCGATTTCCTCGTCCACCTTTGCGGCCGGCAATACCCCTCCATGAGACGGTTTTGCCCCTTGTGAAAGCTTAATCTCGATTGCCTTCACCACATCCTTTTTGGCTTTTTCGGCGAATTTGTTCTTGTCGAACCCCCCATCGGCGGTGCGACATCCAAAATACCCTGTTCCGATTTGCCAGATGATGTCACCACCCTCTGCCAGATGGTGCGGGGACAGCCCTCCTTCGCCGGTATTATGTGCAAACCCGCCATCCTTGGCGCCACCGTTCAGTGCCCGGATCGCGTTTGCGCTGAGTGCACCAAAGCTCATCGCTGAAACATTCAGGCGCGAAGCGTTATAGGGTTTGTCGCACTGAGGCCCGCCAAGCATAATCCGCTCCTCACTTTCATCGACATGTTTTGGCGAAAGTGAATGATTTGAACGATGATAACCGACACTCAGTATGTCGTACTGGGTCCCAAATGCCTGCGTGTCCACCTGCCCTTTAGCGCGGGAATAGACCAGACTGCGGATAATCCGATTGAAAGGTCGGCCACTTTCGTTGGTTTCCACAAAATACTGCCGGATTTCGGGGCTGACAAATTCCAGCATATAGCGGAAGTGGCCGAGAACGGGATAGTTGTTCAATACGTTATGCTTGGTCGTCAGCATATCGTACATTCCTACAATCGCGTACGGGATCAGAATGACCAACAGCCAATTCGCAGGGGACCAGAAATACCCCAGCAATAGGGTAAGTGGCAGGACCACAAAGCTGAGCACATAATATAGTCTGCGAACAATCATCCCTGACCTCCCTGGGTGGCGTAAAGAGCAGTGTATCCTCGGCTGGATCGTGGGCCCGAAGCCCGGCAGATGTTCTCAAACGTGAACCAGATTCAATTGAATTTGCAAGACCTTGCTAATCGGTCGTTAGTAACGGTTGAGTTAGCAAGGGCAGTTGATCGGTCCATTTGCAATCTATATGCGGGATAAGACACAGGTAAGAGCGGGATCAATCTAGGTGTCACAAACTGCACCTGCCCTCAGGCGTAGTGCCCAGATGTACGCAGCCGTCTTTGTTGGTGGCGCTGCGGGTTCGCTGCTGCGCGAACTGTTCACGGTGCCGATACCCGGTGCTCCATTCCTGACAGAGACGTTCGGTATTAACATTGTGGCCTGCTTCATCCTTGGCTGGCTTTATTCTATCCGTCACAAAGTTCATGCACATGTGCTTCACTTGGGTGCTGTTGGGTTTTGTGGCGGCCTTTCTACTTTTTCTTCATTTGTAGCCGAGTTGGAGCGTTTGGCCGAAACCACCGGTTGGTACGTCATCACCGCCTTCGGGGCAGAAATCGCAATTGGCTTAACCGTAGCGGCTTTGGGTGAAGCGTTGGGTCGAAAGTATTTGCCTTGGAGGCATCCAGAATGAACGACCTGCATCTGCACGTCATGTTTGCGCTGGGAGGAGGAGCAGGTGCCGTACTGCGCCACTGGTTGACGCTGCAGGTGACCCACGATCTGCCTTACGCTACACTGATCGTGAATGTGGCGGGAAGCCTTCTGCTTGGTCTCTGGGTTGGTTATCTCGGCGGGGAAATCGAAATGAGCGAGCAACAGAACCGATTGGTATTTGGCTTCTGCGGTGGCTTCACAACGTTTTCCAGCTTTGCTTACCAGTCACTGCAGTTGAACCGTGAAAGAACCTTCGCATTCGCAGCTGGCAACATTATTCTCAGTCTGGTTTTATGCTGGATCGCGCTTTGGTTAGGATTGGTCCTGATGGCCTGACCAATCGAGTTACCGGTTATGGAACCAATGATAGTGGTGCGAAGAACCATTCCTGATGCGGCTACAAGCGGGTCAGGGCTTGGCGGATCACATCATCTGCATGTGCATCCGAATGGCCAAATTACCTAGAATCCAGACCGTCCCGCCGATGATAATCAATAAGACCAGCGTTGAGAAAAGGATCAGATCCAGATCCTCTCGGCTGCTGCGCCGCCTGTCGATATGAAGAAAGTACACCAACTGCACAACCAACTGTGCCAAGCCCAGTAGGCCGATGCTAAGATAGACCCCTTTGGTTTCAATACCGTATCGGTGAGCGATTAAGAAGACCGCCAGCGTCAGCAGAAGAGACCCACCATATCCGATAACATATCGGCGACGCTCTCGCTTGTGCAGGTCAGCGCGTCTATCCATAGGTCAGCCCTCCGAAATACACAATTGTGATGATGCCGACCCAGATCAGATCAAGGAAGTGCCAGAACAATGCCAGTCGCACCATACGGGACATCAGCAAGTCAGTTAGTCCGAACATTCTTAGCTGAATGCCCAAGACGATCAGCCACAGGCACCCCGACGCGACATGCAGCCCATGCAGTGGCACAAGGCCATAGAAAGCCGACAAAAATCCACTGCGCTGAGGGATACCGCCCCGGGCTGCCATGTTCAGAAAATCGCGGATCTCCAGAACCAGAAAGCTAAGCCCAAGCACCAGTGTTACCCCAAACCACAGAACGATCCGCGCCCGCGGCAAGTTGTATTTCAACGCCAGCATCGCCAGCCCTACGGTCAGACTGCTGGTCAACAATATCAGGGTTTGAGCAAAGATGCTTTTCAGATCAAACAATTCATGTGGTCCGGGCCCACCGGCCTGTGCATCAATCATCGTGATGTAGATCGCGAACATCAGGCCGAAATAAACCAGATCGCTCATAAGAAAGACCCAGAAGCCAAAAGTGACAACCTCGGTGGCTTTGTGGGCGCTCGCATGGCCTTCGCCAAGGTTGATGCCCGGATAGCTTTGCGTGGGTGCGCGCCTCATGTCACGGCCTCCATATCCGGGCGTGCGAGACCGCGATTTTCTGGAGCGATTTCATAATCGCGATCCACTGCTGCAGTGCTATGGACAAGGTCCAGCCAAGCTTCGTGGTCTTTGCGGACCTCTTCGGCAGGAATGATGATTTCGGTGCTGGTATCAAAGCTCCAGATGATAATTGCCAGGATGATAGTAATCGTCATCAGGAGCGCCAGCCACCAAATCCACCAAACCAGTGCGAACATCCAGACACCGCTGACAACGCAGAGGATGAACCCGATGCCGGTATTGCGCGGCATCTCGATATCTTCATAGGCTTCAGGTTTGGGATAAGCTGCAGCACGCTCTTTGGCGGCGGCAAAGTTGTCGCGGTCGGTGATCTCCGGGATGATGGCAAAGTTGTAGGGTGGTGGCGGAGACGGGATAGACCATTCCAGTGTACGCCCATCCCACGGATCACCTATCGGAGCACGGGTTTGTTCACGATTGCGGATACTGACCCAAAGTTGAATGAGGATCGAGAACAACCCGCAGGTGATGACCAATGCACCAACTACGGCAATGATCATGTAGGGGTGAAAGCTCGGGTCCTCCCAACTGTAGGACCGGCGCGGCATTCCCATCAAACCAACAAAGTAAAGCGGCATAAAAGTCAGCAAGAAACCCACGGTCCAGCAGACGACCGAGACGCGTCCCCAGAATTCGTTGAGACGAAAACCGAAGGCTTTCGGGAACCAGTAATTATAGCCCGCGAGCAGCGCAAAAAGTACTCCGGGCAAAAGGACGTTGTGGAAATGCGCCACAAGGAACAACGTGTTGTGGACCTGATAGTCAATCGTCGGATTGGCCAGGATTACCCCGCTAAGGCCACCAATCACGAACAGCATCAAAAAGGCCAGACCATAGAGCATCGGCACAGAAAACCGTATCCGCCCGCGATAGAGCGTGGCCATCCAGTCATAGACTTTCACACCGGTTGGGATCGCGATCAGCATCGTCGCAATGCCGAATACCGCGTTGATCAGCGCGCTTTGGCCCATGGTGAAGAAATGATGCAGCCATACTGTGAAAGACAATACTGCAATCGACATCGTGGCAATGACCAGCGAGTTATAGCCATAGAGACGCTTGGCCGAAAAAGTGGCAAAGACTTCGGAATAGATGCCATAAGCAGGCAGGACCAGCAGATAGACCTCGGGGTGGCCGAACAGCCAGAACAGGTTGGCATAGTTCATCATGTTTCCACCAAGATCATTGGTGAAGAAATGGAAATCCAGATACCGATCAGCGGCCAGCAACAGCGCAGCCACGCCAAGGGGCGGCATGGCAAAGACGATCAGGATTGAGCTACAGATGATTGTCCAGCAATACATCGGCAGCCGCATGAATTTCATCCCAGGTGCACGGAGCTTGTAAATTGTAACGGCAAAATTGATACCAGTGAGAGTGGTGCCTACGCCCGAGACAACAATGGCCCAAATCCAATAATCCGGCCCGACGCCGGGATTGAACGCGGCGCCTGTGTAGGGCGGATATGCGGTCCAACCTCCGGTCGAAAACTCGCCAACCACCAGCGAGACCATCAACATCATGCCAGACGATACCGTCAGGCCAAGGCTGATTTGGTTCATAACCGGAAATGCAACGTCCCGCGCGCCGATCATCAACGGAACCAGATAGTTTGCCACTCCAAAGACAAAGGGGACGGCAACGAAGAAGATCATGATGGTGCCGTGGGTGCTGAAAAGCTCGGCAAAGTGTTCGGGCTCCAGAAATCCATCGCCCGGACCTGCCGCCTGTTGGGCCCGCATCACAACACCTTCCAACACGCCCCTTGCCAGCATGACGATGGCAAAGACGATATACATGATGCCGATTTTCTTGTGATCAGCGCTGGTCAGCCAATCACGCCAGAGAGGGCTCCAAAGACGAAACCACGTTAGCAGGAGAAGCACCGTCAAAGCGCCCACTATCACTATACCTGCCGCAGCGTTGGCGATGATTTCATTGGCATCGGGCGTCCGGATGAGCCCGGTGATCGGCAGTGCATCCCAACTCAGGCGACCCAAAATGCCAGTCTCGACTGAAGTCATTGTTTCGCCTCCGACCCATACGCAGTGGTGCCGGGTTGCTGGCCAAGGGCAAGAGGCTCCCCGCTGTGATAACGATGCAGGATCGAGCGGAACAAATCACCTTCTTCCAGTGTAAAATAAAGCGCGTTCAGCGGCATGAGTTCGGTTCCTAACGCCGCCTGAACTTCGTCCCGATCCGTGCGCATGGCCAGTGTCTGATACGTGTCCTCTGTCAACAGAATACCATGCGCCCGGACGCTGGCGACCCAGTCCTCGAAATCAACGGGTTGCATAGCCTGCGTTAGAAATTTCTGCTTGGTGAACCCGCGACCATTATACTGCGTGTTCTCACCCTGCATCGTATTGGGCGAGTCGGCCACCACATGCAGTTGCGTTGTCATGCCAGGCATGGCGTAGATTTGCCCAGCCAATGCAGGGATCATAAACGATTGCATCACTGTGTCGGTCGTCAGCGTAATCGCGACCTGCTTTTTGATGGGGATGCCAAACTCTCCGATTGTGGCGATTCCAAGATCGGGGTAGATGAACAGCCATTTCCAATCGAGGCCAACCACCTGCACCCGCAAGGCAGGTTCCTCCCCGAAAGGGGCTGCATAGGGATCGAGACGGTATGTGGTTTTCCAAAGGTAGAATGACAGGATCGCCACAATCAGCACCGGTATACCCCACATCAATACCTCAAGCTTTGCAGAGAAATCCCAGTGCGGTTTGTAATATGCGTTTCCACCTTTACGTCGGCGATACCGATAGGCGACCAGCGGCACCAAGACCAAAACCGGGATCACCGCAATCAGAATCAGAGCGGTCGCTCGCAGAAGGTGCTTTTTTTGGATCTCGGCGATTGGCCCCTGTGGGTCGATGAAACTATCACTTGCCCCAGCTGCCTGCACTGTCAGCAACAGCGCAACTAGCGTCACCAGAGCGGACACTGCGATCGAAGACATCCGGGAAAAGGTCACGCCTGATGATCCTCTTACGGCGGGGGTTCCCGGCAACTATCGACAGAGTCACGGATTTTCTCAAGGACTTTTGCAATTTTGCTCCTAAAGGCGCTTGTTGACACCACGTCACGGGCGCGCAAGATCGATTCCATGCGTTTCGTTTTCACTGTTCTCTTCCTGATTGTTCTGGCAGCTCCTTTGTTGGCGCAGGATCGTGTTTTTGTTGAACGTCAGTTTCAGAGCTGGCTGCAAAAAACCGTCTGGCCACAAGCAAAGGCAAAGGGTGTTTCCAAGCAAACTTTTCGGCAAGCTTTTGATGGGGTGAAACTAAATTGGGATCTGCCGGATCTGGTGCCGCCGGGCAGCCCTCAAAAAACACCAAAGGTACAGCGTCAAGCCGAGTTTGGCTCGCCGGGTCGATATTTTAATGCCGGATCCGTACAGGGCGCCACGTCGGTCGGCCGTAAAATGGCCAGACGTCACGCAGAAACCCTGGCACGCGTTGAAGCTGAAACCGGTGTGCCCGCACGCATCATTCTGGCCATTTGGGGACGCGAGAGTGGATATGGTCAGGTACCAATCCGACACGATGCATTTCAGGTTCTGAGCACGAAAGGGTTCATGAGCACGCGCGCCGACTATTTCACCGCAGAACTGATCGCAGCACTGCAAATTGCCGAAGCGGGTCATGCGCAAGGAAGAGAGCTAAAGAGCAGTTGGGCAGGAGCATTGGGTCAGCCACAATTCATGCCAACAAATTTTCTGACTTATGCGCGCGATGGCGACGGCGATGGCAGGGCGGACATCTGGGGCTCAGCCGCAGATACTATTGCGTCGATTGGAGCCTATCTTGAAGAGCACGGATGGATTGCGGATCGCGATTGGGGATTTGAGGTTAATCTGCCCAATACCGTTTCATGCGCGTTAGAGGGGCCCGATCAAGGGCGTCTTATCCGGGATTGGGCAGCAATGGGCGTCAGCCGTGTTGCTGGCAAACCTTTTCCAGTGCACGAACTGGCTGCCGAAGGTTATCTGATGATGCCCGCAGGTCGCAGCGGTCCGGCTTTCATTGTCACGCCCAATTTCTATGTCCTCAAAGACTATAATACCAGTGACCTCTATGCTTTGTTTGTGGGCCATGTCGGCGATCGCATCCAATACGGTGTTGGCGATTTTCGCGGGCGCTGGGGTGACGTCGGCAACCTCTATCGGTCGGATATCGCAACAATGCAGCAAGTGCTTGTTGAACAGGGTCATGATGTAGGCGGCATCGATGGTCTGCCTGGATATAAAACCCGGCGTTCGATCGGACGCTGGCAAGCCGCATCAGGCCGTGCGCCGACATGTTTTCCAAATGACCGTTTGAAGGCAGCGCTCAAGCCCTGAATTCTGCCCTGATTCGCCATTTGCGCGTGTTGACGAAAACCCATTCGCCCTTTGCAATTTGTATGACTTCACGAAAATGTCACCAAAGCAAAGCGTTTCAGAATAATCTTTCGATGCTCCCTTACGTTACGGTTTCAATCGATCTTTGAACCTGCAATGCGACTTAAAACCCTTTACCTTTCTCCAAAAACCAGCAGATTTTGCAGCAGTGAAAGAGAACTTTCGCAATCGGCTTTCCGACACTGCCCAATGGAAATGGTCTGAAATTTGGACTCTGCCGCGATCTAGATCAAGGTGAACGCACGGCAATTGTCGGAGACACACAGGTAGATGGGTATCCGCTGCAGTAGCAGGATAGCCCGACGCCACATAATAATGGGAGTAATCACATGCACAAAATTGTCCGTATTTCATTGGCGGGGCTGTTGTCCTCGACCATCATAACTGGCGCAGCAATCGCCGCAGGAACCCACCCCGAAACCGGCGAAGCGCTGGCGGATGATCAGACGTTTATCTATCGCATTCTGGATGAGCACAGCTCGGTCGACCCGCAAGTGGTTGAAGATGTGTCGGGCGCCGAAATCGTGCGCGACTTGTTCGAAGGTCTCATGAACCAGGACGAAGATGGTAATCTGGTCCCTGGCGTTGCCACCGAATACTCGGTCAATGACACCAAGGATGTGTATACGTTTACCCTCCGCGATAACGCGAAATGGTCAAACGGAGATCCGGTTACCGCAGGTGACTTCGTTTTTGCATGGAAACGTGCTGTCGATCCTGAGCTGTCGTCGCCCTACGCGTGGTTCATGGAACTGATGTCGATTGAAAACGCGGCTGAGATCATTGCGGGTGAAAAATCAGTGGATGATCTGGGTGTCAAAGCCATTGACGACCACACTCTAGAAGTCACACTGAGCACGCCCCTCCCCTATTTCCCTCAGATGACCACGCATTCGACAACCTTCCCTGCGCCGCAGAAAGTCATTGAAGAATTCGGCGATGCATGGACCAAGCCGGAAAACATCGTATCGAACGGCGCCTATGTCCTGACCGAGCATCTGCCACAGGAACGTTCGGTGCGTGAGCGCAACGAGATGTACTGGGACAATGACAACACCATTATCGAAAAAGTTGTGGCATTGGTCATCAATGACGAGAATGTCGCTCTGACCCGCTACCTTGCGGGCGAGTTGGATCGCACCGAAGTTCCTGCTGGTCAGTTCCCGCGCCTGCAGCAGGAGCATCCGGATGAAGCCATCAGCTTCCCTCGTTTGTGCAACTATTACTATACCTTCAACGTCTCTGACAGCGGTCCCGAAGCGTTCAAGGACCCCAACGTCCGTCAGGCCCTGTCGCTGGCCGTGGATCGCGCGATCATCACTGAGAAAGTGATGGCCGGTGGTCAGCCCCAGGCTTACACGTTCGCACCCGCCGCCACTGCCAACTTTACGGTTCCGGACGTGGAGATGGCTTCGATGAGCCAGGCTGAGCGCGATGAGCTTGCAAAAGAGTTGCTAGCGGGAGCGGGCTATGGTCCGGATAATCCGCTGAGCTTCGAGATGGTTTACAACACCTCAGAAGCGCACAAGAAAGTGGCCGTGGCACTCAGCCAGATGTGGAAGCAGAAGCTGGGCGTCAATGCCGAACTGGCAAACATGGAGTGGAAAGTATTCCTGGAAGAGCGCGGTAATCAGAACTTCGAACTGGCTCGTGGCGCATGGTGTGGTGACTATAACGAAGCCTCGACCTTCCTTGATCTGCTGCAATCGGATTCCGGTTACAACGACGGTAAGTACAACAACGCACGCGTTGATGAGCTGCTGGCCGAAGCCAAAACTTCGGATGATCCGGCACCGCTTTATACCGAAGTAGAGCGGATTATTGCACAGGAAACTCCTGTAATCCCGATCTATCACTACGCAGGCGTTTACATGATGGACAGCGATGTAGGGAACTGGCCCGTCAACAACGTCGAACAAAACTGGTATTCGAAGAACCTGTACAAGGTCGCCGAATAATCGTCATAGAACCACGCCCTGTCCCGGAGATTTCCGGGGCAGGGCCAATAAACATGGGGGCATGAAATGCTTGCCTACAGTCTGCGGCGACTGCTGATCGCCATTCCGACGATCCTGTTGCTGATCGTCGCCTGTTTTTTCCTGATGCACGTAGCACCCGGCGGGCCATTTACCTCAGAACGGCCGCTGCCGCCGCAGGTTCTGGCCAATATTGAGGCGCGCTATGGGTTGGACCAACCGTTGTGGAAACAGCTCTGGGACTACCTGTACAACATCGTCGTGCATTTTGATTTCGGCCCGTCCTTCAAGTTCAAGGACAGGGACGTCAACGACATTATCGCTCAAGGGTTTCCGATTTCCCTGACCTATGGCTCGCTTTCATTTCTTGTCGCAACAGCCGTTGGTGTAAGCCTTGGGATCGCAGCCGCGATCAAACACAATAGCTGGATCGATTATTTCGCCGTTGGCCTTGGTATCGCGGCGCAAGCTCTGCCAAACTTCATCATGGGGCCGATCCTGATCCTGACCTTCACCCTGTGGCTGGGCTGGTTGCCGGGAGGCGGCTGGAACGGCGGCCAATGGCAATATCTGGTCATGCCGGTGATTGCGCTGGCAACATCCTATATGGGTTCGATTGCACGGATCACGCGTTCGTCGATGCTCGAGGTTCTGAACTCGAACTTCATCCGTACCGCGCGCGCCAAGGGCTTGCCGACCAGAACCGTAATTTGGCGTCATGCGTTGAAACCTACGTTGTTGCCAGTTGTCTCCTATCTCGGGCCGGTGTTTGTCTACGTGCTTACGGGTTCAGTCTTTGTAGATATCTATTTCTCGACCGGTGGTCTGGGTCAGGCCTATGTGGGCTCTGCACTGTCTCGTGACTATGCGGTGCTGCTGGGGGTCACCATTCTCTATGGCGCATTGACGGTTGTCGTGAACCTTCTGACCGACCTGGCTTATGCCTGGTTTGATCCGAAAATTCGTTACTGAGGGGCAGGCTCATGCTAGGAAAATCTCAAAAAGCCGCTCATCTGGCCGAAGAAATCACTGATTACACGGTCATTCAGGGGCGCTCGCTCTGGCAGGACGCACGTATGCGTTTTGTCCGCAACAAGGCCGCAATGGCCAGTGTTTTTGTTTTGGGTCTGATCGTGCTGTTCACGATTATCGGACCATATTTTGCAGCCTGGTCCAATGAAGAGATCGACTGGAACGTTATGGGTGACGTACGCGGCATGGGAATGCCCTCGATCGAGACTGGTCACTATTTCGGTGTCGATGATCTGGGGCGCGACCTTTACAGCCGTGTCATTCAGGCGACCACCACATCGCTGCTGGTTGGTCTGATTGGGGCTGCAACTGCGTTGATCGTTGGCACTTGCTATGGCATTGCCGCTGGTTATATCGGAGGCCGTACCGACAGCGCCATGATGCGCTTTGTCGACATACTTCTGGCGATCCCGGCAACTCTGATCATCATCCTTCTGCTGGTCGTGGCGGGGCGGTCCTTTTTCATGCTGTTCATCGCGTTGGGTGCAGTCGGTTGGTTGACCATGGCGCGGATCGTTCGGGGGCAAACCCTGACGCTGAAGAACCGCGAATTCATCGAAGCCGCTCGTGCCGCCGGTGTCAGTGAGTTTACCATCATGTATCGCCACATTCTGCCCAACCTGTTGGGCGTTGTGATCGTGTACGCCTCGCTGTTGGTGCCCGAAATGATCCTGACCGAAAGCTTCATTTCGTTTTTGGGTCTCGGGATCTCGGAACCCTACACCTCTTTGGGCCGCCTTATTGCCGAAGGTGCCGGGACTATGGGCTATGGCACTTTGTGGCAGCTTCTTTATCCCCTGACATTCTACGTCGCCATCATCATCACCATGTTTTTCATCGGTGATGGTTTGCGTGACGCGCTGGACCCGAAGGATCGCTGATATGAGTCTATTTTCCATCAAAGACCTGAGCGTGCAGTTCGACACCCCGGATGGCATCGTCGAAGCCGTCAAGGGCATCAGTTTCGACATCAATCCAGGCGAGTGTCTGGGCATCGTCGGCGAAAGCGGGTCGGGCAAAAGCCAGACCTTCATGGCAGCGATGGGGCTATTGCCTCCGGCTGGCCGCGCAACGGGGTCTGCCATGCTGAACGGTCAGGAAATACTGAACTTGCCAGTGAACAAGCTGAACCGCATCCGCGGCGATGATGTCGGTATGATCTTTCAAGACCCGCTCACCGCCCTGACCCCGCATTTGCGAGTCGGTCAACAGATGCGCGAAGTGTTGCAAGTGCATGAGGGTTTGCAGGGCTCTGCCGCCAAAGCGCGATGCCTTGAATGGCTGGATCGCGTCCGCATCCCCGAGGCGAAACGGCGACTGGATCAGTACCCGCACGAGCTGTCGGGCGGGATGCGCCAGCGGGTCATGATTGCCATGTCGATGCTGTGCAACCCGAAATTGCTGATCGCGGATGAGCCCACAACGGCGCTGGACGTCACCGTACAGGCCGACATTCTGGACCTGATGGTGCGACTGCAAAAAGACGAAGGCACAGCCATTGCTTTGATCACCCATGACATGGGCGTCGTCGCGCGGATGTGTGACCGCATACAGGTCATGCGCCTTGGTCAATTTGTCGAGGCCGGGGAAACCCGTGAAGTCTTTCGCGCACCGCAACACGAGTACACCCGCACCCTGCTTGAGGCGATGCCTCGCATCGACGCCGGTGACGCGCCCAAAGCCTTGGGCAAGACCGAAGAGCCACTGCTGCGCGTTGACGACGTCAAGGTTCATTTCCCAATCCATGTTCCGGGCGGATTGTTCGGCCACAAGGTGCCTCTCAAGGCCGTGGATGGTGTCAGCTTTGATATTCGCAAGGGCGAAACGCTGGGTGTTGTGGGTGAATCCGGTTGCGGCAAGTCCACGCTGGCGCGGGCGGTTCTACAACTGATCGAACCCAGTGCGGGCAACGTCAGCTGGCTGGGCCATCCGATCGTCGGGTTGAAACGGTCCGAGTTGAACAAATACCGCAAGGATCTTCAGATTGTATTCCAGGATCCACTCGCCAGCCTTGATCCACGGATGACAATCTCGGCCTCAATCGCGGAACCATTAAAAACCTATCGCCCAGACCTGACGGAACGCGAACGGAAGGACCTGGTCGCCGAGATGATGGAACGTGTTGGCCTGCCAACCAATATGATCAACCGTTATCCACATGAACTGTCAGGTGGGCAAAATCAGCGCGTCGGAATCGCTCGGGCAATGATCAACAAACCAAAGTTGATCATTTGCGATGAAGCCGTTTCGGCACTGGATGTATCCATTCAGGCCCAGATCGTGGAATTGTTGCGAGAATTGCAACAAGAGTTCGGTTTGTCGATGATTTTCATTAGTCATGATCTGTCAGTTGTACGCGCAGTGTCTAACCGAATTATGGTTTTGTACTTGGGTCGCATTGTCGAATTGGGCGATGGTGAAGTGATATGTTCTGAACCAATACACCCCTACACCAAATCCTTGATATCGGCGGTTCCGATTCCTGATCCGGATGTTGAGCGTAACCGTCAAAGGCTTAAATTACCGGGTGAATTACCGTCCCCGATGGATCCCAAGGCCACATTGCGTTTCTTGCCCAGCAAGTTGTCCTCGGGCGAGACGGACTATGTTCCGCGGCTTAGCGAAATTGCTCCTGACCATTTCGTTGCCGAACATGATCCGCTTGATGCGATTATGGCTAAATCTTGACTATTAGCGCCCCGAAGCTTGAAGGTTTCAGGGGCGCGAATTCTATGTTTCAGCGCACCAAGTGCTTTGTGTACCTTGGCTAGAACCACGTTTGGGTATGTTTCGTTTTGACTCTGTGTGCAGGATAATGGCAGATTCCATCGTGCCCGCTGCACTACTGGCGGGTGAGATTGATTGATGCGAATTTAAGTTATATGTGAGGACCCCAGCGCCTGCAAAGCGCACGGGCAGACTATGGAAATCATGAGGTAACATGGCACGCAAAGTCACAAAGGCTATTTTCCCCGTCGCGGGTATGGGGACGCGCTTTTTACCGGCGACCAAATCGGTCCCAAAAGAGATCATGACTTTGGTCGATAGACCGCTGGTTCAATATGCAATTGACGAAGCGCGGGCAGCCGGGATCACCGAGTTTATCTTCGTGACGTCACGCGGGAAGTCAGCGCTTGAGGATTACTTTGACCACAACCTTGTGTTGGAGCAGGACTTGAAATCCAAGGGCAAAGACGATTTGCTTGAGACATTGAACGCGACCAATATGGAAAGCGGCGCGATCGCCTATATTCGCCAGCACAAGGCGCTGGGGCTTGGACATGCAGTTTGGTGTGCACGGCGACTGATCGGAGATGAGCCTTTTGCGGTAATGCTGCCCGATGATGTTATTGCTGCAGACAAACCCTGCCTGCAGCAAATGGTTGAGGCCTATAAGGAAACCGGCGGCAATATGGTTGCTGCGATGGAAGTTCCAAACGAAAAGACAAGCTCTTACGGTATTTTGGATACAGGCCAAAACGTCGGTGCGGTTGTCCGAGCCAAGGGTATGGTTGAAAAGCCAAAACCTGAGGAGGCACCATCAAATCTCGCCGTCATTGGTCGTTATATTTTGGGCCCCTCGGTACTGTACAATTTGAACCAGAAGAAGAAAGGCAGCGGAGGCGAAATCCAGCTGACTGACGCGATCGCCGAGGATATCGGAAATGGCGTTCCTGTATTTGGTTACAAATTCGAAGGCCAACGATTTGATTGTGGCTCAAAGGCCGGTTTCCTTCAGGCCACGGTATCGTTTGCGCTGGCCCGCGACGATCTTCGTGATGATTTAAGTCAGTATCTGCATGATATCGTTTCGTCGGACCAGGCCGCGCAATAGGTAAGATGCTTCAACCAGTTGGCATTCATTGCAATAGCTCGACCCCAAGAACACAGAGAGCGAGGGCAGCATGAGGACCGTCTATCCGGTAATTTTATGTGGTGGCTCCGGAACACGGTTATGGCCCCTGTCACGCAAAAGCTACCCAAAACAATTCGTGCCGCTGATTGGTGAAACCAGCCTTTTGCAGCAATGTGCAAAGCGTCTTAAAGGACCCGTCGAAACGCCTTACGCAAAGCCGTTGCTGTTAACCAATGAAGCATTTCGTTTCGTTGTACCTGAGCAGTTGATGGCCGTTGGAATTGACCCAGGCCCGATCCTTATTGAACCTGAAGGGCGCAACACCGCTCCGGCTGTCCTGGCGGCAGCTCTGCACCTTTCGTCCAGCGATCCCGATGCATTGATGCTGGTGGCGGCGTCCGATCACGTCATTCCGGATGCTCAGGCCTTTCACGAGGCAGTTGCGGAAGGTATCCGTACGATCGATGAGCGCGGAGACCTTGTTACATTTGGAATCACGCCTGACCGGCCAGAGACTGGATATGGTTATCTCAAACTTCGGCAGATTCCCGACGCGTCGGGTGCTTCGATTCCTCTCGATCGATTTGTTGAAAAGCCCGACCTGAAGAGCGCCGAAACGATGGTGTCCGATGGTAGTTACCTTTGGAATTCCGGCATCTTTCTGTTTGCGGTCCGCGATATCCTTGCGGCCTATGACCAACATGCGCCGGATCTTGTAGCTCCGGTTCAGAACGCTGTTGATCAGGCGCAGTCTGACCTGGGCTTTCTGCGGCTTGAATCCATCGCTTGGAACTCAGTTCAGGACATATCGATCGACTATGCGGTTATGGAAAAGGCCAGCAACCTCAGCGTTGTTCCTTATGCAGCCGGGTGGTCAGATGTAGGCAGTTGGTCGGCGGTGCAGGAGCTCAGCAACCCTGATGCAAATGGGGTCGCTACCGCCGGTGAAGTCACTGCCATTGATTGCCACAATGTGCTGGTGCGCTCAGAATCTCCTGCACAGGAGGTCGTGGCGATGGGGCTGGAAAACGTGATTACAGTCGCGATGCCCGATGCGGTTCTGGTGGCCAGCATGGACCGCGCGCAGGATGTCAAACAGGCCGTCACAGCCTTGAAAGCAAAAGGTGCCAAGCAGGCGGAATCCCTGCCCGTCGATCATCGGCCCTGGGGGTGGTTCGAAAGCCTCGTTATCGGAGACCGGTTTCAGGTCAAGCGTATCCATGTCCATCCCGGTGCATCGCTGAGTCTGCAATCTCACCATCATCGGTCCGAGCACTGGATCGTCGTTGAGGGCACCGCCGAAGTGACGATAAATGACGATGTTCAGTTGGTGTCAGAAAACCAGTCGGTCTATGTGCCTTTGGGTGCGGTTCACCGGATGGTGAACCCCGGCAAAGTCCCGATGGTCCTGATCGAAGTACAAACCGGGACCTATCTGGGTGAAGACGACATTATTCGCTATGAAGATGTTTATGCGCGTAATTGACTTAGGTCAGTAGGCGCTAGTCGCCGTTCATCTCTGATTAAATCCCGCCATCTGCAATGCAGACGGATTTTCGACATTTCTCAAATCCTAACAGATCAAAAACCCAACGTTCGGGTTCGTCAGGTGGGTTTCACTAATATTGCGGCAGGGTGGCGCCCGATCATTGCCAAGCGACATCTCAGGAGGACGCCCGTGCCACAGAACTCACCCCGTTTGAACCTGCCCTTTATTCAACCGTCTCAGGCCCAGAAACACGTGACCCATAACGAGGCGCTGCGTACACTCGATCTTTTGGTCCAACTGAGCGTAGTATCCATCGACGCGACAATACCGCCCGCTGCGCCCGATCAGGGGGAGACGCACGCGCTTGGCACGGCGCCCACGGGGGCATGGGCTGGTCACGACGGCCAATTGGCGGCGTGGCTGGACAACGGATGGCATTTCATTGCGCCGGATTTGGGCTGGCGGGCCTGGGACCAAAGCTCGGATCAGTTGAAAATCTGGAACGGATCCGCCTGGATCGACCCGCCTGTCGATTTGCAGAATCTGCCAGGAATTGGCGTCGCAACCGGATCCGACAGCACCAATCGGCTGGCGGTGCGTAGCCCTGCGACGTTGCTAACCCATGAAGGTGGTGGTCATCAGTTGAAGGTCAACAAAGCCAGCGACGGCGACACGGCCTCGCTTTTGTTTCAATCCAACTGGACCGGTCACGCCGAGATGGGCCTTTCTGGCAACACGGAGTTCTCGATCAAAGTCTCGCCAGATGGCGGGAGCTGGGTTGAAGCACTACGGTTTGACGCCTCATCTGGTATAGCGGGTGGCGCAGCCATACAGAGCAGCACCAATGATACCACGCCTGGTCGCCTGATGCGGGCAGATTATGGATACGGGCCGGGCAACGTACTGGGCACAGTGTCACAAAACAGTGGTGTACCTTCTGGGGCTGTGATCGAGCATGGCAGTAATACAAATGGAGACTACACGCGATTTGCTGACGGTACCCAAATTTGTACAACAACTCTTGATGCTGTCGGATGTACGACCGCAACCGGTGCCTTGTTCACCAGCGGTTCTGCCAACTGGAATTTTCCCATCGCTTTTGCCGCTGGCAGCAAACCAGCCCTTAGCGGGAATGGTGGCGGGCTCGGTCGGTTTGTAGGATTTGACACGCCATCGGAAACACAAGCGACATTCCAGGTGCTGGCGGCAATTTCGGATGCCACAAATATTGAACCATCAATGATCGCCATCGGCCGCTGGTTCTGACAGCTCAGACCGTCCGGGCCATTGCGCGGGCGGTCACCTTTCGCGCAGATCGGTTTCTGATTGATCTAGAAACCACGCATAGGTCTGGCGAATTCCGTCGTTAAGACTGATGCCAGCACTCCAGCCCATACCTGCGAGGCGCGATACATCCATCAGTTTTTGCATCGTGCCATCCGGTTTGTCTGGATCATACGTGATCTGGCCAGTGAAACCGACGACACCCGCAATGATCGTTGCGAGGTCTGCGATTGATGTATCGCTGCCCGTACCCACATTAATGTGGCTTAACATTGGATCAGTATTTGCCTCATATATTTCGCGCGGCAGGTCCAAAACAAACACCGACGCCTCGGCCATATCATCAACATGCAAGAACTCGCGTCGCGGATTTCCGGTTCCCCATATGACAACTTCATCTAGCCCATCACGCTGTGCCTCGTGAAAACGTCGGATCAGTGCCGGGAGCACGTGACTGTTTTCAGGGTGAAAATTGTCTCCGGGGCCATAAAGGTTCGTCGGCATGACGGACCGGTAGTCTACGCCGTGCTGCCTGTTATAGCTTTCACAAAGCTTGATTCCGGCAATCTTAGCGATGGCGTAAGGTTCATTTGTCGGCTCCAGCGGCCCGGTCAAAAGCGCGTCTTCGCGCATTGGCTGGTGAGTTGCGCGCGGATAAATGCAGGAACTTCCAAGTTGCAGCAACTGTTTTATACCCGCCGAAAACGCCTGATGGATCACATTGCATTCGATCATCAGGTTTTCGTAGATGAAATCCGCCGGATATGTGTTGTTCGCATAGATACCGCCAACACGGGCGGCGGCCAAAATCACGATGTCCGGACGTTCTGCACGCATGAAATTCTGAACCTGAACCTGATCGGTCAGATCCAATTCGCTCCGCGTCCGCGTGATTAGCTCGAGTTTTTCACCTGCCTGCTGGCGCTGCTGCAGCCTTCGCAGAATCGCGCTTCCGACCATGCCGCGATGACCCGCTACATATATTCTGCGCGAACCGCCCATTTCAGCCGTTTTTCCCGCGTGACAGGCGCAGCCATCCCGTGTTCTTTGAGCAGGGTATTGCGCCGTGCGATTTCCAAATCTTCGGCAACCATTTCGGCGCATAGATCTTGCACAGAGGTCTCGGGTTCCCAACCTAGTTTTTGCTTGGCCTTGGACGGGTCTCCCAACAGCGTATCAACCTCGGCCGGTCGGAAGTAACGTGGGTTGATCCGCATCACGATATCGCCAGCTTTCAGGGCAGGCGCCTTATCACCCACTACTTCGCGAACAATCGCAAATTCCTCGACACCCTCCCCTGAAAACTCCAGCACCAAACCCAGCTCGCTGGCAGACCATTCGATGAACTGGCGCACGGAATACTGCTTGCCGGTGGCGATTACAAAGTCCTCAGGCGTCTCCTGTTGCAGCATCAGCCACTGCATCTTCACATAGTCCCGCGCGTGCCCCCAATCGCGCAAACTATCGATATTACCCATATGCAAACAGTCATCCAAACCTTGCGCGATGTTTGCAAGGCCACGAGTGATCTTGCGAGTCACAAAGGTCTCACCTCGCCGGGGGCTTTCGTGATTGAACAAAATACCGTTGCAGGCGTACATTCCGTAAGCCTCTCGATAATTTACTGTTATCCAATAGGAATACAGCTTGGCGACCCCATAGGGTGAGCGCGGGTGAAAAGGCGTTGTCTCGCGTTGCGGTGTTTCCTGCACCAAACCATAGAGCTCTGAAGTAGAGGCCTGATAAAACCGGGTCTTGCCCTCAAGCCCCAGAAACCGGATCGCTTCGAGCAGGCGTAGCGTACCCAACCCATCCACATCCGCAGTGTATTCAGGCGATTCAAAACTCACCGCAACATGGGATTGCGCACCAAGGTTATAGACCTCGTCGGGCTGCACTTCCTGAATGATCCGGGTCAGGTTTGAGGTATCGCTTAGATCACCATAATGCAGATGCAGTCTGGGATCTGGTTCATGCGGATCCTGATAGATATGATCAATCCGCTGCGTATTGAAAGACGATGCGCGACGTTTGATACCGTGAACGTCATAGCCCTTGGCAAGCAACAGCTCGGCCAGGTAAGAGCCATCCTGACCCGTAATACCGGTTATCAGTGCTGATTTGCTCATGATTGCGCCCCGATGGTTCTACTTCGCCTGTTTGTCCTTCCAGAAACAGCAAGACTCGGCCAAATGCAAGCTAACGGGGAATTCGAACGATTAGTTATAATGCTGCCGTCCAGACACGATAACGGCCCTGCCCTGTCACCTCGCGGATCAATCCTCTGTCGCTGAATTTGTCCAGATTTCGCTGTATCGCCGCACGCGAGGCCCGGGTCAGCTCTTCGGCCAATGGTGCCGATACCATCGGCCAAGCTGTCAGCGCGTCGATCAACACTGGTGGAGTTCGCCCACTCAGATCTGATACAGCCTCGCGGGCACGCTCTTCCCAGGCGCTGATCCGGTCCAGATGCAGCAAAGCTGCAAGCGAGGCCTGACCTGCCCCGCCTATCCAGGCGTATAGCTTTTCATCCAATGAGCCTGCACCGCGCAACGCACCCGGTCCCGACAAGGAAAGCGGCATGAACAATGCGCCACCTCGCCCCATCGATGCCGCATGGCGGGCTGCAATAACGGCAGCTTCGGTATCCTGTCCTATGCCCGGAGAGAGCGCGCGCCACGCGTGGAACCCGATTGCAGCCTGGGTCACCGGGTGCAACGCAGCCACATTTCGCATCACTTCGGCCAGATCTATCACGGTCTCTGGCGCGTCCTCGATGCCCTGGGCCTGACGATCCAGAAAAGCGGTCAGCCCAGCGTCCCATCCGCCCTCTGATGGCCCAGCACCCGAGGATAGTCGCCGTACCGCCCAGCCTGCCCGGTACAAAGCCTGAACGTCATCACCCGTCGCACCGATCCGCAATCCGGTCCATAGCGCGAGACGGTCGACGCTAATCCGGTCTCCGGTCCACCAGCCCAAATCCGACACTTCCATCAAGGCCAGACGGTGACCCCATCCTTTCGGCCCTGCGCGCAAACGTTCATCCAGCGCCCCGAAAGTCACGGCCAGATCAGCAAGTTCAGCGGACAGTTCAGATTGAGCCGCGCGCCAATCCCTTGGATCAAAAAGGAGGCTTTGATCAGGCCTTGGGACAGACGGAAGAAATTCTTCAGGATCTTCTTCATCCGGTGGAGGGAGAAACCATAGATTCTCTTCATCCGGTGGATCGGTGTCATAGATGCTGCGCGGCCCTGCGTCCAGGGCCTCATCATCGTCTGGGTCCGGTTCTTGAGGGATCGGCTTCATATCTGGCATTCTTCGAGCATTTGCCGAAGTTCACAAGGGGTTTCCCGAAATCCCGATGGTCAACCCGCAAAGGCCGCGGTCAGAGCATGCAGCTCTCCACTCAGATCTGTCTCGCGATCGCCACCCAACAGCATATAACCATACCCATCTTTTGCCCATGTCGCGGTTGATAGGCCGCTCAGCACTGCAAGATTAACTGCCTTCGATGGGGCATTTGGACCTTGCCGGATCACGCAGAACGCAAATGGATTTCCTTGTGCATCAGCAAAGACAACCTGAACCAATGGCTTGCCTTTGAATGATAAAACCTGTGTGCGCTTCAGGTCGAGGCCGGGAAGATTTTCCAGCACCTCCCGATTTAAGGGTCGGCCGAGCTGAGCCTCAGCCTGAGCAAATTGCGCGTCCAGTTTTTGCGGAGAGTTATCCAGATCAGCAATCGTTTCGGCTGAATAGAGTGATTGATAAATTGCGGCTTGCTCTGCCCAGCCCAAAGCCTTCGGACGCGTCACCCAGAAGGTTGCGGATACTGCGATAACGGCAACCGAAGCCGCAACCGCTAGCAATCGAAGAGGTCCTGATTTGTATTGCTGCGGAGTGGGCGCAGGCAGATCAATTTCAGGAACCTCAGCCGGGACGTCATCAAAAACTTGCTGCACAACAGGGGCAAACGGATCCAACGCCATCAAACGGGCTTCAAGACCCGTATCCTCTGCCACGGCCGCTTCGATGGCATGGACTTCGGCCTCATCAAGGCTGCCCTCCAGATAGGCCAGAAGTGTTTCGTCGGAAAACTTCATTTGCCACTCCGTTGCACCGCGTCGTCCGCTTCGTGCTGCATTACGGTTTTCAGTTTCTGCCGGGCGTTGGATAACCGGCTCATGATTGTGCCGATGGGAACATCCAGCATGGCCGCAGCTTCGCGGTAACTGTACCCTTCTACAAATACAAGCATCACCGTTTCGCGCTGCGCCTCTGGCAGTTGCATCACTTGAGTAAACACCTGAGCGGCGAAAATATTCGTTTCTGAATCGGGTCCGTGTGCAACCAATTCCGCCTCAGGTGTAACCGACAATGCTTGCGCCTTGCGCACAGACCGTGCCCGTATCTCGTTCAACCAGATCGAGCGGCAGATCGTCATGAGCCAGCTGTCCAACCGATCATATGAAGTTACCTGATGGTGCTTTTCTAACGCCCGCAAGGCTGTTGCCTGCAGCAAATCGTCCGCAACATCCGATGCACCCGACAGCGCCAATCCAAACCGCCAGACCCGTTTCGAATGGGTCTGGATCGCGCCGCGCACGGCTTGTTCGGTGTTCATCTCAACACTCATCGAATAAATCGCGACCTGTGTGTGTTTGCTTTGTCATGGGACCGGGCCCGCTTGGTCTGAACTGTCATAGACTCTGGAGGAATGAAATGAAACTTCTGTTCAAAACAATCACGATTGCGTCGGCTTTTGTTGCAGGTCCCGCGCTGGCCGCTGATTGGACACTGAATCCCAGCGCCTCTCATCTGGCCTATGGCACGGTTAAGATCGACGATGTGGGCGAGGTCAATTCCTTCACCAATATATCAGGCCATGTCAGCGAGGATGGCAAAGTTGAGATCGATATCGACCTGTCCTCGGTCGAAACGAATATCGATATCCGCAACGAGCGGATGATCGAACATGTGTTCCGCAAGGCAGCAACAGCCACACTGACCGCAGAGATTGATTTGGATGAGGTGTCCAAGTTGGATGTGGGTTCCAGCAACACGGTTGAAGTGGATGCCAAACTGTCCTTGGCGGGAACCGAGGTTGAGTTCTACACCGATATGTTCATTTTGCGCGTGGCCGAAGACACTGTCATGGTGTCAACCAACGATATGGTCTTCATCAGCACCGAGGATGCGGGCGTCTCAGCAGGTGTCGACAAGCTAATGGAGCTGGCGCAACTTCCCAGTATCACTCGTACTGTACCAGTGACTGCAAGACTGATGTTCAATCTCGATACCTGAAGATCAACCAAAGTACGGGGTCAATTTTGACCCCGACTTATGCCCCCCAAGTATCACTCAAGCGGTAGCCACCGGGCCAAGGGTCTTCCGGGTCCAGCATGTGCTGGTGCGTGCCCGTAATCCAACTCCGCCCTGAGATTTCCGGGGTGATCGCCACGCGCCCATTCAGATCGAGCTGATCCACGATGCGGCAGCGAAACTCGCTGTCGATAACCGAGCGCGCGTGATAGCGGTCATTCATCGACATCTGCCCTTTGGCAAGCAAAACAGCCATTCGGGCCGAAGCTCCGGTGCCGCAGGGAGAACGATCCAGCTTGCCGGGTTTGATGGCGACTGTATTGCGACCTGTGAGGATATCACCCTGCCGATCCAGCGGGCCTGCGATCTGGCAGAATGAAATGTGATTCCAGTCTTTGGTGGGATGATTGAAGCCAAGCTGCTCATTGGCCGCATCGGTGATACGCGCGCCGGTTCTGGCAAGATCAGCGCCTTCATCAGGCATCAGGTCAAAACCCAGATCAGCTGCATCGACAATTACAAAACTGTCGCCACCAAACGCGGTATCTACGCGCAGCGTCCCGATGCCCTCAACCTCGATCCGGGCATCCAGCTTGTCGACGAAACTTGGCACGTTCTGCACATATATGCGTTCTGCCTTGCCATTTCGGCATTCGGCGCGAACGCGAACCAGCCCTCCGGGAGCTTCCAATGTCAGATGGGTTTCAGGTTCGTGCATCGGAAGGATGCCGCTATCCAGCAGAACCGTTGAGACGCAGATGGAATTCGAACCGGACATCGGCGGCGTGTCTTCCGGCTCCATGATGATGAAAGCCGCATCGGCCGCGGGTTTTTTTGGTGGTACCAGCAGATTCACATGGCGAAAGACACCGCCGCGGGGTTCATTCAGCATGAAATCCCTTAGGGTCTGATCTTCAGCGATATGGGTTCTCTGATCCCAAACCGTTTCCCCGGGAGGCGGGGTAACACCTCCAACGATTACATCGCCCACCTCGCCTTCGGCATGGGCTGAGATCACATGGATGGTTTTGGAACTGCGCATATGGCCTCCTGAAAGCCGCTGGTTAATGCGCAGTCATGCACAAAACAACTTCGGTCTGGCAAGCCCTATCGCAGCCGCTGACCCGTCTCGGGATCGAACAGCATCGCGCGTTCGGGCCGGATCGAAAGCCCGATACGGTCACCGGTCGTACTGCGCTGGTCGTCCCGCTCTTCCACAATCAGCTTATCGCCATTGGGCGTAAGCAGATAGGAATAGGATACCCCACCCAGCGCTTCGGTCAGATCGACTGTGCAGGTGTCACCGTTTCGATCCACCTGAATATGCTCGGGGCGAATGCCCAGAGTCACTTTCGTTGCCCCATTCGGAACGCTTTCGGTGACCGGGATCGCATCAGTCAGCGCAGGGTGCCGCACCATGCCATCCACGACATCGCACTCTAAGAAGTTCATGGCCGGAGAGCCAATGAAGCCCGCCACGAATCTGTTATCGGGGTCACGATACAGGTCCATTGGGGCACCCACCTGCTCGATCCGGCCGTCGCGCAATACCACAATCTTGTCGGCCATGGTCATCGCTTCTACCTGATCATGTGTAACATAGATCATCGTCGCGCCGATTTCCTGATGAAGCCGCGCAATCTCGACCCGCATTTCAACCCGCAATTCCGCGTCAAGGTTCGAAAGCGGCTCGTCGAACAGGAACACCTCGGGGCCGCGCACAATAGCGCGCCCAATCGCAACCCGTTGACGCTGACCGCCGGATAACGCTTTGGGTTTGCGTTTCAGATATTGATCGAGTTTTAGGATATTCGACGCTTCCTGAACCTTCTGGTTAATCTCGGTTTTGGCGACACCGTTCATCCGCAGGCCAAAGCCCATATTCTCGGCCACAGTCATATGCGGATAGAGCGCATAGGTCTGAAAAACCATCGCCACCCCCCGCTTGGCCGGGTCGACGTGCGTGACTTCACGTGCGCCGATATGGATTTCACCATCCGAGGTTTCCTCAAGCCCCGCGATCATCCGCAACAACGTAGACTTGCCGCAGCCCGAAGGGCCCACGAACACGCAAAACTCGCCATCTTCAATCTGCAGATCGATCCCGTGAATGACCTGAGTCTGGCCATACCGTTTGATCGCGCCTTTCAGGGTTACACCTGTCATGTTGCTTGCATCCTATTCTGTTGGCCCTCGGGGAACCGCCACGCCTGTGCTTCTGTGCCAATCTGCTCAGCGACGCGCCGGACGCGTGGCACCCAAGATTTTAATTGTTCGAAATCCATCCTTCCGGTCGATCCCGTCACCGATAGAGCCCCTAACATGCGGCCCCCGGAGGTCAGGATCGGGCAGGCAATACAGATGATGCCGGGCTCATGCTCTTCATCATCAACCGCGTAACCCCGGTTGCGGATCAGCTCGAGATCCGCTCGCAATGCCTTCTCCGAGGCCAGTGTCTTGTCGGTGAACCGGTGAAAGCTTTGTTGCGAGATCGTCTTCTCCAACTGAGCCTCGTCCAGATAAGCCATCATCGCCTTACCGACGCCGGTGCAGTAAGCCGGGCCAACCTTGCCGGCCTCGGAATACATCTCGATCGGTCGCTGAGCATTGCGTTTATCCACGTAAAGCACCTGACCGGAATCAAGCTGCGCCAGGTGCACCGTTTCCCCTGTCTCGGCGCTGAGGGCGTCCAAGAAAGGCCGCGCAATGGGCGCAAGCGAGCTTTGGGTCCATGCCGAATGAGCCAACCGCACCAACCGCATCCCCGGAGAATATGTTTGCCGGTCCGGTTCGTAATGCAGCATGCCCTGATTGGTCAGCGATTGCAGAAAGCGGTACAGCGTCGCCTTGGGGAATTCACTGCTTTCCAGCAATTCCCCGAACCGCACCGGACGCCCGAAGGCCGCGACCTGTTCCAACACATCACATGCTTTTCCTATTGTTCCGTCACCTGCCACGGGTGCCTGTTCTCCTCCACTTTCCCTCTGCCTTGGACACGAGGGTCTTGACAAGACTAGCCGAGTCGATGTGTAGTTTTCAATATATAAAACAAGGTTTCAATATTTGGAACCAATATGGAAGCTTAAGGGAGGAAACTATGCATTCCATGTTCAAGCGCACAGCAGCTGCTTTGGCTGCCAGTGTGGCACTTGCTGCGCCTGTCGCAGCTGAGCTGACCGGCGAGCTGCGAATCTTCCTCGATACATCCAACCCGGCGCCGCGCGCGACGATGGAGGCGATGATCGAGCGGTTCGCGGCAGAGCATCCCGGCTTGGAAATCGAAACCACCGTGATCGACCGCGAAGCCTATAAGACCCAGATCCGCAACTTTCTGACGGCAGACACGCCTGACGTTGCCACGTGGTACGCTGCCAACCGGATGAAGCCATATGTCGAGGCGGGCCTGTTCGAGGACGTCTCAGATCTGTGGGCCGAGCCTGAAATCGCCGACAATCTGGCATCCACCAAAGGCGCGATGACCATTGATGGAAAGCAATGGGGTGTCCCGTACACATACTATCAGTGGGGGGTTTACTATCGCAAAGACATCTTTGATGAACTTGGCTTGACCGAGCCAACCACTTGGGAAGAAGAGCTGGCCAATTGCCAGAAGATAGTTGATTCAGGCCGCGCCTGCTACACCATCGGAACCAAGTTCTTGTGGACCGCCGGAGGCTGGTTTGACTACTTGAATATGCGTACCAACGGGTTCGATTTCCACAACCAGCTCGCAAATGGTGAAATCAGCTGGGAAGACGACCGGGTCAAGCAGACCTTCGCCAACTGGAAACAGCTGATCGACATGGGCGCGTTCATCGACAATCACCAGACTTATAGCTGGCAGGAAGCCCTGCCCTTCATGGTCAACGGCGAGGCGGCGGCCTATCTGATGGGCAACTTCGCCGTGGCGCCCCTGCGTGAGGCGGGTCTGACGGACGATCAGCTGGATTTCTACCAGTTCGTTGCCATCAACCCCGATGTCGAACTGGCCGAAGATGCGCCGACGGACACGTTCCACATTCCGGCCAATGCCTCAAACAAGGAAGCCGCGCGTGAGTTCCTGCGTTTTGCGGTCTCCGCGGACGAGCAGACCGAAATCAACAACGGTGCAAACCTCGGCCAATTGCCTGTGAACGCGCAATCTGCGGTAGATGACGACAAGTTCCTGCAGCAAGGTTTCACGATGCTGTCGTCGAACAGCCCTGGCGGTGTTGCCCAGTTCTGGGACCGTGACGCACCAGCAGAAATGGCCAAGGTCTCGATGGAGGGCTTCCAGGAATTCATGGTCAAGCCTGACAACGCGGATAAGATTCTGGCCAAGCTGGAACGCGCGCGTGAGCGTATCTACGACAACTAAGTGTAATTAGGGCCGAACTCTGTTCGGCCTTAAACCATTCAAAATCGTAGGGCGGGCTTCAGCCCGCCTTCACCCCCTAACCAGAGATGTTCCATGACCGCTGTAGTTGACACCCCAGAACAGGAAAGCTGGTTCCACAGAAACCAGCAGCGCATCGCGCCTTGGCTGTTTCTGGCTCCGGGCCTGCTGTTCTTCTTGGTCTATGTGATCATCCCGGTGTTTCAGTCTTTCAACCTGTCTCTTTACGAGTGGGATGGGCTGGGAGCCGCCGAATATGTAGGCATGCGCAACTATGAGGATCTGTATTGGGAATGGGTCGACCGTGACGCATTCTACATTTCGCTCAAGAACAACCTGATCTGGTTGGTTTTGTATCTTGCTGCAATTCCCGCAGGCCTGTTCATCGCACTGTTCCTGAATCAGACGGTCTGGGGCATACGGCTCTATAAGTCTTTGTTCTTCTTTCCGTTCGTCATCTCTCAGGTTGTTGTTGGCCTTGTTTTCACATGGTTCTACGACCCGACATTCGGATTGTTGAACGAATTCCTAGGTTTATTCGGTATGGGCCCGCTGAATGTGTTGGGCGACGAACGGTTCGTTACCTATGGCATCATCTTCGCAGGGCTCTGGCCGCAAACCGCCTATTGCATGATCCTCTACCTCACCGGCCTGAACGCCGTTGACCCCGAGCAAATCGAGGCCGGACGGCTTGACGGTGCAAAAGGTGGGCGGATGCTGTGGCACATCATCCTGCCGCAACTGCGACCCGCGACGTTCATCGCTTTTGTCGTAACCATCATCGGTGCGTTGCGCAGCTTTGACCTGATCTCGATCATGACACAGGGGGGGCCTTTTGGGTCGTCCCGTGTGCTGGCCTATTACATGTTCGAAGTCGCCCTTTCCGAATACGGTTTCCGCATGGGATATGGAGCCGCCATCGCGGTGATCCTGTTCCTCATCATGCTCTGCTTCATCGCCTATTTCCTGTGGTCGATGTATCGCGAAGAAAAGGGGCACTGAGATGTTTCCCAAACCCATCGAAAAACAACCCCGCGCGGCCCAGATCACCTATCAGGCGATGCTGCCTCTGGCGCTGTTGCTGTGGCTGGGGCCGTTGCTGGCGGTCGCCTTGTTCTCGGTCAAACCGGCGGCAGACTTCACCAACGCGAACTATTGGGGCATGCCGTCCAGCTTTGAGGGCGCTTTCAACTATGGGCAGGTCTTCTTTAATTCAGACATGCCTCGATATTTGCTGAACTCATTCCTGATCACCGTACCCACCGTGATCGGAGCCGTGGCGCTCAGCTGCATGACCGGATTTGCGCTTGGAATCTACAAGTTCAAATCGAACCTTTGGATCTTCTTCATGTTCGTGGCGGGCAACTTTGTCCCCTTCCAGATTTTGATGGTCCCCGTACGCGATCTGACTTTGGAACTGGGCCTCTACAACACCAAAACCGGGCTTGTTCTGTTCCATATCGCCTTCCAGACCGGCTTCTGCACACTCTTCATGCGCAACTTCATCCGCGCCCTACCCTTCGAACTCATCGAGGCGGCGAGGGTTGAAGGTATCAGCGAATGGCGGATTTTCTGGTATGTGGTCCTACCGCTAATGAAGCCCGCAATTGCCGCGCTCAGCGTGCTGATCTTCACCTTCATCTGGAACGATTATTTCTGGGCGGTTGTCCTGACCCAAGGCGCCGAAAGTCAGCCCGTGACTGCCGGGATCACCAGCTTCAACGCCCAATTCCGGGCCGCCTATCAGCTGATGAGTGCCGGTTCAATTGTGGCAGCCCTACCACCTGTTGCCATGTTCTTCCTGATGCAGAAACACTTTATCGCGGGCCTGACCCTCGGTGCTGTAAAATAACGCCAAACCAGAGGTTTACCTCATGACCAAGATCACCTTTGTAGGTGCGGGTTCCACGATCTTCATGCAGAATATCGTGGGCGACGCCCTGCTCACCCCTGCCCTCGCCGACAGCCATTTTGCGTTGATGGATATTGATCCGGTGCGCTTGGCCGAGAGCGAGGCTGTGGCCAAGGCCATGATCCGATCAGTCGGCACGGGTGCGACCGTCTCGACCCACACGGATCGCCGCGCAGCGCTGGACGGCGCGGATTTCGTGATTACCGCCTTTCAGGTCGGCGGATATGAGCCGTGCACTGTGACTGATTTCGAAGTCCCGAAACAATACGGCCTGCGCCAAACCATCGCTGATACGCTGGGTGTAGGCGGTATCATGCGCGGCCTACGTACTGTGCCCGTTCTGTGGGGTGTCGCGCAGGACATGATGCAACTCTGCCCCAATGCGACGCTACTGCAATACGTGAATCCGATGGCCATCAATACCTGGGCCCTGGCCGAGCGCTTCCCTGCTCTGAAACATGTGGGACTGTGTCATTCCGTTCAGAACACAGTCGAGGAACTGGCGCATGATCTGGATCTGCCCAAGGCGGATATTCGCTACAAAGTTGCAGGCATTAACCACGTCGCCTTCTTTCTCAAACTCGAGCATGAGGGCCGCGATATCTATCCTGCTCTGCGACAGGGCTATCACGCCGGGCACCTGCCCAAGCCTCCGCTTCTCATGCCTCGTTGTCCGAACAAAGTCCGGTACGAAG
This sequence comes from Ruegeria sp. O11, assembly GCF_056535285.1. Lineage (NCBI taxonomy): Bacteria > Pseudomonadati > Pseudomonadota > Alphaproteobacteria > Rhodobacterales > Roseobacteraceae > Ruegeria > Ruegeria sp. O11. The sequence continues at coordinate 5,990 of NZ_JBQERS010000010.1, read as the reverse complement.
TGATGGATCATCTCGGTTACTTCTGCACCGAAAGTTCCGAGCATTTTGCAGAATACGTTCCTTGGTTCATCAAAGACGGACGCAATGACCTGATCGAACAGTTCAGCATACCGCTGGACGAATACCCGACCCGCTGCGTCGAGCAGGTGGCCAATTGGAAGGACCAAGCCAAGACACTGACCGATGGTCGGGATATCGAAGTAACCCGAAGCCACGAATTTGCCGCCGACCTTATGAACGCAATCGTGACAGATACGCCTTACACAGCTTACGGCAACCTACCGAATACGGGTCAAATTCCGCAACTGCCGCTGGGAGCCGCGGTTGAAACTCCGTGTCTAATCGACGCAAATGGCGTCCAACCTTCCGTGGTTACGGATATCCCGCCCCAGCTGATCGCTCTGATGCGGACCCAGATCAACGTGCAAGAGTTGACGGTTCGTGCACTGACCGAAGAGAACCCAGAATACATCTATCACGCCGCCATGATGGATCCCCATACTGCGGCGGAGTTGGATTTGCGCCAAATTCGCAGCCTCGTCACCGATCTGCTTTCCGCCCATGGCGACTGGCTACCCGATTGGTGCCAATCAGCCCGTGCGGCCTGATCTTCATCTATTCGAAAAACAATCAACTCCATCGCAAGCCAGACAGACAGAGCCAAAAATGACCAAAAAACGCCGTTCTCAACATTGGTACGGAAAACTTGACAAGGACGGGTTCATTCATCGGTCGTGGATGAAGAACCAGGGCTTTCCGGACCATGCGTTCGACGGACGCCCCATCATTGGCATTTGTAATACATGGTCGGAGTTGACCCCATGCAACTCGGGTCTGCGTGACCTGGCCGAGGGTGTCAAACGGGGTGTGTGGGAGGCGGGCGGCTTCCCTGTCGAATTCCCGGTAATGTCGCTGGGCGAGACTCAGATGAAGCCCACCGCCATGCTATTTCGCAATCTGCTGGCGATGGATGTTGAGGAATCCATCCGCGCCTATGGTATCGACGGCGTTGTCCTACTGGGGGGATGTGATAAGACCACACCCGGGCAGCTGATGGGGGCAGCCTCGGTCGATTTGCCATCCATCGTGGTCAGCTCAGGCCCGATGCTGAACGGTAAGTACCGGGGTCAGGATATCGGCTCGGGCACGGATGTCTGGAAGTTTTCCGAGGCGGTTCGTGCTGGAGAAATGACCCTGCAGGAATTCATGAGCGCGGAATCCGGCATGTCGCGCAGCGCGGGTGTATGCATGACCATGGGCACCGCTAGTACCATGGCCTCGCTGGTTGAGGCGATGGGCATGTCTCTGCCCACCAACGCCGCCCTGCCCGCCGTCGACGCCCGCCGCATGGCACTGGCGCATCTGACCGGCAAACGAATTGTCGAGATGGTGGACGAAGACCTCAAACCCTCGGACATTCTGACCAAAGAAGCCTTTGAAAACGCCATTCTCGCCAATGCGGCCGTCGGAGGATCAACAAATGCGGTGGTTCACCTGCTGGCGCTGGCAGGGCGCGTGGGCGTTGATCTGACGTTGAAAGACTTTGAAATCGGGTCAGAAATCCCACTGCTAGTCAACTGCATGCCTTCTGGCAAATACCTGATGGAGGATTTCTGTTATGCAGGCGGCGTGCCAGTGGTTCTGAGCGAACTCAATCCTTTCCTGCGCCCAGCTAAAACGGTTCTGAACAAGGATATCTCGGCGCATTATGAAGGCGCTGAGTGTTTCAACACAGATGTCATTCGCCCCTTCGACGATCCGGTAAAACCCGCCGCTGGCCTGCGGGTTCTGCGCGGAAATCTTGCGCCCAACGGGGCGATCGTGAAACCTTCGGCGGCCACAGACGCACTGTTGGAAACCGAGGCAGAAGCATATGTTTTCGAGAGCATCGAGGACCTGAAAGCAAATATCGACCGCGACGACCTGCCTGTCACACCCGAGACCATTCTGGTGCTCAAAGGCTGTGGCCCCAAGGGCTATCCGGGCATGCCGGAGGTTGGGAACATGCCGATCCCGGCAAAGCTGGTCAAAGAAGGCGTACGCGACATGATCCGCATCTCGGACGCACGCATGTCGGGCACGGCCTTTGGAACGGTCATCCTGCATGTCAGCCCTGAGGCGCAGGCCGGTGGGACACTTGCCTTGGTCAAAACTGGTGACCGCATCCGAGTGTCCGCCAGCAAAGGCGAACTGGAACTGCTAGTTGACGAAAAGGAACTGGACGCCCGCCGCGCCCTGTGGCAACCGGACGATCCGCATTACACGCGCGGATATGCGAAACTCTATATCGACCACGTGCTGCAAGCCGATCAGGGCGCCGACCTTGATTTCCTTGTGGGCAAAGACACGCGCCTTGTGACGAGAGAGAGCCACTGATGGATCAACCAGCTACATTTCAAGACCTGCGCGGTGCATCCGTATACATTACCGGCGGTGGATCGGGTGTTGGCGCGGCACTAACCGATGGCTTCATGGGCCAAGGTGCAAATGTTGCCTTCATAGGTCGTTCCGATGCGAGCGCTTTCGTCGAAGAGATGCGTGACAAGCATGGCCGCGCACCGTTCTTCCTGCAGGGTGACATGACCGATACCGAGCTGTTGCATGCCACCATGGCCAAAGCAGCCGAGGCCCACGGCCCGCTGAAAGTGCTGGTCAACAACGCGGCCAACGACAAGCGTCACTCGCTTGAGGAAACCACTCCCGATTTCTGGGACTGGATGATCGAGGTGAACCTCAAAGCTTATTACTTTGCCTGTCAGGAAGCCGCGCGGCAGATGAAAGACAACGGCGGGTCGATCATCAATTTCAGTTCAATCAGTTACATGATGGGGAACGCAGGCTATCCGATCTACACCAGCTCAAACGCGGCAATCACCGGTATGACTCGCTCTTTGGCGCGCGAGCTTGGGCCTCAGAAAATCCGGGTCAACGCATTGGCACCCGGATGGGTTCTGACGCAGAAACAGCTGGACATGTGGGCAACGCCCGAAGATCTGGCCGCGCACTTGGATCGCCAATGCCTGAAAGAACATCTAACGCCCGAAGACATGATCGCACCAACCCTGTTTCTGGCCTCAAGCGCAAGCCGTGCCATGACGGGTCAATGCATGGTTGTCGACGGCGGCGTTGTGGTAACGGGGTAACGCTATGAATGTTGAGTGGATCGCTGTTGACTGGGGTACCTCTCATCTGCGCGTCTGGGCCATGCAGGGAGAAAGAGTGATCGCTCAGGCGGTTTCGCAGGATGGTATGTCGCGCACGGCTGGGGGAGATTTTCAGGCAGCCCTGTTGGCTCTGATCAAAGACTGGCTGCCTGAGAAGCCAGTAGACGTGATCGCCTGCGGAATGGTTGGTGCGCGGCAGGGCTGGGTCGAGGCGCCCTATTCCGCCGTGCCGTCCGAGCCAATCCCGGTCGTACCCTTCCGCGTTCCAAACACTGATCCGCGTATTCGGGCCTTCGTAGTTCCGGGACTAAAGCAGAACAGCCCCCCCGATGTGATGCGCGGTGAAGAGACTCAGATCGCAGGGTTCCTCAGTGCGCATCAGAATTGGGACGGTGTGATTTGCCTGCCCGGCACGCATACAAAATGGGCCCAGATCAGTGCTGGTGAAGTCGTCAGTTTCCGAACCTTTATGACCGGTGAGATGTTTGATCTGCTGTGCGGGCAATCCGTTCTTCGGCATTCAATTGATGATGGATGGGACGAAGCAAGCTTCATTGACGCTGTGACGGATACGCTATCGAAACCTGAACAGCTTGCTGCGCGACTCTTTGGGTTACGGGCGGCTGACTTGCTGCACGGTCAGAGTAAGAACATCGCGCAGGCCAGTCTTTCGGGCTTCCTGATAGGAGCAGAGCTTGCCGCATCGCGGCCCTATTGGCTGGGTCAGCAATTGGCAGTCATCGGCTCGGAAAGTCTAACCAAGGCCTACGCCACCGCACTACAGCAACAAGGCGCATTGGTCGAAACCGTTGACGCAACCGCGACAACACTTGCGGGGCTGGCACAGGCCCGCACACTCACGAGGCAAACCGCATGAGCCGTCCCATAATCGCCATCTTGCGCGGGCTGAAACCTGATGAGGCGGGGCCTGTCGGGCACGCGTTGGTGCAAGCGGGTATTGACCGGATCGAAGTACCGCTGAATTCACCCGATCCTCTGGAAAGCATCCGTATCCTAGCCTCGGATATCGGTGATCGGGCACTTATTGGCGCAGGAACTGTGCTTACCCCTGATCAGGTTGATGCGGTAGCGGACGCTGGCGGCAAACTTATCGTTTCACCGAATTGCGATGTATCGGTAGTCCAACGTGCTATTGCACTTGAATTGCAAAGCTGGCCAGGCGTTTTCACCCCGACCGAAGCTTTCACGGCCCTACAAGCTGGAGCAACTGGGTTGAAATTGTTCCCCGGGTCGATGGCAGGCCCCTCAGGCTTGGCCGCAATGCGGGCCATACTACCACCTGGCACGCAGGTATATGCCGTCGGTGGCGCGGGCCCAGAGAATTTTGATCAATGGATCAAGGCCAGTACCGATGGCTTCGGGATTGGCTCAGCGCTTTACAAGCCTGGCATGTCTGTTGCTGAAGTATCAGACCACGCCCAGCAGATCGTGGCAGCCTATGACGAGTCAACGAAATGAGCCACGTTTACGATGATCGCCCCTGCGAATTGGGTGAAGGACCATTGTGGCACCCGGAGCGAAAACAGCTTTTCTGGTTTGACATTCTTAGCAATCGCCTGATGTCCAGAGAAGGCGACCAAGCTCGGGTCTGGGAATTTGAAGAACATGTCTCCGCCGCTGGTTGGCTCGACAACGAAACCCTGCTGATCGCATCAGAGACAGGTCTGTGGCGATTTGAGCTGGGTAGCCACGCCAAGGATTTGATTGTTCCGATTGAGGCCGACAACCCGGTGACTCGATCTAATGACGGCCGCGCCGATCCTTGGGGCGGGTTCTGGATTGGCACCATGGGCAAGAATGCTGAAAAGGGCGCCGGATCGATTTACCGGTATTGGAAAGGTGAGTTAAGGCCATTGGTTCGGGATGTGACGATTTCGAACGCGATCTGTTTCGCGCCTGACCGCGCCTGTGCCTATTACAGCGATACTTTGACCAAACAGGTCATGCGCTGGGAACTGGATGCGGAGACTGGCTGGCCCATCGGCGAAGCCGCCGTGTTCCTTGACCTGCAAAGCGACGGCTTGAACCCGGATGGGGCTGTTGTCGATAGCACCGGAAATATCTGGATCGCTCAATGGGGTGCAAGCCGAGTCGCGGCCTATACGCCAGCCGGTCAATTCTTGAAATCAGTCCATTTCAACGCCAAACACACGTCGTGCCCGAGTTTTGGTGGCAACGATCTGACAACGCTGTTTTGCACCTCCGCCCGACAAGGGCTTGAAGCCGACACACTGACAAAAACACCAACAAACGGCATGACCCTCGCCGCCGCAAATGTTGGCGAAGGTCAAGCGGAGCACAGAGTTATCATATGAAGCCAGAACTTGGCGTCTGCTATTACCCTGAACACTGGCCCGAAGAGAATTGGGCCAAAGACGCGTCACGCATGATCGAGACCGGCCTGACCTGGGTCAGGATCGGAGAATTTGCTTGGAGCCGGATGGAGCCCACTCCGGGCGATCTACAGTTTGGCTGGTTGGATCGCGCGATTGAAACCCTGGGCGCCGCGGGCTTGAAGATTGTGCTGGGCACACCGACGGCAACTCCGCCACGTTGGATGCTAGACAAGTATCCCGACATACTGGCCATGGACACCAATGGTGATCCGCGCAAATTTGGCTCGCGCCGGCACTATAGTTTTAGTCACGCAGGCTATATCAGCGAATGCACGCGGATCGCGCAGATTATAGGTCAACGTTATGGCCGTAACCCGCATATCGCGGCGTGGCAGATCGACAACGAATATGGCTGTCACGATACGACAATCAGCTCCAGCGACGCCGCTTTGAAAGCGTTGCGCCGCTG
>NZ_JBQERS010000009.1:0-147313 GCF_056535285.1 Ruegeria sp. O11 | reverse complement strand
TCAAATAGGCCAACAATCTATACTGCCGCACTTCCACGAAGAGCCTCCGACCATCTGGGCCGGTCAGGTTAGGCACGCGAAACTTTGCAAAGTCAGCTTTCTGCGCATTGCCGTCCTTAGCGCGGACCGGAGCACCCGGTAACTTTGGGCTCGAAGCCGTCTTCCAAGCATTTTTGATTAACGTCAGCTTTCGGGTCGTTTGCAGCCGCTGACTCCCTGCGATTTGGGTGGCAAGGTTACGCATTTTGCGGATGGGTCACACCTTTCTGATTCAAGTCACATAATATCAATGATTTAGCCCTGGCATGTGTCACGCCTTTATTGGCGGCGGCCACAGATTTTAGAGATCCGATCCCTCACTTTGTTCAACAGAAGCGGACCGAACTTCCTCGTGCCGCAGTGAGCAATTGAGGTTGATATGCCCAAGTTGACACAAGATCAGCTGGCGGAGCGGTGGCACATGTCGCCGCGGACGCTGGAGCAGTGGCGCTGGCTCGGAAAGGGCCCCAGGTTTTTGAAGATCGGCGCGCGCGTTTTATACGATGAAGGCGTGATCGAAGCCTTTGAGGAGGCGCAGGTCTGCCAGAATACATGCGGACCGATTTCCGGGGAGGGTGTGTAGTGGCAAAGTCCTTCCCCTCACACAAAGTCAAATCGCACCTTGTCTACACAGTCTGGGAGGTGGCGGACGTTTTGGGCTGTCATCGCCAGACCGTCATTCGCTGGATTGGGAACAACGGACTTTCGGCTGATACCAGCAGCAAGCCTTGGTTGATCGAAGGACATGTGCTCAAGGACTTCCTCGGACAAAGACAACGCAAGGCGCGGTGCAAGTTGGCATTGCATCACTGCTACTGCCTCAGCTGCAGAGGTCCGCGCGAACCCGACGGCAAGATCGCTGACTATGTTCTGGAAACAGCTTCCAGCGGCCGCCTAACAGCCCTTTGTCCCACGTGTGGTGCGGTCATGAACAAGATCATTCGCCGTTCAGATCTGGAAGCCATTCAGGCCAAACTGGAGGTCACACTTCAACAAGCCTCCCCAAGATATAGTGTCCTGTACCGAAACCCATTCAAAAGTGACCTTGAAAGAGGAGCCCGAGACCCATGCCAAAACACACCTCGGATAACCTGCGCATCAAGCGCAAACACCTTGTCTGGCTGAAGGACGCAAAGGGGCTATCGCAATCTTCGATCGACAAAGCCGCAGCGTCGATTGCCATCTATGACAGATGGCTCAAAGGCAAGGACTACAGGGCGTTCCATTCAGAAAGGGCGCGCGCGTTCAAACGCCATCTGCAAAGTTTGCGCAACGAACGCACGGGCGCCCCATTGTCGGCTGCCACGATTAACGGTGTGTTGCGCGATGTAATGAAGCTCTTTGACTGGATGGCGGACCAACCGGGGTACAAGTCAAAGATCTCACGCTCAGACATCGCCTATCTAACGCCGGACCGCAAATCGGAACAGGCCCGTCGTAGCACTCTTTGGAAGCCGCATCCGTCTCCCGAACAGGTGGACCACCTTTTGTCTTCGATGCCGGTGGAAACCGTAATCCAGCGCCGTGATCGCGCCCTGATTGCCTTCTTGTTCCTGACCGGATCGCGCGAAGGTGCGGCCATCACAGTGCAACTGCGACACGTCGACCTTGCGAACAGATGCGTGCAGTTTGACGGACGTTCCGTGGATACGAAGTTTGGAAAGTCCTTCACGGCCAGCTTTTTTCCCTTCGGTGATAACGTCGAACAAACTATGCGAGAATGGATCAGAGAGCTTCGTAAGGACCATCTCTTCTCAGACACAGATGCTTTATTTCCAAAAACGCGCGTTGCTGTTGGCCCGTCTCGGCGCTTTGAGACCATGGGGATCGCGCGTGAGCCGTGGGCAGGCCCGTCATCAGCGGCCGGAATCTTCAAGAAAGCCTTCATCAACGCTGGGCTGCCACCGTTTTCGCCGCACCGCGTGCGAGATACGATCGCAGAGCTGGCAAAACTTCACTGCAGGACACCAGAGGACTATAAAGCCTGGTCGCAGAACATGGGACACGACGACGTGATGACGACGTTCAGCTCCTATGGTTCTGTTTCACCTGGCCGTCAGGTCGAACTGATGGGGCGGTTTCGCCGCCGTGGACCGTTGCCAGACGAGGACGCGGTTATTGATGAATGATCAGCTCCGGTGACGCACACGAACGACCACGCGCTCGGGAGCAAGCCGGTATCCATGCCAAGGGAGATTTTCAATCAGCTCTTGGGGCTTATCAACTGACAGGCCAGCGGACTCCAATCTCCCTGCAAGCGTTCTGCGAGCAGTCTGAATTCTCCGTCTAACGGCTTCGTCGGATTCAACGCCTAATTTTTCGACGAGTTCGCCAGATTTCACGCAGTGATGGTCCATGGGTTCGAGACCTTCACCAGCAGAACGGAGCCACTCTTCAGCCAAGACCACTAACAGGTCAGCTGTGGCATTTTTCTTAAGCTCAACATGTTCGCCGATCACAACCAAACGGGAGGCTTTGTCGATTTCTATGGACAGCGGAAGTTGCTGTTTCTCGTTTTTATCAACTGAGGCCGCAGGTACGAACGGCAAGGTCAAGGCGCTCTGCATCGCACCATATAGTCTTGGCAAACTCTGTTCAGGGAACTCACCAGGTGACTTGCTTTCAAGAACTCTGCGCATCACCGATGTGACCGCCTTTCCATGGCGGTTCAGCAAATCTGCGATCATCACCAAGGCTGTGTCTGGCGGATTGTCGAGGTGATTGACCGCATCCAACACAACGGGGAAATTTCGGATCAGTGCATCTGGCGTGGCGTTTTCAAACAACACTGCATTGCGCACATAGGACAACGCCATCTCCCGGTCGATGCCGTTCGGTCGAGCGTCCGACATCAAGTCCACGCGATACGCATCTTCAGGGTCAAAACGTTCAAGCCCTATTGAGAGCATCGCAAAACGCCGATCGATACACTGCGAACAGCGACCGCAATGGAAGTATTGATTGGTTTGATTATGCACATCCGCGCAACTGCGCGTCTCGACAATTTGATCTGCCATCCCAAGTTGGGAGATACGCTCCACGACTTCAGCTTTAGTGCGCGCGAAGTAGGGATTGTCGACGCGCATATCGTTCTCGAAAACAAGCTGCAGAAAACCGGTCAACAGGTTGATTGCCATAGGATGGGTCGTTCTCGTCGCTCGCGTTCCAATGACACTGCCAACCGGCGGCAGGTTGAGGCTCACAACGCCGTTTTCATGGAACGACAAGCGGTCCAGTCCGAAGGCCTTTGCAGTGATCGACCCAAGTACCGCGAACAAGAATGAGCGTGTGCGATGCGTTCTTTCCGCAGTCGATCGACCCTTCAACTGGGCGGTCATGGGAATGTGACGGCACTTTTCCGGTCCGTACCGTTTGCTCAACGCTGAGATCAGCCGTTTCTGGACCGGCGCTATTTTCGTGGACGAGGCATGACTGACCAAAGCAACCCGATGCTTCTGTTCCACGATTTCTTCCACAGCGCCCGCAAAGGAATCGAGCCCGCCGGAAAACATCAAGACACGGTGGGGCTTCCATGAACTATTTCGACCGAATTTGAAGAAGCGCGATCGCTCTGCATCCGGTTCGTCTTTGATCGAAAAAGAAAATTCAAAGCGATCGCCGGATAGAAACATCAACGTTTCTTCCAGAGCCTGTATTACGCTCTCACGTTGCCAGAAATCCAGATCGCGTACCGGCATAGTGGCTACGAACCGTCTGTGCCACTTCTCACCCATCTTCTGATCCGCCAGGCCACCACGGCTGACTGCCGCGTCCGCGCAATAGACAAGCGCGGCAATCTCCAGCAAATCGAGCGCACGATCCTGCAATCCCTCGACCAATTGACGGTTCAATTGTCCAATCCGTAGCGTCATTGCGACTTCGCGGCCAGCAATGTCGAGACGCAGGACTTCATCGCCGCCGCTTTTTGTCAAGGGCGGCAACCATCTGACTTCAACTTCAGGCAACGGCGCAACGGCGCCCAAACTCCGAGCGCATCTTTTTGAACGCGTAAGCTGTGAACTTGTCTATTGCATCGCGATCAAGCGCCTGCTTCTGCCAGACGGTTTTGCCATACCAGCCGCCCGCATATTCTTCGACGATTCTAGACACTTCAAATGTGTGCTGGGCGAGGGCTTGTTGAAATGCCACTCGCTGTGCATCGGTTGAAAAGCGTCGATCCTCGCCAGTGTGATTGGCGAGTTCCCGGCTCAGATAGTAGTCTAGAGAGCGGTATGTCAGCCGGGCAAAGAAATCCCGCGCGAGTCTCGCAAATGCATCACCCACGGCGAAACTCGCGAGTGCTTGGCGAATTTCTTGCGGTGTCGGTTCAAACAGGGATGGCAACCGGTCGTGCAGCTGAACGGAAAGGCTTTCCAAGAGCGCGGCCTTCGCCAATTCTCCTGCATCTGAGGAACTTCGGAGATCGAAGCTCCTGCCATCAACGGCACGATCCAAACCGGCCAGCAAGCCGGTCACTGAACCGAGTTCCGACGTCGCAATGCCCAAGTCAGCCAAAGCGTCTTCGAAGCCCGGAGCCCTTGCAAGCAAAGGCAGCCTCACGAGGAGATCACTTACAAACTGAAACCTGGGGTCACGACTCGCCCGTGCGAGATCGCTCTCAGATGCATCCGCTGCGGCCTCGGCGATCTCTTCGACTGACGCATCGGTTGCGATCAGATCAACTACCTCGCGCCACTTCCTGGACCGAGGCAAAGTGCCAAGCCTGATGTGTCCCATCCGTTCCTCCCTTGCCTGAAGAGTCATTCAACCATCAGGCGAATGTAAAGGGAAAAATGGCGGCCTTCGCTTACCCTGCGCTTACCCGAAGCGAGTGTTAGACATGAGATCGCCTTGTAAGTCTTTGAAAACAGTGGTGAGCCGTGCAGGATTCGAACCTGCGACCCACTGATTAAAAGTCAGTTGCTCTACCAACTGAGCTAACGGCCCACTCTTTTGTTGGATCTCGATGATCCGTGGCGCTCTGTAAGGTATTTACCCAACCGGGTTCAAGACCTTAATTTGCACCTCGGCACGCTTTTGTCTGATGTCAGTCAAGCGCCCCGATAGGCGGCCTAATTAGGCAGGTGGCGCTGGGGGGTCAACCCCTATTTTGTGGAATCTTTAGGACAGGCTGGATTCATTTTGTCGCCGGGGTTATATGCCCGCAATGCAAACCCTAAACGATACCGGATTGCCCATTATGAAGATGCACGGGCTGGGCAATGACTTTGTCGTTGTGGATGCGCGCGCGCATACGATTCCGATCACACCCAAGATGGCCAGGGGAATTGGGCATCGGCAGTTTGGCGTGGGTTTCGACCAGCTCGCGGTGATCGAAAGCGGAAATGCAGATGCGCATCTGGTGTTCTACAACGCCGATGGGTCGACCTCGGCAGCCTGTGGAAACGCAACGCGATGTATTGCCAGATTCTTGCTGGATGAAACCGGCAGATCGGATCTGACTCTCACGACAGAACGCGGCATTCTGCAGGCACGGGACGCAGGAAATGGCCTGACATCAGTCAACATGGGCCAACCTCAGCTTCTTTGGAATGAGATTCCCCTGACCGAAGAAATGGACACGCTTGAACTCCCTATCGAAGGGGGACCAACAGCAACCGGAATGGGTAATCCGCATTGCACTTTCTTTGTCGACGATGCGGAGGCGATCCCTCTCGAAGATTTCGGTGCGCGTTATGAACACCATCCGCTCTATCCTGAACGTACCAACGTGCAGGTAGCGCAGATCGCAGGGCCAGACAAAATCCGCATGCGCGTCTGGGAGCGCGGTGTTGGGATCACCTTGGCTTCGGGGTCATCATCCTGTGCCACTGCCGTCGCAGCGGCCCGGCGTGGACTTACCGGGCGCCAGATACAAGTTGATCTTGACGGTGGGACTATATGGATCGACTGGCGCGATGATGGCGTCTGGATGACGGGGCCAACAGTCCACGTTTTTTCGGGTACGCTCACGCCGGAATTTCTGAGGTCTCTGGAATGAATCCGCCCAAGTTCAGTACTCTGGGTTGCCGCCTGAACGCCTACGAGACCGAGGCGATGAAAGAGCTGTCACAGCAGGCGGGCCTTAGCGATGCGGTGATCGTAAACACTTGTGCGGTGACAGCTGAGGCTGTGCGCAAAGCGCGGCAGGAAATTCGCAAGCTGCGGCGGGAAAATCCCGACGCTCGCCTGATTGTCACCGGCTGTGCCGCGCAGACTGAGCCCGAGACATTCACGCGCATGGATGAGGTCGACGCGGTAATCGGAAACACCGAAAAGATGCGGCCCGAAACCTGGAAAGGAATGGCTGCTGATTTTATCGGTCAGACCGAAGCCGTGCAGGTAGATGACATCATGTCTGTCACCGAAACGGCGGGCCATCTGATCGATGGTTTTGGCACCCGCTCACGCGCCTACGTACAGGTCCAGAACGGGTGCGACCATCGGTGTACTTTCTGCATCATCCCCTATGGCCGCGGAAACTCTCGCAGCGTCCCTGCTGGCGTCGTGGTAGACCAGATCAAGCGGCTGGTCGATAGGGGCTATAACGAAGTTGTCCTGACCGGAGTTGACCTGACCTCATGGGGCGCGGACCTGCCTGCGCAACCCAAGCTTGGTGATCTGGTCATGCGCATCCTGAAATTGGTGCCGGACCTTCAGCGCCTGCGGATCAGCTCGATCGACTCGATCGAGGTGGACGAGAATCTGATGCAGGCCATCGCGACCGAACCGCGCCTGATGCCCCACCTGCATCTGTCGCTACAGCATGGTGATGATCTGATCCTGAAGCGCATGAAACGTCGCCACCTGCGCGATGATGCCATCCGCTTCACGGAAGAGGCTCGTAAGTTACGCCCGGATATGACATTTGGGGCCGATATCATCGCAGGCTTCCCGACAGAGTCCGAAGACCATTTCGAGAATTCTCTAAAATTGGTCAACGACTGCGACCTGACCTGGCTGCATGTGTTTCCATATTCAAAACGCGAAGGAACTCCCGCTGCTCGCATCCCACAGCAGGTGAACGGAAACGTAATCAAGGAGCGGGCCGCCCGCTTACGTGCTGCCGGGGATGCCAAGGTTGCGAAGCATCTTTCAGAACAGGTTGGAAGGTATCACAACATACTGATGGAAAACCCTCATATGGGTCGGACCGAACAGTTCACCGAAGTCACTTTTTCCCAACCTCAAATTGAAGGGCAGATCGTGCGCGGGGTGATCACAGGCACATCAGGCACGCAGTTACAGGCCCAACCCTGTGCTCAGGACAGTCAAAGATAGACGACACCGAATTCCCGCTCGATCAACTCAAAGTCCTGTTCGCCACCCTCGTTCTGCCGGGAGGTTTCTGCCATGAACGCTTCGGCGCGGTCGCCTGGGAAAATGTAGCTGATCATACGCACATCCTGATCGCTATTGTTTTTCATATAATGGGAAACTCCGCGCGGGCAGTGAATGGTATCCCCTGCGCCGGCGCTGACCCACGTGTCACCAATCTTCGCATCAACCGTGCCTTGAAGAATGTGAAACGTCTGATCCTCCCATTTATGGTAATGATCGGGCACCGCGCCTCCTGGAGCCATAACGCCGTCCGAGATTACGTATTCTCCGTCGGTGGCCTTTTTGCCCACAACAACTCCGACATACTCATTCGGGGCCATCATGTATTTCTTGCTGCCATCCCAATGCTGAATGACAACCTGTTTACGTGTGGCTTCGATTTTGTCTGCCATCGATAAGCTCCTTCGGAATTTCTGTATTCGCTATCTGGGAACTCGTGGCCTGAATTCCAGTAGGCACCAAAGAAGAAACCCCGCAACCGAAAGGTGCGGGGGTCCTTGAATAGACAATCCGGTTGGATATTAGTCCTTGCGGATCTTGCCCTTGTGGGGTGCCCACAGACGCTTGTTCACCAGATAAAGCAACACAGACAGAACCGTTAGGAACAGAACACCGACGAACCCGGCATTCTTGCGGTCCATCATCATTGGCTCAGCGGTCCACATCAGGAAGGCCGCAACGTCCTCCGACATGGCTTCGACTGTTGCTGGATGACCATCCGCGAATTCAACCTGATCCTCGGCTAATGGCGGTGCCATCGAGATCCAGCCACCCGGGAAGGCCTTGTTCTCATAAAGAACCGTGCCCGCCTCTTCCTTCTCTTCGCCTGTATAGCCGTCAAGCAATGATGCGATATATTCCGCACCACCCATGCCTTTGACCAGTTGGTTAATCCCCAGGCCGTATGGGCCATGGAATCCGGCACGGGCCTTCGCCATCAAGCTCAGGTCCGGTGCGCCAACGCCAGTATTGGCCGGGAAGTGGTCGGTCGGGATTGCCGGGCGGAAATCGTCCAGCTCGGGATCGAACACTTCGAAATTATCGGCCGCATAGGTGATGACCTGTTCTTCCGAGTATCCCAGATCCTCAAGCGTCCGCAGCGGTATGTATTGCAGACCATGGCAGGCCGCGCAGACCTCAGTATAGATCTGCAGACCGCGCTGAAGCTGGTTCTGATCCCAGGTTCCAAACGGTCCCTCGAACGAGAAGTCGAAGTCTTCGATGTGCTGCTCACCACCACCTGCCGCAAAGGTCGAGGCGGGCGCAAGGGCCAGAGCGAACGCGGCACCGATTGCAAGTTTCTTGAACATGTTTCCGGTCCCTCTTCTTACTCGGCCGGCGTGGCGTCGGCGTCAGCCTTGCCATAATGCGCGTTGAAGTCTTCTTCGATGGTTTCCGGCTGTGCCAGAGGTTTCTCGATCACGCCAAGGATCGGCAGGATCACGAAGAAATATGCGAACCAGTAGGCGGACGCGATCAGCGAGAAGGTCGCATAGGGCTCTTCCGCGGGCATCGCCCCCAGCCACATCAGGGCAAAGAAGTCGATGACCAGCAGGTAGAACCACCATTTGAACATCGGGCGGTATTTGCCCGAACGCACTGTCGATGTGTCCAGCCAAGGTGCCAGAGCCATTGCCAGGATCGCACCGAACATCGCCAGAACACCAAAGAACTTGGCATCGATGATGCCGCCGGTGATGAAGCTGGCAAACTGAACGACCCAGACCTCGCCGGTGAAGGCACGCAGGATCGCGTAGAACGGCAGGAAGTACCATTCAGGAACGATGTGCGCAGGTGTGACCAGCGGGTTGGCTTCGATGTAGTTATCCGGGTGGCCCAGATAGTTCGGCATGTAGCCAACGATGGCCCAGAACACGACAAGAATAACCGCCAGAGCGAACAGGTCCTTGATCACGAAATAGGGCCAGAACGGCAGCGTGTCTTTCTCGGCCTCGGCTTTCGAACCACGGCGCACTTCAACACCCGTAGGGTTGTTGTTGCCAGTGGTGTGGAAGGCCCAGATATGCACGATGACCAGCGCTGCGATAACGAAAGGCAGCAGGTAGTGCAGCGAGAAGAAACGGTTCAGAGTGGCGTTGTCCACCGCGGGTCCGCCCAGCAGCCAGGTCTGAATCGCGTCACCCACAAACGGGATCGCGCCAAACAGGCCAGTGATCACAGTCGCACCCCAGAAGGACATCTGACCCCAGGGCAGAACGTAGCCCATGAAGGCAGTGCCCATCATCATCAGGTAGATCAGCATACCGATGATCCACGTGATCTCACGCGGGGCTTTGTACGAGCCGTAAAATAGGCCGCGGAAGATGTGAATGTAGACCGCAACAAAGAACAGCGACGCGCCATTCATGTGCAGATACCGCAGCATATAGCCGCCATTCACGTTGCGCATGATGTGTTCGATGCTGGCAAAGGCCAGATCGACATGCGGGGTATAGTGCATCACCAGAACGATACCGGTGACGATTTGCAGCGCCAGACAGAACGTCAGAACGATACCCCAAATCCACATCCAGTTCAGGTTCTTTGGGGTCGGGATCATCAGGGTATCATACAGCAGGCCGACAATCGGCAGGCGGCTGTTCAGCCACTTTTCGCCGCTTGTCTTCGGCTCGTAATGATCGTGGGGAATTCCGGACATAAGTTGGGTCTCCCTTAGCCGAGTTTGATTGTGCTGTTGTCCACCCATTCAGCGGGCGGGACAGGCAGGTTCTCGGGCGCGGGGCCCTTGCGGATACGGCCGGCCAGATCGTAGTGCGAACCGTGGCAGGGGCAGAACCAGCCGCCGAAATCACCGGCATCGCCCAGCGGCACACATCCAAGGTGAGTACAGACGCCCATCTGAACGATCCATGCACCCGGCGCTTCGCCTTCGGGCGACGGCATGACGCGGTTGGCGTCAGTTGCCGGTGCATCGGCTGCAATATTGAAGTTACGCGCCAGCGGATCAGGCAGAGCATCCACGCCTTCGGCGTCCTGCTCTTTGGCTTCCTGGATCTCGGCACCAGTTCGGTGGCGGATGAAAACAGGTTTGCCCAACCATTTCACGGTCAGCTGCGTGCCCGTCTCAACCCCGCTGACGTCAACACGGATCGAGGACAGCGCCTGAACGTCTGCCGAGGGATTCATTTGATTTACCAGGGGCCAAACGGCAGCCCCCGTCGCAACGACACCTGCGCCGCCAGCGACGTAGTACAGAAAATCTCTGCGGGTGCCTTCGTGGTCTTCAGCGTGGGACACGAGGTTATCTCCGAATTGTCTGGCGCCCGCGAACGGGCATATAGCTCGCGCACCGCATGAACTGCGGCGTCTTAAAGGGGGTATCTATCGGGGAGAATAGAGTTCGTCCAGCGCTCTTAAACGCGCAATACGCCGCATCTAAGCAATCATTTCACGGTGAAAGGGTAAAATTTCAAAATCAAATGCAGATTTTAGTCTTCTGGGCAGCCACTAGGCCCAGTGGTCATGTGGTGTGATTCGGGGCTGGCCTGCGGATTGGCGCATCCGGGTTTATCCACCTTCACTCCCTTTCAAGATCGTCGAAATGACACTGAATTTGCCAGAGTTTTGCCACGATATTTTCCAAATTAACGCGAACATGATGAGATTAAATTATTAATTTAAAATAGATATTTCAAAGATATAGCAGAATATCGAATTCCGATTGCACTCATTGCGGGAATACGTGAAAGGCCGAAGGAAATCACCAAGCAGCCGGAGAATTCCAATGCCAAAGATTGCAGCAACCGCGGTTCTATTTACGATTCTGAGTACAGCACAAGCTATTGCAGCCGGAGACCCCGCAAAAGGCAAACAACTCTATAACCGATGCTCATCCTGCCACGCGATCATCAAGGATGGCGATGTTTTGGTCAAAGGCGGCATCACGGGGCCGAATCTCTATGGCGTAGTTGGTCGCTTGGCCGGAACCGAAAGCGATTATCTGTACGGAAGCGAGCGTCTGCCCATTGGCATGTTTACCGATGACATGATACGCGCCGGGCAAGAAGGGCTGGTATGGACCGAAGAAAACATCGCCGCCTATTCACAAGACCCGATCAACTTCATCAAAGAATATCTGAATGATGAAACCGCCCGCCCGAATATGAGCGTAAAGCTGAAGAAAGGAGCGGATCACATAGCTGCCTATCTCGCCACATTCACTACTCAGTAAACTAGGTGATTTTTAAATTTTGGCCTCGCGCATAAGCGAGGCCAATGTCCCGAACTCAGCCCCAATCCCAGCAGATTGGACGTGATCAGCGGCGCGTTGGCGCGCAACGTCGGGCTTGTTCTGGTTAAGTTTCCAAGTGCCATCTATGTCCGAGACCGTCAGTCGGCATGGCACGATCATCCGCATCATCCGATCCAGCGCATCTGGTGTCATCTTCGACGCCAGCCATGGAGGCTTAGGCAACAGGCGATTCTCGAAATCAGCAGCCTGTCGATCCAGCAGGCCTCGCAACTCTTCCACGGGGCGCATCTCAAGCACGCCGGTCAGATGCACCGCAACATAGTTCCAGGTCGGGACCTGATCATCGACACCGTACCAATCAGGCGAGATATATCCATCAGGCCCAGAAACGGCGATACGCGCAGATTGTGGCTGCTTCAATGCACGAACGATCGGGTTTGACCGCACCAGATGCAGATCCGCCCATCCGGCATCTTCGCTCAGCAGGAAGGGAACGTGGCTCAGCAATGGCGCTTCCGGTGTCGAGACCGCCAGAATGCCAAAGGCGCGATCTCGGGCAAAATCGATATGACGCGCACGCGCCTCGTTGCGAAAGGCAGGGTTAGGATGCATTTGTGTCCTCCGTCCAATTTCTCTTGCAGAACCAGTATCGAATTGGCAAGGTCCACCTCGTTCTCAGGGCGGGGCGAAATTCCCCACCGGCGGTATGCGGGCATGACCCGTAAGCCCGCGAGCGGCCCCGACCTTCGGGGTGTCAGCAGATCTGGTGAGAGGCCAGAGCCGACGGTTACAGTCCGGATGAAAGAGAACGTGTAGAACGCACCGCTGAAACGGTGCGTCTGCTCGTGATCGCCTTGGGTGAAGTGTCTGTTTGCTAAGGAGATCATGATGACACACACCCGCTATGCTTTGGTCAAAGCCAATTGGCATTCTGATATCGTGGATCGCGCCCTTGATGGGTTCTTGCAACTCATCCCCGCCGAACAGGTCGATATATTTGACGTCCCCGGCGCGTTTGAGATGCCCTTGATTGCGCGCGATCTGGCTCAAACCGGTCAATACGCGGCCATAGCCTGTGCAGCCTTCGTGGTGGATGGGGGCATCTACCGGCACGATTTTGTTGCTCAGGCCGTGGTTGATGGTTTGATGCGCGCCGGTATGGATACCGGTGTCCCAGTGCTGTCGGTCTCGCTGACGCCGCATCAATATCAGGAAACCGATCATCACAATGCCATCTACCGCGAGCACTTTGTGCAAAAAGGGCGCGAAGCCGCACAGGCGGCCCTAAAGGTCACCGAGACCCGCGCGCACATCGCTGCTGCAGCCTGACAGCAAGCGGTCGGGGTCACCCTCGACCGCAAATCCGCTTGAGGCCAAGCCCCGCGCCCGCTAATCACGTTCCGCAAAGGAGCACGCCCCATGTCGATGAACAGCTTTGGACACCTCTTCCGAGTCACCACCTGGGGTGAAAGTCACGGCCCTGCATTGGGGGCCACCGTCGACGGCTGCCCACCGGGTGTGCAAATCGATGAGACTATGATCCAGCACTGGTTGGACAAACGCAAACCGGGGCAGAACAAGTTTACGACCCAGCGACGAGAGCCCGATCAGGTCAAAATCCTGTCCGGTGTTTTCGAAGGCCAGACCACCGGCACGCCTGTACAATTGATGATCGAGAACACCGATCAGCGCTCGAAAGACTACGGCGACATCATGGACAAGTTCCGCCCTGGTCACGCTGATATTACTTACTGGCAGAAATACGGTATTCGCGATTATCGCGGTGGCGGACGCAGCTCGGCCCGGGAAACGGCTTCGCGTGTCGCCGCTGGAGGGTTGGCGCGCGAAGCAATCAAGCAGATCGCCCCGAATGTGCAAATCACCGGTTATATGACACAGATCGGTCCGCACAAAATCGATCGTGGAAATTTCGACTGGTCGCAGATCGAGCAAAACCCGTTCTGGACGCCGGACGCTAAATCTGCCGAGGATTGGGCGGTCTATCTCGATGATCTGCGCAAGTCCGGAAACTCGGTCGGCGCGGTGGTTGAGGTCGTCGCGCGTGGCGTCCCTGCGGGGCTGGGCGCACCAATATACGCAAAGTTAGATACTGATCTTGCTGCCGCGATGATGTCGATCAACGCGGTAAAAGGCGTCGAGATTGGCGAGGGTATGGCGGCGGCAGAACTGACCGGCGAAGCTAATGCGGATGAAATCTTTATGGGTCAGAACGGCCCGCAATACAGCTCGAACCATGCAGGCGGCATTTTGGGCGGCATTTCCACCGGACAGGACGTCGTCGTGCGGTTTGCGGTCAAGCCGACCTCGTCGATCCTGACCACTCGCAAAACCATCAACAAATCCGGTGAAGAGACCGAGATCATTACCAAAGGACGCCACGATCCCTGCGTCGGCATCCGCGCCGTGCCGGTGGGAGAAGCGATGATGGCCTGTGTAATCCTCGATCACCTGCTTCTGCATCGCGGCCAGATCGGCGAGAACCGTGGACGGATTGGCTGATCATCGCGCGGCGCTTCGGGCGGTCGTCACGCAGCGAATGCTGACCGATCCGGCGCATGATCTGGCGCATCTGGATCGGGTTTGGTTAATCGCTCAGGCTATTGCTGACCAGCGCACCAACCAGCGTGTATTGCTTGCCGCCTGTTATCTGCACGATCTGGTCAATCTGCCCAAGGACGATCCCAACCGGCATCTGGCGTCGCAACAATCGGCCACTGAATCAGAGCCTATTCTTACTGAACTTGACTTTACGGCGTCGGAAATTTGCGCCACGCAACATGCCATTGCTGCGCACAGCTACTCCGCCAACATCCCTCCTGAATCGCCCGAGGCATGTATCCTGCGGGACGCGGATCGACTGGACGCACTTGGCGCGATCGGGATTGCCCGCACCTTCGCCGTGTCGGGAGCATTGGGGCGGGCGTTGTATGATATCGCCGATCCCTTCGCCGAAGACCGCGACTTGGATGACCAGAGATTTGCAATTGACCATTGGAAGACCAAGCTGCTGAATCTGCCAGATGAAATGGTGACTGATGGCGGACGGGATTTAGCGCACAAGCGGGTTACTCAAATGCTCGGGTTTCTTGAGATACTCTCGGAAGAAATCGGCCACCCAATCCCAATCAACTGGAAATCTGTCTGATTGGTACAATCCCATCGTTGATCTTTTGCGCGCGAAAGCGCAGGTTCGCGCCATGGCGAAATCCTTAACATCGCATCGTCCGGCATTAGCCGTGGCGCTGAAACTCAGTGCGCTGGTGCTGTTCACAGTAATGTCCGCCTTGGTCAAGGCGCTGTCGGATGATTTCCCTCCGGGCGAAATGGTGTTTTTCCGCTCGCTCTTCGCCATTCCGGTCATCATCGCTTGGTTGTCATGGCGCGGAGAGCTGACGCATGGTTTCATCATTAAGAAGCCCATGGGCCATTTCTGGCGCGGTGTATTGGGCACGTCGGCCATGGGATTGACGTTTACCGGACTTAGCCTGCTGCCTTTGCCCGAGGTCACGGCCATCGGTTATGCCACCCCTATCTTCACGCTGATCCTGGCCGCAATCATGTTGGGTGAACGGATACGAATGATCCGCATCGGCGCCGTTGCGCTTGGTCTTGTCGGCGTTCTGATAATGATCTGGCCGCGCCTGGGCTCGGGTACTGCTGAAACCGCCGCAATGATCGGAGCGCTCTGTGTATTGGCGGCTACCGTCGCGCGCGCTTTTGTTCAGATACACATTCGGCAACTTGTGCAGGTGGATCATCCAGCTGCAATTGTGTTCTACTTTTCACTCACCGCAACTTTGCTTTCAAGCCTATCGGTGTTTTGGGGCTGGGTTGTCCCAAGCTGGGAACAAGCCGCATTGCTGGTGACAATGGGCTTGATCGGCGGAGTGGCGCAGATTCTCGTGACATCCTCGTACAAATTCGGCCAAGCCTCGATGTTGGCGCCTTACGATTATACGACGATGCTGTTTGCCATCATCATCGGCTATATCTGGTTTGATGAGCTTCCTACCCTGGTGATGCTGGGTGGTGCGGCGCTGGTGATTGCCGGCAATGTCGTAGTCATCCTACGCGAACGCCAACTTGGACTCGATCGGACCAAGGCGCGGTCTGTAACCGACCCCAAAGCATGACTTTACCTTTCGCAAACTTCCCCTAGTTTGGGGCGCGACATTCCCATGAGGTTTCCCGATGAGCGACGCACAAAACCACAAAGAAAAGATGCAAGAAGTGCAGGCGAAGCACCGCAAAAAAGTCTCGGAAGCGGTTGATCCCGGTCGGGGATTGGTGCTGATCAACACCGGCAAGGGCAAGGGCAAGTCCTCGGCCGCATTTGGTGTAGTAATTCGCGCCTTGGGTTGGGGTCAGAAAGTGGCTGTGGTTCAGTTCATCAAAGGCAAATGGAAGACGGGTGAGCGCAGGTTCTTTGAAGAGCGTGATCTGGTCACCTGGCACACAATGGGCGAAGGCTTCACCTGGGATACGCAAGACCGCGAACGTGACATTGCTGCCGCGGCGGCAGCCTTTGGCAAGGCGTGTGATCTGATGAAAAGCGGCGACTATGATCTTGTTGTTTTGGACGAGATCAATATCGCGCTGCGCTACGAATACCTTTCAGTAGAGACTGTTATTGACGGTCTTAAGGCCCGTTCGGACAAAACCAGCGTATTCCTGACAGGCCGGGATGCACCCCAAGCTTTGCGCGAATATGCGGATCTGGTGACCGAGATGACCGAAGAGAAGCACCCGTTTCAGGCCGGTATCAAAGCCCAGCGGGGTGTGGATTTCTAAACCCGCACTTCCCCTTCATTCAGCGCGCGCTGTGATGCGCGCCTGACAGGCTCAGGTGTCACGACGGGGTGTTCCTCGAGCTTGCGACAACGTTCGGCATCACAGGTCTTGTGATCAAGATAAGCGGCGACATCTGAGGTCAGCGCATCGCAATCACATGACGCACAACAGGGATCGCCCATCAATTCTTCGAAACGTTCGCGCAATCGCAGCCTCTTTGTGGTCGTTTCCGGGGCGATGGCAGGCCTTCACATCTGCACAAGCTGAGCCTACAGATCGCCCCAGAACCTGGAGCTTGATATCAAAATCTGGCGTTGCATTATATCTGATTGTTTTTATCGGAAATTTCAAGCCTTAAATTCGATTACATCATCGCCAGCTCAATTTGGGCAAATCGCCTTATTAGAGCCAAAAAAAGGAAGAGGGCCACGCAGAAATCCGCACAGCCCGTCAATGATTTACAGATTTGGTATTCGGTCAGACAACAACACCTTTTTCGGGCGCACTAAGCGATATGACCGCGACAACAGCGGCACCGTTCACCCAGTAGAACAGGGCGTCAATGCCGGAAAATCCAAGCAGGCTGGGCGCCATCAGAAAGGTAATACCAACAAGAAGATCTACAGCGAGGTGGAACTTGTAGGACAGCACCCTCCAGATTCCGAGATGATGATCTGTCAGAACGGTCAATACGAAGGCGGCCACGCCTGTAACCACGGACAGCCAGAGCGCCAAGGGGTTGGACTGACCAAGCCCTAGAACAAAGGGCAACACCATCAGCGCAATCGCAACCGGGTAGTCGAGATACGCATGGACAGAGCGGGTGACAAAACGCAGGGACATTTCAACTTCCTTTCCTTAATGAGTGATGGCTAAAGGATAGGAGCAGCGATCCGAACGGAGTATACTTGGTCGTTTGATAAACTTTGCAGATCGTTCGAAATACAAGAACGATCAGTGCAGTGCCCGATAGGCGGCGGGAGATACGCCAACCTGCTTCTTGAACACGCGCGAAAACGCGGCCTCAGAGGCATATCCCACCTCGGCAGCCGCATCCGCAACATTCCAGCGGTTTTCGGTCAACCCATGACAGGCTATCTGCATCCGCCAATCTGTCAGATATTGTATCGGAGTTGTTCCCATCTTCTGGGCAAAAAGCTGGGCAAACGCGGTGCGCGACATCGCTGCCTCGCGCGCGAGTGAGGCAACACTCCACTCCTGTGCGGGGGACTGATGAAATGCCGTCAGCGCCCGCGAGATGCGCGGGTCGGCAAACCCGGCCAGCGCGGCATCATCCGGGCTTTGGTGTTCCAGATAGGCCCGTATTGCTTGCGCAAACAGCACTTCAGACAGTTTCAAAGCAATTAAATCGCCGCCAATGCGTGCGCCGGACACCTCTGATCCGATCATGCGCAGGGTCGCCTCAATCCAGGTGCCAGCGTCCTCCCCGTAGTTCTCGATCAGAATATAGGGCGGCAGCCGATCGATCAGCATATGCCCAGTCCCTTTCCGACCGGCGGGTCCCGTAAACGAGAAATGACCGCAGATCAGCTGCGTATCGCGTTCTTCTTCCGCCCCGCCATAGACCAGCACACCGTCGCCCGTGTAGCCGGACTGATCCAACACCTGCTCAAGTGGCAGAGCGTCATAGGGTTTGACCTCGTTGCACAGCAGCGCGTGTGATGCGCCATGTGGGATCAAGATCAGGTCGCCCTGCCGCAACCGCAGCGTCTCGCCAGTTGCAGGCAGGTAAACCTTAAGCTCACCGCGCTGAACAAAGTGAAAGCGGGCCACGTTCTCGTAGCTCGGCACCTGTATCCCGAACGGTGGGGTAAAGGATGTGCGAAAGTAAAACGTGCCACGAAGAGACAGGCGGGTGAGAATATCGCTGAGAAGATCCAACATGGATCAAGAATACGGTCTCACACGCAGGCGTCCATATCTCGGGACGATCTGCACAAAAATTTGCACGGCTTGCAATCAGAACCCCCGCCCGAGCGGGGGTTCAAAGCGGTATTAACTTACGCCCGGACCAGCTTTTCGTAGTCTTCGGCGATTTCACGGGTCAGATCGCCAACCTCAAAGGTATAGTCGCCGATCTGCCCGACCGGAGTGACTTCGGCTGCTGTACCTGTCAGCCAGCACTGTTCGAAATCTGCCATTTCTTCGGGTCTGATGCGGCGTTCGTGGACAGTGACGCCCTTGTCTTTCAGCATCTGGATCACCGTCTGACGGGTGATGCCGTTCAGGAAGCAATCGGCCAGCGGGGTGTGCACTTCTCCGTCTTTCACGAAGAAGACGTTGGCACCCGTCGCTTCTGCCACGTTGCCGTTGTAATCCATGAACAAAGCGTCCGAGCAGCCTTTGGCCTCGGCCTTATGCTTTGAAATGGTGCAGATCATGTAAAGACCCGCTGCCTTGGCATGTACCGGAATGGTTTCCGGGCTGGGTCGTTTCCACTCGGCGATGTCCAGCTTGGCACCTTGCATCTTGGCATCACCGTAATACGCACCCCAAGGCCAAACAGCGATGGCCATCCGAACGGGGTTCTTGGCGGAAGCGACACCCATATCCTCGCCCGAGCCACGCCAGACCAGCGCGCGCACATAAGCGTCCTGAAGCCCGCTGGCTTTCAACGCCTCCTCTTTGGCGGCCTCGATCTCATCGACCGAGTAGGGCATCGGCATATCCAGCGCCTCGGCCGAGGCGATCAGGCGTTCCGAATGTTCGCGGCTTTTGAAGATCTTGCCGTTATAGGCGCGCTCACCCTCAAACACTGAGGACGCATAGTGCATCGCGTGGGACAGAATGTGCACATTGGCTTCGCGCCAGGGCACAAGTTCGCCATCCATCCAGATGACACCGTCGCGATCGTCATATCCCGCCATGCGAAACCTCCTGAGCCGGGCTAGATTTCCGAATGTTGCGCCGTTTAGGTCCGCATCGGACATAATGTTGCGCAAAAACTGCGATTCGATACCTGTGCGCTCTTGGAATGTCAATAAGGCTGACATAAAGTCAGATCATATTGCGAATGAGGTCCAACATGTCCGACATCCGTCCCGCCCCGGTCTTTGGCGGAGAAAGCCTGTTGTTTCTGACAGATGAGCAACTGAGGCAGGGTATCGAGGCCATGTTCTTTGCCTATCGCGGCTTTACCGCTGATCCAGACCGTATCCTGACTGAATTGGCCTATGGTCGGGCGCATCACCGGGCCATCCACTTCATCAACCGCGCGCCGGGGACAACGGTCAACAACCTGCTGGCCATATTGGGTGTTACCAAACAATCGCTGAACCGCGTTCTGCGTAGCCTCATCGAAGATGGTCTGGTCGAAAGCCGGGTAGGAACAGTGGACAAACGCGAACGCCACCTATTTCTGACGGATAAGGGGAAGGCGTTAGAGGCCAAACTCTCCGACGCCCAGCGCGCCCGGATGCGCGCGGCCTACAAAGATGCGGGCCCCGAAGCAGTGGCCGGGTTTCGCAAAGTGCTTGAAGCGATGATGGATGCTGATATGCGTCGTGCATATACAAAACTGCGGGATACGACTTCATGAGCGAAATGGACGCCCATCTTCTTATCGTCGATGATGACGAGCGCATTCGTGACCTGCTCAAGAAATTCCTGATGCGCAGCGGGTTCTTGGTGACTTCTGCGCGCGACGCGGCCCATGCGCGGCGGGTGTTGTCAGGGTTGGATTTTGATATGATTGTGCTGGATGTGATGATGCCCGGTGAGGATGGCGTCAGCCTGACACGGGCCTTGCGCGAAACGCATTCCACCCCGATCCTGTTGCTGACGGCAAAGGGCGAAACCGAGCATCGGATTGCTGGTTTGGAAGCCGGAGCTGATGACTACTTGGCCAAGCCGTTCGAACCCAAAGAGTTGCTACTTAGGATCAATGCCATTCTGCGCCGGATGCCGGAAACGCCCGCGCAGGACGCGGTGGCCAAGATTCTGCATCTTGGACCAATTCGCTACGATATCGAGCGGGGTGAGATGTGGCAGGGCGAAGATCCGGTGCGCTTGACTGCAACGGAAAGCCAGTTGATGAAGATATTCTCGGCCCAGCCCGGCGAACCGATTAGCCGTGCCAAGCTGGTCGAGGACCTGGGGCGCGACAAGGGACAGGCGCAGGAACGTGCGGTGGACGTGCAGATCACCCGCTTGCGTCGGAAGCTGGAGCAGGATCCGAAACAGCCTCGGTATCTGCAGACTGTGCGCGGTGCGGGCTATATGCTGGCGCCGGACTGATGAGCCGCCGCGCGGCGTTTTTAGGCCTTCGGCGAGGATATTTTAGCCAGATGAAGATGAGATCCTGATGAAAACCGCTTTGCTGACCCACGCAGATTGTCTTAATCATGTGACGCCAGAGGGGCATCCAGAGCGGGTGGCGCGGTTGGAACATATCCTTCATGCGCTTGAGGATTTGGATTTGCAGCGTGTGACAGCGCCGTTGGCAGCGGATGATGATTTGCTACGAGTTCATCCGCAGAACCATATCAGTGATATTCTTGACCAAAGGCCCTCGGATGGGTTCAAGCAGATTGATGGGGATACATTCATGTCTCCAGGATCTGTTGATGCGGCCTATCGCGCGGCAGGTGCGGTGGTGCGAGCCGTCGATCTGGTACTGGGCGGTGAAGCACCGAATGCGTTCTGTGCGATACGACCGCCAGGCCACCATGCCGAGACGGAAACGGCCATGGGGTTCTGTCTGTTTGGCAATGCCGCGTTGGCTGCAAAGCATGCGCTGGATCATCACGGGTTGAACCGCGTGGCAGTGTTGGATTTTGATGTTCATCATGGCAATGGCACGCAGGATTTGCTGTGGGACGAAAAGCGCGCGCTGGTGATCACCAGTCAGCAGATGCCGTTATGGCCCGGCTCTGGCCGTACTGACGAAACCGGCGCTTATGAGACGGTTTTGAATATTCCTTTGGCACCGGGCACAGGCGGAGCGGAGATGCGAGCCGCTTATGAGGCGCAAGCTTTTCCACGACTGCGCGCATTCAAGCCGGAACTAATTATTGTCTCCGCCGGGTTTGATGCCCATCAGGATGATCCGTTGGCAAATCTTAACTGGTCCACGGGTGATTTCGCCTGGATCACGGCGGAGCTGTGCAAGATTGCTGATGAAGTGTGTGATGGGCGTATCGTCTCGACTCTGGAAGGCGGGTATGATCTGAACGCATTGGCCGAGGCGACACGCGCCCATGTGGAAGAATTGATGAAGGCAGCACAATGACCGATACCCCAGTCGAACAGATGACCTTTGAACAGGCGATGAAAGAGCTTGAGGCCGTGGTGGGTCAGCTGGAACGCGGGGATGTGGCGCTGGATCAGTCGATCGCTTTGTATGAGCGGGGTGCGGCGTTGAAGAAACGCTGTGAGGATGAGCTGAAACGCGCCGAGGAAAAGGTGGCCGCGATCACTTTGGACGCAGATGGCCAGCCAACCGGGACGACGCCTGTCGAAGGTCAGTAAATGTTTCGTGAAAAGCTGGCACAGGATGCCGCGCTGATTCAAGACCATTTCGATCTGGTTCTGGGGACGTTGGACGATCTGGATGTGACACAGGCGATGGCCTATGCCACCGCGGGCGGCAAGCGTCTGCGAGGGTTTCTGGTACTGGAAAGCGCGCGGTTACTTGGCGTCGATGCGGCTCGGGCGATCTGGCCGGCGACGGGGATCGAAGCGCTGCATGCATACTCTCTGGTACATGACGACCTGCCCTGCATGGATGATGATGACCTGCGGCGAGGACGCCCCACAGTCCATGTGAAATGGGATGAAGGGACAGCCGTTCTGGCCGGGGATGCGCTGCAGACACTTGCGTTTGAGCTTTGCGTGCGGCCAGAGGTCGGAAATGCTGAAATGCGCGCCGAACTGGCTCTAACACTGGCAAAAGCGAGCGGCGCGCAGGGTATGGTTCTGGGTCAGGCGCTGGATATTGCGGCGGAGACGGCAGCAGAGCCACTGACACTGGATGAGATTACGCAACTGCAAGTGGGCAAGACCGGCGCGTTGATCGAATGGTCCGCCTGTGCAGGCGCGCGGTTGGCGCAGGCCGATCCTGCCCCCTTGCGCCAATATGCCCAGGCGCTTGGGCTTGCCTTTCAGATCGCGGATGACATCATGGATGTTGAAGGAGATGCCGAAAAGGCAGGAAAGCGCTTGCAGAAGGATGCAGAGGCGGGCAAGGCGACCTTTGTCTCACTTCTTGGTCTGGATGCGGCTAAATCCCGTGCCGCTGAGCTTGTGAGTCAGGCTTGTGCTGCGTTAGATGAATATGGCCCCGCGGCAGAAACCTTGAAGCAGGCTGCCCGCTTCGTTATTGCCCGGGACAGCTAAGCCAGGAACGCCAAATGTCTGACCGCCCGAATACGCCCTTGTTGGACCTTGTGAGCCGCCCAGCGGATTTAAAGCAGTTTTCAGATGCGCAACTGCATCAGGTCGCACATGAATTGCGGACCGAGACGATCTCTGCAGTATCGGTTACCGGCGGGCATTTGGGCGCGGGTCTGGGCGTGGTTGAGCTGACCACTGCGCTTCACGCAGTGTTCGATACACCCCGCGACAAGATCATCTGGGACGTCGGTCACCAGTGCTATCCGCATAAAATTCTGACCGAGCGCCGAGATCGAATCCGCACCCTGCGCATGAAAGACGGGCTGAGCGGCTTCACCAAGCGCAGTGAAAGCCCTTATGACCCGTTTGGCGCGGCCCATTCCAGCACTTCGATCAGCGCCGCGCTGGGGTTTGCTGTGGCCCGTGATCTGGGCGGTGTGACGCCCGAAGGTCTCGGCGATGCGATTGCTGTGATCGGCGATGGCTCGATGTCTGCGGGCATGGCATTTGAGGCGATGAACAATGCAGGGCATCTGAAGAAACGCCTGATCGTGATCCTGAACGACAACGAGATGAGCATTGCGCCACCCGTGGGTGCTCTGTCCAACTACCTGTCGCGCATCTATGCCGAAGAGCCGTTCCACGATCTGAAAGCAGCCGCCAAGGGCGCAGTATCCCTATTGCCTGAACCTTTCCGCGAGGGGGCAAAGCGCGCCAAGGACATGCTGAAAGGCATGGCCATGGGCGGGACCTTGTTTGAGGAATTAGGCTTTTCATACCTCGGCCCCATCGACGGGCATGATCTGGACCAGTTGTTGCCGGTTTTGCGTGCGGTCAAGGCCAAAGCGACAGGTCCGATCCTGATCCACGTATTGACCAAAAAGGGCAAGGGTTATGCCCCTGCCGAACAGGCACGTGACAAGGGTCACGCAACCGCTAAGTTCGATGTGGTGACGGGCGAGCAGAAGAAAGCCCCATCCAACGCGCCGTCCTATACCTCGGTCTTTGGTAAGACTCTGGTCGAGGAAGCGGCGCGGGATGACAAGATCGTCGCCGTCACCGCTGCAATGCCGGATGGGACTGGGCTGAACCTGTTTGCTGAGCGCTACCCTTCGCGGTGTTTTGATGTGGCGATTGCCGAACAGCATGGTGTGACATTCTCGGCTGCGCTGGCCGCCGGCGGGATGAAGCCGTTCTGTGCAATGTATTCCACTTTCCTACAGCGTGGCTACGATCAGGTGGTACATGACGTAGCCATCCAACGCTTGCCGGTGCGCTTTGCCGTCGACCGTGCTGGATTGGTCGGAGCCGATGGCGCAACCCATGCGGGATCGTTTGATATTGCTTACTTGGCCAACCTTCCGGGCATGGTTGTCATGGCCGCCGCGGATGAGGCTGAGTTGATGCACATGGTTGCCACCGCCGTCGCTTATGATGATGGTCCGATCGCCTTCCGCTATCCTCGCGGCGAAGGGGTGGGCGTTGACTTGCCCGAGCGCGGTGAAGTGTTGGAGATCGGCAAAGGCCGCATGATCCAAAAAGGTGCGCGTGTAGCACTGCTGTCCTTCGGGACGCGGCTGGCCGAGGTGCAGAAGGCGGCCGAGGCGCTTTGCGCGCGCGGGATCGCCCCCACCATCGCCGATGCGCGCTTTGCCAAGCCTCTGGATCGGGATTTGATCCTTGATCTGGCCGCGAACCACGAGGCGCTGATCACGATCGAGGAAGGCGCAGTTGGCGGTTTCGGCAGTCATGTTGCGCAGCTTTTGGCCGATGAGGGCGTGTTCGACGAAGGGTTGAAGTATCGCTCGATGGTGTTGCCGGATATTTTCATCGATCAGGCAAACCCAGCGGATATGTACGCGGTCGCTGGTATGAATGCAGAGCAGATCGAGGCCAAAGTGCTGTCGATTCTGGGCGTCACGACGATTGGCGAAAAACGCGCCTGAATCGGCGAATTCATTTGGCGCAAACGCGTGGTCGTGATTTAAGTTTCATAGACACATCTGAAATTGTGCATTTTTTGCACATGTTTTTTGCCTCTGCGGGGAAATAACAGCTTTGAAAATGACATAGGTCAATATCCTGATGTTCGGGTTACACTAGAACTCGACTCGGGGTGAGGCTGCTCCTTGCCCTTTATGCATAAGGTCGCAAGCGAATGAACAAGCTAGCCAGCCGCCGTGCGTTTCTTAAGGGAAAAGTGCTGCGCAATGATCAAAACTCCATCCGCCCGCCTGGGGCAGATGCAGCCGAGTTTCTTGAGCTGTGCACGCAATGCGACGAATGCCGCGAGGCATGTCCCGAAGACATAATCAAGTTCGACACACAGGGCTTCCCCGTCGTCCAGCTGGATGCAGGCCCCTGCACATTCTGCGGTGATTGCGCCAATGCTTGCCCAACCGGAGCATTGAACCCCGAACATATCGCCGACTGGCCCTGGCGCGCCAAAGTTGCTGCCACGTGCCTGTCGATGAACGGCGTCAGCTGTCGGGTCTGTCAGGATGTCTGCGACCACCGTGCAATCCGCTTTCAATTGCAGACCGGTGGCCGCGCCGAACCCGTACTCGACACCGATACCTGCACCGGCTGCGGCGCCTGCGCCAGCGCCTGCCCCGCCGGTTCCGTCAGCTTTGAACGCCACACCCCGCCCACGCAGGAGGTCGCCTAATGAACATCTGTGGATGCCTCGTCCATGTAACCCCCGAAACCACGCAGAGTGCACAGGCCACGATTGCGGGTACAAACGGGGCAGAGGTTCACGCGGCATCTGAGGATGGCCGCATTGTTGTTGTGGTCGAGGATACGCCTGAAAAATTGGCATCCGAGACGATCATGGATCTGCATCAGATCCCGGGTGTGATCTCTCTGACCCTGACTTATCACCATTTCGAAGACCTTGCGGAGACCCGTCCGCACCTTAACGCTTCTCGCCAGATATAAAGCCGGAGACCCATGTCATGACCATCTCTGAATCCCGCCGGACCTTTCTAAAATCAACCGCCGCCGCTGCGACAGCATCAGCCGCAGGTTTGCAGCTTGCTACCGGGCAGGCCAGCGCTCAAGTCGGCAACCCTGATATTCGCTGGGACAAAGCCGCCTGTCGGTTCTGTGGCACCGGATGCTCGGTCCTGGTTGGTACCAAAGACGGGCGCGTCGTCGCCACGCAGGGCGACCCAGACGCGCCGGTGAACCGCGGTCTGAACTGCATCAAGGGCTATTTCCTTTCAAAGATCATGTACGGCAAAGACCGTCTGACCACACCGATGCTGCGCAAGACCAATGGCGAATACGATAAGAATGGTGAATTCGAACCCGTCAGCTGGGACGAAGCCTTCGACGTCATGGCCGCCAAGTGGAAAGAGGCCCTTGCCAAGAAAGGGCCGACCAGTGTTGGTATGTTCGGCTCGGGCCAGTGGACCGTTTGGGAAGGTTATGCCGCTGCCAAGATGATGAAAGCCGGTTTCCGGTCCAACAACATCGACCCGAACGCGCGCCACTGCATGGCCTCGGCGGTGGTCGGCTTTATGCGGACATTTGGCATTGACGAGCCGATGGGCTGCTATGACGATTTTGAGCATGCCGATACGTTCGTGCTCTGGGGCTCGAACATGGCCGAGATGCACCCGATCCTGTGGTCACGTCTGACCGACACGCGTCTGACCAAACCGGGATCCGAAGTGCATGTGCTGTCGACTTATGAACACCGCTCGTTCGAGCTGGCCGACAATGGCATGGTCTTTGCGCCGCAGACCGATCTGGCGATCTTGAACTACATCGCCAACTACATCATCCAGAACGGCGCGGTGAACGAAGAGTTCGTCAAGAACCACGTCAACATCACCAAGACGGCCACCGATATCGGCTATGGCCTGCGCGACAATAACCCGCTGCAGCAAGAGGCCGAGAACCCGAACTCGGGCAAATTGGAACCGATCAGCTTCGAAGAATATGCCGAGGCGGTTTCGGAATACACGCTGGAATACACATCGGAACTTTCCGGCGTTCCTGCATCTCAGCTCGAGCGTCTGGCCCAGCAATATGCAGATCCAAACCGCAAGGTGATGAGCCTGTGGACCATGGGCTTCAACCAGCACACCCGCGGATCGTGGGTGAACTCACTGATGTACAACGTGCACCTGCTGGTCGGTAAGATTTCAGAGCCCGGCAATTCGCCCTTCTCGCTGACCGGTCAGCCCTCGGCCTGTGGTACGGCACGTGAGGTTGGGACCTTCGCGCACCGTCTGCCCGCCGATATGGTTGTGGCAAACGACAAGCACCGCGAGATCTGCGAGACTGCGTGGAAAATCCCTGCGGGCACCATCCCGCCCAAACCCGGGTTCCACGCCGTACTGCAGCACCGCAAACTGAAAGACGGTGATCTGAACGCCTATTGGGTGCAGTGCACTAACAACATGCAGGCCGCGCCCAATATCAACGAAGAAGGCTATCCCGGTTATCGCAACCCGGAAAACTTCATTGCCGTATCAGACCCTTATCCGACCGTAACGGCTCTGTCCGCTGACCTGATCTTGCCCACTGCCATGTGGGTCGAGAAGGAAGGTGCCTATGGCAACGCCGAGCGTCGCACGCAATTCTGGCGACAACAGGTCAAGGCTCCGGGAGAGGCGAAATCGGACCTCTGGCAGCTGATGGAGTTCTCCAAACGCTTCACCGTTGAAGAAGTTTGGGGCGAGGAACTACTGGCCACCATGCCCGAACATCGCGGCAAAACCATGTATGACGTGCTGTTTTCCAATGGCACGATCGACCAGTTCCCGCTGTCTGAAACCGCGGAAGGGTTCGACAACGACGAATCTGAGCACTTTGGCTTCTACGTGCAGAAGGGCCTGTTCGAGGAATATGCCAATTTCGGTCGCGGCCATGCGCACGATCTGGCACCGTTCGAAACTTACCATCAGGCCCGCGGCTTGCGCTGGCCGGTCGTGGACGGCAAAGAGACGCTTTATCGCTTCCGTGAAGGCTATGATCCTTACGTGCCCGAAGGTGCGGATGTGAAGTTCTATGGCCATAAGGATGGCAAAGCCAAGATCATCTTTGCACCATACGAGCCCGCCCCCGAGGTACCGGATGAAGAGTTCAACCTGTGGCTCTGCACAGGCCGTGTGCTGGAACACTGGCATTCGGGTTCTATGACCCGCCGCGTGCCCGAACTGCACCGCGCCTATCCCGCCGCTGTTGTCTACATGCATCCGGACGATGCGCGCGATCGTGGTCTGCGGCGCGGGCAGGAGATCGTTCTGTCTACCCGCCGCGGCGAGGTCAACAGCCGGGTCGAAACCCGCGGCCGTAACAAAGTTCCGCGCGGTCTGGTCTTCATGCCTTGGTTCGACGAGGGTCAGCTGACCAACAAGCTGACCTTGGACGCGACTTGCCCACTGTCGAAAGAAACCGACTTCAAGAAATGCGCCTGTAAGATCGAGCGCGCGTAAAGGGCAGGCAAGGCAAAGGTAAGACCCATGTCTCGTGTTGGCTCTCCTCTCTCGCCGCAGCGGCGCCGGTTCCTGCAGGACTCGGCGCGCGTAGCGGGCGGCTGCGTGGCAGCCGGGTCCCTGTTGGCCTGGCTGGCGCGAGACGCACGGGCGTTGCCAGCCGAGGCCTTGCGGCCACCCGGAGCCTTGCCGGAAAAAGATTTCCTGTCGGCCTGCATCCGCTGTGGATTGTGCGTGCGGGACTGTCCCTATGACACGTTGAAACTGGCCGAGCTGGGTGTCGATGCGGTGGCCACCGGCACGCCGTATTTCACCGCCCGTGATGTGCCTTGCGAAATGTGTGACGACATCCCCTGCGTCGCGGCCTGCCCGACCGGAGCGCTAGACCCCGGACTGGACAATATCGACGACGCCAAGATGGGTGTGGCCGTTCTGGTCGATCAGGAGAACTGCCTGAACTTCCTCGGCCTGCGTTGCGATGTCTGTTATCGGGTCTGCCCCGTCATCGACGGGGCGATCACACTAGAAACCGAGCACAACGCCCGCTCGGGCAGTCACGCGATCTTCATTCCGACCGTTCACGCCGATCATTGCACAGGTTGCGGTGTGTGCGAGAAAAGCTGCGTTCTTCCTGAAGCCGCGATTAAAGTTCTGCCCATCCGTCTGGCCCGTGGCAGCACCGCTGATCATTACCTCAAGGGCTGGGAAGAGAAAGAAGCCAAAGGTGCACCGGTTGTAGAAGGCATTATCGACCTGCCTGATCGCCTGCCGGGGCCAGGTACGGATAACCTGGTTGCACCGGGCGGGTTTGAGCCCAGCTTTAAGCTGCCGGAGGTCACCCAATGACTGCCCGCACACATATGCCACTGGGGCAAGAGGCCATCGCCAGCAAAGGTTGGTTGAGTGCCCATAAATACCTGCTGCTGCGGCGCGCCAGTCAGCTGTTCTTTCTGGTGCTGTTTCTGCTGGGCCCATGGTTCGGGATCTGGATCGTGCAGGGCACTCTGGCCGGGTCGCTGACGCTGGGCGTGCTGCCCCTGACCGATCCGTTTGTTTTTCTGCAAAGCCTGATCGCCGGGCACTGGCCCGAGCTGACTGCCGCCATCGGTGCCGCCATCGTCCTGGTTGCTTACGCGTTGATCGGAGGTCGCGTCTATTGCTCGTGGGTCTGCCCGATCAACCCCGTAACCGACTGTGCGCATTGGCTGCACCGCAAGCTGGGCCTGCAAAAAGGCTGGCAACCCAAACGTGGCACTCGGCTGTGGATTATGGCCACTGTGCTTATCGTCTCAGGCCTGACCGGAGCCATCGCGTGGGAGCTGGTCAACCCGATCACCATGCTGCATCGCGGGCTGATCTTTGGCATGGGATTTGTCTGGGCGATGGTCGCCGCGATCTTCCTGTTCGACTTGTTTGTCTCGCGCCACGGATGGTGCGGCCATATCTGCCCGGTAGGCGCGTTCTATGGATTGATCGGCAGCAAAGCGATGCTGCGGGTCAGCGCCGCCAACCGCTCCGCCTGCGATGACTGCATGGACTGCTACGCGGTCTGCCCGGAAAACCACGTGATCTCTCCGGCGCTGAAAGGCAAAGATACCCCGCTGATCCTGTCGCCCGACTGCACCAATTGCGGGCGCTGCATCGATATCTGTGCCGAAGACGTTTTCAAATTCACCCATCGGTTCGACGCCCTGACCGTCGCGCCACCGGAACCAACCGCCGCGCCTCAGCCGCGCGCCTCAAGACCTTTTTGAAGGAGTGAGAAGATGAAAAAGCCGATCCTAGTGGGCCTTGCCCTGATCCCGCCGCTGCTCCTCGGTGGCCTGGCCCTTGCACAATCTGCCGGGGTCAACAGCCTGCGCGGTGCCGAGGTAGATGAACCTGCCGTTCTGGATCAGGTGCATCGCACGGTCGAAGGCCGCATGCAGCGCAACTATCGCCAGCAGCCGCCGCTGATCCCGCACTCGATCGAACAGTACCAGATCGACCTGCGCACCAACCAGTGCCTGTCGTGCCACGACTGGACCAAAGCCGGTGAGCGCAATGCGCCAACGCTGTCGATGACCCACTATCTGGACCGCGAAGGCCGTGAGTTAGATCAGATCGCAGGCACTCGGTATTTCTGCAACCAGTGCCACGTGCCGCAGGCCGATGCGCTGCCGCTGGTCGACAACACTTTTGAACCTTCCTCCGGAAACTAAACTCAGGTCGAAAAGGAGAGCGCGATATGTCCGACTCCCAAGAAAAACAAGGGCTCATCCGGCGCCTCTGGACCTGGTTCTGGAGCCCGATCGCCGTCCTCAGCGTTGGTTTCACCCTGCTTGCCGGATTTCTGGCAGGCATCCTGTTCTGGGGTGGGTTCCACTGGACGCTGGAACTGACGAATACAGAAGAGTTCTGCACCTCGTGTCACACGATGGAGGTCAATCTCGGCGAATACCGTGAGACGATCCACTACAACAACCATTCGGGCGTGCGGGCGATCTGTTCGGATTGCCACGTCCCGGACGAGTGGAACCATAAGATCAAAGCCAAGATCATGGCCGTGAAGGATGTCTACCACGAACTGGCAGGCACGATCAGCACGCCCGAGAAGTATGAGGATCATCGTCTCGCTATGGCGACGGCCGTTTGGAAGAAGATGAAAGCATCCGACAGCCGGGAATGCCGTAACTGTCACAACTTCGACTATATGGACTTCACGATTCAGGAAACCCGGGCCGCCAATGAACACCAGCGCGCGATCGATAACGGCATGACCTGTATCGACTGCCATCAGGGTATCGCGCACAGCCTCCCACCAAACTATCTGGAAACGTATGAAAAGATTGCGAAAGAGATAGACGGCGAGGTTCTGCAGGAACACGCAGCCGCTTCAGGAGACGACATCCGCGCGTTCCTGAACAAAAACTCGGATTAAGGTGGGACAGAGATGTTAGAAATACTTGGAACCATCGGCGGCAACGTATTGGGCCTACCCGGCATTCTGGGTCTGGCACTGGGCATGATGACCCGCCAATATTGGTTGGGGGCCCTATTGGGCGGTCTGGTAGGCCTGATCGCACCACTGCTTTTTGCCGGGTGGCAATTTTCCCATGTCGGAGCCATGGCGCTAATCATCGCGATCATCGTTGGCGTATGTGCCGGTACCCTTGGCACCGCCATTCGCCGCAAGGGCGCGACAGTCTGAACAGGTCAACCCGGCAGCAATGTCGGGTTACCGACCCCAGTTTTCCGCCGGATCACTTTCGGCATAATCCCGCAGCAATGCTATATCCGATATCACAGCGTGGTTGCGGTTGATCTTTACCCCCACCGCCTTAAGCCTTGAAAACGCCCGGCTCAGGCTTTCGGGTTTCATACCCAGACGACCCGCGATCAGCATCTTGTCATATGGCAGCGATACTTCGCACTCACCCGCATCAGTGTCACAGAGGTTCAGCAAAAACTCGGCCACGCGCTGTGCACCGGTCTGCGCCTTGAGCTGTTCCAGCTGCGCCACGAGCGAGTGCAGATGGGTGAAGGTCGCGGCCAGGATCGAGATCCCGATCTCGGGGTCTTCCTTCATCAGCGAAATCAGGATTGGGCTGGGAATGTGCATGACATCACAGGCCGAAACGGCCTCGGCCGAGACCGGATAGGGCACGTTGCGCAGCGCCACGGCTTCACCAAAACTGTCGCCGCGGGTAAAGACGCTGACTACCGCTTCGGCACCGGTTGGGGTCATGCGGAACAGCTTGACCCAACCCTCCAATACGACGTGTATGGCCTGCGCCGTTTCCTCCTGCAGGAATATCGTCTCACCACGGTCATACTGACGCCAGATCGCGTGGCTCAACAATGTTTCCACATGCTGTTCCGGTAAACTGCGCAGCAGCAGCGACTGACGTGCGATCGCTTTTTGTGCTTCGTGAGACAAGAGAATACCCCTGTTACTTCCTGCCGGCGCGCGCGCCCGGTTGGTCCATCCTTGCCCCACGCTATGCCAGAGCCGGCAGTTGTGCACCATAGTTTTATGTTGTGTAAACTTGACTATTGTCATGTTGCGGGTTGGTTCGCTGCCCTATTCTCGGCCCAAAGCCAGTATTCCGGGGAGCACGTAACATGGACTACGAGCGTTATTTCAGTCAAAGCCTCAATGACCTTCGGGAAGAAGGGAATTATCGTGTTTTCATAGACTTGCAACGTCGTTGTGGTTCTTTTCCGAACGCACGCCAGACGGATGGCTCGGTCCAGCGGAATGTGCGGATCTGGTGCTCGAACGACTATCTCGGCATGGGTCAGCACCCCTCGGTGATCGGCGCGATGCATGACGCATTGGATCGCTGCGGCGCGGGGGCAGGCGGCACGCGGAACATATCAGGCACCACGCATGATCACGTGCTGCTTGAGGCCGAACTGGCGGATTTGCACGGAAAGGAATCCGCGCTTCTGTTTACTTCCGGGTATGTTTCGAATTGGGCAGCTCTTGGCACCCTCGCCGCAAAAATCCCCGACCTGATCGTGTTCTCTGATGCCCTGAACCACGCCTCGATGATCGAAGGCATCCGCCACTCGCGAGCGCAGAAGGTGATCTGGAAACACAACGATCTGGAAGACCTTGAGGCCAAGCTGGCCGCCGCTGATCCAGATGCACCCAAGATGATCGCCTTCGAGTCAGTCTATTCGATGGACGGCGACATCGCCCCCATCAAAGAGATCTGCGATCTGGCCGACAAATACGGCGCGATGACCTATCTGGATGAGGTTCACGCCGTCGGTCTTTATGGCCCGCGCGGCGGTGGCATTGCTGAACGCGATAGACTGATGGATCGTCTGACGGTGATCGAAGGCACGCTTGGCAAGGCGTTCGGTGTGGTGGGTGGATATATCGCTGCCTCTGCTGCGCTGTGCGATTTCGTGCGCAGCTTCGCCAGCGGCTTCATTTTTACCACCGCCCTGCCGCCTTCTATCGCAGCTGGAGCTGCAGCCTCGATCCGGCATCTGAAACAATCGAATGCTGAACGCGACTTGCAGAAAGCCCGCGTGGCACAGGTTCGGGCCCGTTTGGATGCGGAAGGTATCCCCCATATCCCCAACCCCAGCCACATCATCCCAGTGATGGTCGGCGATCCGGTGAAGTGCAAGTTCATCTCGGACACGCTGTTGGAAGAGTTCGGTATCTACATCCAGCCGATCAACTATCCCACCGTGCCAAAAGGGACCGAGCGGCTGCGGATCACGCCGTCGCCCGTGCATACCGATGAGGATATCGACCATCTTGTCGGCGCGCTGTCTGCCCTCTGGCAACGCTGCCAGATCGCGCGGATGCCGATGGCCGCCCAGTGATTAAGAAGCGCCCCCTTTGCGTGACACTTCGCCGTCTCCTCGGAGGCGGCGTTTTTTTGGTCAGATCAGGTAGAGGACGAAGATGATGATGGCAAATCCTGTAGTCACCATGGTGAACCCCCGCAGCCAGGCCGGGCTGTTTGCGAGATCAAGATAACGAGCCAGGATGATGCGGCATTTCGCCAGTGCGAGGATCAGAATGCCGCCGGCCAGGGCGGCAGGCGGGATGGGCAGCACAGTCAGCAGTGCAGATGCGACGCTGAGCATCAGAAGGGTTAGCCATGCGCGTGTGAGCGCATTCGGGAGTCTCCAGCGGGCGTATTTAGGAAAAGATGAAGCTGCGGCCATCCGTATTATCCCAGCAGGTAAATCACGGGGAAAAGCAGGATCCAGATCAGATCGACCATGTGCCAGAACTGCGCACCTGCCTCGATGTTGCGGGGGTCATCGCGCCAAGCGACCAGCAGCAGGATGCCGACGCCAGCCAGCACATGAGCGGCGTGAAAGCCGGTCAGCAGGTAGTAGAACAGGAAGAACGGGTGGGTCTCGTAGGTGATCCCTTGTGCGGCTTTGCCTGCGTATTCCACGCCCTTGATGACAAGGAATACGACGCCCAGCGCGGCGGCGGCGATCAGTGCCAGACGGGCTGCGAGCCGACGCGCGATCTGCCGCCAGTGCAGTGCTTGCGCCGCCAGATAGCCAGAGGTGACCAGCACCGCCGTATTGAGCGCCGCTCCGGTACGATAAAGATGCGATTGTGCTTCGGCGAACCCGGCCGGATCGGTCAACCGAACGCCCATGAAGGCAATCAGGCCAGCGCCGAATACCAGCAGTTCCGAGATGATCAGAACCCACATCAACAACTCGCCCGGAAGCTCGTCGATCAAAGAGGTATCACTCATGCGCCGACCAGTTGGCGGTAGATTTGCGGCAGGGCCATAGTCAGGCGGTGCGGATCGGGGATGACCGCAAATCCGCCTTGGCCGAACATGCGCGGGAACCAGCTTTTGCCGGTTTTGTCGATGGTAACACCAAAGACCGATTGCCCGACGCGGCGTGCCTCGCGGATGGCTTGGCGTGTGTCTTCGATACCGTGACGGCCTTCGTAATGGTCCAGATCGTTGGGTTTGCCATCGGTGATCACCAGTAGCAACCTGCGTTTGCGCGATTGACTGGCCAGATCAGCCGAGCAATGGCGGATCGCCGCACCCAGCCTTGTATAGTGGCCCGGACGCAGGGACGCGATGCGCTGTTCTACCAATCTGCCCATCGGCTCATCGAACCGTTTGCAGCGCTGCACGTAGACGCGTTGGCGTTTCAGCGAGCTGAAAGCGTGAATGGCAAAATCGTCACCGCAGGCGTTCAGACCCCAGGCCAGCGCGGCCAGTGCCTCGCGTTCGATGTCGATCACGGCACGGCCTGTCACGGCGCTTTCGGTGGAGCGGCTGACATCCAGTAGAATCGAAACGGCCAGATCGCGGGCTTCGGGGCGGGATTGCATCCAGACGCGTTCATTGCCTTCACCGCTGGCGTGGCGATCGGTTTCGGCACGCACGGCGGCCTCGATATCCAGTTGATCGCCGTCCAGATGGCCGCGGGTCATGACGCGGCCCGGGCGCAGCGCCTCGAACTGGCGCTTTACAGCGCGGATGCGGCGGGCGGTGGCAGGGTCTTTGCCGAATTCAGCCGAGTCTTCGCGGATATCGGCATCCGACAGCAAGACGTTGACGTGATCCGGCAGGTAATGCCCCGTGCGCACGTCCCATTCAGGATAGAGGATGCGGCCTGAAAGACGCTCGCGATTCACGTCCTCGGGCGCCAGGTCCAGATGCAGTTTCAGCTTGGTTGGCGGGGCTTTGGAGATCTGCCCTAAACCGATTTCTTCCTGATCGTCGGCGGCTTTCTTGGCGTTATCGGGATCGTCATCATCGATGCGCCGATTGATGTTCAGAAACTCGGCCCAGCTGAGGATCGCCTCAAACTTGTGCAGGATGAAACTGTCACTGCGGTTGGCCTGATCCGATTTACGGCGGCGGGCGCGGTGGGTTTTCTCCCCTGATTCCTCAGGTGGACCTTCAGTATCGGGGTTTTCGACCTCGTTATGTTCGGAAAATCCGACGGCGCGCAGTTCGGGCCACAGGGGAACAGGGCGGAGATGCTGATATCCACGTGGGGCGGTCAGATCATCATCCAAGGTCAGAAGCTGCTCGGCCCGCGCTGACAGGGGTGCGGGATCGCCCAACATGTAACGAAGCAGTTCCTCGACCGCTGCCTCCTCGGGAGGCAGGCCAGGGATGTCGCGGTGATGCAACACACCCTTGCAAAGCTCGTAATAAAGTGGGCGCAGGCCGGGGGCGTCGTCCAAAGTAGCCTCGACCATGCTCTGCGCGGCGATCAACGCGCGCAGGTCAGCGCGCAGAGGGTCATCTTCATCAATCCGGGTTCCGGCATGGGCGGCAGCAGCGGCCAGCCAGACAAAAAGCGCGCCATTGGCTTCGCGCGCGGGGAAAACGGCCAGCCGGTCCGGTAGGCGCAGAACTTCGCCATCGAAGGAGGCGCGCGGCATCAGCTCGACCTCGGTTGCCAGCTTGCGACGCCAGCTTAGACGGTGACGTGAAACCTCGGGTGAGACCGGGCGCAATTCAACGCCCGGACTACCCCCAAGCCCTCGGAAGAGGACAGCCAGCCGCCCTGCGACCTCAGAGAGGTCGACCGCGGCTCCATCATGCACCTCAGGTGCATCAAGGCGGCTGGCAAGGGTGTGCCACAGTTTCCCGATCGTTTCTTCGGGTTCCCATGGCTCAAAATCGATCCTGACCATCGGCCGGCCTCACCCAAAGACAGCCGTGACAAGATCGAGGAGCCCGCGTTTGATATCCTCGTCATCAGTCAGAGGTTCGATCATAGCGGCGAGGATGGCGCGGTCGGTTGACATGCCTTGTGCGATCAACGTCGCGGCATAGACAACCAGACGGGTGGAAACGCCTTCCTCAAGGTCCTGCCCCTTGAGCCCGCGCAGCTTGTTCGCCAACCGGATCAGGGGCTTGCAGCGCTCCAGCGCCAGCCCGCTTTCCTGGGCGACGACTTCGGCTTCCATCTCAGGAGATGGGAAGTCGAATTCCAGCGAAATAAACCGCTGCCGGGTCGAGGGTTTCAGGGTTTTCAGGATATTCTGGTATCCGGGGTTATATGAGGCCACCAGCATAAAGCCGGGCGCGGCCTCAAGTTCTTCGCCGGTGCGGTCGATCGGCAGGATGCGCCGGTCGTCGGTCAGCGGGTGCAGCACGACGGTCACGTCCTTGCGGGCCTCGACCACCTCATCCAGATAGCAGATTGCGCCTTCGCGCACCGCACGGGTCAGGGGGCCATCGACCCAGACGGTTTCTCCACCTTTCAAAAGGTAGCGGCCAATCAGATCGGCAGCGGCAAGATCATCGTGGCAGGCCACGGTATAAAGCGGGCGGCCAAGTTTTGCGGCCATGTGGGCCACAAAGCGGGTCTTGCCGCAGCCTGTCGGGCCTTTCAGCAGAACCGGCAGGTCGTTGTTGTAAGCGGCTGTGAACACATCACATTCATCACCTTGGGCGAGGTAGAAGGGGGCGTTTGCCGCCCCCTCATTCAGTTTCATGGAGCCGTCCATATCCATCACTCCGCAGGGGTTTCAGCTGCGCC
The DNA here is from genome assembly GCF_056535285.1 of Ruegeria sp. O11. NCBI lineage: Bacteria > Pseudomonadati > Pseudomonadota > Alphaproteobacteria > Rhodobacterales > Roseobacteraceae > Ruegeria > Ruegeria sp. O11. The sequence continues at coordinate 110,104 of NZ_JBQERS010000009.1, read as the reverse complement.
AGGTTCGATGACCTCTTTCCGGGGAACCCAGATCGAGTAGATGAACAGTAGCGCACCAAGCACCACAACCACACCTGAGCCGAGACGCATCCAGTAGAAGATCGCAATCTGGTCTTGCACGTCCATGAAGTAGTCACCGACCACACGTTGCATGTGAGTCTGCACGGTACCACCGAAAGTCAGGACGAATGTCATGAACACCATGCCGCTGGTCATCAGCCAGAACGAACCCATGTTCAGAACCTGATTATAGGGATCACGGTTCTTCAGGATCGGCATCGCGTAGCTGAAGATCGCCAGGTTGAGGCAGACATAGGCACCGTAGAAGGCCAGGTGACCGTGCGCGGCGGTGATCTGTGTACCGTGGGTATAGTAGTTCACCCCATGCAGTGTGTGCAGGAAGCCCCAGACACCGGCACCGAAGAACGCCAGAGTGGCACAGCCCAGCGACCACAACAGTGCGGCCTTGTTCGGGTGGTCACGGCGGCCCTTCCAGACCATGACGAAGGCAAAGGCCATCATCGCGAAGAACGGGATCACCTCGAGGCTCGAGAAGATCGACCCGATCCACTGCCAATACCCGGGGGTACCGATCCAGTAATAGTGGTGACCTGTACCGAGGATGCCCGAGAACAGGGCAGCGGCAACGATGACATATAGCCATTTCTCGACGATCTCACGGTCAACGCCGGTCAGCTTGAGCATCAGGTAGGCCAGGATCGAGGCCATGATCAGCTCCCACACACCTTCAACCCACAGGTGGACGACATACCACCAGTACTGTTTGTCGAGCGACAGGTTGCCCGGGTTGTAGAAGGCAAACAGGAACAGCAGCGCCAGACCCCACAGGCCCAACAACAGGATGTTGGTGATGGCAGTCTTCTTGCCCTTCAGAACGGTCATCGACACATTGTAAAGGAAGATCAACGCGGCCACGACAATACCCATCTTGACCCATTTGGGTTGCTCAAGGAACTCGCGCCCCTCTTTGCCCAGCAGCCAGTTGCCTTCGAACAGGTTGAAGACATAGGTCACAACCACACCCAGCGTGCCGACCACAAGAATGATCAGCTGCAGATAAGCCAGCTTGGGTGAATGGATTTCACGTTCCGCCTCTTCCGGGATCAGGAAGTAGGCCGCTCCAAAGAAGCCAAGGATCAGCCAGACGATCAAAGAGTTGGTGTGAAGCATCCGCACGATGTTGAACGGCAGAAGCTCACTCAGGAAGTTCGGGAATACATAGATGAAACCGGCCAGAAGGCCGCCGATCACCTGTATCGCGAACAAGGCCATAGCTACCGCAAAGTAGGCATAGGCTATTTTTTGGGATTCGTATTTCATTGCTCCGTTCCCTTTCTCAGCCTGCCTCGTTGGGCGGCCAGCCCTGAGCGTCGATATTGTCGGTCCAGATCAGGAAGTTCGCCAGATCACGGATCTCTTCGTCGCTGAGGTTGAAATTGGGCATCTGTCGACGACCGGGAATGCCGGTCGGTTGTGCTTCCATCCAGCCCTTAAGTGCTTCAAAGGCTGATTCCGGGTCGTCCAGCACACCCCAACGGGTCATCACATTCGCGACTTCCGGCGCATAGTAGGCACCTTCACCCATGATAGTATGACAGTTGATGCAGGCGTGTTTTTCCCAGACATGCTTGCCCCGGACCACACTTTCATCAAGCTTTGCCGAATTCTCGGAGTTGACGATATACAAGTGCGAATGGGCCGACAGGGCCAGAAAGATGAGGATGAAGAACAGTGACCCGCCATAGAATATGTTGCGAGCCATGCTCTTTGTCATGACTTCTCGCATTGCGCTCTCCTTTGCGCAGATTAGCTAGTATGGAGACAATGCCGCGTGGGTAGTGGAGCTGCCTTAACGAAAGTCAAGACTGCAGAGGATGAGCGTTCCCCATTCCAAATCTTTGGTCATCAGAGGCCAACAACGATCTATCTTGACCAAACAACGGCAGAATCCCCTCATTAAACCGATATTTTTAATCGAATAATAACCTTGAAAACTGCATTTAGGGTGGTCAGTCTCTTGCAGAATTCTTTGTCGGTCGGGGTTTTCCCTTCGGCCTGCGGTCCACTCAAGCCAGGCGGATAATATCAATGCCAATTAATATCTACGGTGCCTTTCGTACTGACACGACGATGACAGACAACACAGCGACCTTTGCGACGCTTGGGGCCACGTTTCAGATATCCCAATATAGCCAGATCACGATTGACGATGGTGCGGATGGGTCGGTTATTGAAGGCGACAATATCGTCAATGAATCCCCGAACGACCCGACCCAGACCTATTTGGGAGAGGTGTTTATCTGGGACTACACGATCGAAGTAAATGATGGCGTCAACACCTATCAGATCGGTGTTATGGACTGGGATGAAAACGGCGATGGGGATTTCGATTTTCCAACGGCTGAACAAGGTTATTTCATTGGCTTTATCGGTGATATTCCCCCGCTCAACACCACCCTGACTGTTGGCTCGGTTGTCGACAACGGCGCGAATATTGACGTAGATACCGTTGTTCCCTGCTTCTGCGCTGGCACGCTGATAGATACTCCGACCGGACCTCGCGCGATCGAAACACTATCCACTGGTGACAAAGTCGTCACCTTGGATCACGGTCCCCAAGTTATTCGTTGGATTGGATCGCGAACGCTTGATGCGTCTGAACTGGCTCGCAAACCCAGATTACACCCTATCCGGATCGCTGCCGGTAGTCTGGGCAGCGGCCTGCCACGTCGTGATCTTTTGGTCTCACCCCAGCACCGCATGCTGATCCGTTCGAACATCGCGATTCGCATGTTCGACAGCGAGGAAGTCCTGGTCCCAGCCCACAAGCTTGTTGGCATCCCGGGAATTACTGTCGAAGAGGACGCTCAGAATGTCGTCTACTATCACATACTCTTCGACCGGCATGAGATCGTGTTGGCCGAAGGTGCGCCATCCGAAAGCCTATTCACCGGGCAGCAGGCGCTAAAGGCTATACACCCGGAAGCACTGGCTGAAATTGTTGCGCTTTTTCCTGAACTGGCCTCGCAGGATCATCAACCTGTGGCTGCGCGCCAGATTCCCAGGCAGGGAAGAAAAATCCACTCATTGCTACGACGGCACAAAAAAAACGACAGGGCCTTGATCCGACCGTCTTGATGCGGATTCATCGACGCGCCTACACTCAGGATGCAATACGTGGCCCTGTCAAAGCAGGCCACATCGTGATCAGGTAAAGAACGATAGCGCTGATCCACAGACCGTCAGAAACCAACATCATGACCAGATACCCCTGGTCGGTCACTGAACCAACCCAGCGCAAAATAGCGGACGAAGCCATAAGACCGTAGGCGACTGCCATAGGTGGCGGGGCAACAAGTGCGCGGCCACTATGGCCCAAAGCAGCCCGACTCATCACGGCTAGGGTCATGCCTCCGACACAACCGATTCCCAGAACGTGCAACGCGCCGATTTCGCTGCCGATACCCAGAACCGCCACCCCCCACAAAACCAGCCCCAATGCCAGCATTCCCAGACCCAGATGCAGGGCAACCAAGATCGGTTGACGTATGGCCCAGCGCGCGCGCCACCGTGACATGCGCAGGATTTGGGTTATGCCAAGCGCTACGGCCATGCCACCCGCTATCTTACCCAATCCGAAGAGAAAAACGCTGAGCGGTAGTAGCAGCGCCAATCCCATGCTGGCTTTGTCTAATGCAGCTACCGATACCGGCCACGCGGCTTCCGGCTTGCCCGCGCGCTTCATCGCATTCCGGGTGAAAGCTGGCGTTATACGTCCACCAAGTATCGCGATCATGCTGCACAGCGTCAGCAATCCTACACGCAATCCTATGTCCAGTGTACCGCCGGTAATGCCCATCCAATCAAGATGGGTCAGCAGATTGGCAATCCAGAAATAGCTGAGCAACAACAGAAAGATCATGTTCTGCGGCTTGGGGCGTCGGATCAGTTGGCTTGCGATCTTTGCCGCCAGAATCGGTACAAAGGCCAGATCGAAGACAGCGACCAGACCCGGCGGCAGAGCCCCGGAGAACCACATCGCGATCCGTCCGGCCAACCAGATACCCGCGGCAATAACAATAAACTGTACCCTTGCCTCCGGCGTACCCGTCCAGTTTGGCACCGCTGTCAGTAGAAATCCTCCAAGGGCGGCCGTGGCATATCCAAATATCATCTCATGCGCATGCCACATGGGTGGGTTCATGGCATAGGTCGGATTTTCGTAACCGACCAACCCGGTCTGAGTCGTGAGCCACACACCCCAAGCACCACCCGCGAATAGACCGAATAGCCCCGCTGACAGAAAAAAGACGCGAAATCCTTCACTCAGTACCCGCGCGATCATTGCCGGCATGCCTGCTCTCCTCGGCCTTAGTGGCTGTTGAATCCGGTCTAACAAACCCGACTCGTTCGGGACTTAACCGAAATCAAGCGCCCGGAGAAACATGACCCTAAAACATAGGTTTTCCTCATAATTTAAAGGTTAATCAGGACCTTCATTTTCCAGTTTGCGACCCTTCCGTTGACTTTCGTCAAGGAGTGATCGGCGCCAATGTTTCAGGCTGCAACCTGCCTCACCACGCAAATGGAGAGTGATCATGTCACTTGGAATCAGCTACGATAAGACCGGCCGCGCCTTTGGGGTCGGTTTGGCAATGCTGCTGGGCTCTGTCGCCGCGCCAGCATTTGCCGAAGAGCCAACGTTGAGCGACGAAGCATTTGAGTCGTCCAAGCAGCTCTATTTTGAACAATGCGCAGGTTGTCACGGCGTTCTGCGCAAAGGTGCGACCGGTAAGAACCTGGAACCACACTGGAAAAAAACTGCAGCAGACGGCACCGTCACAGAAGGCGGTACGCTTCAGCTGGGTCAGGAGCGCCTTGAAAAGATCATCGCCTGGGGAACCGAAGGCGGGATGAACAACTTCTCGGACATTATGACCGAGCAGGAAATCAAGGATATGGCGACATACATCATGATGGAGGCCCCCAAGCCGCCGGAAATGTCGCTGGAGCAGATGAAAGAGACCCGCAAGGTCTATGTGGAAGAGGCCGACTATCCAACCGAGCCGCTGCATGGCCGCAACTGGGAAAACTTCTTCGTCGTCATCGAACGTGACGTGGGCAAAGTGGCTGTTATCGACGGCGACACCAAAGAAGTGCTGACTCACATCCCGACTGGTTATGCCGTACACGTTCTGAAAGCGTCTGAGCACCACTCGATCACTGAGCCTGAGCATCCCGGCCGCTTCTGGTACACGATGGGCCGCGACGGCAAGATGACCAAGATCGACCTCTGGCAGAAGCCAGAGAACATGTTGGTTTCCGAAGTCAAAATCGCCTATGACGCACGCGACGTTGCCGTTTCCGGCGACGGTAAATACGTCATCGGTGGCGGCTACTGGCCGCCGCATTTCGCGATCGTTGACGCGCAGACCATGGAACCGGTCAAGGTCGTTTCTACACGTGGTACCAACGTAGACGGCGAGTATGTGGAAGAAGCCCGCGTAGCCGCGATCTACACCACGCCGAACGAACCCACCTGGATCGTTGCCGTGAAAGAGCTCGGCCAGCTGTGGCAGGTCGATTATACCGACCTGGACAACCTGCGGATCGACAAGATCAACTCGGCCAAGTTCCTGCATGACGGGTTCTTCGACCCGACAGGCCGGTACTTCCAGATCGCCGCGAACGCGTCGAACAAGATGGTCGTCGTCGACACCGAGACCCACAAGCTGGAAGCGATGATCGACACTGCAGCCCTGCCGCACCCGGGACCCGGCGCCAACTGGGTCGACCCGAACTGTGGTCCGGTGGCTGGTACAACCCACCTTGGTGTTGGTACCGTAACGGTCTGGGGTAACGACCCCGAAGGTCATCCGGATCAGGCCTGGAAAACCTGCTACGAAGTGGAAACAGACGGCCCCGGCCTGTTTGTCCGTACCCACCCGAACTCGGACTACATCTGGGCCGACCAGACTAAACACCCCGAGCCGGAAATTCAGCAGTCTGTTCAGGTCATCTCGAAAGAGACCGGTGAGATCGTGAAAACCATCCAGATCACCGAAGACGAAGGCAGCGCTGCTGTTCACTTCGAATTCAACGCGGATGGGACCGAGGTCTGGGTTTCCAAATGGAACCTGTCGGATTCGAAAGAACCCAATGGCCAGATCGTAATCTTCGACGCCAAGACACTGGAAGAAATCGGCCGCATCGAAGGGCTTTATGCTCCGACCGGTAAGTTCAACGTCTACAACCGTTCGAACCACGTCACCTGACGGTTTGAGAACCAACACCGGAAAGGGCGGGCCCCTCGCCCGCCCTTTCCTCGTTTGACCCATCAGCCAAACTCACCGGCCTGCCATCAAAGGCCAGATAAGAAAGCCAAAACGGAGCCCGGATATGACCTCCGAACCGGATAAGAAAAAACCGATCTGGCGCCGGTATTTCCTGTGGGGAATGCCCGTGGCCGGTATTGCCGCAGCTTTTGTCGGCGGCATCATCTTCTGGGGCGGGTTCAACACCGCCATGGAAGCCACCAACACCAAGGATTTCTGTATCTCGTGCCACGAGATGCGCGATTTCGTCTATGAGGAATATACGGGCACGATCCACGACGTGAACCGTTCAGGCGTAGGTGCTGTCTGTTCCGACTGCCACGTGCCCAAGGACTGGACGCATAAGATCATCCGCAAGATCAAGGCGTCGAAAGAGCTGTACGGCAAGATGGTCGGCACCATCAACACACGCGAAAAATTCGAGGCCAAACGCGTGCACCTGGCGATGAACGAATGGGAGCGGATGAAGTCCAGCGACTCGCGTGAGTGTCGCAACTGCCATGACTTCGAGTCGATGATGCCCGAGTTCCAAAAACCCCGTGCGCGTCAGCAGCACCTGAATGCGATGACCGTCGGGCAAACCTGTATCGACTGTCACAAAGGGATTGCACACTCGGACGCTCGTGATCGGGCTGACGAGGAGTATCTGGAAAAGCTTGAGGCCCCGAACCCGTCCTTTATCCGCGAGATACCGCCGGAATACCTGGCCAGCCTGGAACGGATTGAAGCCAAAGAAGCTGCCGAAGCTGAGGCCGAAAAAGCTGCCAAACAGGCACAGCATGAGGCCATGCAGGCACAGATTGCGGCGGCGGTGGATGCGGCGGTGGCCGAGGAGCGCGCCAAAGCCGGCGGCGAAGAGGCCGCAGCGCCTTCAGGTGGTGGAGGTGGCAGCGATGTCGGCTCGGACATAGATTGGAACGCGGTAGCTGCTACAGATCTCAAGCTGTTCTACCCCGGTCAGGCTTCGTTTGAATGGGTACAGAATGGCAAATTCCACGGAGGCGCTCGTCCGCTGACAAAAGGTGGTGACCAGTGCACGACCTGTCACGCCAAAGAGCTGGATACCATCGGCAACAAAATCGTCGCAGGTGGTGAGCTTGAGCCGACGCCGATCCCCGGCAAACGGGGCGTGATCGATGCGACCGTACAGGCCGCGCATGATGATCAGAACCTCTATGTCCGACTGCAGTGGCCGGATGCTGGGCACAATCCCGCACCTTTCGTTGATGGTGGCAAAATGGACCCTGACAACCAGATCAAGGTTGCCATGATGATCACCGGCACAGGGATCGAACTGGGCGAACAGGTGGGGTGTTGGGCCTCGTGCCACGCCGACAACACCTATATGCCATTCGCGCCCGAGGCGGACGCCATCGCAGGTAACGCCGATGTGGCGGGTCGTATGACCACGCAGGACACGGTGACCAAGTACATCAGCGAAAGCCGGACCGAGGTCGAGATCAAGGGCCGTCGTGGCAAGGCGCTGGGTGGCTGGGACAAACTGCAAGCCGCTGAGCAGATCGAGCAGTATCTGGCCGACGGCACCTATCTGGACCTGATGCGCGTCTATGCAGACGGCAGCGCCACCAACGGTTATCTGCTGGAACAGCGCGTGGTTAATGACGGCGAAATCGCCGCCTCGGCCAGCCTCGACGCGGGCATGTGGACCGTGGTCTTCACCCGCCCACTGAACTCGGGCGCACCCGGTGACGTGCCGCTGGAGGCCGGTCAGACCTACACGGTCGGCTTTGCTATCCACGATGACTTTGCCGCCGCGCGGTTCCACCACGTGACGCTGGATACCAGCCTGGCGCTGGACGATGACAGTGCCTTCATCAACGTGGTCAAACAATAAGGAACTGGGGCCGGGCAATCCGGCCCCTTCCGCTTAGAAGAGGAGACTTGGACGATGAAACCCCAACACCTTCTTCCCGCTTTGCTGTTTCTGGCCGCACCTGCCTGGGCGGATGAGACCGCCGAGCTGTGTGCTGAAGCCGAAGAGCGTTATGCCGAGCTGTTTGGTCAGCCCTCATCCTCCATTGAGGATGCGGAAGTGGTGCTGATGTACAAATACACCTTCTGCCCGGTCGAGCTGACCGTGAAAGCAGGCACCACGGTGCGCTGGGTCAACGTGGACAAACGCACGAGCCACTCGGTCCTGCTGAAAGACGGCAGCGAACCCGAAAGCGACAGGCTGTTTCCTGAGGAAACGGTTGAACTGACCTTCCTCACCCCCGGCCCGCAGGAATATTTGTGCGGACCCCATTGGGAAACGCAGAACATGATCGGCATGATCACCGTCGAACCCTGAGCCGAGGCACCATACAGGCATGAGAGAGAGGAGCGCGGGATCAATTCCTGCGCTCCTTAACTTTAGTCAAGGAGGTTCCTTTTCGATTGCGCCAGTCTGGCCGCATGACACGCCCGGCTCACCCAGCAACGTCCCCTGATCGCGCAGGAATTCCGGGCTCCGAAGACATTCAGACCAAGCGAGTTTGCACATGAGCGGTAAGGTTTTTCTGATTGGCGCAGGCCCTGGTGACCCTGAACTGATGACCCTGCGCGCACTGCGGATGCTGCAAGAGGCGGATGTGGTTGTTTATGACCGTCTGGTCTCGACCGATATCCTCAACTTGCATGCCGAGGGCGCACGGCTGATCCCGGTTGGCAAGGCCCCCAAATGCCATACGGTGCCGCAGGATCGCATCAACGAAATCCTGGTCGAAGAAGCAAGCGCCGGTCACACCGTTGCGCGGTTGAAAGGCGGCGACCCGATGATCTTCGGGCGTGGATCGGAAGAGGCGGCGCATCTGATGGCCAACGGCATCCCGGTCGAATATGCGCCGGGCATCACCGCCGCACAGGGGGCGTCCTGTTCCACCGGCGTGCCGCTGACCCACCGCGGTCTGGCGACCTCGGTGCAATATGTCACTGGGCATCGGCAGGCCGACAAGGTGCTGGATCTGGATTGGAAACGTCTGGCCGACCCGGACTCGACGCTGGTTGTCTATATGGGGGTCGCCAATATCGGCCAGATCGCCATGGGGCTGATGACCAAGAACCTGCCCGGTTCGACCCCGGTGTTGGCAGTTGGCAAAGCCACCACACCGGATGAACACCGCATGGTGTCCCGGCTGGATCGATTGGCAGCGGATGTGCGCGACGCTGATTTGAAAGCACCGACGCTGTTCATCATCGGCAAGGTCGTATCGCTATTCGCAGAACGGCCCGTGGCTGAACTTCTGGAGCAGGCGCATGGCTAAGTTTGGTTCCAGGCGATCAGGGGGCAGTCTGTCGCTGCCCGATGGTGCTGCCAAGGGCCCAGGTTGGACCGCGCGCGCTGTACTGACGACGGCTGTGCTTGTGGCCACATCTGCCTTTGCCGCCGACACTCTTGACCCCAACGCGCTGAAACGTCTTGTCCATCAGGACTGCGGCTCGTGCCATGGGCTGTCGTTGAAAGGCGGTCTCGGCCCTGATCTGAGATCCGAGACATTGGAGCACTACGACGCGGACGTTCTGACCGGCGTAATACTCGATGGTATCCCCGACACCGCGATGCCCCCATGGCGGCCTTTGATCAGCGAAGAAGAGGCTGAATGGATCGCGCGTTATCTGCTGGCACAGGAGGCACAATGAAACAGCTCATCCTCACCCTTGCCGCCACCCTGCTGATGACAACAGCGCAGGCTGAGCCCACCGCGACCGGAGACCTCGGCCTTGTGATCGAACGGGCAAAAGGCTCGGTCCTGCTGGTGGATCAATCCGACCGCGCCGCGCTGGCCCGGATCGAAGGGCTTGGCGATCTCTCCCATGCCTCATTGGTCTATTCCCCCGATGAACGCTTTGCCTATGTCTTCGGGCGCGATGGAGGGCTGACTAAGGTCGATATCGTCACCCGCCAGATCGTGAACCGCGTGGTCCAGGCGGGCAACGCCATCGGCGGCGCAATCTCGGATGACGGCAAACTGGTCGCGGTGTCGAACTATGAGCCCGGCGGGGTACGGGTCTTTGATGCGGACACGCTTGAGATGGTCGCCGACATTCCCACCGACAGCAAAACCATCGGTCTGGTCGACGCACCGGGTCGCCGATTTGTCTTTACCATGTGGGATACGGGCGAGACCTGGATCGCCGATTTCACCAAGGGTGACCCCGCAATCACCAAGATTGCTGACATGGGCAAAAACCCCTATGACGCGCTGATCACCGCCAATGGTCGCACCTATATCACCGGCCTGTTCGGTGAGGATGGACTGACCGCGCTGGACCTGTGGTCCGACAATCCCGAACCCATCCGCGTGCTGCCTGACTATGGTCGCGGACAAGAAGAAATGCCGGTCTACAAGATGCCCCACCTCGAAGGATGGGCGCTGACCGGGCGCGAATTCGTGCTGCCGGCTGTCGGCCATCACGAGGTTCTCTGGATCGATTCCGACACCCTGACCGAGACCGGGCGCACGCAGACCCACGGCCAGCCGGTCTTTGCCATGGCCCGACCCGACGGTCGGCAGGTTTGGGTGAATTTCGCCCACCCGTTGAATGATACAATTCAGGTCATTGATTCAGTGAGCAAGGAAATCATCCACGAGTTCAAACCCGGCCCCGCCGTGCTGCATATGGAATTCACGCCTCGAGGGCATGAGGTTTGGATCAGCGTCCGCGATGCCAACAAAGTCATGGTCTACGACACCCAGACCTTTGAAAAGCTGCGCGAGATTGAGGCCGACAGCCCCTCGGGCATTTTCTTCACCGCGCGTGCGCACAGAACGGGGCTTTGACATGCAGCATATCACCGACCCGATCGACCGCCGTCTTCTGGACGATTTCCAGCGTGATTTTCCCATCGTAGAGCGCCCGTTTCAGGTTCTGGCCAACGCGCTTGGGCTGGAAGAGGCAGAAGTGCTCGACCGTCTGGCCCGGATGCGCAAAACCGGCCGCATAACGCGGGTCGGTGCGACGATCGCACCCGGCGCGGTTTCGGCCAGTACGCTTGCGGCTGTGGCAGCTCCGGAAGAACGGCTGGAAGAGGTCGCAGCGCTGATCGATGCGGAACCTGGTGTGAACCACAATTACCAGCGCGAGGATGACTGGAACCTTTGGTTCGTGGCCACTGGACCGGACCGGACGCATGTGAACGACACCCTCGCAAGGATCTCGCAGCGCTCGGGGCTGCGGGTTCTGGATTTGCGGCTGGTGCGGCCGTTCAACATTGATCTGGGCTTTCGTATGTCGGGCGAGACCCGCAATGCTCCTGGCCCGCGAAAAGTGGATCGTTCAGCCATGCGAGAGGGTGACCGACCCCTGTTGCAGGCCCTCAGTTCCGGCCTGTCGCTGGTCTCTGATCCTTATGCGGCGCTGGCCCGAACCCTGAACCGCGACCCAGACGACGTGATGGATCGCGTAGCCGCCTTGCACCGGGCCGGGATCATCTCTCGCCTGGGCGTCATCGTACGCCACCGCGCTTTAGGCTGGTCCGCCAATGCAATGGTGGTCTGGGATATGCCGGCCGAGCAGGTCAGCAGCGCTGGCCCGGCGCTGGCAGCGCATCCCGGTGTGACACTGTGCTATGAGCGCAACCCGGTCGAGGATATCTGGCCCTATCGCCTCTATTCCATGATCCATGCGCGTTCGCGCCCTGAGGCAATGGAGGTTTTGGCCGGGGCCGCCGCCCTGCCCGAACTATTTGGCGCGCAGCGCAAAGTACTGTTCTCGACCCGCTGTTTCAAACAGACCGGTGCATTGATCCAACCGAAGGAGGCCGCCGCATGACGCTCGACGACACCGACCGCGCGATCCTAAACCGGATGCAGGATGACCTTCCGCTGACCTCGCACCCTTACTCCGAAATTGCTCAGGAAATGGGGATCGCAGAGTCCGACCTGCTGGCCCGTCTGACCCGCATGAAAGACGAGCGTGTGATCACCCGCTTTGGTCCCTTCTTTGACGCTGCTGCGATGGGTGGAGCCTTCTGTCTGTGCGCTATGGCCGTGCCCCCACGGGATTTCGAAAACGTCCTGACCAAAGTCAATGCGCATCCCGAGGTCGCCCATAATTATGAACGCACGCATCGGCTGAACATGTGGTTCGTTCTGGCGACCGAAACACCCGAAGGGATCGCAGCCACAGCCGAGGCGATCGAACGGGAAACAGGGATCGCGGTCCTGCAATTCCCCAAACTTCAGGAATTCTTCATCGGCTTCCGGGTGGCGGCATGATCGACGCTAAAGACAGAGAGATTATCGAGGCGCTGCAAGGCGGCCTGCCCCTTGTGCCCGCCCCCTACGCGAAGGTGGCCGACGGCTTGGGCCTGGATGAAAAGACTCTGATGTCCCGTCTGGCCGATATGAAATCGCGTGGCGTCATCCGGCGCATCGCTGCGGCCCCCAACCACTATAAACTGGGGATGACCTCGAACGGCATGACTGTGTGGGATGTCGACGATGACCGCGTCGCTGAATTGGGCGCTCAGATTGGTTCGCTACCCTTCGTCACCCATTGCTATGAACGCCCGCGCGCCTTGCCAGACTGGCCTTACAATCTGTTCGCCATGGTTCATGGCGCTGACCGGGATGAGGTCGAGGACAAGCGTGCCGAGATTGCCGCCATCCTCGGCGATGCCTGCCGGGCCAAAGATATCCTTTATTCCACGCGCATCCTGAAAAAGACCGGGCTGCGCCTGAAAAAGAAAGGCTGAGATATGTTTCGCCTGACCGAATACATGCACCAGCTGGTCAAACCGACCCCGGTGCGCAAACGCCGCTCCGGCCCGGTGAAACCGGTGGTGATCTGGAACCTGACACGGCGTTGCAATCTGAAATGCCGCCATTGCTATACCGTCTCGGCGGATGTCGCGTTCCCGGGTGAGCTCAGCCACGAGCAAGCCATGGTAACCCTTGAGGATCTGGGCCAGTTTCGCGTCCCGGCCCTGATCCTCTCGGGTGGGGAACCACTGGACAGGTTCGATTTCTTCGACATCGCCAATCGCGCGCGTGATCTGGTGCCGATGCTGGCACTATCGACCAACGGCACGCGGATTTACGACGAAACCGCCGACATGATTGCGGACGTGGGCTTCAACTATGTCGGCATCTCGCTGGACGGAATCGGGGCCACGAACGACTGGTTCCGCGGTGTCGAGGGCGCCTTTGCCGACGCCCTGCGCGGTGTGCGCGAATGCAAGAAACGCGGCATCAAGGTGGGCCTGCGGTTCTGCCTGACCGAAGGCACGCAACATCACCTGCCTGACCTGCTGCAGCTGTGCGATGATGAGGGAGTCGACAAGTTCTATCTGTCTCACCTCGTCTACGCCGGGCGCGGCGACAAAAACCGAGGCGAAGATGCCGAGCACCTGCGCACCCGTAAGGGTCTGGACCTGCTGCTGGAACGTGCGTGGGAGGCTGCGTCTGGCGGTCGTCTGCTGGATATCGTGACCGGCAATAACGACGCCGATGCGGGGTATTTCCTGAACTGGGTCCGGGCGCATTTCGACGATGACAAAGCCGCCCATGTGCGCGAGCATCTGGCCGCGTGGGGCGGGAACTCCAGCGGGCTGGGCGTGGCCAATATCGACAATCTGGGCCGCGTGCATCCCGACACTTATTGGTCCGATTACACAGTCGGCAATGTGAAGACCAAATCGTTCTCAGAACTTTGGACCGGTGACGACCCGATGCTGGCCATGCTGCGCACCCGTCCGCGTCCTTTGAAAGGGCGTTGCGGGGCCTGCCAGTTAAAGGACGTCTGCGGCGGAAACACCCGCATCCGGGCGCTGCAACTTACTGGTGATCCGTGGGCCGAAGATCCGGCCTGCTATCTGTCGAATGAAGAAATCGGCGTGGATGGCGCGAGCGAGCGCCTGCAGGTCACGCCGTTCCGGGGGAAAAGCCATGATCCGGCGCATCAGTTCTTTTGACACTCTGAAAATCGGCGCTTTCTGCTCGCTACTGCTAGCGGGCACCGCATGGGCCGATGCCTCATCTGATTACGCCGAGCATTGCGCCTCATGCCATGGCGAGAACCGTCTGGGTGGGGTCGGTCCGGCGCTTATTCCCGAAACGCTGAAACGGATGCGAGGGCCGCGTGTGGCCGCTGTGATCGCCGAGGGGCGAATCGCGACACAGATGCCGGCGTTTTCGTATGAACTGGACGCGCTGCAGATCGAGGAACTAGCAGGGTGGCTGAAATCGCCGCTGGAAACCGATCCCGAATGGGGCGAGGCCGATATCATGGCCAGCCGCACTCTGGACGAGGATTACATTCCAGTCGATGCCCCGGTCTGGGACAGCGACCCGATGAACATCACGCTGGCCGTTGAGACCGGCGATCACCATGTCAGCGTTCTGGATGGGGATACTTTCGAGGTTCTGGACCGGTTCGAGACACCTTTTGCCGTGCATGGCGGGCCGAAGTTTAGCCCGGACGGGCGCTATGTCTTCATCATGTCCCGCGATGGCTGGGTGCAGAAATATGACATCTGGGCGCTGAAACAGGTAGGCCGCGTGCGTGCGGGTCTGAACAGCCGCAACATCGCCATGTCAGGGGATGGCAAATGGGTGGCCGTGGCAAACTATCTGCCGAACTCTCTGACACTGCTGTCGACCGAAGACCTGTCTGTAGCGAAAGTCATTGATGTAAAAAGCAAAAAAGGAAAACCCAGCCGCGTCTCGGCGGTCTATCAAGCACCGCCCCGCGAGAGCTTCGTTCTCGCGCTGAAAGACGTGCCCGAGATTTGGGAAGTATTCTACGGGGCGAACCCACCGCAATCCGGTTTGGGGCATGACTTCCGCATCGAGGGTCAGTTCAAGAACCCCGATCCCTTCCCGGTGCGCAAGATTACCACGCCGGACTATCTGGACGATTTCTTCTTTGACCAGAGCTATGAATACGTCATGGGCGCCTCGCGCGATGGCAAGGGCGGGCAGGTGATCGATCTGGTTATCGGTCACAAAGTGGCTGATCTGGACCTGCCTGGGATGCCTCACCTAGGTTCGGGAATTACCTGGAAACATGGCGACTCCACCGTGATGGCGACGCCGCATCTGACCGATGGCACGGTCTCGGTGATCGACATGGAGACATGGGAAACCGTCAAGCGGATCAAGACCGAAGGGCCCGGCTTTTTCATGCGCAGCCATGAGAATTCGCCTTACGTCTGGGCCGATGTGTTTTTTGGGCCGAACAAGGACGCCATGCATGTGATCGATAAGCAAAGCCTTGAAATCGTAAAAACTTTACGCCCTGCGCCAGGCAAGACCGTGGCGCATGTTGAGTTCACCAAGGATGGTAGCCACGCGCTGGTTTCAATCTGGGAAGATGACGGCGCGGTGATCGTTTATGACGCGCAGACGCTGGAAGAGGTCCGCCGCCTGCCGATGCGCAAACCGTCTGGGAAGTACAATGTCTGGAACAAAATCACCTTCTCGGAAGGCACCAGCCACTGAGGATAAATGGCCGGTCTGGAAGCTAGCCATGCTGCTTTACCCGGCCACGGCTCTGACCGTGGCCATCAACCTGTTTCTGGCCGGGCTGATCCTGCACAGCGCTGGATTTGGTGCCATCGGGCCGGTGCCCGCGATCCTGTGGTCGATCCCATTGGGCATACCTGCCGCGTGGTTGGCGGGGCGTTGGGTGCGAGGGTTGATGGATGAGGCAGATGGTTGATTTCAAATGTTAAAATCGAAAGTTTCCAGAACCTGACCTAAGTCAAGTATCGCGCCGAGAGAATCCCCTAGAACACGCAGCATAGCTTCCCGAGTCGGAGTCTCCATGCCTGCCCTCGTCCCTTTGCACAATCTCCCTGCCCGTGCGGTTCGCGCGGCAGCTGGGTTGGCGGGCATGCTCCTTCTATTGCTGCAGACCTTTGGAACGGCGCTGGCGAGTCCCGGTGAAAGTGTCTGGGTGGAGATCTGCTCGGAAGGCGGCGCGGTCTGGGTTGAGGTTGACCTTGAGGAGGGCACCGAAGACCCGACCGCGTACTGCCCGAAATGCGCCGATTGCGCGCTGTGCGCTGTCACCAGCGCGGCACCCGTGCCCGAGCTGGCGCAAGTGCCGCAAATCGGAATCTTCCTTGTTGTACAGGTTCAGAACAGCAAATCTTCCGTGTTGTACAACTCGGATCGGCTGTGGCCCGAAACCCGGGGACCCCCGTGCCCGACCCAAAATACATCTGAACGCGCCCCGCGCGCGTCCATGGCGTCCACCCTAAGTATCGGAGGTGCGCCGTGGTCGTAAGTCGCGCAATCCATTTCCTGCTGGCCTTTGCCCTGTCCTGCCTGATGGCGATCAGCGCCCAAGCCGACAGCCTTGCCAGCTTCCTGCCCGAGATTGAACCCGCCGATCTGGCCCCCGGTGCCGATGCCTTTGGGCCGGTCCGCGATGACGTTCCGGTTGCGCCCGTTCTTAAGGGCGGCGAGACCGTTGCCTGGGCCTTCCTGACTTCTGACTTCGTGGGCACCACCGGATATTCCGGCAAACCGATCCATGTGGTTGCCGCCATCGATGACGACGCGGTGTTGACCGGTGTGCAGCTGGTCAAGCACTCGGAACCCATCGTTCTGATCGGCATCCCAAACTCGCGCATGGTTGAGCTGACCGAAGGCTATGCCGGTCTGGACCTGAAGGTTGAGGCTGAAACCGGCGGCGAGGGACATGACCTCGACATCATCTCGGGTGCGACGGTGACGATCATGGTGATCGATGACAGCCTTGTGCGTGGTGGCATCAAGGTGGCCCGAGCACTGGGTCTGGGCGGGTTGTCTCCGCTACAGGCAGACGGGCCGAAACGCGAAGTCGATATGGCACAGGATGCCGTTTACGACTGGACCACATTGTCGGGTGACGGTTCGATCCGGCGGCTGACACTGGATGTCGGCCAGGTCAACGCTGCCTTTGAAGCCACTGGCGATCAGCGCGCCATCAAACGCCCTGAACCGGGTGAGCCGGATGACACGTTCATCGACATGCACGTGGCGCTGGTCTCGGTCCCATCGATCGGCAAATCGCTATTGGGCGAGGCGGAATATCAGAACCTTGTCGAATGGCTGGATGAGGGCGAACAGGCTATTCTGGTGCTGGGGCGCGGGGCCTACAGCTTCAAGGGTTCAGGCTACGTACGCGGCGGAATCTTCGACCGGATTCAGCTTATCCAGGGCGACAATTCGGTACGGTTCTTCGACAAGCAGCAAGAGCGTCTTGGCAGGGTTGCAGCCCCGGACGCGCCCAGTTTCACCGAGCTGGATATCTTCAAGATTCCCGCCGAAGCCGAATTCAACCCGGCCGAGCCGTTCCGCCTGCAACTGCTGGTGCAAAGGGCCGTGGGTGCGGTCGACAAAACCTTCCTGACCTTCGATCTGGGCTACAAGCTGCCCGAGCAGTATCTGTTGCCAGTCGCAGCCCCCACTGTTGTGGATGACGCCACTGGCGAAGCCGCAGCAAAGGCCGCCTTGTGGAAACGCATCTGGAAGGATCGCACGGTCGAGATTGCCGGTCTGGGCGTCATGTTGTTGGTGCTGACCGCAACCTTCTTCTTCCAGTTCCACGCCACGATGAACGCCCGGGTCTTTTACTGGTTCCGCATCGGATATCTGACCCTGACGCTGTTCTTTATCGGCTGGTACGCCAATGCGCAGCTGAGCGTGGTGAACCTGATGGCTCTGGCGGGCAGCTTGCGCACCGGGTTCTCATGGGACGCCTTCCTGCTGGATCCACTGGTCTTCATCCAGTGGTTTGCCGTGGCCGCCGCCCTGTTGTTCTGGGGACGCGGGGCTTATTGCGGCTGGCTGTGCCCGTTTGGTGCGCTGCAGGAACTGACCAACAAGATCGCGCGCGCGCTGAAAGTGCCACAATGGACGCTGCCATGGGGACTGAACGAACGTCTGTGGCCTGCGAAATACATGATCTTCCTTGGCCTCTTCGGGCTCAGCTTTGTCTCGATCCCGCTGGCTGAGACCTATGCCGAGATCGAGCCGTTCAAGACCGCCATCATTCTGAAGTTCATGCGCGACTGGCCCTTTGTGGTCTTTGCGCTGACCCTGCTGGGGATCGGGCTGTTCATCGAACGGTTCTATTGCCGCTACCTCTGCCCGCTGGGCGGAGCGTTGGCTATCCCTGCCCGAATTCGCATGTTCGACTGGCTGCGCCGCTACAAGGAATGCGGCAGCCCTTGTCAGACCTGCGCCAACGAATGCCCCGTTCAGGCCATCCACCCCACTGGTGAGATCAACCCGAACGAGTGCGTCACCTGCCTGCATTGTCAGGTGCTCTACCAGTCCGAGGACAAATGTCCCGTCGTTATCCGCCAGCTTAAACGGCGGGCCAAGACAGGGTCGGTCAACATCAAGGCCCCCCTCGGGCAACCACCGGCGAACCATCCGAACGCCAAACCGCAATCCGTTTCCTAAAAAGGAGGAACGATCATGTCGGAACAAGACAACAAACTGAACATCACCCGCCGAGGGATGCTGGGGGCAACCGCCACCGGTGCAGTGCTGGCCGGGACCGGCCTAGGTTCGACCCTGATGACCGCGAAACAGGCCAGCGCTGCGGCCAATGCCAACCTGGAGCCCGGAGAGCTGGACGAATATTACGGCTTCTGGTCTTCGGGTCAGACCGGTGAATTGCGCATCCTGGGCTTCCCGTCCATGCGCGAGCTGATGCGGGTGCCGGTGTTTAACCGTTGCTCTGCAACTGGCTGGGGTCAGACCAACGAGTCGCTTAAGATCATGACCGATGGCCTGCTGCCGGAAACCAAGGAATTCCTCGCCAAGCGGGGCATGAAAACCTATGACAACGGCGACCTGCACCACCCGCACATGTCGTTCACCGACGGCACCTATGACGGCCGTTACCTGTTCATGAACGACAAGGCCAACACCCGTGTCGCCCGTGTGCGTTGCGATGTGATGAAATGCGACAAGATCACCGAGATCCCGAATGCCAAGGCGATCCACGGTCTGCGTCCGCAGAAATTCCCGCGCACCGGTTATGTCTTTGCCAATGGTGAAGATGAAACTCCGCTGGTCAACGATGGCACCGTGCTGGACGATCCGTCGCAATACGTGAACATCTTCACCGCGCTGGACGGCGATACCATGGAAGTGGCATGGCAGGTGATCGTTTCGGGGAACCTCGACAACACCGACTGCGACTATCAGGGCAAATACGCCTATTCGACCTCGTACAACTCGGAAATGGGTATGAACCTGGCCGAGATGACCGAGAACGAACTGGACCACGTTGTTGTCTTCAACCTCGCGGAAATCGAAAAAGGCATCGAGGCTGGTGACTATCAGGAGCTGAAAGGCGTCAAGGTTCTGGACGGCCGTAAGGGTCAGAACAAGAAATACACCCGCTACATCCCGATCCCGAACTCGCCCCACGGCATCAACACCGCGCCTGATGGCAAGCATGTCTGCATCAACGGTAAGCTGTCGCCGACCGTATCGATCATGGATGTGACCAAGCTGGACGCCCTGTTCGAAAGCGATGCCGATCCGCGATCCTGCATCGTGGGTGAGCCGCAGCTGGGTCTTGGCCCGCTTCACACCGCGTATGACGGTCAGGGCAACGCGTTCACCACGCTGTTCCTCGACAGTCAGATCGTGAAGTGGAACATGGATAAGGCGATCCGCGCCTACGCGGGTGAAGATGTCGATCCGATCATCTCGAAGGTCGATGTGCATTATCAGCCGGGTCACAACTCGACTTCCATGGGTGAAACCAAGGATGCCGACGGCAAGTGGCTGATTTCGATGAATAAGTTCTCGAAAGACCGCTTCCTGAATGTGGGTCCGCTGAAGCCTGAAAACGAACAGCTGATCGACATCTCTTCCGACGAGATGAAAGTGGTTCACGACGGGCCGACCTTTGCCGAACCGCATGACTCGATCATCGTTCGCAGCGACATCGTCAACCCGGTCAACGTATGGGACCGCAACGACGTCACTTGGGAAGACGCCCGCAAACAGGCCGAAGCCGATGGCGTCGATCTGGAAGAAGGCGCAGAAGAGCCCATCCGGGATGGCAACAAGGTGCGGGTCTACATGACCTCGCAGGCGCCGACCTTCAGCCTTGAGAAGTTCACCGTCAAACAGGGCGACGAGGTAACAATCTTTGTCACCAACCTGGATGACGTGGACGACGTGACCCACGGCTTCTGCCTGGGCAATTACGGCATCGCCTTCGAGATCGGGCCAATGGCAACCGCGTCGATCACCTTCACCGCTGACCGTCCGGGCGTGCACTGGTTCTATTGCCAGTGGTTCTGCCACGCGCTGCACATGGAAATGCGCGGCCGGATGCTCGTCGAGCCGCAGGGAGCATAACCCATGCGTTGGCCCCTGCTCATACCGCTCCTGCTCGGCTCGCCCCTTTGGGCGGCGGACTGGGATGTGCCCAACCGGGCGGGGGCCATCAAAGAAACACTGGCGCAGGCGGCGGATGGAGACACCCTCCGCCTGAGCCCCGGTGTCTACACCGAAACACTGGTTCTGGACCGGCCCGTAACCCTCGACGGGCTGGGACAGGCCACCATTGACGGACAAGGAAACGGAAGCGTCATCACCGTGACCGGGCCGGGCGTGACTGTGCGTGGTCTGACAGTTATCGGTTCCGGTTCAAGCCATGAGGGTATCGACAGTGGTATCCAGCTGACCAAAACGGCTAAGGCGCCCGTGGTCGAGGATAACGTGCTGCTAGGCAACCTCTACGGCGTCGACATTCACGGGGCCAAAGACAGCATCGTGCGTGGCAACCGGATCGAAGGACGTTTGGACCAACGGATGAACGACCGAGGCAATGGCGTCTATGTCTGGAATGCCCCCGGCGCAGTGGTTGATGGCAATGACATCCGGTACGGTCGTGACGGGATTTTTGTGAACTCGTCCAAGAAGAACACCTTCACCAACAATCTGTTCCGCGACCTGCGCTTTGCCGTGCATTACATGTATGCCGACAATTCGGTGGTCAGCGACAATGTCTCGATCGGCAATGATCTGGGCTATGCGGTGATGTTCACGACTAATGTGACCGTGGCCAACAATATCTCGATTGGTGACCGCGAACATGGCGTGATGCTGAACTATGCCAACAAGAGCACCATTACCGGCAACGTGGTGAAAGGTGCCAAGGAAAAATGCACCTTCCTCTATAACTCCAACAAGAACGAATTCACCGACAACTGGTTCCAGGGATGCGGCATCGGCATCCACTTTACTGCTGGGTCTGAGCGCAACCGTATCGTTGGCAACTCATTCATCGGAAACCGGACGCAGGTGAAATATGTCTCGACCAAATGGGTCGAGTGGTCCGAAGACGGGCGCGGAAATTACTGGTCCGATTTCGCCGCTTATGATGTGGATGGCAACGGCATTGCCGATGCCCCCTATCGCCCCAATGACAGTATGGACCATGTGCTGTGGACCCAACCCTCAGCCAAATTGTTGCTCGGCTCCCCAGCCGTGCAACTGGTGCGCTGGTCTCAATCGGCCTTCCCGGCGCTGTTACCGGGGGGTGTGATGGACAGCAATCCATTGATGCAAGCCCCTGAACCCCCAGCTATGAAAAAGGTGCCTCATGACGGATAAGGCCCTGTCAATCGACCATGTTCTCAAGGACCGTGGAAAAACCCGCGTTCTTGACGATATCACCCTGTCCCTTGCCCCCGGCCAGCGCGTTGCGCTGTTGGGCCATAACGGCGCGGGCAAGTCGACCCTGATCAAATCTATCCTCGGCCTGACGCCGATCCATGGCGGAGCCATTCGGATCGGAGACGCCACCCCCGGTAGTGCTCAGGCCCGGCGCGAGACGGCCTATCTGCCCGAAGCGGTGTCATTTCATCCCGCGCTAACCGGGCGTGAGCAGTTGACCCTGTTTGCGCAGCTTTCAGGCGCAAAAGCCGATGTGTCCGGTTTGCTGGATCGTGTCGGCCTGAGCGACGCTCTGGACCGTCGGATCGGCACCTATTCCAAAGGCATGCGGCAACGTTTGGGCCTGGCGCAGGTGCTGTTGGGCCAACCGAAAGTGGCCTTGCTGGATGAACCGACAAGCGGGCTGGACCCGATTTCTCGGCAGGACCTGTACGCCATCATCGACGAACTAGCTGCCCAAGGCACCGCCGTTCTGATTGCCTCACACGCGCTGACCGAGGTCGAGGCGCGCACCGACCGGATCGCCATCATGCGCAAGGGTCAGATGGTCGCCGACGACACCCTGAACAATCTGTCGGCTCTGGCCGGTCTACCGATCCGCTTGAAGGTACGCGCCAGCGCCAATCCGGATGTGCTGGCCGCTGAACTGGGCGGCAGCCGGATCAATGGGGCATCTGTTGAATTGCTCTGCACACCCGAAGACAAGATGGAGGCCCTGCGCCGGATCGCTGGACTGGGCGATGCGGTCGCGGATGTGGAAATGACCCCGCCCAAGCTGGAAGATCTCTATCGCCACTACGCACAGGAGGATTTGCAATGACTCGCTTCCTCGCCATCACCCGCACAGAAATGCTGATCCTGCGCCGCAACCGTTGGCTGCTGGTCGCCACGTTGATCATGGTTCTGTTCGCCTTGGCTCTGACCTTTGCTGGCAGCGCACCTACCGGCACGCTAGGCGTCGAAATGCTGACCGTCTCGGTCGCGTCAATGACCACGCTGTCGGTCTATCTTGCGCCGCTGCTGGCGCTGATGATTGCCTTTGACGCCATCGCCGGCGACGTGGATCGCGGCAGCCTTTCGCTGCTGCTGTCTTACCCGGCTGGGCGCGGAGAAATCCTGTTGGGCAAGTTCACCGCCCACCTCGCGGCGTTGGCCTTTGCCATGACCATCGGTTTCGGCACCGCAGGCGCAGTGGCCGCCTTCTTTGGCGGCGCGGGGCCAGAGAGCCTGATGGCGCTGGTCCGCCTCATCCTCACATCCATCCTGTTGGGCGCTGTCTTTCTGGCGCTTGGATACCTGTTGTCCGCCCTGGCAAAGGGGGCCACGGCGGCAGCGGGTCTGTCGGCTGGGCTCTGGCTGGTCTTTGTCGTCCTCTATGATCTGGGCCTGTTGGGGGCCGTGGTCATGGACAAGGGCGGCACTTTCACCCAATCCGTCTTTCCATGGGTGATGGTGGCCAACCCGGCCGACGCTTTCCGACTATGGAACATCGCCGCGACCGAAGGCGTCGCGATGGCTTCCGGCATGACCGGGGCGGCGCAAGCTCTGCCGGTCTGGGCTGCACCCGTCTCACTGTTGATCTGGCCGGTGATAGGCTTTGCACTTGCCCGGATCGCATTCCGGAGGGTCGAGCCATGAAGCGCCTCGCCCTGATCGCCTTGGTCGCGTTGGCGGCCTGCAAGGAAGAGGTCGCCGAGGCCCCCGACCCGGTTGATCTGACCCCCGATGCGCTGAGCTATTTCTGCCAGATGAACATCGCGGAACATGGCGGGCCCAAAGGTCAGATTCATCTTGAGGGCTATCCTGCGCCTTTGTTCTTTGCTCAGGTGCGCGACATGCTCGCCTATCTGAAAAGCCCCGAACGCGATGCCAAGATCACCGCTGTTTACGTCAGCGACATGGGTGTCGCCCCCAGCTGGGGGCAACCGGGCATCTCTAACTGGATCGCAGCCGATGGTGCGACCTTTGTCGTCGGCGCAGATGTCGCCGGAGGCATGGGCGCGCGCGAGGTCGTCCCATTTGCGAAACTCGACGAGGCCGAAGCGTTTATCCTGCGCTATGGCGGGTCCGCTTTGCCCCTGCCCGAGATCCCCGATGCCGAAGTCCTTGGACCCGTCGATCTGGACTTGATTCTGGAGACCCCCGCATGACCGTTTTGACCCGCCGTCGCTTCCTGACCATCTCAGCCGCCTGCGCCGCCATGCCCGCAGCCGCCAGCAGTTCGGCCCAATGGCGCGGCATCGCGCTGGGCGCACCTGCAAGCCTGCGGCTTGAAGGCCTGACGGGTGTACAGGCCGCGCCGATCTTTGCTGCGGTCGAGGCCGAATTGAACCGGCTTGAGGATATCTTCAGCCTCTACCGACCACATTCTCAGATCAGCCAGTTGAACCGCACCGGTCACTTGAATGCACCTGCGCCTGAGCTGCTGGAGGTGCTGAGCCTGTGTTCCGTGCTTCACGAAGCCTCGGGCGGGGCGTTTGATCCGACGATCCAGCCGCTCTGGCTGGCGCTAGCCAGCGGAGCGGAGCAGCCAATAGTGGAACGCGCGCATGCAACGATCGGATGGAACAACGTGCATGTCGGTACGGATGAAATCCGCCTGCCATATCCCAGACATTCGGCGATCACGTTGAACGGGATTGCGCAAGGTGCGATCACCGACCGGATTGTTGCTTTGCTGCGGTCCTTCGATCTGCGCAATGTATTGGTGGATATGGGTGAGGTCGCCGCTCTTGGCCAGCCACACACTAGCGAACCATGGCGCGTGGGGCTTGCCGCCCCCGATGGCACGTTGGCCAAACGAATCAGGCTTCAGGATCGAGCTGTCGCAACCTCAGCGCCCGGCGGTACGATGTTACAGGGCAAACATGGCCATATCCTGAACCCGAAAGGGCACAAAGTTACGCAACGCGCAGTATCAGTATCCGCACCTCAGGCTGTTGTTGCCGATGGGCTATCAACCGCCCTTTGCCTGACTCCGGATAGCGGAGCAAACGTGCTGGCGTCGCGGTTTCCAGGGGCGAAAATCGAGATGCTACTCTGAGCCACAAGAGCGGCGGGCACCTCAAAAATATCTAGCGCTCGCTTTGGGGTGCCCCGTTACGGTCGGGATATTCAGTGAATGGTTTTGTTGGAGAATTATGTTCGCCAATGTGAATTGATTTTGACGGCTGGCCAGTGAGATGGAGGGGTTTGCGCCCATCAACGAACCGCATTGTATTGATGCTTTAGCCAAGTTCCCCGAGGAGGCACGCCAACATCGAGCTATGATTTCCTCGAGTGAATATTGCAAGCACAGTAACTGAAAGAGAGTTCCTCTAACCGCCCTTAAGCGTCTAATAGGGTTAAGTTTTTTCAAACACTTTTTACTCATTGAAATGCGTCGAGTAGCAGATTGTTGGCGCATTTCCTCAAATATTTGCATCGATCCGAACGAAGGCGCTGTCCGCTTGAGGCGGACGAAGATCAGTAGATCTGCACGATTACAACCTACAAAGCTCCGAAATCGCGCGAATTGTTAACGCAATGTTAACGATGCGTTTTCGATCCATTCAAAGACATTCCGGCATACTAACAGTATGTTATGTCGCCGACGATTATACGGCACCTGCCAAACTTTCTAGATTGGAAGACCCGATGTTAAACTTCTCTCTAAACTTCACGGTTGCCTCAATTGGGATTTTTTCTGGCTTTCTAACAATATATGCTTTTTTGTGATCGGCTCAGGAACTGATGTTCGAACCCTCAACCCCAAACAGTGCAGCCGTAAATGCATACCGGCTGAAACGTTCCAATTCGGAATATGATGTAGCGATGTGGGCAGCTTGCGCTTTAATGGCGCTGCACAAAGACGAGCCAGCCGTGTTGCGAGAATATGCATGTCTCTGGGCGAGCAGAGAGAAATTAGACGGATCAAAAAGAAATCAGTCAGAGCAGTCATAAAGTGGACAGCCCAGCGATCAAAAGGCAACGACCTTAATGGATAA
Source organism: Ruegeria sp. O11 (assembly GCF_056535285.1). NCBI lineage: Bacteria > Pseudomonadati > Pseudomonadota > Alphaproteobacteria > Rhodobacterales > Roseobacteraceae > Ruegeria > Ruegeria sp. O11. The sequence goes on along the minus strand of NZ_JBQERS010000009.1, from coordinate 84,115 downwards.
GAATTCCGCCTCAAAGCTAAATATCTGAGGCTAAGTTGTGACCCTGCTCCTTGATCCCGATCGTTTGGACGTAAAAGCCGTTTCTGCCTCTTCGTATTGATTGAATTGTGGTCAATGCCTGCTAAGCGGAACTACTGAATAACTCAAACGAAGCAAGCATGAGGTACACTGAGATTCGCCTAATAATCTGAAACTAGCCCGCCAACAAAAGTGCGCGCTCGTTTTGTGTTATGGTCGATCCTGCAGTTTTTGATGATCTTTCGCGCTTTGGCGAGATTGCAACTGTCGGCAATACTGCAAGCTCCCTTCCTGACGCAGCATTTAAGGATGCGCTACCTACGCTTCTTCTTGGCGCCCTAGCCTTGTCAAACGCCAGAACGGGGCAACCCCATCATGAGGAAAGAAACTGACAGGCCCATCACTTTCCGCGCGCCCAAGTATATCCTCTCCTGTTTGGTTTTTCAGTGTCTCATTCAGGGGCAGCAACCTATCGCTGTCGAATGGCTTGATCTGGGGGTGCCCCCAGTTTTGTTTTGACAGCGTCAACATGCGACGTAGTCCAACGCGCACCCTCTCGCCAGCATCACTTTTCCAGGGGCGTAACCCCACAGCCGAAAGAAGGTCAAATAGGTTAACCCAACTCTGCAAATTGAAAGTACAATAGTGCTGCGTCAGTGTGCGCTGCAGTTCGTGTGGTTGATCTCCCTCAGGAGTAATCGTGGAGATGGCACGAGCTTGCGCTCGTAAGTCAATGGCTTGCAAATCATCCTCTTTTTCCAAAAAAGCGGCAAGACTGGCGGCCTGCAAGTCATAGCACGTCCCGTGGTTGTTGGCGGCTCTACACTCTTGGCGACCTTGGGCGCTATTGGTGAACCAATCAAAGAACTCTAAGCTCCACTCTTTCATACGGTCGGTTGTGCGCGAATCCTCAAGGAGCCGAACCGCATCCAGAAGAAAGTAAAAATCCTTGGTTTCAATGAGTCCACGGGCGGCACCCATGTTGCCCTGGTGACCCATCCGAACCTGTGCATATGAAAGGTTGGGTTTCATTCCTGTTTTCGCGTCAAGAAACCACGTCCTCAGAATTGAGCAGGCGTGTGCGTGGAAGCTCGGATCGGCGTCTTGTAATGTACTCGCTAATGCAAGGGCTGTGGTGTCGTCGAAGACGCGTTGTAAACGAGTTCGATCGAAGCGGCCGCTCTCTGGTTCGTAAAGTTCAGTGCCCGGTAGTCGTTCACCGTCGCGCCTGACATAGGGCAAACCATCTTTCGAGTTTGGGTTCGGCCACCAATATGGCGCTGGATGAAAATAGTCGCGAAGATCGCCAGAGGGGCCGGGCTCGGGTTTTTGCGTAACCGAAAATGGACCTCGTTCTAAAGCCTGCTGTGCAGCTTCCCGAACAGCTACCCAATCTTCTGACTGTGCCGGATCAGCCGTGGTCAGGTCATAAGATAGGGCTTGGTCTTGCGCGAACGACGCACGGACTGGGCGCGCCGACAACATGTCCAAAGTCGAACGGATCGCAGAAGCGCGTGCGAGACCACGGTTAACAAATGCCTTCCGATCAGCCTGTTCAAGGTGGGCTTTTCCTGACGCCAGCCGCGCGACCCAACCGGCTTGCCCAACCCGATGACCATCAGGGTGAACTCGGCGTGGCGGAATGTCGAAATCTTCCACAGGCCATCGCGTCCACGGACCCTCGATACCAAGATGCATGAAAAGCTCAACCTTTGGACGACGACCATATGGAAGGTCCTCGTTGAACCTCAATGGTGCATCGCATCGAAAAACCAATTGGGGCTCTTCTTCCGCAGAAAAGGTATTGTTAGGTTCCAGCAAATCTTGATTGTTGGTGATCCTTGCCATTGGAACAACAAAATATCGCTTGTCCCGGGCCTCTAAGATGTTCGAATGCAGCTGTGCCCATCCTGAGGACGTAAGGAAGCAATTCCCATCAAAAGGCAGCGCCCACTTGCCGTATTCCAGACAAAAATCGAGAGCTGCATTTCGTGCGCCGTTGTTGTGCATCACATAGTTATTGCGGGCGCGGTAAGCCTGCATAACCGCCTGCGTCGTGCGCGTACTGGTTGAATCTATTTCAAGATGTCCGTCGTAGAACATATCAGGCTGTTTGAACGTATCGAAACTGTATCCGATAGACTGATATTCTTCTGGATCGAAGGCGATACGTCGATAGGTCTGCCCTCGTTCCTCAAGCAAGTCGATAATCTTTGCTTCAGTCTCCGCGTTAAATATCCTGTTGAGCAACCATAACTTTTTTACGCCCTCGAATTCTGGTTCATTGTCTAAAATAAAGCGCACATTTGAGAGGCTTTGGCCAACCTTGTGCCTTGGCTCGAGATCGTTGCCGACAATACGACAGAGCGCGAATGTATCCGCCAAATCGTTGATATCAGATTCCAGTCTTGGATCAATGGGCGCTTGATTCACATCTCGCAGAGTACCGCTTATATCACCCATACGCGGCACTTCATAAGAAGTACCGAAGCGATTGCGCCTGATGCGGTTGCGCCTTATGTCTCGCCAATGCCTGTTCAGCCTGTAAAGCAGGTAGAGAGGAAACAGAGCGATGATTGCTATTCTGATTTGTAGGGAGCTTCGCTTGAAGTCGTGTTTAAGTCGTTCGAGCAAAGCTTGCCTCCTGTAAGATCGCTTTGGTACGCATATTGGCTTTGTTTGATCTCATCAACCAATTCAAAAGCAAAAATTCGCTCATGATTGGCTCGGCTCTTCTGAGCCTTTGTTCTCTGCAGTGCCCCTTGAGTGTCCCATTTGATTTGGATCGCCGTTATTTGTGAGGAACGGAGGATCGAGAATGTAGATCAAGAGACACAAGCCAGAAGAAATAGTTCAGAATCTGCGGCAAGTTGATGTGCTTGGCGGACAAGGAATGATGCGTGCAGATGCGATCCGCGAGGTTCGCATAGCGAAACAGACCTATTACGGGTGGCGCAAGCTATATGGTTGGATGGGAACCGATCAACTAAAGAAACTCAAACGTCTGCGGAATGAAAATGAGCGTCTGCGAAAGGCCGTCTCTGGTCTCACAATCGACGGGCTCATCTTGAAGGAAGCGGCTCAGGGAAACTTCTGAGCCCCACCCGGCGGCGTGTCTGCATCGACCTGATCAGAAGCGAGATGAAGGTAGCGGAACGCCAGATTTTTCGGGTGCTGGGGCAGCATCGCTCGACACAACAGTACTAGGCATGCAAAATCTTAATACGGTTAAGCTACTGATCCTGAACGAGTCCAATCTCGGAAGACAGGGCATTTTTGCGTTGCTTTCCGATGACCCTTCTCACAGCCCATAGGATCGTTAGGGGTGCCAGCAAAATCAACCAAGGTGCGCTTGCTATTAACGATATTTTTTAGCTTTCTGTCGCGTTTTATTGTAAGGCGAGCTCGGCCCGAGCAGCGCGATTTTCGTCATCCAGTATCTCTAAGACTCGAATTTGGCGTGTGGATTGAACCGGCCGAAGGTCATCTGGCGACACATACACACTTTTCGATGGAAACCCCTATGGAGATTATTATTTTTGTCGTTATTTTGCATAGCTAATCCTATGCACGCACAACATCAGCCGCGTCGCGATAGACACCACGTGTATCGATTAGAACATTTGTGTGCTTTTCAATCATATCGTAGTCAAAACCAGTATGGTTGGTCAGCAAGATCGCAGCATCAAATTGAGCGAGTACTTCTGGGGTAAGGGTTACAGAAGACAAATCAAATGCATGTTCGCGCATAGGTGGAAAAACTGGGACATTGGGGTCTGAATATTGCACATCAGCTCCCCATTCCCGCAGGAGTTCCATCACGAATACAGAAGGGCTTTCCCGCATGTCATCCACGTCTCGTTTATAGGCGATCCCCAGAGCCAGAATTTTAGCACCCTTGATAGGTTTCTCCGCTTCATTAAGCGCACGTATCACCTTGTCGACCACATACTGCGGCATCGCTGCATTGATCTCACCTGCTAACTCAATAAAGCGCGTATGCAATCCGTATTCTCGGGCTTTCCACGTAAGGTAAAAGGGATCAATTGGGATGCAATGTCCTCCAATACCGGGACCCGGATAGTATGGTGTAAACCCAAAAGGTTTAGTAGCGGCGGCGTCCACGATCTCGAAAATATCGAGTCCCATACGATCGGCGACAATCTTCATCTCGTTAACCAAACCAATGTTCACGGAACGGTGGATGTTTTCCAGTAGCTTCACCATTTCAGCGGCCTGGGTTGAGCTTACGGGTACGACATTGTCGATGAATGTACCGTAGAGGGCGCGGCCTGCCTCGAGGCAAGCCGCAGTGTGACCTCCAACAACTTTTGGAATGGTCGTTGTCTCGAATTCAGGGTTGCCGGGATCTTCACGCTCCGGTGAATAAACCAGGAAAAAATCTGAACCAACTTTCAGTCCCCGACCTTCGATATAAGGTAATAGAACTTCAGCGGTTGTTCCCGGCCATGTGGTGCTCTCCAAGCTAAGGAGTTGCCCACCACGCAGGTGATGCTGAATACACTCCATAGTCGAGCGCACAAAACTCAGATCGGGCTCGCGATTGGAATTTAGGGGTGTGGGCACACAGATGATTAAAGCGTCGCACTCTCGTGCGCGGGAGAAGTCTGTCGTTGCCTCAAAACCGTTCTCCTTAAGGTTGGCAATCTCCTTATGAGCGATATGTTTGATCGGACTATGACCTCCGTTCATCTGCTCGATACGTTCCTTCAGGATGTCAAAACCTAAGACTGGTAAACCTGTTTTGGCAATTGAAAGCGCGAGGGGTATGCCAACATAGCCAAGGCCAATTATTCCTATTTTCGCCTGTTTTAAGGCAAAACTCTCTTTCAACTCCATGTTATCTTCCTATTAATCCTCTGCTCTAAACACCGTGCAATGTATATGTTGTTATCGAGTGGCGTGATCTAAAGTGGCGATTAGTACATGACTGACCCTTCTGCCACCGAGATATTGGCTTCTTTGGAGTGCCGCGCCTGCGGTCTTTCGCCTATTCTCCCAGTAGTGTCTGACCCTTGGATGCATAGAAAGCTTCTGCGAGAATATTCAAGCGCTTCCAATTAAGCGTCTGCATGGTTTTGGTATGACCATATGTATTTGCCTTAAACGGACGGGTAAAGGCGGATTTGGGGTCAGGATTCATGACCAGCGCCTGCAAGCTCCGGCAACGTCATGTCATCATCCTGAGACACCAGATCTTCGTGGAAGGCCTTGTGGGGTGCGAGTTTCCCGTGTTCTCGGGGACCATCGTGTTTGATACAGTCCGTAAAATGGCGGCCAAACCGGTTCACACAAGCCGATCGGTTTCGCGGCTGATAATTACGCCCCGCTCAGCAAGAATATTCTCGATATCTACTGCGCTCAAAGAAAGCCGACGATACACCCAGACCGAGTATGCAATCACATCACGTGGGAAACGAAAGCCGTTCGGGTGTGGCATATCTGTCGGTATCTTCATCCAAAACAACTCACGCCGCCATCTGTCCCAAAATCCCTGACGGCGGACAATACCCGGTTTCATTTTAAGCGGGGCGTTTAGTATGATCAAATACCGCGAACTTCGGAAATGCAATGAAATCCTTGCTACGCCATCTGCAACCTTTCACTCGTTTCGGCAAACAATTCGATTATGAAAACCCGTTGACGAAGCGCCCCGAAATATTCCTGATCTACAGAAAGACTGGAACTGCTTCGACATTCCTAATGCGTTTACTGAAGGGCGTTTATGCTACAACGCCGCTAGATTCGGTCAAAACAGACCTAGGCAGTTACAACACAGAGTATCCAAATGTCGTTGATTATCTGCTCAACATACGCCCCAGCATTCCAATCAATGTAATCGTATTGGCACGGGATCCATTTACGCGGCATGTGTCGCAGTATCAAGCGGGAATCTAAAAGACTACATAACTATTATATTAGGAATAGTAAATTTCCCACCATTAGATGAAGGTACCCCCACTGATACCCCCAATGCTGATTTTGCCTTTATCCTGTCCCCACTGGCCCCTCGCTCATAACGAGAGTCTGCGGGTTTGTTCTCTGCTCTCCCACATTGGACCGCCTTAAACTGGGTTCTTCCGGCTCTTTGCGATCACGGGCTGATGACGCCATCTGGATAGTGCACGGCAATCGGGACGTTATTTCCGATTGCGCCGTAGGGTCTGTCCTCGTTGTGGTGTTTTCGCCAATCCTCCAGCTTTTAGTGGACATTCGCAAGGCTCATGAACCAGTGGGTGTTCAGACACTCCGCCCTGATCTTGCTGTTGAACGCCTCTATGAAGCCATTGTCTATGGTTTTCCGGGTTGCGAGAAGTCCAGCGTGACATCGTCGGCAAAAGCCCAAAGATCAGGTCGCAGCAGATAAACCCGTTGCCTTTGTCGCAACGTATTGTCTTTGGATAGCCGATTTTCCCACAGACTCGTTCGAGCGTCTGCACGACATCCTGGCCTCGATAGAGAAGCGCGGATCGGCCACGGGACAAAGGCGCGAAAGCTTGCGCTCAAACCGCTGCCAGCCATTCCTTATGATGCGATGCTGACGGTGGAGCAGCGGGTCAGCCATGAAGGCATAGTCTCAGTTGATTGCAATTACTATGCGGTGCCGGAAACAACACGAAAGCGCCCGGTGGACCAGAGGCTAGTCATGAACTAATTATCATACTGGATCAGTAAGGTGGGGCAGCTTAACTCGTGCAACAATATCGGGGAATAGTTCTAAATGGGAACAAAGATAAAGACATGCTGGAAGTCAGGGAAGCAACCCTAAAAGATTGCAACATTCTCTTACGTTGGCGCAACGACGAACGTACTAGGAGTATGTCCCGCACCTCTGGCCAAGTTTCGCCTGCAGACCATAAAAAATGGTTTGAGGCCGCGCTTGAAGATCCACTCAGATTACTACTGATGCTTGTTCGGCACGATTCGCAAAGCACCCAGTTTATTGGGACTACACGTTTCGATACGCAGGTTTCAGACGGAACCGTCGAGGTCTCAGTGACCTTGAACCCAGAAGTCAGGGGCAAAGGGTACTCCAAATTAGTATTGTCTGCTTCAATCGCGCATGTCGAAAAATATCGAAAACCCGTCAGATATATCGCCTTAATCAAATCCTGTAACGTAGCCAGCGTAAAAGCGTTTGCAGCGGTGGGATTTAAACGCTGCGGGGAAAAGGATGGCTTAGAAGTTTACGAATTGTTGAGGTAATTGTTCCTCAAGGTTGCGTTTCAGGCCGCTCGCACACGAGACATTCGTTAAGAGTTAGGGAAGAAGACGTTCATGCTTCAGCTCTGCGATTGCCCAATCCTCCTCCGTATCGATATCTTGCACATGCGTTTCAGGCAGCACAATCGCACCGGTCCTGTCACCGAAAAGTGCTTTGGTACGCAGAAAATCCCTGACATCGAACCAGTACCATTGTCCAGCATCATGATACGCCTCCGGGAGATCTTGGGATCGTAAGTCCCGGTTCTCTGGAAAATTAAGTGAGATCCGGCCTTCCTGTTCGTACTGCAGCGAACGCCAAATTGGATAATTGAAACGAGTGACCGGCATTACAACACTAAAATCCGTGCTCACCAGCAAATCCAATCCCTTGCTTAGAAACGACGCTGAGACAAATGGAGCCGTAGGATATATGCAACACGCCTGATCGAAGCGCCGTTCTGTGTCTGAATAAGCGGTCAACACCTCAAGAAGCGCATCAGCAGTTGTCGCGTGATCACCTGATGCCTCGGAAGACCTCCGAAAAGGAACTGACGCTCGGTATTGTATCGCGATCTCGGCAATTTCCTCATCATCTGTACTAACCATGACTTCATCGAAAAGACCGCTGTTTAGAGCGGCTTCAATAGACCAGGCGATGATGGGTTTGCCTCGAAAACTACGGATATTCTTGCGTGGGATACGTTTGGATCCACCTCGTGCAGGGATGATCGCAATACGAGACTTTGATGATTGCGTAGTCGCTCTGTTCTCCACGTTACTTCAACCCAGTCGAAATCATCTCAGACGCCAATGGCTCACCAAAACTGATATCGCGGGACGCTGTTTTGCCTAACACTTCATCGTAGAATTTTGGCGGCAAGCCATTAGCAGGCCGGATTGAGCGTACATTTTCTGCGCTAAATTGATCCCCTTTAGCCATTGGCGCCACTACATAGAGCGAACGGCGGTTCTTCAGGATAGTGCCTTCTGCTGCAGTTGGTTGTAATGCGGGCTGGCCTAGCGATGAAAAAGCAATCTGAGCATGATCTACGAGTTCCTTCAGTTCGTCAGGTTCAAGTGAGAATGTGCTATCAACTCCCCCGTCTGCTCGTGCCAGAGTGAAGTGCTTTTCGATAAACACCGCACCAAGCGCGACTGCAGCAGTCGGTACTACCGTGCCCATGGTGTGATCAGACAATCCACACAGTATGTCAAAACGCGCACAAAGATCTGGGATTGTTGTTAGATTGGCCTCCGTTGGTGATGTGGGATAGGCCGATGTACAGTGCAACAGTATGATGTCTTCGCATCCCGCCGAGCGTGCTGTTGCAACCGCGTCTTCAATTTCTTGCAAATTCGCCATCCCGGTCGACATAATCATTGGTTTGCCAGTTTGGGCAACTCGGCGAATAAGAGGAATATCGACTAACTCAGGCGACGCAATTTTGTAAGCTGGCGCTTCCAAGTCTTCCAAAAAATCAACTGCAGTCGCATCAAAAGGCGAGGAAAACACTGTAATTCCAAGTTCTTTTGCTTTTACAAAGAGTGGTTTGTGCCACTCCCATGGAGTATGTGCTTCTTTATAAAGATCATAAAGCCGACGCCCGTCCCACAACCCCCCCTTGAGAATGAACTCAGGGCGATCGCAGTCAATTGTAATGGTGTCTGCTGTGTAGGTTTGCAGTTTGACAGCGTCGGCTCCGGCATGGTGAGCAGCTTCAATGAGTGCTATTGCCCGCCCAAGATCGTGGTTATGATTACCTGATAATTCAGCAACTATGAAAGGAGGAAAATTTGCGCCAATCCTGCGCCCGTTTATCTCTATGGTTTTCATTTTTCTCTCCAAAACTTCGCGCTGCCTGTTCTTAGTTTTAATTGACTCATGCCTTATAGCGAGTGTGGCACCGTTGTAATCGATAACCCGTTGTCGCGTTCCGCCCATAGGGTTTTGCACTTTTTGGGCATGCATTTATTGTTGCCATTGCTTAGAGCTCCCTTCCTGACGCAGCATTTAAGGATGCGCTACCTACGCTTCTTCTTGGCGCCCTAGCCTTGTCAAACGCCAGAACGGGGCAACCCCATCATGAGGAAAGAAACTGACAGGCCCATCACTTTCCGCGCGCCCAAGTATATCCTCTCCTGTTTGGTTTTTCAGTGTCTCATTCAGGGGCAGCAACCTATCGCTGTCGAATGGCTTGATCTGGGGGTGCCCCCAGTTTTGTTTTGACAGCGTCAACATGCGACGTAGTCCAACGCGCACCCTCTCGCCAGCATCACTTTTCCAGGGGCGTAACCCCACAGCCGAAAGAAGGTCAAATAGGTTAACCCAACTCTGCAAATTGAAAGTACAATAGTGCTGCGTCAGTGTGCGCTGCAGTTCGTGTGGTTGATCTCCCTCAGGAGTAATCGTGGAGATGGCACGAGCTTGCGCTCGTAAGTCAATGGCTTGCAAATCATCCTCTTTTTCCAAAAAAGCGGCAAGACTGGCGGCCTGCAAGTCATAGCACGTCCCGTGGTTGTTGGCGGCTCTACACTCTTGGCGACCTTGGGCGCTATTGGTGAACCAATCAAAGAACTCTAAGCTCCACTCTTTCATACGGTCGGTTGTGCGCGAATCCTCAAGGAGCCGAACCGCATCCAGAAGAAAGTAAAAATCCTTGGTTTCAATGAGTCCACGGGCGGCACCCATGTTGCCCTGGTGACCCATCCGAACCTGTGCATATGAAAGGTTGGGTTTCATTCCTGTTTTCGCGTCAAGAAACCACGTCCTCAGAATTGAGCAGGCGTGTGCGTGGAAGCTCGGATCGGCGTCTTGTAATGTACTCGCTAATGCAAGGGCTGTGGTGTCGTCGAAGACGCGTTGTAAACGAGTTCGATCGAAGCGGCCGCTCTCTGGTTCGTAAAGTTCAGTGCCCGGTAGTCGTTCACCGTCGCGCCTGACATAGGGCAAACCATCTTTCGAGTTTGGGTTCGGCCACCAATATGGCGCTGGATGAAAATAGTCGCGAAGATCGCCAGAGGGGCCGGGCTCGGGTTTTTGCGTAACCGAAAATGGACCTCGTTCTAAAGCCTGCTGTGCAGCTTCCCGAACAGCTACCCAATCTTCTGACTGTGCCGGATCAGCCGTGGTCAGGTCATAAGATAGGGCTTGGTCTTGCGCGAACGACGCACGGACTGGGCGCGCCGACAACATGTCCAAAGTCGAACGGATCGCAGAAGCGCGTGCGAGACCACGGTTAACAAATGCCTTCCGATCAGCCTGTTCAAGGTGGGCTTTTCCTGACGCCAGCCGCGCGACCCAACCGGCTTGCCCAACCCGATGACCATCAGGGTGAACTCGGCGTGGCGGAATGTCGAAATCTTCCACAGGCCATCGCGTCCACGGACCCTCGATACCAAGATGCATGAAAAGCTCAACCTTTGGACGACGACCATATGGAAGGTCCTCGTTGAACCTCAATGGTGCATCGCATCGAAAAACCAATTGGGGCTCTTCTTCCGCAGAAAAGGTATTGTTAGGTTCCAGCAAATCTTGATTGTTGGTGATCCTTGCCATTGGAACAACAAAATATCGCTTGTCCCGGGCCTCTAAGATGTTCGAATGCAGCTGTGCCCATCCTGAGGACGTAAGGAAGCAATTCCCATCAAAAGGCAGCGCCCACTTGCCGTATTCCAGACAAAAATCGAGAGCTGCATTTCGTGCGCCGTTGTTGTGCATCACATAGTTATTGCGGGCGCGGTAAGCCTGCATAACCGCCTGCGTCGTGCGCGTACTGGTTGAATCTATTTCAAGATGTCCGTCGTAGAACATATCAGGCTGTTTGAACGTATCGAAACTGTATCCGATAGACTGATATTCTTCTGGATCGAAGGCGATACGTCGATAGGTCTGCCCTCGTTCCTCAAGCAAGTCGATAATCTTTGCTTCAGTCTCCGCGTTAAATATCCTGTTGAGCAACCATAACTTTTTTACGCCCTCGAATTCTGGTTCATTGTCTAAAATAAAGCGCACATTTGAGAGGCTTTGGCCAACCTTGTGCCTTGGCTCGAGATCGTTGCCGACAATACGACAGAGCGCGAATGTATCCGCCAAATCGTTGATATCAGATTCCAGTCTTGGATCAATGGGCGCTTGATTCACATCTCGCAGAGTACCGCTTATATCACCCATACGCGGCACTTCATAAGAAGTACCGAAGCGATTGCGCCTGATGCGGTTGCGCCTTATGTCTCGCCAATGCCTGTTCAGCCTGTAAAGCAGGTAGAGAGGAAACAGAGCGATGATTGCTATTCTGATTTGTAGGGAGCTTCGCTTGAAGTCGTGTTTAAGTCGTTCGAGCAAAGCTTGCCTCCTGTAAGATCGCTTTGGTACGCATATTGGCTTTGTTTGATCTCATCAACCAATTCAAAAGCAAAAATTCGCTCATGATTGGCTCGGCTCTTCTGAGCCTTTGTTCTCTGCAGTGCGGATAAAACGAACGATTGGAGTGGAACTACCGCATTTCAACCCGTATTAAGCCGACTAACATAGAAGCTGATACTTGGGGCAAAGCTGGAGATACGAAGATGCGAATTTGGCCAAGAAAGAAGCGGCATACTGAAGCTTTGGCAAACCAGATTGCACCAAATGCAGAGAAAGCACCCGCTGGTTCGGATCTGATCAAGGACGAGAAATTCGGAATCCGCGACCTAGATACCCTCAACGACTCTGTGCTCGCCCAAATTAGTGCCCTCTCGAAAGCAGAAATTGCAGACCGCGTGGACGCCGTTTCGATACCCAAGATATCTAGTGATACCGAGTATCGTGCGGCGTCCAAAATATTGAAACAAGAAGGCATTCTTATTGTACGCGATTTTCTGAGCAGTGACTCGCTGGCACTGGCAGAGGTTGCATCGGAAAAGGTCAAAGACGCGATGCAAAAAGTTGATGCCGATGGTGCGTATGAAGACAAATCCATGATCGTACAGTCTTCAATCAAGAAGGTGAGCGGCTACAATGCCATGGCGAGCCATAAGAAGAGCATTGTCTCCGTTCGTGGTGGTGCTGATGCAGGTATGGTGGATGTCTTCAATTTCGACAAATTTATTGAAGGCGAACGGCATATATTGCGCACCCCCTTCACCCAGGAATGGCTGCTGCGGTTGATCGCGGAAGAACAAACAAATGCGGTGGCTGAGAATTTGAACCTATACCTAAACCGCGGGGTCGAAAAGACACGCGGTTTTCACGCCGACTCTTACAACCCGTCTCTCAAAGGATTTGTCTATCTGAGTGATGTGCGAGAGTTAAGCGACGGCCCTTACTGCTACGTACGGCGTTCGCATAAGGATGGGCCTTGGCGCCGAGCCAATCAAAAAATATCGGAACTTGCAGAAGCAAAGACCGAGGCGCCCTTTGTGGATATGTCGATGGTCCTACCCGTTCTGGCACCACGTGGATCATTTGTCCTGAGCGATCAGGCCGGTTTTCATCGCGGTATCCCGCAAAAACCTGATGCGGAGCGGCGCGTATTAGTGATGCGCTACAAATGAACACCTGGATCGAAGCTAAGAAGGCAAGTGCAAGGCAGAAGTTTCCTGAAGCCTTTCTTGCTAGAATGGAAAAAAGCGTTTCGACTAGGCCACCAATCGAGCTCTATTTACTTGGAGATCGTACCGAGATCGCGGTGGCAAATGCCAACTATCGTGCAGTCAATGGTGACTATGCATCTGCATCCACTCGCCTAGCTCGCATATTGCGTAAGCAACCCAGGCATCATGGTGCGCTCACATCGTTGAGCATGCTATGTTCATTCTTCTTGGACTCCGACAGCATTGGTGAGTGCTGGGAAATACTTGGAGGTCGTAAGGCCCTGCAAAAAATCGCCGAATCCGTATCTGACGAGTCTTACGTACACCTAAAACTCTTGGTGGAGTTGGGTCTGTCGGTCGAATTTGAGCTTGCGCGTCAAGTCGTAGACACCAGCATAATGGGAGAGATTCGGAACAACACAATCGTCAAACGGCGCGATGCAACTCTTTTCTTCTGGCATATACCAAAGTGTGGAGGAACTGCGTTCAACTCGTGCTTAGCAAACTATTTTTACAGGTCTGGACTGGCGAAAATTCCATCGTACACCACCCTAAAGTTGTTCAACTTGTTATTAACAGAGTACGCAAGCGATATTCCTTATATCTCCAGCAACCATCTATCTCGCTGGCGTCTAAAGATGCCCAAGCAAGAACCTGTTTTCCAGATACTTGCAACACGGAATGCAGAACAGCGTGCCGTATCAGCTTGGCGCCAGTATTATTCAACGTCTCATAAAAGGCTCAACATACTCCCGCAACACGGGGAGGTGTGGCCCTTTTGGCCAAGAGCGAATCTTGAAGCCTGGGCGAGACGAGCCCCAAGGCATGTGGTTAACCGACAAACGTCGACATTCTCAAAGTCGATAAACGTTGAAGAAGCGAAACAAGAGATTGGCGGCCTTGACTATCGGTTTGACGTTAAGAGCTCTTGGAATGCAGCTAGGGAATTGGCGTCGTTGTTCTCGCTTGAGCTCGATTTCGATTTGATGAACACAAAAAAAAATGTGACAGATAAATCAATTGTTGTCTCACCTGAGCATCTCAATGTTCTGGGAGATGCTTTGGAACCTGACTTGACCCTCATCGACAGTCTATCGGAGCGTTAGCACAGGTATTGAAAGCAGTGGCTTCACGTCTCAACTTGGCGGTGACAACGTGGTGAATTAGCCTCTATTATGAATAGCGCTAATCTGCTGTGACATTGGACATTGTTTGCTGAACTATTTTAGGCTTGCCCTGCCCCCTTAGGGTCAACTATCTGAAACTAGTGACTGGGATTTCTACCCGGCCTTTGGGTATTCGAGAAGCTAAGGAGCGGAGCTATTCTTTCGAATTCGACCATACTCGTAACGGGTGGGACAGGGTCCTTTGGACATACGTTTGTGCCGCTCACATTGGAAAAGTTTAACCCAAAACGCCTCATTATTCTGTCGCGAGACGAGATGAAGCAATGGGAGATGGCGAAACTCTTCAAGAATGACCCAAGGGTAAGGTTTTTCTTGGGTGATGTCCGGGACCGCGAACGTTTGTACCGAGCGCTCGACGGTGTCGATTATGTCGTCCATGCCGCAGCTACGAAAATCGTTCCAACGGCAGAGTACAATCCCTTCGAATGCATCAAGACCAACGTTATTGGCGCGATGAACCTGATTGACGCCTGCATAGACAAGAAGGTTAAGCGCACGGTAGCATTGTCGACCGACAAGGCATCCAGCCCAATCAACCTTTATGGTGCTTCCAAGCTTGCATCTGACAAGTTGTTTGTTGCAGGAAACAGCTATTCAGGAGGGCAGCACACAACTTTTTCTGTCGTACGATATGGCAATGTAATGGGATCTCGTGGCTCGGTCATTCCATTCTTTATGTCGTTGAATGAAAGGGAAAAACTGCCTATCACAGACACACGCATGACCCGCTTCATGATTACACTTGAGCAAGGTGTCGACCTTGTATGGCACGCGCTTGAAGATATGGAAGGCGGAGAAACCTACGTGCACAAAATCCCTTCGATGAACATTATGGACATCGCAAAAGTAGTGGCACCAGGAAGGGATCACGAAGTTGTTGGAATCCGCCCAGGCGAAAAACTGCATGAGCAGATGATTGGTGCTGAAGATGCAATGTTCACTTATGAATACGACAAGTATTACAAGATTTTGCCCGCAATCAGTGGTGATGACCCCACTCAGGATCGTCGCATCAAGGGCGGTAAAAAAGTAGCGGAAGACTTTGTCTATTCCAGTGACAGCAACCCATCATGGATGGAGCCTCAAAAGCTGGTGCGTTGGATCGAAGTCAATCGTGCGAAAATCGGCGTTATTTGATGATACCATACGGTCGCCAAGACATTACGGAAAGCGATGTTGCTGCTGTCTGTGAGGTGTTGACATCCAATTTTCTCACCCAGGGGCCTGCCGTCCCTGCATTTGAGGCATCGGTGTCAAAGAAAATCGGAGTACCGCACGCTGTCGCGATGAACAGCGCGACGTCGGCTTTGCACGTAGCTTGCTCAGCACTTGGTCTGGGACCCGGAGACTGGCTATGGACGCAACCGAATACCTTTGTTGCATCGGCGAATTGCGCACTTTATTGCGGCGCCCAGGTGGACTTTGTGGATATTGATCCGGAGCGTTTCACAATTTGTCCCCATCGCTTGGGGGCCAAGCTTGCTGAAGCGGAAAAGACAGGCAAGCTCCCAAAAATTGTTGTGCCCGTTCACATGTGCGGCCAGCCAGCGGACATGGATGAGATTGGCAAGCTTGCGCAACAGTATGGTTTTTCCATTATCGAGGATGCTAGCCACGCCATTGGCGGAAGCTACAAGGGTCAACCCGTGGGTGCTCATCCCGATACAGCGATAACCATATTCAGCTTCCACCCAGTTAAAATCATCACCTCAGGAGAGGGTGGCATGGCTGTGACGCGGGATGCAGAGTTGGCAGCAAAAATGGCTATTCTGCGCAGTCATGGGATCACACGTGACGAATCCCTCATGACCCATGAGTCTGAAGGTCCTTGGTACTACCAGCAGATTGATCTCGGTTGGAACTACCGCATGACAGATATACATGCGGCGCTGGGACTCAGTCAGATGACCCGCCTAGAGGATTACATCAAACGGCGACACGTATTAGCGAAACGCTACGACGTGGCTTTGTCGGATTTCCCGTTGAGAGTACCGACCCGCGTTGACGATTGCATGTCTGCTTTCCACCTATACAGTATTCGCTTGGATGACGTAGACCTGCGTCGTCCGGTATTTGAACATCTGAGAGCTGCCGATATTGGGGTCAATGTTCACTACATACCTGTTCATCTGCAGCCGTACTATCGACGAATGGGCTTTGCAGAAGGGGACTTTCCGCAAGCTGAGGACTATTATGCGCGTGCAATCAGCCTGCCACTATACCCGGCACTAAGCGAAACCGACCAAGATTTTGTGATTTCAACGCTGGCAGAGAGTCTCGGTGTGTGAGGCCGGTAATAACAGCGGATCCTTCGGATGCTCTTTACTTGAGGTGAGACGATGAAATACGCGATTGTGAGCACGTATCCGCGCGAAGGTTCTCAGAACATTGGTGATAAACTCATCGAACGCGCAACAATAAAGGCGTTGCAGGCAGTAGATCCAGATGCGGAGTTCATCAGCATTTGGCGTGCGGATGACTGGCAGAACGTTGCTGGTATGATTTCGCACTGCGATCACGTGGTATTTGCTTGTCTTGCAATCCGCAAGAATATGGCGATTGTCTATCCATATCTTAAGAACATCCTAGAATTAGAAATCCCGATTTCGGCAATCTCCGCAGGGACAAGTATCGCACCCCTTGCGGACCATCGCTTCCAGATAGGTTTCTCGGACGAAGATATAGAGCTTCTTCGGCGCTTTTCCGAGAAAGCAGTTGTCTTCACGTCTCGCGGCGCGATCACTCAACTCTTTTGTGAGAAAAACGGCCTGTCCAAAGCGCGGCTGTCCGGTGATGTGGCCTTTTGGGACCCGCGATTTTCTGATCGAACGTTCGAAGACAAAACCCAAATCCGGAGTATTGCAATAAGTGATCCTCATGCAGGCGATTTGTATCGCCCTATTTTCGAGGGGCTGGTCAGCACATTGCGCGCTCGTTTTCCTGACGCGCGGATCGAATGCCTGCTGCATGGATTGAATTCGGATATCGAAGATGCCTGCACTAAATTGAATGTGCCGCAACGCGAAATCTATAAAGATCCCGATAATGGCTTAGACGGTTATGATGAATTTGATCTCCATGTGGGCTTTCGCGTACATGGGCATGTGAGCGCATTGCAAAGGTGTATACCCAGCTACCTTCTAGAGCAGGATGGGCGCGGTGCTGACTACGGTCTAACACTCGACCGGAAAATCTCGATTCCCTGCTACAGATTACCAAGCTCTCTAATTAAGCCGAAGCCGGTCCACACAAAGCCCGCGAGCAGATTGCAAAAGCTGTTTGGAATGAAGGTAAGTCAAGATGAACTTGTCGATGCAAAACCTGTACAAAAGCTGATCGGCGGTCCTTTGCAACTCATGGAAGCTTTGCTCGCGCAAGATGCCGCACGAAACTTTACGAACTTCCTGGAATTCGAAAAGACAGTCGCCCGATTTAATGCAGCAACACGTGATTCAATGCACGCAATTGTGACAGCGCACCACTGAGATGTCCCTCAACGTTGTATTTCGAACCGATGCGTCGTTGGAAATTGGGTCTGGGCATGTGATGCGATGCCTGACCTTGGCCGATACTATCGCGCGAGCAAACGGGCAAGTTCATTTTCTATGCCGCCGTCTTGAAGGCCATCTTGAGTCGGTTATTCGAAGTCGTGGTCATCCAGTGACAATGCTGAGTGCGCCGCATACGACGTCAAGTCTTATTGCTCCCAATTGGCTACAGGTTACACAAACTCAGGACGCGGTGGATACCAAAGACGTTCTGCGTCAATTGCCAGGTGGTCGCCCCGACTGGATCATTGTCGATCATTACGCGCTTGACTATGAGTGGCACGTTGCGCTGCGACCCTTTGCTATGCGCATGATGGCGTTGGACGATCTTGCGAATAGACCCATGGCGGTCAATCTTCTGGTAGACCCGACACTTGGCCGTCTTCAGGATGACTACCAGGGATTGTTGCGTCAAGATGCACTGTGTCTGACTGGGCCTCACTACGCTCTACTTCAGCCTCATTTTGCCGCTCTTCGATCGCAGAGCCTCGCGCGGCGCGGCGTTCGACCGGTACGTAGATTGATGGTCACCATGGGAGGGGTCGACAAAAACAATCAGACCAAAAGTATCATTAAGACCCTCGATACTCACCAGCCTCAAGAATTTGAAGCACTCGACGTGATTTTGGGCCGCAACGCACCTCATCTCGATCAAGTACGGTGTGAATTATCGCGATTGAGCATCCCAGCACAGTTGCATGTGGAAACACCGAATATGGCCGAGTTGATGATGTCCGCAGATGTTGCCATTGGTGCGGGTGGAGGCACAAGCTGGGAGCGTTGTTGTCTTGGTCTGCCAACAATCGTTGTCGCAATTGCGCAAAATCAGATTGAGATCGCGCGAGCGTTACAAGACGCTGGTGCAGCAGTTGCTGTCGAACTAGAAAATGAAACCGAGTTTGCCACTCAACTTATTGCAGCCCTAAGCACCCTTTCGAGAAAAGAAGTGCGAAAGGTCATGTCGCAGCGGGCCGCTGCGATTTGCGACGGTCGAGGAAGTAGTCGCGTTTTTGAGACAATGTGTAGAGCGATTTGATCGCTTGCACCCTGACCAAATCAGATCTTTTTATGCGCGGCTAGATCCGGTATTCGAAATCCTTATGTCGAAGGTATGGCTATGAGCGCTGCGGGGTTAGATGCATTGAAGCTGTTTTTGTCGAGGTTTTGGGATGTCCGTACAAAAGTCACCAGAAAAGCATTGTCGAACTACGCAGACGGCCTGCACCGAGTTGCTTGTGTAATAGATAAAACACCAGATTACCATAAGCTTATGACTGACGGTCTTACCTCTGAGGAACAGGCGGCATTTGCTGCAGAGATCGATCTAGTTTCACGCCGCGCGAACGCTATTGATCTAGCGCGAAAAGCGATCGAGCCGGGTGTCTCACGCGTTATCCTTCCCGACATTGACGGAATCGCTTTCGAAGGAAAGACCGAAAACAATGTAAAAGAGTTTCATTTTCTTCAGAATCTCTGCGCACTGGTCAACTTGGATGTCGAACGAAACAATTATTCATTTCTCAAAAAAACACGAAAGCTCGAAGTTCCGAACCAATTGGACGGGTTTATTTCGAGATTAATGATAAAAGTATTTTCCGACTACATTAATGCTCGACAGACGGTAGAAGCTGGGTTGGTACATCAACTGATCTTGTATAGCAGATATTTCAAGTCAACGCTGACGGCCTTTTTGCAGCCGGATGCCGTTCGACCTCGCCTTTTTGTTCAGGCCAACGATCACTCGCCGATCCGCGTTGCTTTTTCCGTTGTCATGAAAAGCCTAGGCGTTCCCCGGCTTTACCTCCAACACGCTCAGGTCAGCCCAGCATTTCCACCTTTGGACTATGAATTTAGTGTTCTATATAACGAGCGATCACTGCAAACATATCGCGATATCGCACCCACAACTGGCAAGATCTTTGTGATTGGACGGGAGACTGTCGGCGTTCCGAAAGAGTCCCTGGAACATGACCGCCAAGGACCGTGCGATGTTGTCATTTACCCTACCGCTCGAATCGATACGGATGGTTTACAAAAAGTTGTCCAGGCACTCGGGCGGAATCCGGGTGTGCAGAAAGTGCAAATTAAGCGGCACCCTCGAGCCAACCAGATATTTCCCGGCGATTTTGGGGAATTACAGGTCGAAATCATTGATCAACGCCCCACGCAAGACCATGTGGCAATTGTTGGTAACTCCTCTATCGCTCTAGAACTCATTAACCAGGGCGTACCCGTATATCAGTGTTTCGAATTCGACTTCGTGACACGTGACTACTACGCATTTGTTCAAAGCGGTCTGATTCCTGAAGTTACTGCAGATATGCTCCGTACCAAGTTCTGGAAGCCATATAACATCAATGAAACTTGGAGGAGAGCATACGCCGAGTGGATGCCTAGCGCAGACCAGTCCGCACAAAATGCCAAATCACTTACTGAATCCATTAGTCAGTATATGTAGCGGTCTGCACCTAGGAGTAGCGGCTTGAGATTACAAACCATTGGATACGAGATTATTGGGTTTATGAAACCGAAATCCATCGCCAGATCACGCACACCGTCCAGGCGAACATTGGAGCCAGACGCCTGATCGCTGTCGATGGGCAGGTCGACGTCAGTAAGACCTTGTTCCTGCACCGTTTGTAGGACGAAATCGCGCACGAGAACATAGTCACCGTCGCCGAGAGCCTTTCTGTGGATAAAGCCCGAAAAGCTCTGGCTGACATTGCAATTGACCCCCTCGTCGGTGCCAATAGGGCGGTTACAGTTGTTTCCGACGATGGCCTCGATCAGTTCTAGGTCCTCTCCAAGCAGGCGGGCAACTTGTGCAATTGAGAAGAGGTAGGTTGTTGTTGCCATCGCGTGGCCTTGCCCATCAACTGCGCTTTGGGCACCCAGTTCCAGGGCAGCAATTCGTCGAGCCGGTTCATTTTGTGATCATGAATGCGGTCGAGGATGTTGGCGAGGTAGGCCTGAGGATCAAGACCGTTCATCTTGGCGGTTTCAATCACGGTCAAGGCGAGGGCGAAAGTTTCACCGCCGGTATCGGATCCGGCAAAGAGCCAATTGCGGCGACCGACGCCGATGAGCCGCATACCGCGTTCGGCGGTGTTATTGTCGATGGCCACACGGGCGTCCTTGAGAAACAGCTTGAAGGAGGGCCACCGGTTCAGGCCATCACGGAGGGCCTTGGCAAAGTCGCTTTTGCCGGGAATGCGTGTCGGTTGGACTTGGGCCCATTTGTGGAACTCATCGACCAGCGGTTTTGTCTTGTCATGCCGGACAGCCCGGCGGTCATCGGCAGATTGGCTCGAGATCTTGCGCTTAATGTCGTAGTATGTCCGTCGTCAGGGAATTGGGGACGGAAGGCGGCTCAATGTAGGAGAAGATCTGACTCACACTGTTGCTCTAATTAGCAGTCCAAATTGGTTGCTGAAATTGACCGAATACACAAGCCTTCATCATCAGCTGGATATGACAGGGCGGAATATTTCCAACGTAAGTGAAGAAGGAGGTTGCCAAATTGCGCTCTATTCCAGCACCTCGTCTCCATCCCGGGCGGCTGCGCGTCTTTCGGCTAGACGTTTGGCCATGTTGTAATCGTCACTGCCGCGTTCAAAGCGGCTTTCGTAATAGTCGAGCACCATTGCGTTTTCCTTGGCGGTTAGCAGTCCACCAGTAGAAAGCACCTCGATGATGCTGCGACGTTGCTGGTCAGACATTTTTCCATAATGGATTTCTGTATTTTTTTCGTTCGTATGGCCAAGGTTCAGGGACCAGGCTTTGCGATCTATTGGAGAGGTGCAATGCTCATCGCCAAGCACCTTGAGCGTATCGCGAACGGAGTGTGGTGTGCATTTGCGCCCGATCAACGAGGTGGCAAAGTCAAACGCACAGCTCACGGCTGAGGAGGATTGCATCGGGGGCACCGCGCCGATCTCTGGGCCGCGTTGTTTCAGATGTACGATCTCGGGGAACACGGCGTCGTATTGGGTGCAGCCTAAGGCAGCCAAATCCGAAAGCCAGATGATGAGGAATTTTTGGAAGGCCTCAGTGCGCGGAAAGAAGACGCTGCGAAAGCTCTTCCCATTCTTTGCACGCATTTCTTTGGCGTCCTGAACCAGTTCCTTTTTATCAAGATCAATGTGTTTCAGTCGCAATGTCGTGAGGGCAGCGGCGCGCAAGCCACTGGTATAAGCACAAGCCACCATGGCGCGGTCACGGCGCTCTGCAATCGTGCGATCGGGCATTTTCTTCAGCATCTTTTCCGCCTGCTTGATCGTGAGATAATCGCGATCGTCGCGAGGCGGGGTTTTGGCGTGTACCGCCTTTGGAAGTTCGAGGCAGAGCAGAATGTTCTGGCTCAATCGCTTGTAGCCATCCTGAAGGCAGAGCCAGCCGAAGAACTAGCGAACCCGCGACGCGTGATGCCGGATGGTGGAAGTGCTCAGGCCGCCATGCTCTTTGGGGGTTTGGCCGAGTTTGACCAAATGATCACGAAAGGCTGCGGCGTCTTTCCGCGTGACTCTATCGAAGGCTTTGCCACCCATGCAATCCTCCAACATGCGGATGCTGCGCAGATGGGCACGTATGGTCGAAACCTCATAGCGTCTGGCAGAGGTTTGCCACTCATGCACGATCCGATCGTTTGTCGGGTACCAAACTGTCTCGCGAAAGTCGGGTTTATTCCCGGTATCAACTGGGATCTCGCAATTACTTTCGCATAAACCCTGCTAAAACAAGCTACTATCAGCTTGGATCGGACGCAACTGGATGATCATGTGGTGCCTCAAGAGGGACTCGAACCCCCGACCTTGTCCTTACGAAGGACCTGCTCTACCAGCTGAGCTATTGAGGCAATTCAGAGGTTCCGTTTAGCGGCAGGGTACAGGTCATTCAAGGGCGGTTCGCTCAGGCAGTGGTGTTGACCCATTCGCTATCATCCCGCATCCTGACTCCGACTTGATCCGCTTGGCGGGTTTGGTTGGTTAATCAAATATTTACCAAGGTCATTTGAATGCTCGGAGAATCGCAGAAGACCTATGTGCTGGATACCCACCGGCTGCGCGATCCGGAAGAGACCCTTGCCATCGTCAAACCGTTTCTCAAAGAGATGGGCATCACACGGATCGCGAATCTGACCGGACTGGATCGGATCGGGTTGCCGACCGTGATGGTGACGCGGCCCAATTCGCGCTCGGTTGCGGTGTCGCTGGGCAAGGGATTGTCGCTGAGTGCGGCGCAGGCCTCGGGGGTGATGGAGGCGATCGAGTCGTGGCATGCGGAACGGATCGAGCTGCCGCTGCGGCTGTGCAGCCACACCGATCTGGCGCAGGAAAACGTGGTTGATGTGGACCGCCTGCCTCGCGTGACCGGAGGGCAGTTTGACCCTCACGGCGCGATGCTGTGGGTGCAGGGGCAGGACCTGAACGCGGATGCTGCTTGCTGGGTGCCCTATGAGATGGTGGATACGGATTACACGACCTCTATGGCCAACGGACAGCGCGCGTTTCCGCGTACGACAAATGGTCTGGCATCGGGCAACGATGCCGCTGAGGCTAGCTGCCACGCGATCTGCGAACTGATCGAGCGCGATGCGACGACGCTGTGGCATCATCGGGGTCCAACACCCCGCATCGATCCTGATACAGTCGATGATCCGCGCTGCCGTCAGGCAATGGGCCTGATCACAGAGGCAGGGCTAGAACTGGGGATCTGGGACACGACCTCGGATATCGGCATCGCCAGTTTTCGCTGTGTAATCTGCGAGACCGGAGAGGCAAACGGCCATATCGGGATCGGGGATGGCTGTCACCCCGACCGCGCCATAGCGCTGCTACGCGCGCTGACCGAGGCGGCGCAGACACGGCTCACCTATATTTCAGGCGCGCGAGACGATCTGGACCCTGAGGAGTTTATCGACGAGGCGCGCCTGTGGCGTGGACGGTATGTACGCGAGCTGATCGAAGGCGCAAAGCCGACAGAGCGTTTTCCGGATTGCCCCTCGCATGTAACAGGGTCTTTCACGGAGGATCTCGATCTGATTCTGTCCCGGTTGTCTGAGGCCGGGATCGGCCAAGTGGTAACGGTTGATCTGTCCCGACCCGAGATCGACATCGCGGTCGTCCGCGCGGTCATTCCGGGGCTGGAAGCCCCGCATGACGATCCTGACTTCATCGCCGGTCCGCGGGCGCGAGCGGTGTCGGCATGACCGTCGTTGTTTTTGTTGGACCCACGCTGCGACCCGAGGCCGTGCAGGAACAACTGGATGCCACCATCCTGCCCCCAGTTCAGCAGGGCGATGTGTATCGTGCGGTGCGCGACAGGCCGCAAGCAATTGGCATTATCGACGGGTATTTCGACGGGGTGCCTTCGGTCTGGCACAAGGAAATCCTGTGGGCGCTGGAACAGGGCATTCCCGTATTCGGCAGCGCCAGCATGGGTGCTTTGCGGGCGGCGGAACTGGCTGATTTCGGGATGATCGGCGTCGGACGGGTGTTCGAGGATTACCTGAGCGGCGCCATTGCAGATGACGATGAGGTCGCGGTGCTGCACGGCCCCGCCGAGCTTGGC
The DNA here is from genome assembly GCF_056535285.1 of Ruegeria sp. O11. NCBI lineage: Bacteria > Pseudomonadati > Pseudomonadota > Alphaproteobacteria > Rhodobacterales > Roseobacteraceae > Ruegeria > Ruegeria sp. O11. Next base: position 59,994 of record NZ_JBQERS010000009.1, on the reverse strand, counting down.
TTCATACCGTTGAGTGAGCCTATGGTCTCGATCCGGGCCACGTTGTCCGCAGCGGTGAAGGCCAAAGTGGTGTCGGAGGATGAGGCACAGATATTGCTGGGTGCAGCCAAGGCGCTGCACTATCGCGACCGGGTTTGGGACAAGGTGATTTCGGTTGCAAAGACCGACACAGACTCGGCGACGTTTCTGAACTGGTTGCCCGGCGGGCAGGTGGATGCCAAAGGCGACGACGCACGCGAGATGCTGGCGCAGATGGCGCGGTACCTGGAAGCAGGTTCCTACGCGCCGGAATCGACACGCGTCGAACGAACTCTGGTCTGGCGTGAACTGCGGACTCGTGTGGATTCCGAGACCGCTCCGCATGACCCGGATGCGCGGGCACTGGTGGACGAACTGCGGCTGGACCCTGCCCTTTATGTCCAACTACGCGACCGCGCCGCGTTGCACCTGTTGGCGCGCGACGAAGCATATCGGATAAATCACCTACCTGATCGGGATACCCTGCGAAGACAGATGACTTTACACCGTCGCGCGGCCCGCCTGCCCCGCCACTCCGATCTGATGGAATGGTTGCAGGACAACGATCTGACGCTTGCTCAATACGAGGCATTGCTGGCGGACTGTTCCTACAAAGATACGGCCATCACAGCGCGAGCGGATGAGCTCGACATTGCCCTGCTAGCCCAACTGCGCCACGATGGTCGCTATGGCGCGCTGCGTGATCGGGCGCGACGCAAGGCCAGCCGGATGGCGGGGCTGGATCGGGTGAATGGTTCTGCAAACAGAATGCAATCGCTGCTCTGGTATTTTGAAACGCGGCTTGACCAGGCGGTGCCAGATGATCTTGAATCCCATGCAATCGCGCTTGGCCTTGACGGGCGCGAGGCGTTTCTTGATCTGATTGAAGCTGAATACATGTTTTGTCGCACCGAAGGCGAACCGGGACAATAACGGGAGGGGACAATGACGAACTGGCCCGACTACTCGGACAACGAAACTCCTGGCACACGGTTCTTGCTTTATCCGCAATCGCCCTTTTTAGAGCCGAATTCGAAACCTGAACTGGTCGAGATCTCTGCCCCGCAGGGTACGATCGGACCGGGCCCCTCGGGGCCGCGAATGTATGCGATGTACCCGGTCGACAAGACGATCCCCTATGGCGCGATGATTGAAGGCGAAGAAGGGCCCGAGATGTATCTGCCCGCCTGGGATGGCTATATCCTGCCGCCCCCTGAACCCGACGAGTTCGGAAATTTTATCCATATCGATCCCGACGATCCGGCCTTTGAAGCTGCCCATCTGTTTGGCGCAGCACATTTTACGATGGATGTGTGGGAGGGCTATTTCGGCCGCCCTATCCCCTGGCATTTCGAGCGTGATTTTGAACGGTTGGAACTTTCCCTGCTGCCCAGCCTTGATAACGCGCATATCGGCTGGGGATTTCTGGAGACCGGCGGCACTCGAGAACATGGCGAGGAATACCGCCCCTATAGTCTTAATTTTGACGTCGTAGCGCATGAGATCGGCCATGCCATCATCTACAGCGTCATCGGCATGCCGTCAGAAGAGGACGCAACTGGCGAGTATTATGGATTCCATGAATCAGCAGCAGATATGGTGGCACTGCTTGCATCACTGCATTTCGGTTCAGTCGTAGATGAACTGCTGAAGAACACGCGCGGGAACCTGTATACCTATAACCGGCTCAGCCGATTTGCAGAGCTGTCCCAAAACTCGCAAATCCGCATCGCCGCTAATGACCGGACTCTGTCCGAGTTCTCACATGGCTGGTCCAGTGAACACGCGCTGTCGGAACCGCTGACCGGGGCGATGTTCGACATTCTGGTCGATATCTACCACGAGCGGCTGGTTGCACATGATGTGATCGACCCCGAGATGGAGGAGCTTTCGGATGAGCTGGAAGGCTCTGACGAATACAACGCGATCATGCAGGATTTATTCGACGAGCATTACGCCGCTGAACCGGAAGGATTCCGCGTGGCGCTGATAGAAGCGCGGGATTTGCTGGGCACCTATCTTGCCGACGCTTTGGAAATGCTGGATGCTGATATGTTGAGCTACTTCGGGGTTGAGCGCGCGTTGGTTGTTGTTGACCAAGAGATCACAGGAGGGGCATTCCGCCAGATCATCGAAGGCAATTTCCGCATGCGCGACATCGGATTGACACGCCCTGGCCCGCGTCTGACTAAGCCGGATGGTTCGAGCCACGCCGCATCGGTTCGAACACTATCGCCCGAACCAAAAGAACCTTAAAGTCTTTGTTTTTACCTCGGTTTTATGTCAGGTTACGGGCACGGGGTGATAATTCGACAAACGAAGCGCAGACCAATGCGCAAACCGGGACGGACGTGGCAGAAAGCTCCGTCAGCCCCCGATAGGGAGAAAGTGATATGTCTGAGTCGTTACTCAGTTTTTCCGAGGTATTATTGTTTGGGCGAGAGTTAAGTGATCTAAAACTTAAACAGAAATCGGTCCGGTTGGCGCTTGAGTCGCCAGATGTCGCCAGCATTCCGACAGGATTTACCAGAATAGACGGTGTACCGGTCAGAGAAAACGACCGGGTAATGCTTCAGGTCGGAACGACGCCAAACACAGACTCGGGTATCTACAAAGTTGTATCTGCCGGAGGAGGTACCTTTAATCTGGACCTGACCAGACGCAAGAAGGTTTCACACGATTCTCTGGTTTACATTCGTCGGGGGCGGCAATTCAAACATACATTCTGGCTGCAGGCCGCAGATCACCACAACAGGCAGTTATATGTTGAACAAGATGACCGCAGAAGGGGTCGTGGCGTCAACAACTTCATCGGGGACCAGTTCGGAGGCGATGCCCGGCTGGCGCGGATTTATGGCTTCGCATATGACGGCACATATTACGAGATGCCGGAACCGACAATCTTTCTGGTCCATGGCGAAGGCGACAGTGCCACAGGTGGCAACCTGCCCTATGGGTTCAGCATGGAAACTGCCGGAGCTGCAGATACGACACAACAGGCCGCGCGTGCTCCGCTGGATCCGTCCAGGTCCGGTGTCGCGGCGGCGGATTACCAGATGGCGAACGACATCCGTGTCTGGAACTATGATCAGGCCGATTACACCATCCGCATGGATATTGCTGCCGGTCAGGTCGAAGAAGTGCTGCTGGACGTCTATTTCGAATACGACGCGCCGATGATGGCCGGAGCCAAGGTATCGGGAGCCAAGGTGAGCGGGGCCAAGGTTTCAGGCGCCAAGGTCAGCGGGGCCAAAGTGTCGGGTGCTAAAGTTTCAGGTGCCAAAGTCAGCGGTGCAAAGGCCCGCGGAGAATAGGGCCTGATTAAGCAAAGCGCTGTTGGGTTAAGCCTGATATGACAAGTGTTGCTGGCCACATACGTGCAGGTGTGTGGGCAGCGACAGCTTTAAGACTGCATTGAGCCCATACCTCGCATATGCTTCGCGGTTTAGGAGCGACTGCTTCCAAACGTTCGCCCTGATTGGTAGGGTCAGTTTGAACTTTTTGGAGTAACTGTGTGCGCAAACCCAAGGGTCGCCTGACCGATGTATTTAACCTGCCAGACGATGAAGCTGGGAGGCCTCGCACTGTCCTGATGTTGGATCAGCTCACACATGTACCAGAGGCAGGAGACGTGTTGCAGGTTGCTGACCGAAACTTGTCGATTGCTCAGGTCGATGGTCGGCGGATAAGGAATTGCCTAACGGGCTGGAAGATGGCACGGCGGGGCAGTGTTGCCGTCTTGATCAACGAATCGACGGATACTCTACAGCCATTAGTGCGGCGTCCAGATCGTCATTTCGTCACTTGGACCCCTAAAGACGAATTGCCCTGGCATTTCCAAACTAACGATCTGCCGACATTTTCGCGCCTCAATGAAGATTGGAACGCGCATCCAAACGATGTTGGCCTCAAGATTGAGCAGAATGGTCAAACGCTATTGGCCCATATGCGGCCAAACCCATACGTATATCGTGAATACGAAAACATTCCTGCAATCACAGTCTGCTTCAAAGGCTGCGAGAGGTATCGTGTTACACCAGTAAATGACCATGGTTGGTATGGGGGCCAATGCCGTTTTAGCGGGCTGGCACCGTCATGGGGCGAGTTCTACGAAATTTCCGGCAATACCCGAGACGACATGGACGCCACACCTTGGATCACGATGGAAGGGGTTGGAACGCGACATTTTCATTTCTACCTGCGAGACGAAGCCCTTGAGGTCAAAGCGCAAGATTGGTCGTTGGAATCTAAAAGCTGACCTTCAATTTCGTTCCTCGAACGGCAACCTAGCCCCCACTCCGTCTGAAACTTCAGACGACGCATCGTTGCATCGGACACGACGATAGATAAAAAACGGCGACGCAAACCACGCCCGTACCTGCCACTCAGAACCCGGCCTTCTTGAGCCCCTCGACAAAATGCTGCGTATCGTCGGACAGACGGTCTGGTTGAACCTTGGCCCAGCGCGAGAGTGAGAAATTAGGATGTGCCGCGCGGTGTTTGTCAGCGATCTGGCGGGCCATATCTAATTCTCCTTTATGAGCGTAGCTGGCGGCCAGCACGCGCTGCCCCTCGGTCGGGTTGTTCATCTTGTTCACACACGCGATCACATCGTCGTAGCGCTTGAGGTTGTAATAGGCTCCGCCCAGATGCCACAGATATTGATCAGGGAAATACGGGTTAAGGCGCATTGCCTGTTGCAGATGCTTGATAGCAGTATCGTTATCTCCCCAATGGGCCAGTGCGTCGGCGTAGTCCGAGTGCATATCCGCGTCATTGGGGTTCAGCTGCAGGGCGCGCTTGTAGGATTCGATCGCGGAATCGAACTCTTTTCGATAAAGCTGTACATAACCCAGCTCTCCAAACCCGCGTGCATCGGTCGGGTCGAGTTCCACGGCGCGTTGGGCCAACGATAGTGCCTTGTCGAGTGCGCTGTTTGGGTCTTCAGTCCACGAATAGCGCCAATCAATGTTCAACGTACGCGACAGGGCTGCTGCAGCCCGCGCATAGCCGCCGTCACGCTCAAGAGCGGATTCATAGCAATGCTGCGCCTTGCGGTTATCGTTGCGTGTGTACTTGAAGATATGATGCTGCCCCTGAAGGACAGACCCATAGGCCTGCAAGTCTGACGGGATCGCCTGTACCATGCGCTGTTTTTCATGCGACTCGATCATCACTGCGGTGGCTGCAACAATGCATTCAGTCACTTCATCCAGAATATCGAATATATCGTCGAGCTTGCGGTCAAACCGCTCGCCCCAGATGGTGCGCTCGGTGTTGGCGTCAATCAGCTCGGCCGTGATCCGGATTCTGCTGGATGATCGGCGCACGCTGCCGCGCGCGATGTAGCGCACGTTTAGGCGCCGGGCAGCTTCTTGAGGCGACATTGACTGGGTTTTGAAGAAGAAGGACGAGTTTCGGGCGATGATGAACAGGTTCCGGAACTTGGACAGGTTCATGATGATGTCATCGGTTAGCCCTTCGGCGACCCAGTTATCATCTTCCTCACCACCCTGACTGGCAAACGGCAATACCGCAACCGAGGGGATATCGGGCCGTTCGAGCACCTCCAACTGCATCTCAGGACGCAAGGTGGCGGCCATTGTCGCTCCTTCGACCTCGGTTCGAACACAGTATGTCGCGACCGGAGAAATGATGTTCTTGAGCTGTTTGGGGCCAAGGAATTCATAGCCATAACGCAGCCGGTTGCGGATCTGCTCATAAACGGCCGCACTAACATAAACCCGCTCGGGCTCGGCAATCTCTTGCAGGCGGGCGGCGATGTTGACGTTGTCGCCGTGGATGCCACGTTCATCCATCAAAACCTCGCCCAAATGAACGCCCGCACGGAATTTGATGTGCTGGCCGTCCGGCCGCGTCAGATTATGCTCGGCCGCAATTCGATGCAGTTCGATGCTGAATTCAACCGCGCTGGTGGCCGTATCAAACAATGCAAGAATACCGTCGCCGCGCACTTCAATGATTTTGCCCTGATATTTCGAGCAAGTCTCTTCGAGCTGGAACAAAAGAGATTTCAACGCGTTATACGTATCCATCTCGTTCTCACTCATCAGGCGGGAATAGCCGACAACATCGGCAAACAGCACCGCCCCGAGCTTTTGTCTGATTGATGTGTCCGAACCGGTCGTATTCACTGGGTGCACTCAACTGCGTGGTCTCGTCGAATCCGACAAGAGCGTTTTAACAATATACCAAGCAAAATTCGCATCATTTCAAATAACAGAACCGCATTCAGGCGGCCAAGACATGCCTGTTGCCCCAAAACTGACCACCGTTTCCCGGCCCAGTTCCTGTGCCAACACGTTCCGACGCTCAGCCCAGTCCTGTTGCAACATACCGACGACCACCATGTCGTGAAACTGCCCGTCCGCGAACCAAGCCTGCCGCATCGTGCCTTCGATCTGGCAACCCAATCGACTGATCAGATCGCGGCTGCCGTGATTGTCGGCCCGATAATAAGAAGTTATCCGGTTAAGTCCTAATTGCTGAAAGGCAAAATCTAACATCAATGCAACAGCTCGCACCGCCACGCCCCGGCGCCGCAATGACTTTTCTACAAAAACCGGAACAACCGCATCCCGATTGAAGGGTGAAATCGATTCGAGACCAACCACGCCGACCGCATCTCGATCATCATTTTCAATCACAAACCAACATTTTTCCTCTCTGCTAGAAATGCCAACAGCGCCTTCCCAAGAGTGTTCGGTTTGCGTCAGATTTTGCGGAATTCGCGTGGTTCTGTCGAACAGAGCTAGGTCTTGAACATCCTGAAACCAGCGGGCCACGATCTCAAGATCAGCCTTTTCCAGAGGGCGCAGCTTGAACTGCCGGTGTGAGGTATCGGGCAAAGGAAACGACTCCTGAAACAAAATGAAAAAATCTATGCGTGCGATACTAGCACAAATATCCCAGAAACAAGAAAGGGTTATTCACACAAGCCTGACGTCGGCTGCGACCCGCTGAACGGGGCAACCAGTCAAGTCCGAAGAATGTTTGAATAGTGCGAGCGAAGACCTAATCAGCGCTTCTCGGCCCGGATCAGGAAGATGTTGCGTAGGTAAATCGACAAACCCATCGACTGGCCCAGAATAAAAACTGGATCACGGCGATAGATCGCATAGCTGAGAAGTATCAGCCCGCCGCCAATCGAAAGGTACCAGAAGGCCATCGGTATGACCGATTTCTTTGCGCGTTCTGATGTAATCCACTGAACGATGAAACGAGCGCTGAACATCAATTGACCAGCCAGACCAATGAATACCCAAAGGGCCTCGGTCGGGCTGTCGACGTGCAGGATTTCCAGAATGGTTTCTTTCACGACCGGTTTGCCTCGGTTGCTGAAACAGATTTGGCGCGGCGGGTCAGCCAGACAACGCCGAACAAATCCCAAATGCCAACCATGGCCCGCCCGAAATTGGTGTATTTTGACTCACCGGTCATGCGCTGCTGATGCGCCACATCAACCAGTGCAACATTCCATCCGTAGGCTTTGAACAGCGCTGGCAGGTATCGATGCATATGGTTGAAAAACGGAAGATCGACGAACGCCTGCGTTCTGAACGCCTTGAAACCGCAACCCGTATCGCGGGTACCGTCTTTCAGCATCCAGCCCCTCAAGGCATTCGCAAATCGCGAGGCGAGCTTTTTTGATGCGGTATCTTTCCGACCGACCCGTTGCCCCGCCACAAGACCGACCTGCGCATCATCGCCAGATACCAGCGGCGCCCAGATCTTGGGCAGTTCTTCTGGCGGGTTCTGTCCATCGCCATCCAGAGTGCAACAGATATCGGCGCGCGCGGCCTTGACGCCAGAATGGACAGCGGCACTTTGCCCACCTGCCGTTTTATGCCGTAGGATGCGCAACTGCGGGTATTCTTTCTGCATCTCCTGCAGCGCCGCAAAGGTACCATCGGTCGAACCATCATCGACCGCGATGATCTCGAACGCAGGAAGATCAGAAGCGGCGTCGCAGATCCCCTGAATCAATCCAGCAGCGGCCCCTTGCTCGTTATGCATGGGAATCACAATCGAAACTGTGGGTCGATTATCAGCATTTTCCTTAGATTCAGTCGACATCGCAATCAAAGCTTCTTGGATACAGTCACCGGGGTTTGTGATTGATCAGACCCCGAAATTCAAGTACTCGCCTAGTCCAAAACACATCATATTACAACAAGTCAGAGGATAACCAGAGTGGTCCAAAATTCGGGCATCGAACATTTGCAGACCCACAAATGGCTACCTTATGCAATAACAGGCATCACCATCGCATTGTTGTGGTGCTGGTACATGTCCGGGTTGGGGCAAGATGGCCTGTCAAAGATTGATGAATTTTTTACTTATGACCGCAGCCTGGGTTTCATCCGCAACAATGACTGGCTTGCAGTATATTCTCAGAATGAGCCCAGCCTAAAAAAACCACCCCTTCAATATTGGATGACAGCGGCATTGATCGAGCAGGGAATGTCGCACATGCTGGCCCTGCATCTGCCTTCGATGCTGTTTGCGCTTGGGTCGCTGATCGCAACGGCTTTGCTCGCCCGAATTATGGTTCCCGATCAACCTTGGCTGATGTTGCCTGCGGTCTTGCTTGTGTCCAGTTCAAAAAACTTCTGGGGACATGCGACATCGGCCATGCTGGATAGCGGCGCAATGCTTTTTTCCACCTTGGGGGTGGTCACGATGCTTGCCGCGTTCGAGCGTCCAAAGCTGTGGCCATGGTTCGGGGTCACTGTGTTTCTGGCTGGATTGCAGAAAAGTCCGACCCCACTCGCATTTTTGGCTCTGGCACTCCTGACACTTGCTCTAACCCGGCGCTGGCAGGATCGACCCGTAAGCGAGATTCTAAGAAACAAAACCTTCCAATGGACCATGGCGGCCTGTTTATTGTTGGCATTTCTATGGCCGTTGTTCCAATACCTGCGCTTAGGATTTGATACCGAGTTTCAAGGCAGTGTGCGCGGCGAAATGCTACACCGGTTTGCACCCACCGTGTCAGATCGAAGTCTAAAGAAGCTGTCAGAAATCATCCTGGGTAATGCACCAGTCTTAAGGTTCGCGGGTTTCTTAGGCCTTTGCGCCCTGCCCTTCGCACTCGGCCGACCACGGCTGCTTGCCACTGCGGGAATCGCAATGTTCTTTTTCCTGGCAATGTGGATGGCATCGGGAAAGGTCTATGATCGCTATATTTTGTTGATATTGCCGATGTTGATGGTGGGCGCAGCTGGGGGCATCTTGCTGATCTCAAAACGGCTTTGGGTGCGTGCCTTACTGCTGGCGGTGTTGTGTTTTTCCGAGCAGGGTCCGATCAAACGTACGGTTGATTATAGTCATCCCAACACCGCAGAACAGTTCGGCATAGACCTGCAGGATCTGCTTTCGCCGTTGCAATCAACCCATCAGCCAGATGAAACACTTGTTGTATGCGGGTTCAAAAACAGACACCGGTTGCCCTTGGGTGCCGCCTCAGTGTACGCGTCACCCGATCGACGGTTCGTGTATATGAGGCACTCTGATTTACCGGGCTACCTCAAAAGATTTGGCTATACTTCCGGTCCTTTGAGAGGGGTTTGCCGAGCCCAGGAACTTAACCAGTTCTCAGATGAACTTTCTGGATTGGATCGGCAATCTGTTGAAGGCACAGATTTTGTCTATTGGACGGCACGCGGTTTGCACCTTGATTGATGACAAGCCCATTCACTCGCAAACAATCTCTGTTCGGTGGCATGCGGGCAAAGTTCTTCGGAATGGAAGTGTTTCCCATCCCTAAGATCGGTAAGGTGTTTATTCCAAACGAGCATCATCGCCAGAGCGGTGACGACCTTAAAACCCTGTTTGGTTTTGGCAGTTATGGAACATTCCGTGAAATTAGCGGCATGTTCATCAGCTTTGTTTCTTCCGAAAATCCTCAATTCTGATACAAATGCAATTATTCGAAAGTGAGATCGCAATGAATGCACTAACCAGAATATCGCGAGGGATCGGTGTCGCCTTCAAGGACGGCAGAGTAAAGGGACTTTTGGCCTTTACGGCCGGTATGATCCTTTGGGCATCGGTGTTTTATCATTATGTCGAAGGCTGGAGCTGGCTCGATTCCATCTATTTTTCTGTCGTGACGATTTCGACTGTGGGATTTGGTGACTTTTCTCCGGAAACCGCAGCGGGGAAGATCTTTACGATGATCTACATCATCGTCGGCCTGGGGATATTTGTGACCACGGCAACCACTGTGGCGGATACCATTTTGTCCCAGAACGATGAGAAATCAGAAAAATAAACCTCGTAAGGTTCGACCCACAAAAAGTCATGCGCAATCGCTTTATTGCCAGAACAGCTAAAGCCTTAATCCGGATCCATCTGTGTCTTCAGGCCACTGTAAGATCTTTGGCAGTTAATAAATATACATATCAGCTTTTTTGAGTGTAATGTTGGGACAACCAATAGTGGAGGGATAGAATGGAAAAGACCCAAGACGCCAGAATTGTCGATCTGGCAATACGATTGCTTTTTCTCGGATTATTCCTCTACAGCGCTTTGGTTATGATTGCCCCACTCGCAAGTGTGGTTATCTGGGCAACGATACTCTGCGTCGCGCTCTATCCGGTTTTTGATTGGCTGCAATCCAAGTTGGGCGGGCGAAAGAAGATTGCCGCGACAATTCTCGTTCTGACGGGCCTGGTTTTGACCTTGGGACCCGTCGCAACAGCTGTTTCTGGCGCTGCAGAACTTGGGTCTGAATTTGCGCAACAAGCGGACAAAGGCGAATTAAAGATCCCACCGGCACCCGAAGGCCTTAAAGAACTACCGTTGGTCGGGGGCAAAATTGCCGAGGTCTGGGGATTGTTTGAGCGGAATCTGGATGGAGCGCTCGCCAAATATGGTGCGCAAATCCTTGAGATTACAAAGTCTCTATTTGGAAAAGTACTGGGGATCGGGATCGGGCTTCTTGGACTGGCGCTGTCTGTACTGATTATGGGAGCCTTGTTCAGCCCAGGACCAAGTCTGGTTCAGGGCCTTCAGCGCTTTGCCAATCGTGTGTTTGCGCCGCGCGGCGGCGAATTCATTACACTGGCGGGTGCAACGATCCGCAATGTAACCAAAGGCGTGATTGGCGTCGCGGCCATTCAGGCAGTCGTCGTTTGGATATTGCTGGTGCTGTTCGGGATATCTTCGGCCGCCACCTTGGCGTTCGTTTGCCTGATACTCTCGATTATCCAAATCGGGCCCGGCTTGGTTCTCTTACCGGTGATCATCTACGCCTGGAGTTCCATGTCCGGAGGGGCTGCCCTGATCTTTACCATTTTAGCCATACCAGTAACCATTATGGACAGCTTCCTGAGACCTGTGTTCATCTCAAAAGGCCTTGAGACTCCCATGCTGGTGATCCTCATCGGTGTTCTTGGTGGCATGATGGCCTATGGCTTGATCGGCATATTCATGGGGCCAGTTCTTTTTGCTGTTTTCTATGAATTGTTCAAAGTCTGGATCGATGCCAGCCCCGAAGCCGAAAGCGCGGCAAACGGAGACGCAAAATGAGAAAGACAATTTGGACAACTCTGGCTGTCATAATTGTTTTTCTGGTCTGGTATCTCGTTGCTGACCGAAAAACGCCATTTACCGGGAATGCCCGAGTAAAAGCAATTGCGACACAGATCGTTCCACAGGTCACCGGTACAGTCACCGAAGTTCTTGTCGAAAACGGTCAGGTCGTATCAGCCGGTGATGTTCTGGTTCGAATTGACCCAAGGCCTTACGAAATTGATCGCGACAAGGCCGAGGCTGATCTTGAATCAGCCACGCAGGAAGTGGGTGCATCCTCGGCAGAGGTGAGCGCTGCACAAGCCAAGCTGGCAAGGGCACAAAGTGATCTCGACACGATGCGCATTCAGACCGAGCGTGTTTTTGCGCTTGAAAAGAAAGGGTTGATTGCGATTTCAAAGGCCGATGACGCGCGTGGGCAACTGGCAGAATCCGAGGCAAATTTTGAAAACGCCAAAGCGGATCTGGAAAAAGCCAAACAGCGATTGGGCGACGACGGAATTAACAACCCGAAAATCCAGCGCGCATTGGCTGCCTTGGCGGATGCAGAGCTTAATCTCGAGTGGACAGAACTGCGTGCTCCAGCGACAGGTGTCATATCCAATTTGTTGATCGCACCCGGAACATATGCGCGATCTGGTCAGGACCTATTGACGTTTCTGGATGCAACAGACGTTTGGATCGAAGCGTATTTTACCGAAAACAACCTTGGTCGGGCTTCGGTAGGATCACCTGTCGATGTGGTACTGGACATGCATCCCGGCCAGATTGTTCCAGGCGTGATCGAGAGCTTCAGCGCAGCAGTCTCCCTGAGCGGTGGGGATGAGCCCGGCCAGTTGGCCAGCCCGCCCAGCACCAAAGGATTTCTTCGTGAGCCTGAACGCTTTCCAGTCCGGATCGTATTGCCTGGCTACGAAGCCGCGAATGCCGAAGACGACTTGCGCTTCCAGCTTAATGGGCAGGCCGACGTTATCATGTATCTGAGCGAAAACTCTCTGCTGAACGTGGTAGGTCGGACCTATATCCGTTTGGTATCAATCCTGTCCTATGCGTACTGAGGATCGAAATTCGGTCGTACGCCTGGCACTCGGCGTCACCGGGGTATTCTCCTTGGGCTTATTTCTGGGGTGGCCACTTGCGGTGGTAGGAGCGGTCTTCACCGCGCTGTTTCTTCAGGCACCCGCTGCTTTGCCCTTAGCAGCATTTGCAAAGCTCTTTGTCTTCTCGATCGGGCTAATGTTCATTTCATTCCTGCTGTCGTCAGTCTTCGCCCCATATCCCTTGGTGTTTCTGATTCTAGTTGCCATTGGTATCATCCTGTCATTCATGTGGTCCGTTTCTGGCGCAGGCGTCCTGCCTGGTGTCATAGCCCTCATGGGTGCGTTGATGATCCCAAACCTTGTTCTGCAATCACAGGATCTGGCATTGGTGCTTGTATTTTGGATACCTTTGAACCTGTTATTTGCAGGTTTCATATCAACGCTGATGTTTGTGTTGATACCCGCTGCCCCCCCCACAGCGGCTCAGAAAAAGACCAATACTTCGCCTGACTTTGACCCGCATCGCCGGATCGCCAGAATGTCGCTTGTCACGGTTCCGTTCGCGATGGCGTTTTTTGTGTCCGGCGCTTCAGCCCTGTTGGTCCTATTCTTTGTCGCGCTTCTTAGCCAACAACTTGCAGCCATGCCGTCGATGGGCAAAACCGTGGCCAAAGCCATGCTAACGGCTAATCTCCTCGGGGCGGCGGTTTCAATCATCTGCTATGAAATAAACGTAATAGCTCCGGTTATTCTTACCCCAATTTTGTTGGGTTTTTTCATTTGCCTGACACTCGGAGCGCTTGGCAAATCGCAGGTCCCGCTCGCCGCTGCTGCAGGTTCGGCATTAACAACGGTTCTGATCGTTTACGGTGGTTCGATCGCTCCGTTTTCCGATGAGGCTGACGTCAAGAGCATCACAAGAGTATTGCAGGTCGCCAGCGCGGCCATTTTCGTGATCATCGCATATGTCGTGGTCGATGAGTTTTGGCCAGAACAAGAGCGCCGTGCAGCTCAATAGAATGTGTTGCAAAAGTGCTTTGATCTAAAACCAGTGGCGTCACCAACTTAAACCTTCTGCTCTGTTCATTTGGCCTGAAAACCGTTCAGGTCGGTCGGTTTGCGGTGACTTAAGCACTCATAGGTCGTCGCGAAAGCTAAACCGGTTCTTCGATGTGTGTCACAATTCGGGGTACAGGAAGCATCTAACTGATAGAAAGCGCAGTATTTGTATGAATAGTCTGGCGACCCCGGCAGGATTCGAACCTGCAACCTGTCCCTTAGGAGGGGAGCAGGTCAGCATGGTTTATTGTTATTTTTCAATTTTTTAATGGAAATCAGCTGTGCTGTTGTGCGGGTTTTGTGCAAAATTTCTATTGTTTTGGGCATTTGAATTCGCCATTTGCACCCCTTTGTTCGCCATTTGTTCTATCCAGAAACTGTTATTTGAAAGCTCGTCAGCTCGACGTGTGGAGCGATAAGGTCTTGTGCAACGCACGTTCGTTCGTGCGCAGATTTGCGCCTATTACGTACGATGGCGAACCCCAAGGTTTTTTGAGCTCGAGAACTCCATCGCACAATTCGTTACCAAAGTTGCCTGACCGCTAGCGCATTTGTCCTAGCTGCCGTCGACGCGAAGAGAACAGTATGCGGCCTAAGTCGAAACTGGCCAAAAACCGCAATTGTCACATTACTTGAATGGGAGACTAGTGTAAGCGCCTACTTCGTTGTTCCCCGAACGCGCGTTGAAAGCTTCGATCATTTCATTCGTCGCTTCCGCAGCGCCTAGGTCCATACTCTCAAGATCGAATTCCGAGAAAGGAAACTCAGCAGCAGAATCTGGCGGTTGCTTGGCCATTTGAACGGGTGCTGGAAAAGACTCTTCATTCGGTACGCCCTGGCGCGTGCGAATTTCGTCTTTCGTCACGTTCCACGTCATGAAGTCGGCAGCCAGGTCCAAGGGACCATCATAGGTTTCCCGAATTGCCGAATAGACAGCCAGTGCGATGTCATGATCGTTTTGGAAATGATAGCAAACCGCCAACCGCGGTTCCGTCTCGGACATTATCTTCCCGAATGCCTGCGCGGAAGTGTGCCCCTGTGAGCCCACGAAAATGGCTTCCGAAGGTGCAAATCCGTATTTCTCAATCATGAACTCAGGCGGCGTGAAGCATTCGTGAATGGCAAGATCGGCCCCAGCAGCGTGTTCGCGCCACCAACGAGTCGGAAGCGTATCGGAAGAAAAAGCAAACTTCAGGCCATTCCATTCGAGCAAGAAACTCACGGCCTGTTCACCATGAATTGCCGGAAGTGTTCTAACCTGAACCCCGTTTTCGTCAAAAATAACGTTGTTTACTGCTTTCCAGTCGAATTCGTTGACCTCAAGCTGGAGCCCTCTTGGATCGACGGCTGCACCCCGTGTCGCTTCTTCCCACGCCCACATCTGCTTCATGTGATTTGCCCATGATTTGGTTCCCCATTCAGGTTTAATCCCCTCGGGTCCCCAAAGACGTACAGGCGTAAGGCGATTGTTCACAGGGCCAGTAAAGTAAAAGGCAGGAAAATCGCCGGCATGATCGAGGTGTAGATGGCCCAGGAAAACCTTGTCGAGCTGATCCAATGGAATTCCAAGCGCCATGATCCGTTCGTAAGATCCCTCACCCATATCAAATATGAATTTTTCACCATTCCCTAGCTCAACTAGGAAACACGCAGCAGCTTGTTTTAGACGTGGTTGGGGCATGCCGGTTCCGCACGCGATAACTCGCATTTCGTCTGGACCAAGTGCTTCAGTGCCAGGATAATAAACCGTTTGGTTGGGGAAAGGTTCGGTCCTAGACCATTCGGTTGGGGTTTGGTTTTCCGCAATCCCGGTGTTTGCGAAAGCAACAAAAATACCAAAACTGAGCGCTATTGCACGCATGAAAGGTTTCAAAAAAGCCATCGACAATCTCCCCCTAAAAGAACCTGGCAAAAATACATCTGCTAAGATTCGTCATACTAAAGGATCGCAATTATTGAATGCAGCTGGCAAGTCTTGTCACAAAAAACCCGTTTCACTGAGAAACCGAAAGCTAAACGGCAATCACTTTCTAAGTCCAATCAATCAATTTGAGTGAGCTATGAATTCAGGCTTCAGGAAGCTAAAGCGTTCGATTTCTTGTGTGCCGTTTAGGACAGTTAGAGTCCTTACCCTGATCGCTCCACCGTGCATAACTCAATTATTTTGGGCACAATTGGAATTCTTTGGTTGGAGACAAAGCGGGAGACTGGCTGGTAAATCCGAAACATTTACAATCTTCACAGTCGCCCGAACAAAATCGCGTTTTCTGTGCAATTTATGTGCAAGTTTTTGATCTTAGTTCAAATTTCAATCGTGTATCGCCAAGTATAATGGACATCGCGCTAAATCCTGACGCATTGCACAAACCGCTTCTACTTCGTGATTAACAAAATTTACTGATTATTTCTGAATCTTATGGCGACCCCGGCAGGATTCGAACCTGCAACCTGCCCCTTAGGAGAGGAACATGTTGCCTGTTTTTTGTGTTTAATTTCATGTAGTTAAAAGGAATCTTTGGATTTTTGTGTCAAATTTGTGCCACGAATTTCGCTGTTTTTTGAACTTAACTCCGCTTGGCCACTCGATAGTTCTCAGTTTGTTCTCTTAGTCTAATACATAGTCACGTTCATTGGCTCAAATCTCAAAATGCCAATTCTTATTGCATTGCACGAAAAAGGCGGCTGGTACTTCAGTAGCGAGTCAACGGATCGATCCCAAGCCGGAAAACCTGGGGTCTTTGCAGTTGTGAGAAACACTGAAGTACGATGGCACTTGTTCTTCGCCCCAAATTTTGTTCCCAGCCTTCTTTGGGTTTGATTGGAAGAAGGCGTTCCTCTCCGAAATGTACCTGTCGATCGCTGACTTAGCTTCCTCAACCGATTGGTAATTGCTGTTGTGTATTACGGACTGAGAAAGTCCGCTGAACACCGACTCAATAACGTTGAGGAACTGCGCTCGCGCCGGTAACGGCCGCAATTTGATCATCGGTGACTGGTAGGTATTTCGGTATTCACGTTTGTTGACGCGTTTCACTTCAGCAAGGAATTTTTTCGAAGAATGCCATGAGGCGGCATCCCATGAGAGATAGAGCCTTCGACAGTCAAAATACTCGTGAAGAAGTACGTGCAGCAGCTTAATCATTTCTTCTGTATCCTTCTTCTTAGAGTAAAAATGGGTTATTTGATTGCTGCTCAACTCCAACGCAGCAGTCACAATCAAGAAACCTTTCGAGTCCTGGTATTGAGGCACGGTAGGTTTTGTACCGCGTTTGACCAAACGCCGGCCACCTCGTTCGCGAACAGAAACTGGGCCGTATTCGTCAATCGAGAAGAAGCGGTCCATGGGACCAAGCCGCCTCAATGTGCGGGTGATCTTAATTAACTTCTCGCGGTAGTTTGGGTCGTTGCTTGTGAGTACTTCTCGAGTTTTACATCGGGAGTAGCCTTCCTCTCGGAATATTTGCCCCATTGCATTTTTGTTTATTAGCGTACCCTTGGCTTTTAGAACGCTGTGCAAAAGATCGATTGTCCAAGTGGTTCTGTTGATGCCGTAAGCACTTGGGGGTTCGTGAAGCGTTTCAAAAAGTTGATCTCTTAGTTTTTTGTCGTCGTATTTTCGGGGCTTCTTACGAGGTTCAAACAGACCCTTGTGATCGCCGTTCGAAAACCGGCGAACGAACCTCCTTACAGCCCATCTTGAATAACCTATGAACTCGGCAATTAGTCCCTCATTCACCCCTAGTAGGCTAAAAGTGAGCACTAGCGCTCGGTTCCTGTAGTACCGGGACCTGTTGGCCAGTCCGGGCGCAATGCTCTTAAGAAAAATTTTGCGACGATGCTTCGGCACGTGCTCAACAAGTTGATCCGGTGTGTAGTGCCCCTGCGAAATATGAGCCATCAGAAGTATTACGGACCTTTCTTTTTCGCGCATTTCCGAGTTTTCCCGGGCGAGTGACATCACTCGGTCAAGCAACTTAGAGAAGTCCGAAGAAGGAAAGTTGTCCATTGATCTTACTCCTAAAGCAGCTCCTCCAACACTAATCTATCGCCCGAAAGTGGTCGCATTTAGTCAACGAAAAGCACCTTAAATCTGTCGGACAGTTTTGCGGCGGTGTAAATTAATTAACTATATTTTGGGGTGAAGCAAATAATACCCCAAATTTTGTGTCAAATTTGTGCCACTTTCTTCCAAAAGTCGCCGAAAATCAGCATTACGAGAAAGAAGCCAAAACTAAAAATTTACAGGATTTTCCAATTAGTATAGATAGTTATGGTGACCCCGGTAGGATTCGAACCTACAACCTGCCCCTTAGGAGGGGGCGCACCGATTATCTCACCACATTCCAACAACCCACATATTTCCCTTATTTTCAGTTGAATGTGACAACGTGAGACATTACGATATTGAGTAAGTCTGTAGCTGAATTTACCCACGGTTTACCCAATGCTGTCTTCTAAGTTCGTTCGCAACGCCCCGGTCGGAATGCACACCGATGGCCGAAACGGCCTGTATCTGCGCGTCACACCGGCAGGCCGAAAGAGCTGGATCATTCAGTTCATGTTCGGCGCTGGTAAGGAGCGTAAGAACCGCAAGCACAGCTTTGGGTCGTGGCCTGAAATGTCGATCAGTCAGGCAAGGGAACAGGCCATCAGGTTCAAAGCTATGATCGCTGATGGTAGACACCCAGCCGACGATCACCCGCTGCTCTGTGAGAGCGTTACAGAGGCGGCAGAGGCATACATCAAAGAGCATTGCCCAACCCTCAAATCACCCCGCAACGTCATTCGTGTGCTGCGTAAGGAGCTATGCCCACGGTATGGACACCTTGCACTTAGTCAGCTCGGCGCTGAACACATCCGCACCATTATCGCTTCTGTACAGGCCCGTGGTGCAGCGGTTGAAGCCGCTATGGTCCACCGGGATATTCAGCGGTTTCTTGGCTGGTGCATGAAAACCAAGGGTCTGATCAGCACCAACCCTGCAATGCTGGTACAAAAGCCAAAGGGCGGGACTGTTACTCGTGATCGCGTACTCAGCGACGACGAAGTTATCCGCATCTGGTCTGCTCTCAGGAAAGCAAACCCCGGCGACAGCCTAATCAAGTTGCTGCTTCTGACCGGATGTCGCCAAGGCGAGATTGCCAATCTGCGCTGGGCTGACGTTGATCTTGATGCGCGCTGCTTCACACTCTCTGCAACCAAGAACGGCGACAGCAGGCGTGTACCGCTCAGCCCCGGCGCATTCGCCGTTATCAATGGCCTGCCTGTCTTGGGTGAGTACGTTGTTTCAACAACAGGTGATCGCCCGTACAGCGGCTTCTCACAGCTCAGCAATCGCATCCAGCGTGACAGCGGCACCAGTGACTGGCGACAGCATGACATTCGACGCACTGTCGGCACTGGCCTGCAACGTCTTGGCGTTGATCGTGAGGTCATACGCGCCGTGCTTGGACACCGACACTACGACGCAGCCACCCCCGTGTATTTGCGTCACGACTTTCTCGAAGAGGCGCGAGACGCCCTGTCCCAATGGGATAGGCATATCGTGTTGGCCTTGGCAGGTGAGCAGCAAAAGCTACGCGCCTGAAGCTTGCCGAGCATGGGCGGCAGACCCATGCGCTGAGCGTAGGCGGCACTCCTGCGCTACTGTCGTGGCCAGTGTGATAACCCACGCCGCATAACGCCAAGCGGGAATGGAAGGCTTTCACTCTACACTGTGGAGGGCTTTCCTATGCCTGCCAAAATGAGACGAGCTGCGGATTGTATCCGCGACCTGAACGGCGTCATGTCACCCGCCACCTTCTGGCGTAAGCAATCCGATCCCAACGACCCAATCCCAAAGATCGTTAAGATCGGGCCGCATATGTCAGCTATTCCGCTGGATGCGTGGACCTACTACCTTGAGAACATGGGCGAGATTTATGCCGGTCTCTATGACGGAGACGCAGCATGATCACCGACGAAATCAGAAACAAGCTGACAGCCAGCGCCTTTGAGGTCGCTGAGATGCTGCTGGGAGAGCCAAAGACGCGCGACAGCAAGTATCAAAGGTGGGGCCGCAAAGGGTCGGTGTCCGTGTCCCGTGATGGCACCTTCTGCGACTTTGAGGCTGGGGTTTCCGGTGACATGATTACCCTCTGGGCACATGCTCAGGGTAAGCCCGTTCGCGATGTCATCCCCGACATTGTTGATTGGGCAGGCGGCAAGCCGGTCGAATTGCCTGTTCAAAAGAAGATCACGGAACGTAAGCCTGTTTGGCCGCCGTTCATACACTCAACATGGTTCAACTCCATTCCGCTGCGCATGTCACACGTAGAGCGGTGGGAGCGCCGAGGAATACCCGTAACCATCGACAAGGATGGACGGGTGAGCCTCGAAATATTCCCCGACTTCATCAACTGGTTTCCGTCTACCCGCTGGTCATCACGGTGGAAGTGCGTTGTCTCAATCGGGTGGGGCTATAATCCCAAAAGCGAAAGACTGTATCGAAGCACCCTGCACAAGTGGAACCCGGCCAACAACTGGAAGGGATATGCCAAGGGCGCACGCGCCGCAGGCTCTGCCATCCAGCTTGGGTACGACAGTTCAAGATCAGGGGTCGCTCTGGTTGCCGAAGGCTTCGAAAACGCAATGTCAGCCGCCGTATATCTCAGCGAACACCTTGGTCATCCATTCGATGTATGGGCGGGCGGTACTGCGATGGGATTGCAAACCTTCAATCACGCTGACTGCCACACACTCTACATCGCACACGACCACGGCGAAGCCGGGGAACAGGCTCTGAAATCAGTCCAGCGCAGGTATCGGCACGCACAGGTGAAAGTGATGACGCCGCCCCAATCAATGGATTGGAACGACGTTCTGCAATCTGGCTGGGAGCCGATGAAAGGACGGGCAGAATGGACCAAGTAAGCAAGAAGCCCGCTGATACCAGTATCGAAGTTTTCGATAAGGGGGGCAACATCAGCCCAAGATTAGGCATCGACGGTACGAACGTAATCTTGGGGCCAAGTGGTGAGCCTATCTGGAATACAGCAAACGCAATGCTGATGCTGGAACTGCATGAGGATTGGGAGGGCGTGCTGTATTACAACGAATTCCGAAGGGAGGTCGAACTACGCAGGCCGATCATTGGAAGCAGGCACCCCAAGTCCGAATTCCCAAGAGATATGGAGGCTCGTGACATCGTGGCTGGAACCGTCTGGTTCAACCGAAATGGTTTCAAGAAAGCCAGCAAAGAAATCGTGCGGGATGTAATGGTCGCCTATGCAGAAAGGTTTGTTATTAATCCAGCGCGAGACTGGATGAACAGCCTCGAATGGGATGGAGCCGCCAGACTGGACACTTGGACATCGGACTACTTGGGCGTTGAACCTGATGAATACGTCAGGTTGGTCGGGCGCTCTATTCTTGTATCAGCAGTCGCACGGGTGCTTGACCCCGGATGCAAGGTGGACACGATGGCCGTTCTTGAGGGTAAGCAGGGGTTGAAGAAATCCACGATGATCGAAGCCCTTTGCCCATACAAAGAATGGTTTGGGGATCAGTTGCCCCCGTTGTCCGGTAATCCAAAGGAGGCATCGCAATACCTGCCGGGACACCTGATCGTGGAGTTCGCTGAGCTGGACGCACTCAGAAAGGCTGAGAACGAACGGATCAAAGCGTTCATGACCCGCAAGATCGAAGATTACCGGCGACCCTTTAAGCCGGGATACAAAAAGGAGCCGCGATCCTGCATCTTCATGGGAACCACAAACAAGGACAACTACCTCAAAGACCCGACAGGGAACCGACGATACTTACCACTAAAGTGCGTCGGATCACTGGACGAGGACGGACTGATTGAGGTTCGAGACCAGCTTTGGGCCGAGGCCGTTCATGCGTACAAGAACGGAGAGCAGTGGTGGTTGCCCAAGCACATGGTTGCAGTCGCTGAGAAAGTGCAGGCCGAACGAATGGAAGTTGATCCGTGGTTGGAAAAGATCACGGAAGAACTGCATGAAAAGTCAGAGGTTGCCCCCTCTGAAATCCTGAACACTGTTCTTCACTTCACAACCGACAAGATGGATCGGAAATCCGTGAACCGCGTCACCGACTGCCTCAACCAGCTTGGCTGGGAACGGGACGGACAATTCACGAGCGGACCCCATAAAGGACGCGCAAGATACGTCAAAAAATGAGGTCGGGGCCACGGCCCCACCTACCCCAATCGGGTAGAGAGTAGACACGGTAGACATCTTTTCCTATGTACGGCTCTTTTTACTCACCTACACCCCCCCTATTTACCCCACCTCTATATATATCAATGGGTTATACCAATTTGAGAAAACTCCATGCATTGTTGTCTACTCTGTCTACTGTCTACTTTTTTCACCCCAATAACCGCCTTCGCTGTCTACTCTGTCTACTCGCTGTCTACCGCCTGACTTAACCAATTTTTGCCTTTGAACTGGCAGTGCCAGAGAGTAAGCCAGTAACCCCGTATGGGGTCTGGTTAGAGGGGGTCAACAACCCATCAACCTCTCTGATGCGAACAATCAAGGCATCACGGATATTTAACTTTCCTATTGGCTTGCACGGATGCAGCATATTGACCCCAGTTGAATGGGGCCTCAACGTCGGCCCCATGATTTGGAGGCTTTGAATGAAGACTGATTTTGACGAAATCCGAAAGTATGCTGGTACAGGAGAACGGCCTGACGATTGGCCAGAAGATGTTTATTCTATCAGCATCGATACGCTGTCTTTGATTGGTGTCCACGCGGAAGACAACACGCTTTACTGGGATGGCAAAGAGATTGTAACGCGCAGTGTTGTTCGGCTGGGTACCAACGAATTCTGGCTTGCTGCCATAGCCTCACTTTCAACCCTAGGCATGTTTGTTTTGGCGGCGCTTCAGGCCATCGGATTACTTTAAATCTCTGAACAGGCAATTATTCGAATAATTTTGCGCTGATCGCTAGGTGATGCAATCTGCATCAAGTATTCTGGCAATATGAGCAATCTTATTCCATCGCCGCCTAAATTGACTGATCCACGCCACCAGAGAGCACTTGAAATGTTGCTGGATGGCGAACGGATGCAAGATATTGCGGCTGAACTGGGCGTCCACCGAACAACTGTTTTGCGCTGGAAGACAGACGAAGATTTCCAGCTGGCGTTTCGTGCTGCCGTTCAGGCCAAGATGGGCGCACATCTTCCTGAATTGGTGGACATCGGAATGGAGAAGGCCAGAAGCCCCAAAGCCGGGTTAATGGCCGTTACAAAAATGATCGACACGCTGGCGCAACACAGCGGTGTTACAGCAGAGGACGCCGACGACCGAAGGGCGGGATTGAGCATTGAAATCAATCTTGGCGACGGCCAGCCATTTGATCCGCTTAACTCGCATAGTGATCCAGCCGTTGAGAACCAGCGCCTTCGTGCTGAGATTGCAGAATTGAGAGCTAAACTGGATGCGCCGGTTATTGAGTTGGACGATGATCCATCCCCACCGGAGGCGGCGTAATGCATCCGTGGAACAGGGGAATGGGCAAACCTGTTGTTGCGGGTAAGCAATCGGATCGCTCGTTTAACGAGCAATTGATCCACGACATGCGGATCAAAACCATGCAGCAGGCCACATCCTCTGACCCTGATCCAAAGCCGGTATCTCCCCGATTGGAGCTGAAACGCTTCAATCCGTCTCCCCCGCCAAAGCAGACGCACCCAGAGGAAACGTCCGGTGGTCGCACAGCTACAGACACTTTGCGACCTGCGGCGGGGGAAGACCGGACTGAGATTGTAAAACGCAAAAAGTACACCAAGAAACTGAAGCTGAAAGGAGGGAAGTGATGCGCAAGCAGCCTCCTAAGCGTCCTCCAAAGAATGTGTCCATTCTGAGTGATCGCATCTTCTCACCAAAGCGCGGACAGGTGATCGAACCGGGGATTAAGGACAAACCACAACCGGGGCCGCATGTTCCGCTGCGCAGCCCAGATACGCGAGGACTGAACAAATGAGTGAAGGACCAAAATTCAGCGATTTGGTGGCTTCGGGCGATCCGCAAGCCATGCAGATCGAAAAGATCATGAACTCTGATGACTATCGCACGATGAATGGATCAGAACATTCGGCGGTAGCCCGTCAGATCGTCTCTGAATACTTCAGCCGCACGTTCGGACACGCGCCCGCACCGGGATCACGTCAACGCAACACTGTTGGTCGTGGAGGACTGCGCGGATGAGTACCGAATATCAAAAGCTGGTCGCTGCGCGTGACAAGGCCGTACAATCCGTTGCTGATGCAGAACTCTCCATTGCCGAAGTTGAAGCCAAGCTGAAAACCGCAGAGGAGGCGTCCAAGGTTACAAACATTGATCTGAAGGACGTTGATGGGGCCGCTCAGCGCCGCGCTGAGGAGCTGTCCAAGGTGTTGGTGTTGCGTGACATGCTGGACAAGGCAAAGGAGGCCCACGCAGCCGCTCAGCAAGCCGCCCGTGATGCTTATTCTGAGACTTGTGCGTATGAATACACGACATCCCAGAAAGACATTGTGGAAATCATCGAAAAGATGGCCGCTGCTGCGCTCGAATACCATGAGTTGCTGGCCGATGCGGCGTTCATCTATTGGAAACGTCTGGATCGACAGCCGACCGCACATACTCAGTCACCCTTTGATCAGGCGCTGAATGATCTCTTCGATCTCGCCCTCAAGGGGCAGGGTTACAAAGGCAGCACATCTTACCGGGACGTAAACACGGCTGAGAAGATCATCGCGTTTTATTCCGGCAAGTTGGGCGACGCACACGGCCTGAAAATTCACACGCACCTCGAAACCAATACCCTTTGGCACCAGCAGCCGAGAGACAGCGTGGCCTATCAGGGTGGATTGGCGCGGTACATGGATCAAAAGAAGAAACGCGGTAAGAAGTCCGCTGCCTGATGATCGTTCTTCGTACTGGCAAAGTGCCAGAGACCCTCAAGAAGCCTGTACAAAAGGCAAAGCGAACCTGTTTGATGTGCAGCAAGGTCTTCATGTCACAGCACATAGGACATCGGCGCTGTGATCGCTGCAACAAGTCGTTTCGCACGCACGGCGAACCCCGAGATGTCCTGTTCTGGTCCTCATAACGGAGAAGACAATGAAACTTGCCGGATCACCGATGAAGATCGAACAGGCACAGGTTTTCAAAGACCTTGCCTTTACAAAAGATGAAATCGCTCTGATCAAGCGATACCGCGCTATGGATCGCGACGAAAAAGCTGTCGTGATGAAAGAGAACCCAGATGGCTTTGGCGTCATGGAAAGCCTTTCCGTCAAAGCCAGAGTGTACGAACAGGGCGTCAACGCCATGTTGTCCCGTACCAAGGTCAGCCGCGATGTCGAAACGCTCAACACATTTGCCGCAGGCATCAAGGAAGAGATCATTGCACGTCAGCGCGTTCTCACTATCCTAAAACGCGAAGCCGCAAAAATGAACAAGGATGTCAAATGTTCGCCGACGACATGCCAGACTTCCCAACTCTAAACCCTCTGCCCCTATATCCGCACTGGCGGGTTGATCTGCCTAAGCAGGCTGTAGAACTTGAACCCTCCAACACGCACATCGGTGAAGCTTTTTGCGGCCTAATCGTCGTTGCTTTTATCGGGTACTTCATCTTTGCACCTAGCTCGCACAAAGGCGAAAATTGGACAAGTGCAGATGAAAGCGAGCGCATGACCGCACGAGCGCGTCGGTGATCTACTCGGCTCCTCAGAACATCCTCGACCCAAATTGGTTGAAGCATGAAATTAGCTGTGCCAAATCACAACTCCCATTCAAAAATTCATATGGCGAGAGTTAATGCCTGACCCAATACCCTCAAGGCACCCAATTGGAACCAGCGCCTATTGGAACGAACGCGCCGAGATCGAAGCCTCGTCAGCAGCAAAACTCACCAACGAGGCACTCTCGGCGCACAGCCAAAAACACAGCGCCAAATTGCTGAAACAGGCGGAAGAACACGAGGAACGGTCTCGCCGGTTCGAAAAACTTGCCCAACGTATCGAGCAAACAGGTGAAATTGTCCTACCTGCCGAAACTGACACAGCAAGACTGGTGAGCGACGGTAAGCGTGCATCGCATCGCTTTGCCAACTCCGCTCGTTCAAAAATCCCGGTACTAAATCGCGCAGTCCGGTACTGTTTTTGGGCTTTAGTATGGTCTGGCGTTGCAGTGGGCGGCTATTGGGCCGTGAACAAAATCTACTTCAACAGATGCATGCAAATTGAAATGTCCCACATGGCTGAAGAGCTTGATGTTGATTTTGGCTCAGTACAGGCGGCCTATAATATGACTAGTTCCCTCAAAGATGCAGTGCGTCGGGCAAGAACGCACGGCCCAAGCGATGCTGAATACGCGCTGGTGGCTGTAGCTTGGCATGAGTGTGAAGAACGGTCTCTTCGCTCACTCATTTGGGACCAACGCAACATATCGAGTGGTGCAGCAGACCAAAGTTCCCGATGACAATTCTGAGAACAAAAGCCGTGTGAACAATATCCTGAGTTTGGGTGATATTACCTATCCACGTCTAAAGTTTTGGACCCCGAGGTACCTTGACAGAGAAGAAGGACACACCCCGGGGAAAAACTAAACCAATCAAACGAAGCGCACCGATCAACCAGTACTGCCCAGCCTGAAAGAAGAAGAAAGAAAGCAATGTCGGCCCGCCTTGCCACCGCCCCCTTGGGGTGAGGGGGCGGCGTCAAGCCGGTCCTCACCACAGTGAGAGAGGAGGAGGAGCGAGATGGCAGATGGCACGGCTGAGAAGAGAGGCAAGCGAGAACAGCAGGCCCAGTGGGAAGGGACAGTGAATGGTCAGGCCACGCACCCAGCATCTGAAGCCAACGCAGCGCCACAGCCCCGCTCAACTGAAGGTGGGATGCGAATTGAGTTTGCTCGAACTTCCCAGCTTTCTCGGCTCTGGCGGGACAGTGACCCGACCCGAGCAAGCTCAGGGAACAAGTTCAGGGGTAGCCAGCAGCCAGCACATTCAGGCCAGCCACGGCGCACCTGAGCCGGGTTAGATGCGAACCCAACTTGAACTGATCTTCCTTAAACTTTCTGGTTTTTCTGGCTCTGCCAAGACTGGGTTGATCGCCGCCGCAATGATGAACCGATCAACCCAGTCTTGGTTGCACCCAGCTTACCAATGTAAGCGCGGTTGGTTGTGTATTGCCTGTACAAAAATGAGTGCAGTATTTACCCACCATTTACCCACGGCGGCACTGACTTCCTATTCGTATCAGCCTGAAACCCTTATTTTATTGGCGACCCCGGCAGGATTCGAACCTGCAACCTGCCCCTTAGGAGGGGGCTGCTCTATCCAGTTGAGCCACGGGGCCGCGTTTCGCTTTCTGTAACCGGGTTTATTCGGATTGTCATCGGCTTTGCACAACAGTTGAACAGATCACCCTGTTCACGCTACCATCGCGGAAACAAACAATGCAGGTATCCCCGGTGACAATAGAAACAAAACGCCCGCTTACCCTTCGTGATGTCTCAGAAGCGTCCGGAGTGTCGGAGATGACAGTCAGCCGGGTGCTACGCAATCGCGGGGATGTATCGGACGCCACCCGTACCCGCGTTCTGGCTGCTGCGAAGGAATTGGGATATGTGCCCAACAAGATCGCCGGTGCCTTGGCATCAAGCCGGGTGAACCTTGTGGCAGTGATCATTCCATCGCTGTCGAACATGGTTTTCCCCGAGGTTCTGACGGGCATCAATCAGGTACTGGAAGATACTGAACTTCAGCCGGTGGTCGGTGTCACGGACTATCTGCCTGAAAAGGAAGAAAGGGTGCTGTACGAGATGCTCTCGTGGCGGCCTTCGGGCGTGATCATTGCAGGGCTGGAACATACCGAAGCCGCCCGCGCCATGCTGGATTCGGCAGGCATTCCGGTGGTCGAGATCATGGATACCGATGGCAAGCCCGTCGATGCCATGGTAGGAATCTCACACCGCCGCGCCGGACGCGAGATGGCACAGGCGATCCTGAAGGCTGGATATGAGCATATCGGTTTCATGGGTACCAAGATGCCGTTGGATCACCGTGCCCGCAAACGGTTTGAAGGCTTTACCGAAGTGCTCGGCAAGCACGGGATCGAGATCGAAGATCGCGAGTTTTACTCGGGCGGTTCAGCGCTGGCCAAAGGCCGAGAGATGACGCAAGCCATGTTGGAACGTTCGCCTGAGTTGGATTTTCTGTATTATTCCAACGACATGATCGGCGCAGGCGGGCTACTGTATCTACTGGATCAGGGGATTGAAGTGCCGGGTCAGATTGGCCTCGCCGGGTTCAACAACGTCGAGTTGTTACAAGGATTACCGCGTAAGCTGGCGACGATGGATGCCTGCCGAACCGAGATCGGGCGTACCGCTGCAGAAATCATCGCGGCAAAGCTGGCCGATCCAGAGTCAGAGGTTGATACCCGTGTCACCTTGACCCCTAAGATCAGCTTTGGTGACACGTTAAAACGACGCTAGGATCCCATGACCCTGCAACGCCTGAACAACCGCCAAGCGCGGACAATGTTCATGGATCGCCACGCGTTGCTGGAGCAGCCGGCAGGCGGTTCTAAAGGTGAGGATCTGTTGCGATTGATCCACCGCCTGGGGTTTGTGCAGCTCGACAGCATCAACACGGTCGCACGCGCCCATGATATGATCCTGTATGCGCGCCGACCAAGCTATCGCCCGCGCAACCTCAAGCGACTTTACGAGCGTGATCGGGCGCTGTTCGAACACTGGACCCATGACGCTGCCGTTATCCCGATGGATTTCTATCGCCATTGGCACCTGCGGTTCCTTCGCGATGCCGACATGCTGAAAGCCCGATGGAAGAACTGGCGACGTGATGGCTTTGAACAGAGATTCGAATCTGTTCTTCAGCACATTCGCGATCATGGTCCCGTGGGATCATCCGATGTGGGCAAAGATGAGAAGAAGGGGTCTGGTGGTTGGTGGGATTGGCATCCGTCAAAAACTGCGCTGGAATACCTTTGGCGATCCGGGGCGCTGACTGTAATCGGTCGTGAGGGGTTTCAGAAACGCTATGATCTGACGGAGCGGGTTATCGACACCCAACTTTGCCCCGGCAGCATAGCGTGTGACGTAGATGCAACCGTGGATTGGCTTTGTAACGCGGCACTCGACCGGCTGGGCTTTGCCACGTCAGGAGAGCTGGCGGCATTTTGGGATACCGTCAGCGCCAGCGAGGCAAAGGCGTGGTGTGATCAGGCTCTGACAAAGGGAATAATCGCAGAAATATTCGTAGAGTGTGCGGATGGGAATGACCGCAAAGTCTTTGCACGGCCCGAAATATGCGAACAGGTGGCAGCGCTGCCAGAAGCGCCCGGTCGGATCAGGGTTCTTAGTCCTTTTGATCCCATGCTGCGCGATCGTAAACGCGCGGAACGCCTATTTGGGTTTCATTATCGCATCGAAGTGTTCGTTCCCGAGCCCAAGCGCATTTACGGATACTACGTCTTCCCCTTGATGGAGGGAAACCGTATGATCGGCCGTATCGACATGAAGGCACACCGTAATCACGGCAATCTGCATGTTCGGGCAATGTGGCCCGAGCAATCCGTCCGCTGGTCCGATGCAAGAACCCGACGGCTGGAAGCAGAACTTGACCGGGTTCGACGATTCGCTGATCTAGACACCATAGAATTCGCTAGAAACTGGCTGAAAGACCCTAAATAGAGCCTGTATTACCTCAAGAACCCATGTTCTTCGAAAAGCTCCATCAGATCTCTGATCGACTCATTCTCGGTCCGCCCGGATGTATCCAGCTGAGCGTTCGCACGCCCGTACAATGCCTCGCGACTGGCGAGTATGCACTTGAGCTGCTCCATTGCTTTTGGATTTCCTGCCATGGGACGTTCGTCGCCTTGCGCGCGCACCCTTTCCATATGCTCGGTGGGTGTGGCCCGAAGCCAGACGGTGTGAAACCGGCTCAGCAATGTCGTATAGGTCGAAGGCTCTGAAACGATGCCACCAGCGACAGCAAGAACCATTCGATCATCGGCGGCAATGACCCGGTCCAACGCTTGCGCTTCGAGGTTGCGATATCCCTCTTGCCCGTAGAAGGCCATGACTTCAGCCAATGGCATCCCCGACATTTCTTCGATCTGAGCCGTCAGTTCCACAAAGGGCAGCTTAAGCGCAGCGCCAAGTAGAGCACCCAGCGTTGATTTCCCCGCGCCACGTAAACCGATAAGACAAACCCGCTGTGCCCGAGCATTCTCAGCAGGATCGGGACACAGTTCCCTCATGACGTTGTCTTTGACGTCATCGCTGGCCTGCCGGAACAGTTCGAGCATCTGCAAATCATCCGAATCCCAGGGATCTTCTTCGCCGATCAGCCATTCGGCTTTGTAATCCAGAGCCTGCGCAATCCGATGCAGTACTCCGATCGAGATATTGCCCTCACCAGCTTCGAGTTGTGCCAGATACCGAGGCGAAACACCCGAGCTTTCCGACAAAACCCGGCGCGGAATGCCGCGCATTTGCCTGGCCTTCCGCACACGCGCTCCAACGCGCTCGCTCAAATCCTGCGTGGCGAATTCTTTAGGCTGTGCCGGTTTTTGCGGCTTGGGCCCATCCATTTTTGTCAGACCGTTTGTTCCAAGTGACCCTCAAGCTACGACGCTAGAACGACGCGGGCAATCGATATTGTACAAGCTCTGGAACCGATGCAGGAATTGCTGCCCCAAAAACAAACAAAAACCATTGTTTAGAGTCTATCCAGCTTGAGTAATTAGCTTTTCAGTTCGTGTAGTTCGCTCAAAAGATTCAGCAGTGTTTCGTGTTGCTCAGCCCCCATCAATTCGCGCGTTTGTGCCGCCAACCGCAACATTTCCGGCAAGTTGGCGTGAATGATCTGCATTCCTTCTTTGGTGATTTCGACGATCTGGCGACGACGATCTTTTTCGACGGCCTGCCGTTTAATCAACTTTTTATCTTCCAGCTTTTTCAGAATCCGAGTCAGGCTGGGAAGCAACAAACAAGCGCGTTCTGAGATCTGCGTGGGTTCTTGCGGACCTTCTTCTTGCAAGACGCGCAGAACGCGCCATTGTTGTTCAGTTACCCCTGCGTCAGCTAAAACACCACGTATCGGCCCCATCACCCTTTCGCGCGCACGCAACAAGGCAATCGGCAGTGATCGAGACGTCAACGGCAAACTATTCGTCATGGTTAATTTTGACGCGACTCCCTTTGTTTCGCAATAGATTGCTAAGTTCACGCAAACTTGCAGGGCTGGATTTTAATTAACTTGTTCATTAATAGTGAGTCGAAGTGATTATTCAGTAGGCAGATCAGATTAGCCGCAAGGAGACCGCAATGAATTGGGACGAATTTTCCGTATGGGGCAAAAAAATCGCTGATTGGACACAAGATTATCACCTGACCGTTGGCGACAAGCCCGTTCGTGCAAGAACTGAGCCTGGCGATATTCTGAACGCCCTACCCACCCATCCGCCCGAGCATGGTGAAGCAATCGAAAGTATTTTTCGCGATTTTGAACAGATCGTGATGCCCGGTATCACCCATTGGCAGCACCCCCGATTCTTCGCCTATTTCAACTCGAACGCGTCGGCGCCGTCGGTGCTGGCTGAATTCCTGGCCAGTGCCATCGCGCCGCAATGTATGCTGTGGCAGACCTCTCCCGCCGCGACCGAAATGGAAACGCGGATGATGGATTGGCTGCGCGAGGCGCTGGACCTGCCTGAAGGATTTGCCGGGGTCATACAGGATTCCGCCTCTTCGGCGACGCTAGCGGCTGTGTTGACCATGCGCGAAAAGGCAATGAACTGGCAGGGAAACAGCCAGGGTCTTTTTGGCCAAAAGCCACTGCGTGTTTATTGCTCGTCCGAAGTACATACCTCAATCGACCGCGCCATTTGGGTTTCGGGGATCGGACAAGACAATCTTGTGCGCATCCCAGTTCAAGGTGATTGGCGTGGGATCGATCCAAACGCGCTTGAAGCAGCGATTCAGTCCGATTTAGACTCTGGTATACAGCCGGCTGGTGTGATCCTTTGCGTTGGTGGAACAGGAACCGGGGCGACTGATCCGGTGGATCGCTGCCTTGAGATTGCGCGTAAATACGGGCTCTATTCGCACGTCGACGCTGCCTGGGCCGGCTCTGCTATGATCTGTCCCGAATATCGCAAATACTGGCCGGGCATCGAACAAGCTGACAGCATCGTCTTCAATCCGCATAAATGGCTAGGTGTCCAGTTCGATTGCTGCGCACATTTCTTGAAGAACCCCGATGATTTGGTCCGCACGTTAGCGATCAGCCCAGAGTACCTAAAAACCCATGGGAAAGACGGAATCATCAACTACTCGGAATGGTCGGTACCACTGGGCCGTCGGTTCAGGGCATTAAAGCTGTGGTTTGTCATCCGAACCTACGGGCTAGAGGGGCTGCGTGAACGGCTGCGCAATCATGTCAACTGGTCGGTCGCGCTGCATGATCGACTGGCAGCTGAGCCGGACTTTCGGATCGTCACACCGCCAATGTGGTCGCTGTGGACCTTCCGATATGAGCCGCAGGGCGCCATCGACCTGGACGACCTGAACTTGCGGCTGGTGAATGCGATTAATGATGACGGGCGGATTTATCTGACCCAGACCCGCGTTGACGGTGATTTGGTCATCCGCTTTCAGGCTGGGCAGTTCGAAACCACCGAGAGCGATGTTTTGATGGCATATGACGTGATTACAGAAATCGCGCGCAGCCTTTAGGCCCGCATCACAGCTGCGGCCTGCGCGTAGCCGCCTGAGGCACCGTCAACAAAGTGCACATGGTCATCGCTCATTGCAGAGGGCACAAAGCAGGTCATCATGGCCTCTTGCTGAGAATGCAGGCCGTATCGGATCTTACCGCGTGCCTGAGCGTCTTCCAGCATCCGGGTGATCTGCTCCAACGTGGATGGGTCACAATCCAATGTCATTTTCAATCCGTCATCAAATTTGCGAAAATCCGCGTTGCGGCTGACCATTTCTTTATAGTGATTGGGTTCGAACTGGCCCAATCTCATACCGGTTTTGAACAGAAGACCGATCAGCATATTTTCGATCATCAGCCGTATCTTCTGAACCAGCAAATTGCGCCCAGCGCGTGAGACATGGGCATCGATATCAATACCTGGCGGAGGAAAACTCATCGGCGGTCCCTTTTGGGGAACCGGATGACCGGCCCGGTCCAACCCTTCGGCGATCGATAAAACGGATTGGCTCAAAGCCGCGAAATCGGCCTCGCTAGACTCTAATGTTGGCTGAATTACCAGAGATACTATCTGACCGTGGCGGGCCGGACTGTTGGACCAGCGGCAAGACAGGCCCGTCAAGTCGGGCTGCGCGTCAGGTCCAGCCGGTGGAATGGCGGCGCGCCCGGATTTCATCTGCGCCTCGGCCCAGGCCAATCCACCGCCTGTAAACATCGCATAGTCAACACCGGTAGAGGGCGCATAGCGGGCAACACGCAGATCGCGCCCAGCTGCTCGGATGTCAGCTACCGAAACCAGCCCTGCGCGCAAAGTGATGGCAAATTCTGTTTCGGCCCAACTCTGCAAAGCCGCCAACGTTTCGCGCGCGATCTTGGCATCTTCGCCCGGCACTGCAAAGCCGGCCCCATCGCCGCCAAAGACATAAGGAAAAACACGACCTCCCAGCGCGTTGATCATGCCTGAAATAACCGCAGCACCAACCATGTTGACGGTTTTGTAACGGCCACGCGCGATCTCTCCGGTCGAGTCCACGATATCCGCGACTCCCAAAACCCACGTATCAGGCAAAGGTGTAAACTGCACCGGATCGCTCAGTCGCAGGAAGCTGTCTGAAATAGGGACTGAGTCATAAAATAAAGAGTCTGAAGGGGGCATAACACTCTCTGAAATTCCCAAAACTGCTTTGAAGATAGCCTAAATGTGAAGGATGTCTGCCCCTTTCGCACCACCCCGAGCGCTTGTGCAGACCTGCACAACGTGCAAAGCATCTCGGCAGGGCATACGGGCAATAGAGGCAGCAGATGCAGACAGGCTTGATAGTTTTATGTCTGGCTTACGTCCTCAGCCAGTTTTTTCGCGCCTTCCTGGCCGTGCTGACTACCGATCTGGGCAGAGACATCGGAGCCACGCCCGAAGACCTGGCGTTTGCGTCGGGGCTTTGGTTTCTGGTTTTTGCCGCAATGCAAATCCCGGTGGGCTGGGCTCTGGATCGTGTCGGCCCGAGGCGCAGCTCTGCGATGCTGTTGCTGATTGGCGGCGCAGGCGGGGCTGGCCTATTCGCCATCGCAACCACTCCGTTTCATGTTGCGCTGGCCATGGCGCTGATCGGGGTTGGCTGTTCACCTGTCCTGATGGCGTCCTATTATATCTTTGCCAGAGAATTTCCACCTGCCAAATTCGCCACGCTCGCCGCAGTAATGTTGGGCGTTGGATCAGTCGGCAATCTGGTGGCCTCTTACCCGACGGCTCTGGCGGTTGAGCTTATGGGGTGGCGGGCAACTTTGGGTGGTTT
Source organism: Ruegeria sp. O11 (assembly GCF_056535285.1). NCBI lineage: Bacteria > Pseudomonadati > Pseudomonadota > Alphaproteobacteria > Rhodobacterales > Roseobacteraceae > Ruegeria > Ruegeria sp. O11. Next base: position 25,764 of record NZ_JBQERS010000009.1, on the reverse strand, counting down.
GGCGATCATTTCGGGCGTGGTGGCTGCAGGGATCTGGCTGACGGTGCATGACCCCAATAAGGTCGAGACCGAACACAAAGGATCGGTTCTGGACCTGCTGAAAGAGCCCGCCCTCTGGACCATCCTGCCACTTATGCTGGTGGCCTATGCGCCCTCTGCGGCGTTGCGCGGTCTCTGGGCAGGGCCTTATCTGCGCGATGTATTTGACCTCAGCACTACTCAGATCGGGCAGGCAACGCTGATCATGGGTGCCGCGATGATTGCGGGCACCTTTGCCTATGGGCCTTTGGACCGCATCCTTAAGACCCGCAAATGGGTGATCTTCGGTGGCAACGCCTTGGGCGCAGCCACTTTAGGACTGCTGTGCCTTTGGATCGACGGGGGCGTCTGGCTCTCGGTCTTTCTGCTTGCGGTCATCGGCTTTCTGGGCGCCAGTTTTCCGGTCATCATGGCGCATGGTCGCGCCTTCATTCCAGCGCATCTGGTCGGGCGTGGTGTTACCCTGCTGAACCTCTTCGGCATCGGCGGTGTCGGGTTGGCGCAATTTGCCACCGGGCGCATCCATGCGGCCAGCGCCGCGATCAGCCCCTCGGCGCCCTATACCGCAATCTTCGGCTTTTTCGCCGCCACCCTTGCCATTGGTTGCGTGATCTATCTGTTCAGTCGGGACAGCGTGGACTGAAACCGGAGCCCACCCGTGCGGGACATCGAAGTAGTTGCGCTCAAATTGAAACTTTCCCCGTCAGGTGTGACGACTACGGTTATCCGGCTGCTGCCGATAGGTGAAAAGATGATCGGCATCTGCACCACCAAAGCGTTCGAAGCCTAGCAGAAACAAAAATTGCAGGACGCCGGGCTTGGAGACCGCGTTCATTTTCTGGGCGAACACCTCTGGGATGAGATTGTCGAGACCTATCGCGCGCTCGATCTGTTCGTGACTCCGCGCGGCACGAAGGATTTGGCCTGACCTCGCTTGAGGCGATGGCCAGTGCGCCGGAAGATATGCTGCCTGACCGCGCCGCATTAACCACCGCGGAACACGCCGCGTGCACCCATGTCGAACAGAATTTCGAATCGAAGGCGAAGCGCAGGCAATTGTCGAGGTTTGTCGATCCTTGCTGAAACAACCCTGAACGGTATTGAACTGTGTCAAATCGGTGTGACGGGGTGAAATAAGCCGAAACGCCTCTTTTTTCTTTGCCGCAACGCGGCTATGAACGCGCGTCCTTAACTTTGGAGACATGAAATGGGCTATCGCGTCGTAGTCGTCGGCGCCACAGGAAATGTGGGCCGCGAAATGCTGAACATCCTGGCGGAACGCCAGTTCCCCGTCGATGAACTTGCCGCACTGGCAAGCCGTCGTTCACTGGGTACCGAGGTTAGCTTTGGCGACACGACACTCACGACCAAGGACCTGGATACTTTCGATTTCACCGGATGGGACATGGCGCTGTTTGCCGTGGGTTCCGAGGCGACCAAAGTCTACGCCCCCAAGGCGGCGGCAGCTGGCTGCGTGGTGATCGATAACTCGTCGCTCTATCGCTATGACCCGGACATTCCGCTGATCGTGCCGGAATGTAACCCGCAGGCGATCCACGACTATAAGAACAAGAACATCATCGCCAACCCCAACTGCTCGACCGCGCAGATGGTTGTGGCTCTGAAGCCGCTGCATGACCGGGCCAAGATCAAGCGCGTGGTTGTCTCGACCTATCAGTCGGTTTCCGGTGCCGGTAAGGAAGGCATGGATGAGCTTTGGGATCAGACCAAGGCCATCTACAACCCCACCACCGAAGTTGAGCCGAAAAAGTTCCAGAAGCAGATCGCCTTCAACGTCATTCCGCAGATCGACGTCTTCATGGAAGACGGCTCGACCAAGGAAGAGTGGAAGATGGTTGTCGAGACCAAAAAGATCGTCGACCCGTCGATCAAGGTCACAGCCACCTGCGTCCGCGTTCCGGTCTTTGTTGGCCACTCTGAGGCCGTAAATATCGAGTTCGAGGAATTCCTGGACGAAGACGAAGCCCGCGACATTCTGCGCGAAGCGCCGGGCATCATGGTGATCGACAAGCGTGAAGCGGGCGGCTACGTCTCGCCCATCGAATGCGCGGGTGACTTCGCCACCTTCATCAGCCGTATCCGCCAAGACTCGACCATCGAGAACGGCCTGAACCTGTGGTGCGTGTCCGACAATCTGCGCAAAGGCGCAGCGTTGAACGCAGTTCAGATTGCAGAATTGCTGGGCCGTGAGGTTCTGAAAAAGGGCTGAGGCTGCACAATTTCGAAAGTCGATTAAACCCCGCTGCGCCATCAGCGGGGTTTTTCTTTTTTGAGGGCAAAGGGGCGTTAGCCCGCAGGACTGCCGACGCCTGCTGCTGATAAAAACCAGCAACGACCATCGATCGTCTGGCGGGCAGAGTTGACGTTCAGTTTATCACTTCTTGGACGGCATCTATCGCCCAAATTCAACGGCCTGAGACCTTCATCTCAATCCAGATAGCTGGCGCGCAGCATTCAAATGTAAGCGTAAAATGCTCTGCCGTGAAAACCATTTCCCAGAAAAATGCCCAAATGATAGGCTGAGAAATTATGGAAAGCCGACCAAATCGTCGATTAGCAGCTATTTTAGCCGCCGATATCGCAGGCTATTCAAGACTGATCGGCTTGGACGAAGAAGGCACCATAGACAAGTTGCGTTTGATCCGTGCCGAAGTCATAGAGCCATTGGTCTCAGGGCATTCGGGGCGCATTGCGAACACGGCGGGTGACAGCTTTCTGATCGAATTCCACAGCGCGGTCGATGCGGTGCGTGCGGCGGTCGAGATACAATCGGAACTTTCAAAAAGAAACTCAGATATCGAACCTGACCGCGCCATCGTTTTTCGGATTGGATTGAATGTCGGTGATATCGTCTCGAACTCGAATGACATATTGGGCGACGGCGTCAACGTGGCCGCGCGGCTTGAGGCATTGGCGGAACCGGGTGGAATTATCGCGTCGCAGTCGATCGTTGAGTATGCCCGCAACAAGGTTTCTTTCAGGTTTGAGTCAATTGGTCCGCAATCAGTCAAGAACATCGCAGAACCGGTTGAGGCTTTCTTAATACAAACTGATGCGGCACCCTTTCTGACAAAACCGAAAGCGAAAAATGCGTCACGGTTTCTTAAGTTGGCTGCGGTTATGGCTGTGCTGATATTGATGGGGTATTTCGGGGCAATGACCTGGAAAAAGGGGCAACTGCGCGCCTCAGAAGCGCAATTGGCCTACCCGCTACCAGACTTGCCATCAATTGCCGTGCTTCCGTTGACAAATTTTACCAGCGACCCGTCCAACAAGATGCTGATCGACGGCGTTTCCGAGGACCTGATTACGGATTTATCCCGCATTTCCGGCTTATTTGTCATCGCGGGAAATACCTCTTTCGCTTTTCAGGACCGCGACATTGATGTTCCAGGCTTTGCCGAAAAACTGGGTGTTCGTTACGTCGTCGATGGAAGTCTTAGACGCACCGACGAAGGTTTTCGGGTCAATATCCGCCTGACCGACACGGTAAACGGTAGATTGATTTGGGCCGAACGTTTCGATGGTGAAATTGACGAGATTTTTGACCTGCAAAACAACATTGTGCTGGCGATTGCGCAGGAGCTTGATGTTCCTCTCGATTCTCAAAGTCGAATCGCAATCGAAAACGTAGAAACGGAAACCATCGAAGCACGCGAAGCATTCCAGCGCGGTTGGGAGCTTTATTCGCGTTTCAATGAACGCGACAATCTGGCTGCAATTCCGCATTTCGAACGCGCAGTCGAGTTGGATCCTGATTATGGGCGTGCCTGGGCGACTCTTGCTCTGGCACATTTACGACCGCACATTTTCCACCATTGGACAGGCTTCGCAGGCGCTGACGAACAGATGCATATTGGTCTTTTCTATAAGTACTTCCGCGAACTGACGCAGCAGGACACCTCATTGATCCACGTCGTTCGGGCGATAGTCAGTCTTAACCTTCCAGATTGGGACAGTGCCCAGGGCGTAAGTCGGGGAACGGATGAAGCCAGGCAAGAGGCTGCAAAAGCCATTGCCCTGCAGCCCAGCGATCCAGAGGCGCATTTGACAATGGGATGGGCCCTGATTGCGGGCGGTGAACCTGAGGAAGGACTGGCCTTTGTACAGGCTGCAATGCGTCTCGACCCTGCGTATCCCAGCCACTACGCGTTGTTTGAAGGTGCTGCGCTTTTTGCAATGGATGATCTGAACGGCGCAGAGGCGGCCATATTGCATGAAGTGGATCGGAACCCTCAGGCAATTGAATTGATGCCATTTGCGGCCTCGGTTTTGGCCTTAAATGGCGATCGGAGCTCTGCGCGGGCAATGATCGATCAATGGCAGAAGGGAAAGCGTGAGCGGGTTCTGAACGAAGTTGTTCGCGAGTACTTCTTTATCGTGCGCTGGATTGGCGCGCAGCAATATTTGAACAATCGCTTGAAAAAAGGCCTTCGATTGGCCGCGCTTGCACCGAGTACAACGATAGCAAGCCTCAAAGCCGATTTGTCACGCGGGGATGCCAAGGAACAACGTGAAGCAGCTCAAAGATTGGCGCTGTTTGGTGCCAAAGCAGCACCAGCAGTTCCTGAGTTGATCAAGCTGCTCGACAGCCCGTCGGTTTTTGTCAGAAAAGAAGCAGCCATTGCTTTGGGAGAAATTGGAGAAAGTGCCTCATCTGCGTTGCCCGCATTGGAAGCAAGCGTTGACAAATCCTTGTCGGGGAGTTTCGCCGCCCGAGCCATTGAACAGATACGCGGATACTCACAATAGTGGCGACCTTGATCTCTGCCCGGAGACAGGACCCAAACACAGAAATGGTGAGATTGTGTATACGAAAGCCATGAGGCGTGGATTGATCCTGCTGACATGTGGCGTATATGGGAACGTAATCCGATTCCTCGCACCACTAACGGTACAGGACAAAATCTTCGCCAAGGCCATGTAATTCCTCGAAGCCTCGGTCGACGCTACTAAAGGAGCCTGATCATGCTGGACACCAAAGTGACGAAACTGGAGCTGAAGGATCCTAGCCTTCTGGAAACCCGCGCCTATATCAACGGCGCATGGGTTGAGGGTGAGGCAACCTTTCCGGTTCACAACCCTGCCACCGGCGATCTGATCGCCAATGTGTCGGATATCGACATCGAAGGCACCAGGCAGACCATTGATGTTGCTTATACTGCGAAAAAGGAATGGGCCGCGCAAACCGGTAAGGAACGCGGCGCGATCCTGCGCAAGTGGTTCGATCTTATGGTCGAAAACGCTGATGATCTGGCGACCATCCTGACCGCTGAGATGGGAAAACCCTGGGCTGAAGCGCGCGGAGAAATTCTGTATGGCGCGTCCTTCATCGAGTGGTTCGCGGAAGAGGCAAAGCGTATCTACGGCGACGTGATCCCCGGCCACCAGCGTGACAAGCGCATCGTGGTGCTAAAGCAGCCCGTGGGCGTGGTGGGATCGATCACACCGTGGAACTTCCCCAACGCGATGATCGCGCGCAAGGTCGGCCCGGCGCTGGCTGTGGGCTGTACGTTTGTGGCACGTCCTGCAACGCTTACACCGCTTTCGGCGCTGGCGATGGCAGTACTGGGCGAACGTGCGGGTATCCCGGCAGGCGTGCTCAACGTGATCCCCGGCACCGATAGCTCGGGTGTAGGTAACGAGCTTTGCACCAACGACAAGGTTGCCAAAATTACCTTTACCGGCTCGACCCGTGTAGGCCAGATCCTGATGCGTCAGGCAGCAGGCACCATCAAGAAGATGTCGCTGGAACTGGGCGGCAACGCGCCATTCATCGTGTTCGACGACGCCGATGTGGATGCGGCTGTGGACGGCGCGATGATCGCCAAGTTCCGCAACAACGGTCAGACCTGCGTCTGCGCCAACCGGATCTATGTGCAGGCAGGTGTCTACGATGAATTCGCCGCCAAGCTGGCCGAGAAAACCAAAGATCTGAATGTGGGCAATGGCTTTGGCGACGGCATCACCACGGGTCCGTTGATCAACGACGCAGCGGTCGCCAAGGTCGAAGAGCACATCTCGGACGCGGTATCTAAAGGCGCGACGGTCACGATGGGTGGCAAACGCTCGGATCTGGGTGGGACGTTCTTTGAACCCACCGTTCTGACCGGCGTAACCCGCGACATGAAGGTCGCGAAGGATGAAACATTCGGCCCCGTTGCCCCTCTGTTCAAGTTCGAAGAGGAAGACGACGTCGTTGCCATGGCCAATGACAGTGAGTTCGGCCTGGCTTCGTATTTCTACAGCCGCGATCTGGCGCGGGTCTGGCGCGTTGCCGAGGCGCTTGAATCGGGCATGGTGGGCGTTAATACCGGCCTGATCTCGACCGAAGTCGCACCGTTTGGCGGTGTCAAGCAGTCCGGTCTGGGCCGCGAGGGTTCGAAATACGGAACCGAAGATTTCCTAGAGATGAAGTATCTCTGTATGGGTGAAATCCAGTAAGCGCATTCAAATCGTCGAAAGCCAACGCACTCGCGGGTCGCTGCGGGTGCGTTTTTTTTCAGACTGAAGCGTGCCCGCGCAAACGAACCACCAAAGGCATCATCGCCAACACCAAAACGGCCGAGAAAAAGAAGGGTGCGCCCGGCAGGTAGACGCCTTCAGCATCGACTGAAGCCTGAAACAGACCGGTCATCACCAGGGGCGACAGGACAGCAGCAACAGATGATAGCGACGCGATAACCCCCTGCACCACACCCTGACGGTCTTCGTCGGCCTGGTTCGAGGCCATTGCCGTCATCAATGCGGGCACAAGATCAGACAAGGCGGCCAGCAAAAGAAAGACCACAAGGGCGGTGATCGTCGCTGTGAAACCAAATCCGATCATTCCAATCAGCGCGGACATCATCCCCAGCATCAAAGTGCGGTAATCGCCAATCCACTTGATGAAAAGGGGCATTAATCCCCCCTGCACAATCGCCAGCAACACGCCGTAAGCAGCAAGCGACAACCCAATGTAGAGTGTCGGCCAGTCGAAAACTTCACGCGTCCAAAACGCCCAAAGGGTCGGATAGACCATATTGGCAAATTCAAAGATGAAAATGCACAGCAGCGGTATCGCCAGCCCCGGAAACCGGAAGGCGTCAAAGATCGATTTGAACGGATTCAGATCGCGCTTGCCAAAAGGGCGGCGTTTTTCGGGTGTCAGGCTTTCGGGCAATACAAACACACCGAACAGGGCGTTCGCGGCGGATAAAACCGCAGCGATCCAGAACGGCGCGGTGATACTGATCTCGGCTGCAATGCCTCCGATGGCTGGCCCAAGTACAAACCCGATTCCGAAGGCCGCTCCAATCAGACCGAAATTTGCAGCCTTTTCGGTGGGAGAAGATATGTCGGCAATGTAAGCCGTCGCAGTGATGTAGGTTGCCCCGGCCAAACCTGCGAGCGTGCGCCCGAGAAGAAGCAACCAGAAGCTGTCAGCCAATGCCATGATCACGTAATCCAGCGCGAGCATGACCAAGGCGGCTATAAGGATCGGCCTGCGCCCGATGGCGTCCGAAATGCTGCCTACAATGGGGCCGCACAGGAACAGCGCTCCGGCATAGGCCGCCATCAGCAGCCCGCCCCAAAAAGCGCCCTGCCCGGTGTCCCCAGCACCAACGCGATCCATCAGGTCGGGCATGATGGGGAACACGATGCCGATACCGATGGCGTCGATCATCAGCGTGATCAGAATGAAGGTTATGGCTCTGCTTTTGAACATATCGCCCTATCGGACGGGTACGCGGCTAAAGCAAGAGGAAAGGGCAGAACTTTTCACTTGTCGGGCAACCGTTTTCAATCAGGACAAACTCACCCGCAGCCTTGCCATCGATGAGCGAACTGGCTGCCCCGTCGAAAGCAACCAATCTCAAGTTCCCAGCCCCCTTCGGTCCGTTCGATTTATCGCACAACATATACCGAGGTATGCGAATGACGGACGACCCGGGCCGCGTTTGGACCAAGCAGATAATCCTTAAAATCAGGCTTATGCGCACCGATCACGATCAGGTCTGATCCCGCGCTTTCGGCCGTTTTCAGTATTTCCTGATAGGCGCTGCCTGTGGCCACCACATGGCGAACCTGTGCATTGCGTTCCTCACCCAGCGTTGCGGCGCAGAGGGCGACCAGCTTTTCATGAGCCTCTTCAATCACCTTTTCGTGGTGGTGGGGTTCGAAGAAACTGCTGACGAACCCCTCTCCATAATCGGGCGTCACCGTCACCACATCCAGCCGCGCGCCATCCATTTCGGCCAGCGCTGCGGCGCGTTCTAGAACAGCAACATCAAGATCGCCATTGCTGATATCCACGGCGCACAGAATAGCTTTGGTCATGCGGGTTCTCCCTGTTTTGCGGCGCGACCGCGTTGGAGGAAGGCGACAAGACCCAACAGGATCAGCGCCGGGATAAAGATCAGCTCTTTCGCGGGCTGACTTTGCGGAGCCTGGATGCTGGTGATGTGAACAGCATCGTCAGCATAATAGTCGAACATGTCCAGCTCGTCCGCGACCGGCGTACCGAACATCGGCTCGTCGAGCTTGACCAGACCGTCTTCTTCCAGCGTCATCAGGCCCAGAGCGTCGACGCGAGCTGTACCGTCGGCCCCTTCCGGAATGTCCAGAACAACGGTGGTTTCGGTCATATTGCCGGTGTCAAAGTCCGGACCCGCGACCTCAATCCGCATGGTGCTGCCGGGTGCGGCCTCACCCACGGCCTGTGTCAGCTGTGCCGGCTCGATCTGCGCAAAGGGCGGTGCGATGCGGTTCATGAAGAAATCCGGACGGAACAGCGCAAAGGCGATCAGAATCAGCGCCACGCTTTCATAGATGCGGTTCTTAGTCAGGAACCAGCCCATGGTACCGGCGGTAAAGATCAGGATCGCGATGGTAGCGGAGATGGCCACCAGAATACCCTGTACCCAGCCCACATCGATCAGCAACAGGTCAGTGTTGAAGATGAACACAAACGGCAGCGCGACTGTACGCAAAGAATAGAAGAAGGCGGTAAAGCCTGTCTTGATCGCATCGCCGCCAGAAACAGCAGCAGCCGCAAAGCTCGCCAGACCAACCGGCGGCGTCACATCAGCCATGATACCGAAATAGAACACAAACAGATGCACCGCGATCAGTGGCACGATCAAGCCGTCCTGCGCACCCAGTTCGACAACCACACCCGCCATCAGCGAGCTGACAACGATGTAGTTCGCGGTGGTCGGCAGACCCATGCCGAGGATCAGGCTCAGCAGACCGACCAGCGCCAGCATGGCAATCAGATTGCCACCTGATAGGAACTCGACCAGATCGGCCATCACCTGGCCCACACCGGTCAGCGTCACCGTGCCCACGATCACACCCGCAGTGGCGGTGGCCAGAGCGATACCGATCATGTTGCGCGCGCCGTCGATCAGCCCGTTCCACAGGTCAATGACACCGGCCATGAAGGCGTTCGCTGTGTCGCTTTCGCCGCGGAAGATGGACTTGAGCGGCTTCTGCGTGAGCAGGATCACGAACAACAGAGAGGTTGCCCAAAAGGCCGACAGGCCGGGCGATTTCTGTTCGATCATCAGGAAGTAGACCAGCACGATAATCGGCAACAGGTAATGCAGACCAGCCTTGTAGATCTCGGCGATCACCGGAAGTTCGACCTCTTTGGCATTAGGATCGTCAGGCACCAAGTCCTCTACTCCGGAAGCCAGCCAAAGTAGGATCAGATAGGCCAGCACAATCAGCGCCGACAGGACCAGCCCCGACGCGTCGGGCATGAGCGCAACGATCGCCTTGATCGGGTACTGTATGCCGTAGCACAGCCCAGCAAAGCCCACGAAGAACAGCGCCATGCCGCCAATCGTACGACCCATCGAAACAACGCGGTCGCCCAATGTCGGCATGTTCCGCTTCACCGCTTCAAGATGCACGATATAGACCAGCGCGATGTAGGAAATTGCAGCAGGCAGGAATGCATGGGTGATCACCTCAACGTAGGAGATGCCTACATATTCCACCATCAGGAAGGCCGCAGCGCCCATCACGGGCGGCATAATCTGACCGTTCACGGATGAGGCAACCTCGACCGAGCCTGCCTGTTCGCTAGAAAAGCCTACACGTTTCATTAGCGGGATGGTGAACGTACCGGTCGTCACAACGTTTGCGATGGATGACCCCGAGATCAGGCCGGTCGCTGCCGAACCCACAACAGCAGCTTTGGCCGGGCCACCGCGCAGGTGTCCTAGTGCGCCAAAGGCCATCTTGATGAAGTAGTTGCCCGCGCCCGCCTTATCCAGCAGTGCGCCGAACAGCACGAACAGGAAGACGAACTTGGTTGAAACGCCTAGCGCGATGCCAAAGACACCTTCGGACGTGATCCACATATGGCTCATCGCCTTTTGCAGGCTGGCCCCTTTCCAGCGGATCACCTCGGGCACCCACTCGGAGGAACCGAAGAAGACGTAGGCGAGAAAGATCGTGGCAATGATAGCCATCGCAGGGCCAAGCGCGCGACGCGCGGCCTCAAACAGCAGCAGTAGGCCAACAAGGGCGAACCATTTGTCGGTGTCGTCTGCAAGGCCGCCTGCATCAACGATCTTTTGGTAGAAGAAATAACCGTAAAGCGCCAGGAATGCGCCGACGATCCCCATAATCCAGTCTTGAACAGGGATATAGTTTCGCGGGCTGGATTTAAGCGCCGGATAGGCCGAGAAGGCCAGGAACATCGCAAAGGCCAGATGTATCTGGCGCGAGTTATTCACCACGCTGCCCGGCAGCAGGTAATTCGATAAGGGAGAGGCCAGAACGACCTGAAACACCGACCACAAGACCGCAACAATCGCTAGAAACAGCCCGACATTTCCCGCCGGATCACGCGCGCCTGCATCTGATGAGGCAACCAGTTCCTGAAGCTCTTCTTCGGAAAGAGGGCGGTTGCCCTGTGTGTCGGAACTCATGTTGGTATCTCCCTGTCCTTCGGCCTTGGTTTTTGCAGCCGTCTTGTCTCCGGTTTAGCCCGGATATGAATCGGGGCGCCCCGAAAGGCGCCCCGTGTCAGGTCTGGTTATTGAATCCAGCCTTTTTCTTTGTAGTACTTCTCTGCACCTGGATGCAGCGGTGCCGACAGGCCATCCGCAATCATCTCTTCCGGTTTCAGGTTGGCAAATGCCGGGTGCAGCTTTTTGAAGTCATCGAAGTTCTCGAAGACTGAGCTGACAACCGCATAAACCGCATCTTCGGAAACGTCTGCCGAGGTCACAAAAGTCGCACCAACACCAAAGGTCGATGTGTCGCCGTCCGAACCACGGTACATACCACCGGGGATGGTAGCGGTACGGTAGAACGAGTTGTCACCCACCAGCTTGTCAACCGCATCGCCACTGACATTCACCAGAACCGAGTCGCACGCGGTGGTTGCTTCCTGGATCGAACCGGACGGGTGACCAACAGTGTATACCATTGCGTCAATCTGGTTATCACACAGAGCTGCGGACTGTTCAGCCGCCTTTAGCTCGGTCGCCAGTTCGAAATCATCGGTGGACCAGCCCATTTCGCCCAGCAGAACTTCCATGGTGCCGCGCTGACCGGAACCGGGGTTGCCGATATTGACGCGCTTGCCCTTCAGGTCTTCGAAATTCGAGATACCCGCGTCGGCACGCGCCACAACCGTGAACGGCTCTGGGTGTACCGAGAACACGGCACGCAGGTTCTCAAACGGGCCGGCTTCTTCGAATTTCGAGCTGCCGTTATACGCGTGGTACTGCCAGTCCGACTGTGCCACACCAAACTCAAGCTCGCCTTCGCGAATGGTGTTGATGTTGTAAACCGACCCCCCAGTCGACTCCACCGAACACCGGACCCCGTGCTCTTTCCGGCCCTTATTGACCAGACGGCAGATCGCGCCACCCGTCGGGTAATATACACCCGTAACGCCGCCAGTTCCGATCGTGATAAACTCTTCTGCATATGCCGCTGGTGCCATCAGGGCCGCCGCGGCAAATGCGGTGATTGTGGATTTCTTGAACACTTTGACACTCCTGTTGTCAGTCTTTTTTAATCTGTTGGGGTGCCTGAAACCTTTCAGAACACAACACAAAAAATCGCACTGGAATCAGGCCCCCCGATGAATAAGAGGAAAGCGAAACCAAACAGCAGGTGTCTATACGGTTGATTACGTATAGGCTTGGATTCGAAGATAGGGGAATGAGGGTAATCGGCCGCAGGTCGCGTCTTAGGTACCGATACTTGTATAAGGTCGTTTGGACAGAATTTGGACCACGCAGGACATCAAGAACTTCGTCCAGATCATGCCGAACCCGCGCGCAGGCGCAGGTCGCTGCGTGCAACGCTTGCATTGTGCCTGGGTGGGTTGCAGTTTCTCGCGATCCTTTCCGTCATCCTGTCGACCTTTGTCAGCTCGGAAAACGCGCTTTTGCGGCAATCGCGCAATTCTCTGAACGAGGTTAGCGTCAACGTCATCGGGCAGGTCAAAAGTTTCCTGAACCCAGCCCGGCAAGCATTAGATGCTACGAGGCGTCTTGCCGAAAATGACGTTCTGGACATCAGCGATGCCACCGTTTTGGAAAGCCATTTCTTCCAGCAGCTTCAGGTCGCACCACAGCTTGCTGGGATGTATATGGCCGATGAGACGGGCAGGTTTGTCTATGTGATGCGCGCAGAAGAGGCCGGGCGCTATCGCACCAAGTACGTTCCGCCATTTCTTGATGGCACTACCGAGCATCCCGCCGATTTCAAATGGCGCAACGATCAGTTTACTCTGCTTGAGACGGCGGCCACCGACACCGATACCTATGAGGCGCGCAGTAGGCCTTGGTACCGAATGGTCTCTGAGACCAAAGCGCCGATCTGGACAGAACCCTATATCTTCTTCACGACGCGCCAGCCGGGGATCACCTATAGCGTGCCGATCTTGGACGAGGATGGAAACATCCGCGCCATTTTGGGTGTCGATATCCAGATCGACGCCCTGTCGGGATTCCTGCTAGATATCTGGTCTGAACGACGAGGCGCCGCGCTGGTTCTGAACGAAGATGGTGCGGTTCTGGCACACCCAACGCTCGTGTTGATCCGGCAGGAAGCCCATATGGAAGCGCCCGAGTTGACCCGGGTGGATCAGATCGCGGACCCCATCGCGCAAATGGCGTTTGGAGATGTGGTGCAAACCGATCTGAGCGACACTGAGGGTCCTGTCCACACGGATTTCCAGCTAAACGGTCAAGACTATGTGGCGATGCTGATCGAGGTGTCCGAGCCGGGGCTGCGTTGGCTAATCGGCCTTTATGCGGCCGAGGACAACTTTATTGGCGAGATCAAGAAGAACCGGACACAAGGCGTCTGGATCGCGCTGGCCATCGCCATTCTGACCGGCGCAATCGGGCTTGCCATGGCCGACCGGATCTATGCCCCGGTGCGCACCTTTGCCAGTCAGAGCCAGCAATTGTTCAGTGGGGAGATCACGCCCGAAGAAGGTTTGCACAGCCCTTATCGTGAGCTGGAAGATACCGGTGTGGCTCTGACGCAAGAGGTCAAACAACGTCAACGGTTCGAAACCGCCTATGGCCGCACCTTCGATCTGGCCTCTCGGGGGATGGCCCAGATCTCGCCCGAGACGGGGCGGTTTCTACGGACCAACGAACAACTTTGCGACATCATGGGGTATCAGCCGGAAGAACTGGAGAAGATCACGCTGGCCGACATTCTGCCCGAAGACGGTCATCAGATTGCGGTCAAGTTCCGCGAAACCCTGCTGCAGGATTCCGAGTTCATAATCGAGAACCAGTTTATCCGCAAAGACGGATCACCGATCTGGCTGCGGGTCAACGCAATCCTGATCCGCGATGAAAGTGGCATACCCGATCACGCAGTTGCCATTATCGATGATGTGAGTGATCGGAAGCAGGCCGAGGATGAGGCCGGCCGCCTTAGCCGCGATCTGTCCCATGTGGCGCGGGTCAACTTGATGGGTGAGATGGCATCCGGGCTGGCGCATGAGCTGAACCAGCCACTTAGCGCGATCTCATATAACGTTGACGCTGCGAAGATCACGTTGGATGAAATCGGCGATCCCGATCCTGAACTGACCGAGATCCTTTCGGATATCGACCGCCAGTCTCGCCGCGCAGGCGACATCATCCGCGCCCTGCGCGAAGTGGTGCGAAAGGATCGCGGACGTCAAACCCCGTTTGAGCTGAGCGGGCTGATCCAGCAAACCGTCAGTCTGATGGAGGCCGAGGCGAAACTGCATGAGATCAAGTTGCATTTTGAGGAATCCGGCCTTCCCCCGGTGATCGGAAACCGGACACAGATCGCGCAGGTGCTGGTCAATCTGTTGCGCAATGCAATTGATGCTCTGGCGCGTGATCCTGTCGCGAAAGGCCAGATCAACATTATGACCCGAACCACAGATGAAATGGTCGAAGTCCATGTGCAGGACAACGGTCCTGGCGTCAGTGATGATGTCACTTTGTTCAATACATTCGACACGCAAAAGACCGACGGAATGGGCCTGGGCCTGTCCATTTGCAGAACCATTGTCAAAGCCAACGGCGGAACGATTTGGTATGAACCCACCGAAACAACAGGCGCATGCTTTTGTTTCACCCTGCGCCGCAGTGACTTATCCGAGGAAAATCAGGAATGATCTTTGATCCGCAGGTTGTATACATCGTCGATGACGACGAAGATGTGCGTATCGCCCTGTCGCGCTCCCTCAGCAAACGTGGGATGCAGGTCGAACACTTTCCGGATGCACAGGCCTTTCTGAACCAAGTGCATGAAGATGCTAAAGGATGCCTGATCCTTGATTACGGAATGCCGGGGATGGACGGGCTGGAACTGCAGGATCATCTGAACCGGCGCGACTCGACCCTCCCGGTCATATTCATCTCAGGCCATGGGGGCATTCCGGAATCGGTCCGCGCCACAAAGGCAGGCGCAATTGACTTTCTGGAGAAACCTTTCGACCTGCAGGTGCTGGTTGAACGAATACAGGCCGCTTTCGAACTTGGCACAAAACTGCGCGCCGAGAAAACAAGGCGTCGGATGCTTGCAGATAAACGCAGACTTTTGACCGAGCGTGAGGAACAGGTGCTGCAGCATATTCTGACCCACCCCTCGCGGACATCTAGCAAAGAGATTGCCACCGCACTGGGAATAAGCCCTCGCACGGTGGAAATTCATCGGGGACGCATCCAACAGAAGGTTGGTGTGAAAACGACCATTGAGCTGTATGAGCTATTTGGGCAGATGCACTGATGGCAAGTGTTAAGACGTACACGCCAACAACTTGATTTGGCGCAGCAGTAATACTGAG
The DNA here is from genome assembly GCF_056535285.1 of Ruegeria sp. O11. Taxonomy (NCBI): domain Bacteria; kingdom Pseudomonadati; phylum Pseudomonadota; class Alphaproteobacteria; order Rhodobacterales; family Roseobacteraceae; genus Ruegeria; species Ruegeria sp. O11. Next base: position 10,403 of record NZ_JBQERS010000009.1, on the reverse strand, counting down.
CCTTGGTCCTAGGCATCCTCTGCGGATGTGTAGCAATTATTCATCGAGCGCCCGTGCTTAGATGCGTTAACCTGCGAGGTCGGCAAAAGTCGAAAGACAGATGCTGTTTGGCTTGCGAATTGCGTCTTGCAGATCATATTGGCATTTTCGATACCGACCCACCCAATGCGACGGCAACATTGGCAAACGGAACCGATTGGTACAATCGGCCCCTGCATCACTATTGGATAACGGCGTTTTCCCAGGCCGAGATGAACTTTCTGCGTTTCAATACGTCCAGATAGGTCAGCAGCGCAGGGTTTAGTCCGATTGCCTCCTGTTCGCTATCGGCGGATGCAGACAAGACCGGCAGAGGCGAACGCTCAGGACTTTGTGCCGTACCGTTAATCAGATAACGCACAAATGCTTCGGCAACCTCAGGTTTTTGTGTCGCCTTAGAAACCATGACCGTTCGCATCATCGTAGTCTGGAAATCAGACGGCAATATGATTTCAAGAGCACCCTGACCTTCAGTCTGAGCCGCCGCGTAGCTGCCCAGCACGTTATAGGCGACCAGAACTTTCCCGTCGGCCAGATCGCGGACCATGTCGCCGGAGCAGCAATATAGCCGGACGCCCAGACCGCCCATCACCTCCATCAGGCGCCAATAGGTTTCCGACGCACGCGCATCCTGCGTGGCGAACAGATAGCCCAGCCCGGATTGTCGTACGTCATAAGTTCCAACCTTGCCTCGAAACACCTCGGGCCGTTCTCGCAGCGCTTCGATCAGGCCCTGACGCGTTTGCGGGATGGTTTGGCCTTCGAAAGCTGCGCGGTTGACCACAATGGTGGCGGGCTCGGAGGTAAAGGCAAACAGACTGTCGTGCCATTGCGCCCAAGCAGGAATGGGCATACCGTCCAGAGGCAGCGCAAACCCGTCATTGGCGAGTTTCAATTGCAGGTCCATGGCACTTGAGATGACAACGTCAAATGCATCAGGTGTTGCTCGAACGCGCTCATAGATATCGGCAGTCCCTGACACCAAATATTCGACACTAAATAGAGGGTTTCTTGCAACAAAATCTTCGATGAACGGTGCGAACAGAACGGTGTCGGTACTCGATATGACACGCAAGGGCGTGCCCTCGGCGCCATCGTTGAACAAACGGCGATCTTCCCAGTCGTCGGCGGTTCCAACATGCGGAAGCAGCAAAAATATCAGAGCGATAAAATAACGCATGCGCCGCCCTCTGATTGATTGGTCAGAACCAGCGTGCCGCCGTGGGCTGTTGCCACGTCCTGCACAATGGTGAGCCCCAAGCCCGAACCAATGGTCCCCGTCGCGTTCTGGCCTCTCTCAAACCTGCGGGTCAACGTGTCAATCTCATCAGGTGGAAACCCCGGGCCAGAATCTTTGACGCTGATCTGGATCTGAGGCGTTGCGGTGACGTTGATTTCAACGGTGCTGTCGGGGGGTGCGTATTTCAGAGCGTTGTCGACCATGTTACGCACGGCGTTCTGCAACAGGATCGGATCACCTGAGTACTGAACCGAAGCGTCACCCGTCAGAGACAACGAAAGGTCTTTCATTTCGGCGATGGGCGTCAGGCGCTGCACAAGCTCATGGGTCAAAGCAACAAGATCGAGGTCTTCTCGTTCCAGATGATCGGCCCGGAATGTTATCATGGCATGATCCAGCAATTGCCCCGCCGCCCGAGAGCTTTCGTCAATAGCCCGCACCATCGCACGCAAAGCTTCGCGATTTTCCTTGCGTTCGACGCGTTGCAAGGTCGCCTCGGCATAAGAACGAACAGTCGCCAATGGTGTACGTACCCGATGCGCCGCCTCTGCGATGAAATCTTCCGATTGGCTGAGAGACTGATCCAGCCGCCCCATCAGGGAATTCAGCGAAGACACCAGAGGGGCCATTTCCTTGGGCACCGGTTTTCGGAACGGGCTCAGGTCCTGCGGTCCGCGACGGGTCACCGAGGTGGTCAGCTTGTTCAGCTGTCCGATGGTTGCTGTTGTAACCCAAAAAGACAATGCCGCGGTCAGCACAAAAAACCCGATCCCCAAAAAGGCCGCATTGCGTGAAATCTGATCCAGCGTTTCGGCCAATGCATCCTGCGTCTGCGCAAGCGCGACCTCGATTTCGGTCTGACGGCCCAGACCGACCAATGTGCGGCTGGCGTTGACCTGCCGAACGCGCTCACCCCGAAGCTCACCCGCATCGAAGGTCCAGTTGCCATCCCTCGTATCTTGGGCAAGCTGAAGATCGTCATAGCCCGATATGAATGCGCCGTCCTGATAGATCGCATAGAACACTCGGTCATCCGACGGGGTCGCCAGCATAGAAAACGCGGCATAGGGAATATCGATCTCGAGCTGCCCATCACGCAGCGCAGCCGCATCCAGGATCGAGGCTGCCGACGCGCCAAGGATGTTGTCCTGCCCCTGCTGGGCCACTTGCGCTGCATAATTTCGGACCGCGAAGAACAGTAGAACGGCCAATAATGCCGCGCCGCTGATCAGCGCCAGCACAAGCCGGTTTCTGAGCGATCCATAAACAGCCGGACTAACCGTCATGGTCCAGCCTGTAGCCCAGCCCGCGCAACGTGGTGATTTTCAGCTCGGATTTCTCAAGGTGCTTGCGTAGCCGACCCACATAGACCTCAATCGCGTTGTCCGAGATGTTGTCGTCGTAAGAAAACAACCTGTCGGCCAGCTTCTGTTTCGAAAAAACCTGACCTGGCGCGTTTATGAACAGCTCCATCATCCGCAGCTCGCGATTGCGCAAGGATATCGTTTCTCCCCGCACGCTCAAATGGCCTGCGACAGGGTCAAACACGATCCCGCCGACCTCGATCCTTGATTTGGCAATCCCTGATTTGCGCCGCAAGACGGCCCGGCAACGGGCTTCTAGCTCGGCGTGATCAAAGGGCTTGGTCACATAGTCATCCGCCCCCAAATCGAGCGATCCGATTCGATCCGAAACCTGACTGCGCGCGGTCAAAACGATAACTGGCGTATCCGGATCTCGGGCCCGATGACGCTGCAAAAAGTCCCGGCCATCTCCATCGGGCAGCATGATATCCAGCAGGATCAGATCATATTCCTCGATCTCAGCATAAGCCGTTGCATCGTCCAATTTCTCCGCATGATCAACGACATGACCATCCAGGCGCATGCGCGCACACATCGCATTTGCAAGATCCAGGTTATCTTCGACCAGAAGGAATTTCATGAGGGCTGGGGCGCTTCCTAACGCGTGACAGGTTGATGTCAGGTTCGTGTGGTTAAACTTCAGAATAATCTGAGCCGCCCCGCGGCCGGATGTCAAATGGGAGGACATCATGACAACATTCAAACTGGGCCGTCGTGCCCTGATCGCAGCCGTTGCTGCCGTTGGTCTAACCGGACCTGCATTGGCGCAAGACCAGGTCGTGGACAGCATCCACTTTCTGATCCCCGGTGGCGCCGGCGGCGGTTGGGACGGAACCGCACGCGGAACTGGCGAGGCCCTGACCAATGCAGGTCTTGTGGGCACGGCATCCTATGAAAACATGTCAGGCGGCGGTGGCGGTAAAGCCATCGGCTATTTGATCGAAAATGCCGAAAGCAACCACGGAACCCTGATGGTCAATTCGACGCCTATCGTGATCCGGTCTCTGACGGGCGTGTTCCCGCATAACTTCCGCGACCTGACTTTGGTATCGGGCACCATCGGTGACTATGCGGCAATCGTTGTTGGCAAGGACAGCCCGATCAACTCTATGGCAGACCTGCTGGCAGCCTATGACGCCGATCCAGGTGCCACGGCCATTGGCGGCGGCTCGGTTCCGGGCGGCATGGACCATCTGGTGGCAGCCATGGTGATGGAAGCGGCCGGCAAAGATGCGCTGGGCGTCAAATACATCCCGTACGACGCGGGCGGTAAGGCCATGGCGGCACTGCTGTCTGGCGAAATCGCAGCCTTGTCGACTGGCTTCTCGGAAGCTGTCGATCTGGCCAATCAGGGTGAAGTGAAGATCATCGGCGTTACCTCTGAGGAGCGCGTAGACGCGGCACCCGACGCCCAGACGATGAAGGAACAGGGTATCGACACCACCTTCGTCAACTGGCGTGGTTTCTTTGCGGCACCCGGACTGCCCGAAGACAAGCTGGCCGCCTATCAGGACGCCATCACAAAAATGTATGATACACCTGAATGGGAAGAAGTACGCGCGCGCAACGGTTGGGTGAACATCCACAACTCGGGCGACGACTTCTCTGCTTTCCTCGAAGATCAAGAAAAGCAGATCAGCGATCTGATGAAGAAACTGGGCTTCCTCTAAAGGCGGCTTCGGCAGAGCGGTCCTCCGCTCTGCCCCCAAACTCACAACAATAATACGGGAGGGGACACCATGGCGCTGGATCGTTGGATCGCGCTTGTTCTGCTGGGGATTTGTCTAACCTATGGCTATGCAGCCTGGTTCACGATGGACGGCAGCCTGCCCCCTTTCATGCAAAGGAACCCGATATGGCCCAGCACCTTCCCCAAGGTCCTGTCCATACTGGGGATAATCGCTTGCACAATCATCCTTCTGGGCTTTGAGAAAAGTGAAATAAAAGAGGCGGATATCGACTACCGCCGCCTTGGCGAATACCACCTTGGGCAGGCGATTTCGCTGCTGGTTCTGATGGTCGTCTACGCCCTATGTCTGCGCCCCGTCGGATTTCTGATCGCGACATCGGGCTTTTTGATTATTGGTTCGTACATTCTGGGTGAACGCAAATGGCATATCATGGTGCCTGTGGCCCTGATCGCAACCGGATCTGTCTGGTATCTGGTTCAGGAAGTTCTTGGAATTTACATGCGCCCACTGCCCGGCGTTTTCGGAGGCTGACATGCTTGAAGGACTTCTGATCGGTCTGCAAACGGCCTTTTCGCTTCAAAACCTATTGATGGTCATCGCGGGGTGCCTGATCGGTACATTCATCGGCATGTTGCCCGGGCTGGGGCCAATGTCGATCATCGCGATCATGATCCCGGTCGCAATTTCGATGGGAGATCCATCCGCTGCTCTGATCCTTCTCGCGGGCGTCTACTATGGCGCGATTTTCGGTGGCTCAACTTCATCCATCCTGCTGAACGCGCCGGGGGTCGCGGGCACAGTGGCGTCAAGCTTTGATGGCTATCCTATGGCGCGACAAGGCAAAGCCGGTAAAGCGCTGACCATTGCTGCGATCGCAAGTTTCGCAGGAGGTACGATCGGGGCAATCTTGTTGATGGTATTCGCCCCGGCGCTGTCTTCCGTCGCGCTGTTGTTTCATTCCGCCGAATATTTTGCGCTGATGGTCGTTGGCTTGTCAGCCATTGCGGCATTTGCCGGTTCAGGTCAGGTGGCAAAGGCGCTGATCATGACCATTCTCGGCCTGATCATGGCCACCGTTGGCGAGGGTGCGCTGTTCAACCTGCCGCGCTTCACCATGGGCATCATGGACCTGCAATCCGGCTTTGGCTTCATCACGCTGGCCATGGCAATGTTTGCCTTGCCCGAGGCGCTTTTCCTCGTCCTCAAGCCCAAGAATCTGCAAGGCGATGATGGTGAAATCAAAGATCTGCGCATCACCAAAGACGAGGCAAAAGCCATCGCGCCGGTTATTGGACGCCAATCGACTCAGGGCTTTTTCATCGGGGTCCTGCCGGGCGCGGGCGCGACTATTGCGAGCTTCCTTGGCTATGCGGTCGAGCGCAACATCGCGCCAAAAAAAGAGCAGGAAGAGTTTGGAAAAGGCTCTATTAAAGGGCTTGCGGCACCTGAGGCGGCAAACAACGCGGCCTGTACCGGTTCGTTTGTGCCGCTGCTGACATTGGGCATTCCCGGATCGGGCACCACCGCAATTCTGCTAGGCGCGCTGATCGCGCTGAACGTCACACCCGGACCGCGTCTGATGATCGACGAGCCGCAGATCTTCTGGGCGGTTATTATGTCGATGTTCATCGGTAACCTCGTCCTGCTGATCCTGAACCTGCCACTGATCCCCTACATCGCCAAAGTGCTGGCCGTTCCGCGCAACTATCTGATCCCGTTCATTCTGTTCTTCACCTTGATGGGTGCATATATCGGCCAGAACAACGCCACCGAACTGTTGATACTGGTCGGTTTCGGGGTCTGCGCGACAGCTCTTAAGTTCGCGGATTATCCACTCGCTCCCCTGCTGATTGGCTTTATCCTTGGTGGAATGATGGAGGACAATTTCGCACGCTCCATGCAGCTTTACGATGGTATCGGATTTATCTGGGAGCGCCCGATGACGCTGGCGCTACTGGTCGTCGCTGTGCTGTTGGTGCTACTGCCCAGCTACCGCGCCCGCAGAGCACGGGCACGGGCAGCCGGGATCGCCGATGGCGACTGAGCCACTCTCAGGGGTCCGCGTCCTTGACCTGACCAATGTTCTTGCGGGCCCCTATTGTTGCTATCAACTTGCCCTGATGGGCGCCGAAGTCATCAAAGTTGAACGCCCCGGCAGCGGGGACCTGGCCCGAGTGCTGGGCGCGGATCCTGAACGCAACAAGGCCGGAATGGGCATTAGCTTTCTAGCTCAAAACGCCGATAAAAAGTCTGTTACGCTGGACATGAAGGCCGAGCAGGGGAAGGCGCTACTCAAAAGGCTGGTTCAGACCGCCGACGTTCTGGTTGAGAATTTTCGCCCAGGTGTCATGGATCGACTGGGGTTGGGTTATGAAGTTCTGCGCAACGAAAATCCCAACCTGATCTATTGCGCGATCAGCGGATTCGGTCAGGACGGACCGAGGCGTGACGATCCCGCCTATGACCAGATTGTTCAGGGTATCAGCGGTGTCATGTCGATCACGGGCGCCCCCGATACGGCACCTTACCGGGTCGGCTATCCTCTGGCAGATACTGTGGGCGGATTGACCGCAGCCTTTGCCATCAGCGCGGCCTTGAACGCCAATCCACGCGGCGCATTTCTGGACGTCGCGATGACCGAGGCCGTTGTCTCGACAATGGGTTGGGTCGTGTCGAACTATCTCTTGGGGGGCGTGCTGCCGGGTGCCCATGGCAACGAAAACACCACCTCGGCCCCTTCCGGTACCTTCGCCACGTCCGACGGTCCGATCAACATCGCGGCCAATCGGGATGAGCAATGGCAGGCCCTGGCAAAGCATCTAAACCGAGACGATTTGCTGACCCATCCCAACTATCAGACCCGTGAGGACCGCAAACAAAACCGGCATGCCCTTCGGCAAGAACTCGAACGTGTGTTGACCGCCCGTCCGGCCGCAGATTGGGTTCGCGAATTGAATGCGCTCGGCGTACCGACGGGGCAAGTTTTTACAGTGCCTGAGACTTTGTCAGACAAACAACTGGATGGGAGGGGATTGATAGCGAGCCTGTCAGCTCACGGTGAAAACATGCGCCTCGCAGGCAGTCCGATAGTCATGGACGGCGAGCGGAGAACTCCCCAAACTGCCCCGCCTACCCTTGGTGCCGATAACGCTGCGATCTGGTCCGAGCTTGGCTTATCTGACGCAGAGATCGACGCACTAAAACAAGAAGGGATCATATGAATGATGTGACCGATCGGGGTAGACGGCCTCTATTGCCATAGAACCCGTGCCGATCGGCTGAGTTGCCAAACGATTGAAAGCCTGGTTGGGGCTGTTGGCGTCGCAGAAATGACTGATGGTACGTGATAGCAAAGAACCCACCACGCCTGATTACAGCTCAAAGCTTTCTAATGAACAGCCCTAACGAAGTATCGAACCATTAGGCCCGTTTCTCTTGCTCGATTTCAACGGGCTCGGCGTTTACTTCAATCACTTCTTCCGCCTCTGTCTCGTCGACTTCTGGTTCTTCCTCGGCTTCCGATTGTTCCTCAAGCGCTCCGACGATCAGCGGCAACATGTGCACACCCGTCGCACTGGCGATTTCAGGCGTCTGCGGTGTCTGCCAACTGAGCGTGTCGAAGCTGCCGCAGTTCTGGCAGACTGGACCCCATTCAGGCTGAATATCGTGGCAATTGTCGCAGACCCATTGCGGCCCGCGCGGCGCGTTCAACGCCTTGGCCAGCCAACCCTGAACCACTGCGTCCGAGGCACCCTCTCCCCGTTCAATCGCAGCCATCAGCGTGTAGGCCCTGGCATCCCCCTGCTTTTCAACCACATCGCCCAGCGCGCGGCGCGCTTCGGGGAAGTCTTCGGCTACGATGTTGAGCTCGGCCAGGATCAAGCGGGTCTCCATGTTCTCCGGGTGAATCCGAGTCAGCGCCGTGAACCGCTTGACGCGTTGATCGGGGGTTTCATCCGGCGCAATCTCGGCAAAGGCATGGGCCAGATCGGGATGAGGCTGAACCTCCCATGCCTTTTTGATAATTTTGGTTGCCGCGCGCGGTTTGCCCTTTTTGATATAGGCCCGCGCGGCCATAGCAGCTGCCGGGACCAGATCGGGCGACAGGCGGTTTGCCTCAATCGCGTGTTCCTGCTGTTCGACCGTTGCCGTATCATCCAGCAGCACCTTGGCCTCGGATAGGGCCAAAACCGCGTCGCGCCGCTTGAACACATCGCGCGGCAGATACCCGGCCTTCAGCTTTGACGTCAGCGTGGACCGCGCCCCAGCCCAATCCTGCGCCTTGGTCTGCAGGTTCAACAGCACATCCTGCGTCTCTTCATGCCGGGGTTTCAGGACCAGAGCCTTCTCGGCCAGCTTGCGTGCGGTTTCATCGTCACCTTCAGCCAGTTTCTGCTTCATGATCCCGCGCACGCCGACAAATCGTGTGGCGTTGTTGGTAACCAGCTTCTTGTAGGTCTCTGACGCTTTCTTGGTATCGCCAGTCATCTCAGCGGCCTGCGCCACTAGAAGATTGGTCAATTCCGGCTTGTTCAGCAGCTTCTCGGCCTTGTTGGCCTTGGTCATCGCCACGCGCCCTTCACCCGAGGCCAGCGCCATCAACCCATCCGCCAGTGCCTTATATCCGCGCTTTTCCCGACTGCGGTCGAAATACCGCGACAGGGCGGTTTCATCACCGTTGAGGAATTTCAACGTCGCGATCAGCAGCGTCAGCAGTTTGAAGAACAACCAGACTGCAAACACCAGCACGCCCAGCGCGATCACCGATTGCAGCGGACCAAGCGTGTATTCCGTGCCCGCGACGGTGATCTGCACCCCGCCGGATGATTCCATCAGGAACCCTGCACCCATGGCCAGCAGGCCGATAATCGCAACAAAAACAAGGATCTTTAACAATGACCACAGCATGGCAGGTCCTTCAGTTCGAGTTCAGGCTTGAAGCAAGCGTATTTGCGGCCTCGACGGCTGAGACCCGCGTCTGCGCCGCCTGCTCCCAGTCCGCCAATGCGGTCTGCGCCGCTTCGGGCAGTGATTTCAGTTCGGTCAGCGCCTTTGAGACATCACCATCCGCCAACGCCGCCTGAGCGCGCGACAGGACTGCGTCCGGGTCGTCCCCCTCTTGCGGTGTCACCGACCGCGCGCCCGTCTGGCGCTGCAGGAAGGCAACCAAGCCGGTCCCCTTGTTGGCATCGCGTGCATCGGCGAGCGCAGTGCGCGCAGCAGGGGCAAACGTCGAGCGCAAGGCTGAGAGCGTCTCAACCCCGTCCGTCGCTGACGCAGCCAAAGCATCCGGCACGTCAACACCCCCGGCTTTCAACTCAGCAACCAGTTCTTCATAGGGCTGACCGGCATCCAATTGGCCATGCAGACGCGACAGGATTGCAGCGTTGGTCGCCGCGCGAGCCTCGGCTGAGGCCTTCGCCTCAAGCGCCTGCGCGTCCGAGACCATCTTTTCCACTTCGCTGCGTTGCGCGGCCAAGGAATCCTGCAGTTTCTTCAACTCGGCCTCAAAGGCTGCCGTCGCCTCGGGCGAGACATTTGCCTCAAGCGGTTGTTTCTCAAGCGCGGTCAGGCGTTCCTCCAACGGATCGACCTTACCGGTCAGGCCTACGACACTGGTCTTCACGGAGCTCAAATCGCTTTCGACCGGCGATAGCTTGTCTGACAAAGCCTTGATCTGATCCGAAAGGCCCGAGACATCGGGGCCATCAGCCAGAGATTTGGTCAGTTGGGCAATCTGATCGGATTGTTCCGCTAGCTTCGACTCGAGCGCAGAAATCGCGTCCGAGCTATCTGCCCCACTGGACAAAAAACCGCCACTGCCCACGGCAAACCCGATTCCAGCGGAAATAACGCCACCCAGCAGCGCCGGGAAAAACCCGCCACGCGTCTCAACGGTACGTTCGATAACTTTCTCTTCTGCAGGCGCAACTTCTTCGACAGCCTCAGAAGCGGCTTCGGCTTCGGCTTCGGCTTCGGCTTCGGCTTCGGCTTCGGCTTCGGCTTCGGCTTCGGCTTCGGCTTCGGCTTCGGCTTCGGCTTCGGCTTCGGCTTCGGCTTCGGCTTCGG
>NZ_JBQERS010000008.1:0-148063 GCF_056535285.1 Ruegeria sp. O11 | reverse complement strand
CGCTGTGCGGCGTTATAGTAAATGCGACGACGATACTTCATGGGAAACACTCCATCTTTGCTCAAAGATTAAAGTGTTGCGTCCACCTGTTGAGGGCACCCCGCAAAGCGGACATTGGAGCAAGCTGCAACGAACGTCTGCTCTGCGGACTGAGCCGTCATTCGCCGCACCTGCAACTTGGTCAGATCCGAATATCTGGAATGCGTTGAAAGCGGACTTTGTAAATCTGAACAAATGACTGAATCTACCGGACACTTAGACAAGGATCACCAAGTGGGCACTCCCGATTTCGGAATCTCACTGGGCTCTTACCTAAACACTGATATTGATTGAACCTGGTGGATTGATACTTTCATGCGCTTGGGTGCCAGACAAGTTTATTCAGGGGAGACGTTTCGCCTGAACTCGCTAGGTGTTTTACCAGTCCATTGCCGGAACGCCCGAGTGAAGGAGGCGGGTTCGGAGAACCCTATTGCTTCTCCCACTTCTTGGATCGAATGCTGTTTGTCGTTCAACAGACGCTTCGCCAGCCGCTCCTTGGTACTTCGGACTATCTCTCGAAAGCTGACTCCTGAAGCTAGAAGTTGTCTTTGCAGAGAACGCGTTGGCATGGAAAGCACCGAGGCTATTTGCTCAAGTCCCAGAGTGGCGTCGTGCAGATGGTCTTCGACCAACTTGGCGACCACAACTTCGATACCGCCACTGTAATGCGTTCCGCCAAGGCTTGTAATGTCCGCCTCAGGATCTCCGCTCAGAAGCAGCCAAGAAGCTGGAAACCGGAATTGAACATCAGCCTTCCGGCTTTGTGTGATCGAGTTCCTTGGAAGCGCCCACTTAGGAATGGCACGTGCGGAACTGACACGGACCCGGAATTCATCTGGCGCCCAATGGCCCCCCGCACATCCCTGCACAAGGCGAAGGATCATCCCTGCGAAGAACCCATCAGGTTGCTCGGGAATGACTGGAGGTGTGAAAAATCGATGCTGGGAAAGAACTGCGAATTGTCCGTCAATTTTCAGGTCGTAGTTTGCCTGATTTGTCAGACGTGGCGCATCAACGACAAGAGCCGTAAGATACTCTACCAGCATGGCGCCAGAAGGTCGGAGGACCTCCAAATTGGCAAGTTTTGGAAAAGGCGTCGTAGCGCCAATCTGGTAACCTAGAGTTGGATTGCCCAGCACCTCGGCGACAGCGTTCGCGAATGAGTAGGAGACTTTGGATGGGACATACTCTTCATCGAGCGACGCCCATTCCGCCCCGATTTTATGCTGAACCTGCTGTTCCGGAATGCCGCCTTCCCTTAGAGCATTCCGAAAAGGAACCAACATACTGGCTCGAACCAGCGGGATTTCTGTCTTCACACATTTTTTCATGAGTTGTTGGTCTCAACCTGCTGCAATTTCGTCAATATCGTTATTCTAACGAATTGTTATATTGCGCCAAAATTCGCCTTCCATCTGATATATGGACAAAACATGGCAGCTAAAATCTGACAAAATCCATAGGAACCAGAGCATCTTAGACTCCAGAAACGGGGAGCCAATCACATGAAGAACGTCATAGCCGCGATATCGTTGACCCTAGTAAGCACCGCAGTATCTGCTCAGGATTGCGACCTTGCTCTGCTGAATGGCCGGGTCATGGACCCAGAAACCGGGTTCGATGCCGTCCGGAACGTTTGCGTAAAAGGGGATCGGATTGCGGCTATTACAGAGGAACCCATCTCCGGCAAAGAAACACTAGATGTAAGCGGGCACGTTATGGCTCCGGGGTTCATCAACACACATTCTCATTCCTTTGCGCCGTTTGAGCAGGCCATGATGGCTCGGGATGGAACGACGACGCTGCTGGATATCGAGGTAGGAGTGGCTAATGTTCCGTTCTTCTATGATCGCTACAACGAAGATTCGCTCTTGAATTTCGGTGTCGGCGTCAGCCACGAAGAGGTGCGCCGGGTCATCATGGATGGTATGAGCCCCGAGGAGACTTCCGACCCGACCTATGTCCTGACCTCGCGTGCCTATGCCGAGGCAATGGCGAAGAAGACGGGCGGCGCATCCAAATGGGCCGTGGAAGTACCGTCGGACGAACAGCACAAGGAAATCCTGCGCATGTTCGAACAGGGCATTCGTGAGGGAGCAGTCTCAGTCAACACTACAGTCGGATACATGGGATACGGCACACCCACCTACGAGATATTCGACCTACAAAAACTAGCGAAGAAGTACGACCGGATCTTTGGTGCACATACCCGCTTTGGTCCGACCGAAAGCCTGCCAACTGACTACACAATCGGAGTGCGTGAAGTTGTCGCCAACATGGTTGTTCTCGAAGGCGCAGCGGTCATGTCTCACATGCAGAACTCCGAGTGGCAGGAGACCTATGAGATCTGTCAACGTTTGCAGGAGAAAGGCTATACCATCTTCTGCGAGTATTATCCTTCGGTCTTCGGAAATCCCAATATCGCCACCCCGCAATTGATGTCACCGGAACTTCGGGCGGCCAACAATATGGACCCGACCTCGACTATCTACAACCCGCAGACCGGCAAGCCCTTCTCATCAGAAGAGGAGTTCGAAAAGATGCAGGCAGAGAACCCCGGCATGGGGGTTTTTGTTCTGGTTCGAGATGAGAAGTGGCTGAACCAGTGGCCCTATATGAAAGATGTCGCAATCGGCAACGACGTGATCACCTATTTCGACAAGGACGGGAACGTACTGCCCGAGGACGCCGACCCGAGCCTCTATGGTGGCCATCCCAGAAATGCACGGAGCTATTCATATGTCTTCCGGCTGGCCCGCGAACTGGGCATTCCCCTCATGAACATCGTCAACAATGCCTCCTACACACCAGCCAAGTATCTTTCACGCCTTGGCCTCAAGTCGATGCAGGAGCGTGGTCGCATGCAGGAAGGGATGATTGCCGACATCACGATCTTTGACCCAGAAACCATCGCCGACAATGCAGACATGAAGATCGGTAACCGGGCAAGTTCACCCACCGGGATACCGCATGTTCTGGTCTCGGGAACCTTCGTTGTTAGGGACGGAGAAAGCCAGATTGGTGCCCGACCCGGACAGCCCATTCGCTATGAGCCAATCACCGACGGCGACATCGTCCTCGACTATGATGACAAGCAATACCAGTGGCACGCGGAGATCCCGGATCATGAGGATACGAGGAGGGACTAGGGTGCCATTTCGACCTAGCTCTCAGAGATTGATCCGCAACCGCAAACCGAAAACCAGCGGATCGTTCGTGTTTGATCCTGGATTATTGAGATACTGCACATCAGCAGTCAAGGCCAGGTTGTCGGCAAGATCAAGGCGATAGAAGGCTTCAATGGTTGTCTGGTTGGGCAGACCAGGTGTCGTCAGTTCTGCAACAGTTGCAGCGAGGCCGAAGAGGTCGTCGTAGGCGCCCGGCCGCCACAACAGGCCCGCATTGACAGCCCTCTTTGCCAGCGCCCCACCACCATTGGACCAGCCCAGTCGCCCGAAGATCATCACTTGGCTATCGAATGTGTAGTTGGCCGAAAGCGTTGCTCCGTAGGTTTCTGGCACGCCAGCCTGGGCCCGTTCGTCGGTGTGGAACAGTCCCAGATGCACATTGGTCAGAAAGCGTTTGGAGCGCTCAGGTGTCCAGCCGATCTCGGCATATTTGTAAAACTCGGCCCCGTCAGGGAACCATTCGACATCCGTGAGTGAGCCGTTGGCGTCGGAAGCCAAGCCGAGCAGGTAAATCTGGTCGGTCAGGTAGCCTCCGCCAGCAATACCAAAGCCCGGGTCGGGGATCGGCAGAACCGGGCTGAACAGGATCGAAAAGTTGGAAAAGGTCGTCCGCGGGTTCACGTATCCAAGGATGTCCGAATAGTCCCCCGGGTCGATCCGGCCCACGGCAAGTCCAGCGCGACCACCAGCGAGAGTCTGCTGCCAATAAGCGACGGACAGAGTTGTGTCTGTGTCACCGAAAGTCAGCCCGGTAACGCCCTGATACCCGATCTGCGCAGGCAGCGCCGAAGGCGCAATGGGCTGACCAAGCTGGTGCCGGTTCTCCAGAATGAAGACGAGACTTCCTGGGTTCTCGCCAGCTCGGTTTGCCAGCTCCCAAGTTCCGATCATTCTGAGCTGGCCAGAGGCAGCCTTATCTTGGCCGTTCAAACTGTGGGAACTGTGCTGATACATCGCCTGATAGTCAAAGCTGAGGGCAAGCCCTGTGTTTTCCCTTAGACGAGCGAGCGCAGTTTCAGCCGGATCGATGGTTCGGTCCAAGCCAGGCCAACGCGAGTCCTCTAGTCTACGCAGACGGTCAGTTTCCTGTTGTGCACTGGCAGACCCGGGGCCGCCAAGAGACGCTTGGGCTGCGGCTTCAAGTTTGGTCGAATCCTGAGCAGTTGCAGGGCTGTTCAATGACAAGACAGCAATAATGAGGCTCAGTACAGGCGCGAGGCGTGAGACACGGTATAGAAGCATCAAAAGGCATTCACTTTTTGGCTTTGACTGTCTTTCTCGCCCCCCCCCAGAGGCACCGGATCGAAAAACTTAGCTTCAATCAATTTACCCTTCTATTTAACCGTCGTCACTCGGTAAAACTACAGTCGCCGGGGCTACGAAGTAGGACCGAAGAACCAGATTGAACGACTGGCATTCCTTGATTGACCTACGTCAGGCTAGCTCCGGTTTAAATCCGACCGACTGCCGACGGGTCAGGTTGTCAGAACTTGTGTGGCTATTCGCTGAGCCGTTGCATGCTAAAAGTGCCTTCGAAAAGCATGACCAACTGGTTTGACCGCTTCTTTGTCGGACCAAGACTGTTCCAGAGGTCACCATGGAGATTGAAATAAAGCCACTCGGCTTAGTTCATCTGGAGTCCGCCTTCAGCCTGGCCACACAAACGTTCGCGGAAGCAAGCACGCTTCATCGCGCTCTGAAGATCGGACTGAACGAATACAAGGAATACCTGCGCGATCCCTTCGAGTTGATGGTGAAAGAAGGGCTGTCAGTTGCAGCGACAAACAGCCACTCGGGCCATCTTGTGGGTTGCCTCATCGTTACTGATTTCGCTCGGCAGCTCGTCGAAGAAACCAATGATAACCCCAAATTCTCGCCCTTATTGGCCCTTACCAAAGACCTGTGTCGCCAATACCAAAGTAAGAGGGATGTATCTTTTGGAGAAGCTATTCTCGTGGATATGGCGGCGGTATCGAAAGAAGCCGCTGGGAAAGGTGTCTATCAGAAGATGCGGGCTGCCGCGCATGACCTAGCCCGAAGCCAAGGGTTTCAATTGGTAATGGGAGAATTGTCATCCGCAGCAACCCAACACGTTGTTCTGGAATTGCTAGGCCACAGAAAGATGGCAGAAATCCCCTTTGCAGAATTCCAGTTCGGTGAAGAGCATCCGTTTCAAGCAATCAAAGAGCCACCAAGCATCATTCTTTCAGAAGGCAAGCTGTGATGGTTTGGCTCATGCCAGCGTTTAAAATCGAGCCAGTATCTCCCGCATTTGCGCAAATTTACTCGCGACGGCCAAGGTCCGCATTGGGCAGGGTACGGTCGAATGCGCTTGCGGCATTGAGGCTGTCTAACTGTGGCAGCATTGGGCTCGAAGCAGTCGTTCGGCAGAATTCAATGAATGCCTGCTACGCGGACATAGTGTGCATTCAGCGCTCGCTTTTGAGCGACTGCAATGTTGCGAAAGCCGATGACTAGTCTAGCTGCTTTGAGCCAATGGTTTTAGCAGTGAAGTAAGCTGTCAGGTGTTGACAGATATTCGTGTTACTAAATGGCGGCTACATATTACTTGAACTTTATTCGCCGGACAAAAGCGTTGCGATTTTGATGTCTTTGGCTCCATGAATGGTTTGTGCGGAAAGCGACGACGCCTGCTCAGCGTTTTGACACTACTGTTTTGGAATCATGCTCTGGATCTGCGCAGAAATCTCCATGACTGGAACCCCCGCAACTTCTGCGTTTTCGGTCAAATCCCACCGATGCAACGTCGCCTCCAATGCCGCTTCAAAGCTGCCATCTTCCCCGACCTTGCCATTAGAGATACTTGCTTCGCCCAGATCCTCACGCATGACCCACAACTCGGGATTGCTGCCCCCTGTCCGGTAAAACTGCACCTCTTGAACAAGAGCCATCGGCCCCATGCTCAGTACATCCACGGAAACACTGGGCCATCCAGGCATTCCGGCGTCAGAGACGACGTGCCCTTCGACGGACAACATGGTTGGTCCCCCGGCATCCATCCAGAACGCATAGGGCTTGCCGTACGGCTCTTGCAGCACCTGCATATCCAGTGTCTCGCCCCCTACGGTCACTTTGACTGATCCGAGCGCGCTCCACCCTTCTGAAAGTTCACCGGCTTGGCAAAATGCCGGAATGACTAAAGAAACTGCAAATAAAATAGACCGCATTGTTGCTCCTTAAGTTTCCTAGGGCGGTGCAGCTGACTCAGTTTGCGCAGGTCTTAATTGCATCCCGGTGTGCCGAACCGAAGGCGTTTATCTGGTTGAGAGCCTCGGTCGCGCCGACACCCGCTGCAGTCGCGTGGTTCTTGGTGGCGATGTCCCAGGCATCGACAAGACTGCTTCCTTCGCCTTGTTGCTCGAGCGCCGTCGCGCTGGCAGCGGAGTAGTATGCAAAATCCTTATAGCCAATTTCGTCCTTGAGCGTCTCGGTCGCGCATTCGCAAACACCAGCGTCATTGTACGCCAGACAGACTTCCGTAACCGGATCCGCGTTGACCACCTGCGCGCCAACGCAAAAAAGCCCCAAGAAGAAAACGAACCTTTTCATGTCACTACTTTCTCAAGTGGCTCCACGCTGGACCATACTCGGTTTTCGAGTCAAGGGCGCGCTGTTCCACGAACCAAGACCTAAATTGGCTGAAACGTCATGTCTCCTTCGGGCTCGAAGCGGAAGATTAACGGGAGATTCCGAAAGTCTGCTTGGGAGCGGCGAGCGGACGATCCCGCCCGCCTAAAAGGTTAAAGATCGATGCGTTCGGCAATACTAAGCGCGTCTTCAAGCTCGACGCCAAGGTAACGCACCGTACTGTCCACTTTGCTGTGACCGAGCAGAAGTTGAACGGCACGTAGGTTTCCGGTCTTTCTGTATATCAAAGCCGCTTTGGTGCGCCTAAGCGAATGCGTGCCGTAGCTGGACGGATCGAGACCAATCGCTGACACCCATTCCCGGACAAGCCTAGCGTATTGCCGGGTCGAAAGATGCGGCAAAGCATGCATACGACTTGGAAACAGATACCGTTGTCCATGCATATATTGAGAAGAGACCCATTGCGACACGACTTCACGTGTATTCTCCGTCACTTCAAATTGCACTGGCTTCGCAGTTTTGCTTTGAACAACGGATACCCGATCGCGAACAGAATTGCCGACGGCGAGATCGTTAACCCTCAGGCGGACGAGATCGCACCCGCGCAACTTGCTGTCGATGGCAAGATTGAACAATGCTAGGTCTCTCAGCTTGTTTGCAAGTTCGAGCCGAGCGCGAATGGCCCAGACTTGCTTTGGCTGCAATGGCCGCTTTTGTCCAACTAGTCTGCCTTTGTTCCAGGGCGGACGACGCGTTGTGACAACGGGAAGTAGAGATTTGGACATCTTAGATCTCCGTCCATTCCCTTCCGTCCCAAGCATCGAAACTGTGCCGACAGTTGCAGTCTAATTGCCCCTCGCGTGTCTTCGGCACAGGAAAGTTCTCAGGTTTTCTCAGGCGGTTCAAAGCCGGGTTGCATGTCAAGGATTTCTGAGGCAAGTTGCCCAATCACTTCGAGAAGTTCGCCGTATCCCCTCATTGAAAGGTCGATGTTCATTGTGGCGTCGGAGTCAGCGACACCCATCCTAGCCAATATCTTGAGTGCTTTGTCGTAGGTGTCGGGCGATGTAGGAACGTCGAAGATTGGTCCAGAAACACTTTCCCGGTTCACGCTGGCGCGTTGTTCAGTCATTGCTGTTTCTATCTAGTAGCGGAAAATTGGTTTACAATTTTGCATACTGTGTATTAAAAATATGTACATGGTTAAAATAAAACAATACTCTGTAATTAATAATGCATACGAGGTTACAATATTGACTCCCGAGCAGCTTAGAATGGCGCGTAGTGCGCTAAGGTTAGGAACTCGCGAACTAGCTGAAATGGCAGGGGTTTCCTTCACCACTATCAATCGCTTCGAGACGGAAAAAGGAGGTCTACAGCATTCAAATGCAGAGACCATTCGAAAGTCTCTTGAAGCCCAAGGCATCCAGTTCCTTGACGAAGGAGACACGGCCGATGGAGTCGGGGTAGTGCTTTCAAAGAAAGGTTCGGAATGAAGCTATCAAGCGCCCTCACCCGAACTGCAGTGCTTTGTGCCTTTTTGCTGCCAAGCGCAACGGTGGCTTCACCTGATTGGACTTGCATAGAGCCAGCGCTGAGAGACGAGCTGGAGCTTAAGTTCAAGTTTCAGGACGACTTTGCCAAATTGGTATCCACCGAGCGTCCCGAGTTTGGTGGGCTTGCCCAACTAGTGGCAAAAGCTACGAAAATAAACTTCACAATGCGGCTTTCCCGAATAGTCTGGCTTTGGGAATATGATCCAAGCCGCTTAGCTTCACCCAATGACTTTTGGGTGCTTGATTGGCGCGACGACGATATGTCTCAATGGCTCGAAGCCGACCCGGCAAACGCTGTTTCTCAGACGCAATTTGAGGCTCTGCAAGGCTCAATAAATGAACATCCCAACTTGCCCGATTTCCGAGTTTACGTTTCGGACAATAGGGTCATCAGCCCATATCTGGAATTATACACTTCATTTGGAGAAGACACTCAAGTCGCTCGCGAAATTGTAGCGAGTTGCTACTGACGCCAAACCCGTAATGCAAGAATGAGCCATTGGTGGGTAACGGCGGCCTGCGCTTCGGGAGACTGGCGAACTGAGACTTAGAAAACTCAAGGAGATTGGGTTACGGGCGAGGGGCTGGACCCAGAGTTCCCTTTATTAAGATTTAGTTAAGCTCATATCGCACAGACGCTGATACCTTGTACTATAGACGACCAAGAGCCACCTACTCAGACAACTAATTCGGTAATTTGAGAGGCAATCGAGATGAACAAAGTACTGTTAACCTGTGCACTTGGCATTTCACTGCTCGTGGCTGCATGTGGAGCACCGACGACGCCCACTCAGGCACAGGTACAGCATGACGCACGCTGTGCTGCAGGTATCTTAGGTGGTGCTGCCCTTGGGGGAGTGGTTGGAAACCGGTTCGGTGGCGGAACAGGCCAGACTCTGGCGACCGCAGCGGGTGCAGGCGTTGGTATGTATGCAGGGCAATCAGCCTGCAACTAACAAATTTTTGATCGAAGACTCTGAAGTCCACTTAATATCTAACCTGTGTAACCCGCGTCACTGACCGCCCACTCAGAATCGGACACACTGCCTGCATTAACGAGTAAGCGTTGGTGTATTTGAGAACGCTAGGTTTTGGTAATTCATTTGGTGGGGCGCGCTTGTGGTGGGTGCGCCCCTTTTCTTACCTCGATTTGACCGAGCTTAACGATACCCTTGAGAAGGAAAAACAAACTTCCTGTGCTAAGCAACATAAAAGCCAAAGAGGGCTTTCACTGTAACTGGGTAACGCACTTGATTTGGCAGTCTTCGCCTACGTCAAGCTGACGCCCGGTTTCCGCATAATTGATTGCCGCCAGTGCTTCGCAAACAACAACTGCGCTATCGACCAATCTGTTCCCTCTGGAATCTGGCAACACCGTAGTGAACCCGTCAAAGAGCACTTCGTCACGCTGTTCGGAAATTCCCTGCGCTCTGATGGACGCAATTCTCAGCGCTTGTGACATGTCAATGATTTTCAATAAATAGCAGTCCTGCCTTCTAAGAGCCAAGCGCTCGGCTGCTTCAGCTTGTGCAACAACACTCAGATAATCACCTTTGAGAGCATAAACTTAAGCCCAGAGTGCCCTGAATATCGGTTCACTAATTAGCTGTGTATTCTCCCGTAAGTGGCTTTCAATTGTTTTTTGGGGATCTTCACCAAGATTGCGAAGCTCATCGAGAAAGAACGTCTCGGAAATCTCGACCACCATGTCTCTATTCGCGCTTCCCACCCACGTGCTGCAACCATCTGATGACTGTGCGGTTGAGGCCGAAAACGTCAGGAATACAGTAGCTATCGATTTCCATCTATGAGTACTCAATTGATTTTTCCTAAATAAATTCGGTCGCTTTCTGGTGCGTAGATAGCATTGCCACAGGGGCCTGCAATGCGCCTCACCCTCGATTCTGCAATTGACACCGTCAACCGATAACAGACTAGGCGCGTGTATTGCGCAGAAAACCCTGTTTCGACGCCAACCCCTGCAAAAACCGCTAAACCTGCTAAACGGTGCCGTTTGAACTGTTCTGTCCGGCCAGGAATTAGCGTGCTCGACATTCATTCATCAGCGCTTGGATTGATTGCTTTAGCTCCTTAGCGTCACGCCCAACAAGCTTATAGGCTCTTGTTAACGGCCCTACACTCAGTCCGGCGGGACAATACTCAGTCGTCCCAAGTGAATGAAAGTCACTGGTGTCGTACGACTGAGAAAGGTTTTCGCTGGCCGCGATCGCAGCCGCCTGTCCGCGCCCATACTTCGTCCTGGCAGACTGAAGGTGTGCTTCAGCCTCTTTTTTAATTTCTTCCGTCTGAGTTTCCCACTCGCCAACCGGCTTCCAGTTCACAAAAATTGACCACGTATCGCCATCGGATTTGCTGATGTCGCCAATTTCCGCTTCGTGATGGCGAAGGTCTATGTATGTGCTGAATGCCTGTAGTGTTGAACCGTTTTCACATGCTTTGGTATCTTTGCGATACATTCTGATTTCGCATTGCTCCACAGAGACCTCGAATTGGTCGAACCTCGATCCCGCGTAGCTCAACTCAAGTGCGTTAGCCACTTTTGCGTCGGCGTCCTGCACCCAAACCGGTTGCACGTAGTGACGCAAAGCAAACGAAAAAATCGCAAGAAACCAGAGCGCGAGCCACACCTCGCCCTTTCCAATCTGACCCAAGAACCGTCTCCGCTTATACTGGAATTATTTTTGCACCCACAGGTTGAGCGTATCAACCCGATTGCGAATAACCGCCAGAAGGCAGGCCTTTCCTCAATTTCTTTGAAGCGGTCCAGAGCGGGGTGCTTCCAGATTAGATGACACCCAATTGAAAGCCCCACATCGGACGCAATCGGTGCAGGGCCAGTGCACTAACGAGTAAGGCTAAATGCAGTCGCTCGCGACAAGTCAACTATGGTGTTCCCGTAAGTCGTCATTAGCACTCGCAATATTTGATTATGTTGGTTCAGTTCTTCAGTCGTAGGGCTAAGCGCGCCACTCTCCATCAGTTCTTGCATGTCGCGCAAATCTTGCGGGTCTTGGTGCTCGTTGAGAAAATCAAATGTCCATTCCGCATTTGGTGGATGATCCGACGAGTCTGCCCATTCTTCAAATTCGAGATCCAAATCATTGGCATCCAAGTTCGTACTCAAATCATTGGTGTTAATCGCATAATCCTGTGATCTTGCTTCAAGCACATATGAATTTTCCATGTCAAATGTGACGTCACTAAAGTCAAACATTGCCGCACTCCATGAACTTTATGAAGTCGGGAAGTGTTATAGATGAAGTCGCGTTATGGTTTGAAAAAGCCAAAGTTAATTTTGCTTAATGTGCGTTAATCCTTTGTAGCGCAATCGTATGCTATCCAGTCCGACGGGTCTTATAACATTGAGCGGAACCGTATCGAGGCCAAAACAGCCGCCTATCAGAAACACGCACTTTCAGGTATGCATGTCGTATTGATTAAAGCTTTGAGGTGTTTCCATGACCACTGTGCGCACCCCGACTGAATACCGCGCCGCCTTGCGAGAGATTGAGTATCTATGGGGATCGGAACCAGATACCGAGGAAGGCAAGCAGCTTGCGGAGTACTTGTCAGCGGTAGAGCAATACGAGCGGCTGAACACCACAGAACCAGTGTTGCAGGGATTGTGACGCTCAGACGCGAAATGGTGGCGTGTGGGCGAGAGAAAGGGCTCAAGCGATAGAAGCGGTGCAGTGGTGCAACAGGTCAAGCTTCAAGTACCGTTCATGCCCTCAACCATAAGTAATATGCATAGATAGTTGAGCGGATTGACGCCTTGAGCAAGGCAGGCTTCCGCCACGTAAATCATGACGTTCTTTTCGGTCATCGACGGTTGCCCTAAGTCCAATGTGAGACTTGCTTGGGGGCAAAACATGAAACTAAGTGCGATTGAAGTCGTCTGTATACTATTGGCGAGTGCAGCGGCAGTAGCGGGTTTTTTAGGAGCGGCAAACGCCCTGATTACAGCTATCTGAGCAGATGCCCCGATGCTGTGTAGCTAATTTACTGAACAGGATGCGGTATCCAACCTTGTTAGGAGTGGAAGAAGAGTTGACGCTTATCCAGATTGTGGCGTTTTCTCGGTCAGTCATTTGTGTGCACTTTAGCGGGAATAGGCGCTGATATCATTGGATAATCCGGCTTAACTCCCCCCCCTACGGATTTTACAGGCCGGGTGCTGGTGTCCATGTTGTGGGGCATGGCTGTTGCAGACCTAACTATCCTTGAGCTCTATTGCGTGATTGCTGCGTCTGGGTTGCTATTTACCTCTATTTGCTGGGCGTTATGGGGTGTGGCAACAGATACCGATAGACAGCTTTCTCCGCTTGGCTGGGCGCTCTTGGTCTCGCCTCTTTGGGCGTTGTAATAGGCCCCGCGCTATACGGAGCCGATAGGGGTTCTATCCTGCTATGTCCAACACAAGGACGGCAAAATTCTGAATAAATGAGTCACCTAGCCACTCGACGGACGCCTGTTAGTAAGTTTTCCGCAAGGTTCACCATTAATTACCCCAGGTGGGATTAATCATCTGGGCGTAATTCGTTGCCAAGAGTGCCGCGTCGGACCTGTCCATCTTTACGGTTTGTAGCTCGGTCATGTCGATGACCTCCTCTCCGGAAAAGAGTTTCATGACGTCCACGGAAAATGTCAGCGGTCTGTTTTCATCCCGTTCAACGGAAGTTGGCACCACAAAGTCGAGATCCTGGCGATTTTCGTTAAAGCCGACATGGTAGACCAATGGCATTACAGCCCCGTCCATTTGGATAGCCCCCTCGACCAGAACAAATTTGTAGCCGATGTTCCAGTTCCAAGCCATGCGGTTATTGGGATCAAGGTCGCCACGTACTTCGATAGACCCGTTTGCGGCTTCATCAATCCCAATGGACATCGAGATCCTTGATATCTGTCGCAAAGGCACTTTCGGTAGTACCACATTGAATTGCGGCGTGCTGCGGTCAAACCTCAACAAATGGTAGCTGTTTTCTACGACATGTACCTTGTCACCGTCAGCCAGTTTGATGTTGGAGATGTAGACACGGAAATCACGAAGGCGGAACATCTCTGTTCCGCCGGGATTGGTGTAAGCGAAGGTGTCGAATTCAATCGGCTCGCCATTTGCTTCGGCTACAAAAATCAGTTTCAGGGGCCTGGGTTTCGTTCGAAAATCAAAGGCAAAAACTATTATGGCTGCTAGGACTAAAGTGGAAACGGCAACGACGCTGAGTCTGTTTAGGCGTTTCATTGTGTCTCTTCCTCAAATGGGTTTGAAAACTTTGGCTCCGTCAGAAATGCCTCATCCGTCAAAGTGTGGAGAAACGCGATAATTGCATCGACTTCTTTGGGCGCGAGGCCGAGGCCGTGTGCAGCAATGGGATCTGCGACGGTATTATCCGCTTCAAGGATCAAAGGGCTAAGTGTATCGCTAAACCGAATGCCGGAATTGTAATGCGTGAGCACTTCGCTAAGGGTCGCGAACCGGCCATCGTGCATGTAAGGCCCTGTAACCGCTATGTTTCGAAGTGTCGGCGTCTTGAACTTTCCCCGATCCAAGATGTCGCCGGTCACCGCCTCAAGTCCGCGGCCCAGGTCCTGTTCGGCATCAAGGCCGTTGTTAATAAAGCCATCCCAGCCATCCGAAAATCCAGCTGTCACGAACTGACTGTGACAGTCGATGCAGTTTCCGCCACGCAAGGAGACCTTAACGTCTGGATGCGCCATGAACAGTTTGCGCCCGTGCTCTTCTTGCGGCGAAAGACGCAGTTCGCCACGCAAATATCGATCGTATTTGGAATTCGCGGAAATCAACATTCGCATAAAGGTTGCCAGCGCGCGGGCGACGTTATCTTCCGACACCTCGCCGTAGGCTTTCCAGAACATCTCGGGATATTCAGGCGCGCTTTTTAGCTCGCGAACAAGTTCGTCCAGCGGTTGCTGCATTTCATCCGGATTTATCAATGGCTGCAGTGCCTGGTGTTCAAGCGTCGGACTTCGACCGTCCCAGAAAAACCGGCGCGGTCCCCAAAGAAGATTGGCAAGGCTCATGCTGTTGAAGGCAAGCTCCTTTCCGCCATGCCCCAAGGCGACTGGTTGGCCATCCGTAAAGGCGCGCTCCTGTTGATGGCATGTTGCACAAGACATGCTGTTGTCGCCGGATAACATGGGATCATAAAACAACCGCCTGCCAAGCTGAAAAGCTTCTTCTGTCAGAGGGTTATCTTCCGGGATCGAAAAACGGCCAAACACAAATGGTGCTTTGAAATCTGCGATGGCTGTCGGCACAGGAGGAGATCGTGAGATCCAAAACGCAGACAGTAATGCAATAAAGATCGCCAGGCAAAGCCCGGCGATCCCGAGTTTCATTTTGATGTTTCGGCGCTTTTTAGTGGTGGTGAACGAACCCTGCGCCAAAAAGCCCTTCGACATTGTCGACACCTTTTTTGTAGCGCTCACGGAAATTCACCGTGGCTAGCCGTTCGCCGGTGGCAAGGTCGTGGACGGTTATCGTGTGTGCGTTGAGTCCGGCGATAAAGTCCACATCTGTCGGGTCGTTTGCTTTCGCGTCGCCAAGATTGAGAAGATTGTTCTGGATGGCGATCACCTCACGTCCTGACTTAGTGGTGAAAAAGATCATGTGGTGCGCACCTGCATCGGCGACGATGTCAGGTCCTGACGAAACCAGCTTGGGCAGCTTTGAAAGATCATATCGTTTCACCACGCCCGGAAGCGCGTGACTGATAAACAACTCAGTGTCGTTGCCGTAGAATTCGAGTGGCACCGCAGTTCCGTTTTGGACACCGCTGTAGACCACTTCAGCTGGCCCGAAAGTTTTAGCTTCGGCGTCATACGGAATTGACCATGTTTCAAAGCCGAACATGGTATTTACAAGCACTGCCGGTTCGATGTCTTCGTGGATCGACGGTCGGGCAAACAACACTTCGACGGGCGAAGACGGGAAACCGACTGGCATCTCGCCTTGCACCTCAATCGTCTGGACCGGTTCGAGCGCGTTGAGGTCGATGATCGTTACCGTATTGCCAACACCGGTGGCGAGATCTGGGTGAACAGTGGAAGTTACAACCATCCTGTCGTCAAAGGCCGAGATGCCATGTGGATACAGGATGTAAGGCGCGTTTTCCCCAACTTCACTTTTCCGCGCCTCTATCACCTTGATGACCTCATTGGTCTGCGCGTCGAACACGCCAACCGTACCGCCATCGGCTTGGCCAAGGCCGCCCATGAAAGTGACAAACATGTACTCAGTTCCGTTTGACCGGGTCCACATGATGTCTTCGCCCACCATCTGGCCGGCAGTGTCGAGGCACTGAATGCCGGTCACTTCGGGCGCGCCGGTTGAGTCACGCGCCAATCCGATCTCCGCAAGACTACATTTGGGATCTAAACCAGTGGAATAAAGCCGTCCGTTAGGGCTGTAGTAAAGATGGTGAAGCGGATGCTCAAGTTCCGGCTGCTCTACTTCGCTGATAATTTTGCCGAAATCTTCGGTCTCTGGATCCAATTCGACTATAGCCACGCTGTGGCTTGCGCTGAGCGTCGGTAGTGAGCGCAACAACACCATTGCGCGACTTTCTTCACGGACCTGAGCCTGAGCACTCGCCGTCAACACACCAACAATAAGCGCAGTGTTGCTTGCTGTCAGGGCGGCGAATTTCAACGAAAAATCAAACATAATTCCCCCCTCTGCAAAACATAAGCAGTACGAGCATCATTGCAGATCAGACGGTTCCAGTCGAGAATATCGTATTTGAGCGAGACGCGAGCATGTGTTGGCTATAAAATTGAGGGCAGAGTTCTCAGCGATTCCCACCGCCCAAATTTCCATTTTTTTGAATAGTCCTTAAAACCATTGGAACCTGATGCCGAAGTTGAGCAATAGGTGTTTGTAACGAAATGGCTATGACCACTTTGGGCTCAGAGCCAACATCCGACTAAACCGGAGTGATGACTTAGAATTCGTCAGCTTCTGACAGTTGGCCCGCCAACCCCCCATTTATAGTGGGCTGAATATGGCGGGCCACATGTGGTATACTGCGCTGGCCTCCCAAATTGGGAGTAGGGGAAGAACCCACCGTCTCACAAATGATTGAGAGTGAAGGTGGTGAGGGGCTGGATGAGGGGGTCTTAGCCAGCCCCTCTCTCTTGAGGGGGTATACGGAGTGGTAGTGTTGTTCCGTTGAATTCAATCTACCCTGTTAGTGCCTTGTCCGAAATTGGGGGATTCCCGTAGACCCCTTATTTTCTTATCCCAGACACAATTCAAACAAGCTGTACCGATACAAAGCAGGAGCGGCGTGCCTTGATGGAGATTGGCGATTTCTATGAAGGGGTACGCGTTCGGCGCGTCGTACCTTTTGAAACGAAGATAAAACTGTTTGTGCAAACGAGCCATCGACACGAATTTATTCAAAAAAGCTGGTCCGAAACGTGCAATCTAGCTTAGCCTTACAGGTACGGATATCTGACAACGCATACCATGCCCATTTTCGAGGAAGAGGCCCAATGTTTAACAGAACTCTCTGCATGGGGATCACCTTTGCCTTGTTCGTTACGACCGGTCTAAAGCCAACAACCGCGAATGCCAGTGATGCTGGAGACGTTATCGCAGGTGTCGCACTCGGGGTTTTAGGGGCATCCATAGCGCGGCATCACCACCATCATGGGTCGCATTATCAGAAGCACCCAAGTCTTTCTCCAGAGGAAAACGCAGTCGGGCTTTGTATGCACCGAACGCATGCCGCAATGACCAATCAGGGCTACTACGCCGTGGATTTCCAACGCACACTCTCGTACACGACAAATGCAGACGGGATTGATTTAATTGATTTGGAAGTCGCGAGATCCAGCGATAGTACCGATGCCCGCTCCTACATAAAAGCTCACTGCGCAATTCAAAACGATGCCGTGGTCAATTTCAGGTACTCAAATTACTGAGTAAAGCTACGGGCAAACATAAGATGCTACGCCTGTTGTTATCCATGGCGCTCTTGCTCCCCTCGGCTCTCATGGCCGACAAATTGGCTACAAACGAGCTGAATGCGTTTCGCGGCGGTCAAGGTGTTCCAGCACTAAGTTACAACCCAAAGTTGGAGCAAGCCGCCAAGTCGCATGCCGATGACATGGTGAAGAGGGGGTTCTTTTCGCATACCGGCTCTAACGGGTCAGACGTGGGCGAACGGGTGCGCAAAACAGGCTACAACTGGTGTTTCGTGGCTGAAAACATTGCCAAGGGACAAAACGGTTTGGACGCTGTGATGGCAGCATGGTCGAAATCACCGGGACATCGAGCAAACCTGCTTTCTCGCAAAGCCAAGGAGTTCGCGCTTTATGAAGCGGCGGATCGTACTTGGGTTATGGTTTTAGCCGCACCCTGCAGGTAAATTTGCGCCATTCTCGACGCCGCAAAACGCCACCAGCTTTAATCCTCAAATGACTTCCAATGAAACGCAATAACTTTGGTATCATCCGACAATCCATTTTCATGCCAAACCTCTTCGACATGGGCATCCAGTTGCTCTTCCGTTAATCCCGGCTCCACCCAGGTGTAGTGTACCTTCGGTTCTGCTAAGATGATGAGAGAAAACCGTTGCGACGGTGTTTATGTTTACTACTAGGCTCTGCGACATTGACTAGCTCTGGACCATCGAAGTGGGACTTTTGCGCCGCCAATACCATTCTTTGGAATTAATGGATCGACGTTGATTGCGACAAACCAATCCGTTGGAACAATCGCACAGGAGTGACGATTTTTATTGCGATTTGTAGCGATCAAACTTCAAAGCTCACGCCGACTGTAAACGATGTGTTCTCCCATTTGATCGTATTTACCAAGCAACGCCGCGATATGATGAACTACATGGAGTTCGAGTGACCAAAACGCGCGTTGAAATACCGTTTCGTACTTTGTGAAGGTGCAACTCAGTTGATCTACCGTTAGCCAAGATGGCAAGGGTGCTGCATTCAGCTGCTGTCCGAAAGCCGCCAGACTTCCTGTTCACCAAATCCTCGGATCGTTCTGACCCCAATATTTTCGAGATCGAATTGGTCCTTCAGGACATGTGCGACTTCGCCCTGAACACTGATTTCCATCGGCTCGGAGAATTCCTGCAACCGTGAAGCGAGGTTCACGGCAGGTCCAAATATGTCGTAAACATACTTCTGAATTCCGACGACCGAGCCGACAACCGAACCCGAAGACAGACCAACCCGGCAATGCCATTGATGCGGATGGCTCAGATTGCGCCGGTTCAGATAGCGCACAAATCGGATGGCTGTGTTGGCGATTGCCTTGGCGTGATCCGGTGTCGGATCAGGCAATCCCGCCACAGTGATATACGCGTCTCCGATCGTTTTGATGCGCTCGCAACCGAATTGCTCACCTATACGATCAAACGCGCTGTATATGTCGTTCAGTTCAGTGACGGTCACGCTGGGGTCCTGCGAGGCGACCATTTCCGTAAAGCCCACAAAATCCAGCATCAGAACAGAGACAGGGTTGTACAGCTGTGGCGTCACCACACCAAAGGTTTTGTATTCTTCATAGACCGAACGAGGCATGATGTTGAGAAGCAGTTTCTCCACCTGCTCTTTTTCGCGTTTGATCTCTCTTGTGTTGCGCTCGACCATCATCGAATAGGAATCGATCATAGATTCCAACTCCTTGATCCGCGTGATGTTCTGACAGACAAGAACCAGGACGTCGTCTTTGGTGGAAGTGAAATCGAGTGCGATGATCAGCGTCCTGCGTTTCTTTTTGAACTTGATCTCCGATGCGTATCGCCCGTTATCCTCAAGGGCAGTCTGCATGGCCTCGGCATCCAGATCAGGAAAAAGCTCCTGCAACTGATTTGGCTCTGCTTCGTTGCTGAACCAGTCGTCAAACGTGTCATTGCGAAAATTGAAACGCAATGATTTACGATCCAGTAGCGCGACCCCTACGCCGATTGCGCGCAGGAGCTGTTCATTAATGGCTTCTATCTTCATGGGTCACCCGACAATCAATGGGCGGCGTTTGGCGAACTCTGCAACAACTGCCTCGACATCCTCGTCGGCCACACCGTGATCAATCAAGGTCGCACGCAGCACCACCTCAAGCTCATCAAAATGAGCGTCGTTGATATCGAGATGTGAGTGCAGCTGTTTCAGCTGTTTGTCCGTATAAGACGCTGGTCCGCCAAGCAGGGAAGCAATGAATTTAGTCTGGTGATCAACCATCCGGGACATATCGACCTCGTCGAAGAATGGCCCGATGTCATCGTTATCAAGAAGGGTATCGTAGAAAGAGAGGACGATCTTGCTAACCTGCGAAAATCCCCCGTACTTCTCATAGAGCGTGCGTTCAGCCATATCAAAACCCTTTCAAAATAGTACGAATAGGGAAGCGCTCCCATTGTCAAAGACTACAAATTCTACACAGTTCAATTCAAGTCTGCCGCCGTCGCTGCATTCTGACGCCATTCGGAGCTTTGCCGAAGGGCGTCATGGTTCTAAAAACTATGTCAGCGGCGTTCGACGATAATCTCGGCATACTCGGAAGAAATGCACAGTGAATCGTTGGTCGAGATGTCGAACCTTTTGATCAGCACCATCATGTCATTGCGCAATGATGTCTGACCTTCGGCATCCAACGCTTCGAATGCTTTTTGCATCGGGCCGTAGAACGTGCGGAAATATTCCATGAAATGCTCGGCTGACCGGTAGCGGAACATGAAGTTCTTGCGCCGAAACGATTTCACCGCGCACCGAGTGCCGAAATTCTGATCGATCCAGTCCCGGTTTCCCCACATCGCCGGAGAGTTCACGCCCGCAGGCGGCGTCACATGCTTGCCAATCGTTTTAAACAGTTGCCCGATAAAGCTTTCCGGGGTCCAGTTGGCCATGCCGATTTTTCCACCTGCCTTAACGACCCGCTGAAGTTCGGCAGCGGATTGTTTTTGATTAGGTGTAAACATTACCCCGAATGTGGACACTACCGCGTCGAATGACTGATCATCAAAGGGCAGGTTCTCGGCGTCTGCGACCTTGTAGTTTACGAATAGACCCTCGGCTTGGGCACGCTTGCCGCTGGCTTCCAGCAGGCTTTCGACATAATCGGTTGAGGTTACGTCGCAAAAGCGTCTGGCAAAGGCCAGTGTTGCGTTGCCGTTGCCCGCTGCCACATCAAGGATCGTTGAGTCTGCGCGCATGTCCATTGCTTCAGCAAGCTCTTCACCGGTTATCTGCAGCGTGACCCCGACTTTGCTGTAATCTCCGGCACCCCACGCTGCGTTCTGTTTGGCTTTGATTGCCGTGTAATCTGCTGTGGGTGCGATGGTTGATTGAATACCCATGATTGATGTCCTCCGGGTGTTGTGCTGACCCTAGATCAGCGGTTTTAAAATAGCCGCATCTTCTGAATGCGTTTTGAGTTATGCAGCTTCGAGATCAGGCCAGCTGAAATCGGCGATCGGCCGCTCGGCATTGGCAACATGCTCGAAGATTCTTGAATTGACCCATTCCGGCTGGAAGATTGGCGCCATGTGTCCAAGCTCGGG
This sequence comes from Ruegeria sp. O11, assembly GCF_056535285.1. Classification (NCBI taxonomy): domain Bacteria; kingdom Pseudomonadati; phylum Pseudomonadota; class Alphaproteobacteria; order Rhodobacterales; family Roseobacteraceae; genus Ruegeria; species Ruegeria sp. O11. The sequence goes on along the minus strand of NZ_JBQERS010000008.1, from coordinate 127,099 downwards.
CAACAATGCGATACGTGCATTGGGCAACGTCTTGGCGATGGCCACGGCGACATTCTGAGCGATCTCAGGGGATTCCAGACCGGTCATCACCAGGGCTGGCATCTCGAGATTGGCCAGATCCTTTAACGTCCAGCTCTCGGCAAACCCGTTGGCAAAATCCGTCATGACTGAGGAAATCAGGCCCGCAAATTTCTTTTTGGCCTTGTCGGGCAGGTTGTCCCAAAAACCGTCTCCGTTCCAGAAATCAAGGAAATGCTGCATTCCTGCGGCCGCATCACCTTCGGCAGCAGCGCCAGATACCAACCCAGACAAAAGCTTGATCTGTTGAAACAAGCGACGTCCTTTGTTGTTCCCATGAGCCAGAAAATGAAACGCGGCCGGTTCATAGACAGTCAGGCTTTTGAGCAGATCAGGGCGCATCAGGGCGATTTTGATCGCGATGCCGCCACCGTTCGAGTGACCGATCAAATGAACCGCGCTGCCCAGTTTTTCGATTTCTCTGATTACGGAGACCGCCGAAATTGCCGCCCCCTTTTGGCTGTGATCGCTCGCCAATGGTGCACGACCATAGCCGGGCAGATCAAAGGCATGAACATCAAAGCGACCGTCAAGATCGGCTTCCAGTTGGCTCCACTGAGCGCTGCTGGATGCGGAGGAATGCAATGCGACAATCGGTGCATTGCTTGCTTCGGTAGACTTAAATGAAATCGTCATCGTACTTACTCACTTGCGTTTGAGATGAGCAATAACTGACGGTTCATTGTTTCATTGAAATTTCCGAAATAGGCGCAAAGTGTTTCAGTTGTTGCTCTGTGAAGCAGGTCACACAACGCGCTATCTGTCTCTGAAACATGGGAAATTACGGCCGGAATTTGCGCCACCCCGACCGGTTTGAAACAATTGAAACATTAGATGCGGATTTTGAAATGGCGCTGAAACAATGATACCGTAGAAAAATAGGATGACGATGGACATGGCGAACGATTTTCAGGAAATCGAGAAGGCAAGGGACCTTCTGCGCGATGCAATCGAGTCTCTTAAGGAAGGGTTCGCCCTTTATGATGACGACCGTCGCCTGCTCATGTTCAACCAGCGCTATGCCGAGATGAACAAGGGTGTCGCGGACCTGTTAAAGCCCGGACTAGACTGGGAAATCCTGATGCGCGAAACAGCGCGGCGCGGGATTTATGCTGACGCCATCGGCAATGAAGAACAGTGGGTCTCGGATCGATTGGCCAACGGGATCGAGTTCATTCAGGATTATGAACTGGCCGAAACGGACGGTCGAACTTATCTGGTGTCGGTCCATCCCACCAATCTTGGCGGCTTTGTTGTTACGCGCGAGGATATTACCGAGCGCAAGCAGGCCGAGGCTGAAGAACGCGACGGAGACCTTTTGATCAGGAAGGTGCTGGATGCCAGTTCTGCGGTCGTCACGATGGCGCGCATTGGCGATGGCCAGATCCTGTATCGCACACCCGCCGCCCTTCAGATGTTTGGCGCCTCCAAGTTCGCGCGGGAGCATTACGCCAAGCCTGAGGAGCGCGCGGATTTTGTGACCTTGCTGTTGGCGGATGGTCATGTCGAAAACTTCAAGCTCGATTTGTGCAATGCCAATGGAAAGATCTTTCCAGCCTCAATTTCTTCGCAGTTGATCGATTACAAAGGCGAAGAAGTAATCGTTACCAGCATTATTGATCTTACGGTTCAGCAGGAAGCCGATGCTTTGATCAGGCAGGTAATGGAAGCGTATCCAGCCGCGATCAACATGACGCATGCAGAGACAGGTGAGGTCCTGTTTGCAACGCCGGAAATAAAGGCTCTGTTTGGTCCTGTCCGCAGTTCCAAATCTTACTATGCTGATCCGACAGAACGTCAGCGATACCTGAAAGACCTTCGCGAAGCTGGATCTCTCAAAGATCGGCGGATGGAGTTTGTTGATGCAAATGGAAGAAAGTTTTGGGCTGCAGATTCTTCCCGCCTGATCGAATTCAACGGCGAAGAAGTCATCGTCTCGAACACACGAGATCTGACAGATGAGTTGGCGATTGAAGAAGAGCTTGAAAAACAACGCGAGATGCTTTTCCAGAATGAGAAGATGTCAGCGCTTGGCGAACTTCTTGCTGGCGTGGCCCATGAGTTGAACAATCCGCTTTCCGTGGTTGTTGGGCATTCTCTCATGCTGAAGGAAGAGATTACCGACCCAGATATTGCTGCCCGGATAGAGAAGATCAGCAATGCGGCCGAGCGCTGTGCGAAAATCGTCAAAACATTCCTAGCAATGGCACGTCAGCAACCCAGCAATATCGAGGATGTCGATGTTGCCGGGCTGATCGCGACTGCGGCGGATGTCGTTGGGTATGGCACGCCATCAGATGGAATCCGCGTCGTGCAGAAAATTCCTGCTGATTTGCCACCGGTTGCCGCGGATGCCGATCAGATCACCCAAGTTATTATCAATCTGATCATTAATGCGGAACAGGCCATGAGGTCATCTGAGCGCGGTGACCTGATCGAGCTTTCAGCGCGGCCGAGGTTTGATTCAGGCATGGTCGAACTGACGGTAAAGGACAATGGCCCGGGAATCCCCAAGGCCATTCGCGCCCGAATCTTTGAACCGTTCTTCACCACCAAGGAAGTCGGGGAAGGCACCGGTATTGGTCTCGCGTTTTGCCACAGGATCATACTGTCTCATGGCGGTCAGATCCGGCTTGATCAGAGCGACAGTACTGGCACCTGTATACGGATCTTGCTGCCTATCGGGGCACAGAGCGAGTTTATGGAAGATGAGCCGAAAGATTCAATTTCTTCTTCACTGTCTTTGAAGGCATTGGTGGTGGATGATGAAGTTGAAGTTGGTGAGCTGCACGCAGAGATTCTGAGAAGAGAAGGTTTTGACGTCGATTTCGTCTCATCCGGTGAGGAAGCATTGCGCAATCTTCGCTCACAAAACTATGACGTATTCCTGAGTGACTTGAATATGCCGGGTGTTGATGGACGAAAGATCTATCAGGCTCTGGTTGCCGAATTTCCGCACATGCTGAACAGAACGGCCTATGTGACCGGGGATACGATGGGGCAGGCTTCGCAAGCATTGCTTGGTGAATCCGGCTTGCCTCATCTCGAGAAACCCGTTTCGCCTTTGGAACTCAGAACCCTCGTTGGCAATTTGCTTGCCGAAGGGAAGGAAGCAACCGATGGATGAAAAGAGAACGCATATCCTGGTGTGCGATGACGAAGTCGATGTGCGTGAAATGCTTCAGGAATATCTGGGCAAGCGTGGATATGAGGTTTCGGCAGCATCCGGCGGAGATGAGCTGAGGCAGATACTGTCTGCGAACGGGGTCGACGTCATTGTCATGGATATCAACATGCCAAAGGAAGATGGCCTTTCAATACTTCGATCCTTGCGCCCTGAGAATACAACACCTGTCATCATGTTGACTGCAGCAGGCGACGTTATCGATCGCATCGTCGGATTGGAGATGGGGGCCGATGATTATCTGGGCAAACCTGTTGACCTTCGGGAACTTGAAGCCCGGATCAAGGCGATACTTCGGCGCGAAGCAATACATGAAACGGCGACCAAGGAAGCCCCCGACATCAACGGAGCACCATTTGGCGATTTTACATTGGATAAAGACGCGGCCAAACTTCTGGCCGCGGATGGTTCCGAGGTTCAGCTGACCGCTATGGAATACAACCTGATCAAGGTATTCGCCGAAAACAAGGGACGCGTTCTGAACCGCGACCAGCTGCTTGAACAGGCCCATGATCGATCCTGGGATCCATTTGATCGCAGTATCGACATCAGGATTTCCCGTCTTCGCCGAAAACTTGAATCCAACCCGGAAAAGCCCGAGATCATCAGAACTGTGCGAGGCATCGGATATCTGTATGACCCAAAGTGAAGGCACGTTTTGACGAGCTGATTGCTAGCTTTAACGGGGATAATCGCCAAAGAAACGAATTGGCTGCGTGCAGAACCCTTCCGTAATCGTTACGAAGTTTGCCCAAGAGCCGTTCTGTGGTCCATTGTAGCGATACGCCAGTCTGAAGAAGGACACGCACTGGTAAGTCGAGCACTCTGGGGCAATCGATATGCTATCAATCTCCGAACTACCCGAGATAGACTTTTCATCGGAAGTGTATCAGAAGCGACCGTTTCAAACCCTTGCTGAGCACGCACAGAAATGGCGCATCGCCCGTAGTAAACGCGGCGTGGAAATTCTGGACTATGACCTTTGCAGGAACATGATCCTGGATCGTAGATTTGGCACAGGACATCCAAAGTTGATGCATCTGTTGGGCCTGCCGGAAGGACGTGCGCTAAATTACAAACGTGAGTCCATATCCTTCTACAACCGCGGTGATAAACGGCGCAAATTACGACAGCCGATAGCGCGCCTGATGAGCCCGCACGCCTCTGAGGCGTTCCGGCAAGACATTAAGGATGTTGTCGCTGACATCATTTCTGACATCCCGACGCATACCAGAGTCGACCTGATCGAAGCACTTTGTGATCCTACGCCATCTCGGGTTTATTGTTATTGGGTCGGCGCCGACAAAGACGACGCGCCTTATATCGCCAAGACGTCACACAAAGTTCAGCAAGTTCATACGCGAGATCCGGAAAAGACGCCGGAAATTGTCGATGCGTTTGAAAGCCTGCTTGATTATGCGGACGCACGGATTACTGACGCGCGCGAAGCCCCTTCTGACAACCTGATTTCGGATTTGGTCCGGGCAGCAGACGCCGGTGAGTTTACGGATGACGATCTTCGGAATTGGGTTATCAAACTGGCAGAGGCGAATACCGACAACTCCTCACATCAAATCGCAGGCACCATTATCGAACTGGCCTCACGCCCCGCTATCTGGCAAAGGCTGCGCGAAGATCCTGACGCAATTCCGATTGCCGTGAACGAAGTTATGCGTATCCACCCACGGTCAATCTCAACCTCTCGCGAAGCACTGGAGGACGTAGAAATCGGTGGCGTGCAAATCACCAAGGGCACACCGGTCTTTGCAAATATCGGGGCTGCCCATTGGGATGAGCGCTATTACCCGGAACCTGAAAAATTCTCTCTCGAACGTGCTGGGCAGCCAGCTCATCTGAATTTCGGGGGTGGTGTATTCTCTTGCCTAGGGCGCTACGCGATCACAATCGAGGTTGAAGAAGTTGTCCGATATATGACTCAATCCTTTCCGCGTATCCGGTTGGATAAGGCAGAATTCAGTCATTCACCGATGTTCACAAATGTGACCGATCTACATGCGACACTTGCTCCTTTGAGCTGATCAATGCGCATTTCAAAGAATTGAAAAACATACTCCCAAGGTTGTTGTCAGCCGATACCACATCCGCCAAGGTGCACATTCTACTCATCAAATGCAGGGGCACCCATGTTGCAACTCTCAGAGCGAAAAGAATTTGCGGTTATGACTTGCCAGGAAGCGGGAAAAGTCGCGGCCGAGTATTTTGCAAATCGGGATGCGCTGCTGGTCGACCAAAAGGGCGCTCAGGACTGGGTGAGCGAGGCAGATCGGAACGTTGAAACCTTTATTCGCGACAAGATCAGGGATGCTTGGCCCGAAGATGGAGTCTTTGGTGAGGAGCATGGTGCAAGCAAAGGGACAAGCGGGTTTGATTGGGTGATCGACCCAATCGATGGGACAACCAATTTTGTTAACGGGATTCCAGCCTGGACCATCGTTCTGGCCGGTGTGTCAAATGCGCAGACCCAGATTGGCGTCATCCATGATCCAAATGTCGACGAAAGCTATGTCGCCGTCCGGGGTGGAGGCGCAACGCTGAATAACGCCCCGATGCGGGTAGCTTCAGGCGTCGCGCTGGAGGAAGGAACCGTAGCTGTCGGATATTCGAACCGCATCGAAGCCCACCACGTTGTACCGATTATCGCAGATCTGATCGAACATGGAGCGATGTTTCACCGAAACGCCAGCGGCGCTCTGTCATTGGCTTATGTGGCTGCGGGTCGGCTGCTGGGCTATGTCGAAGAGCATATGAACGCATGGGACTGCCTGGCCGGTCAGTTGATGATCGCGGAAGCTGGCGGCAGGATCGAAGATCAGGATGCCGATGCCATGATCCGCAATGGCGGCCGGGTGATTGCAGGTACACCGGATGTGTTCGACACCTTGCGCGAGATAGCCGAGCGTGCATGGAAGACCTGAGCGACTAGTCGAGCGAGCACCACCCGCTCAACGGTTCAAGCGTCTTTAGATCGGCCTGCCAATAGTGGCCTTGCGCGGGTTGATCGTATCTCCGGTCAATGGGACGGCCCGATAAGATGCACCATAGCAGAGTGCCGACAGCCCCGTGCGTAACAATGGCAAGGTCGTTGCCATCTTGTTTTTCAACAATCGAAATCGTTGCCCGATGAATGCGTTGTTGAGCCTCTATTGCCGTTTCCCAACCGTGAAAACTGGTAGCCGGGTGGTCAAAGAAAGCATCAGCAGCGGCTTCAAAAGCATCGCGCGGCAGAAAACCGGTGGTGCTGCGGTCATTTTCGCCAAGGTCAGCATTTAGATATACCGGCAGGTCTCGGGGCGTCGCTAGAATCTCAGCCGTATCGCGGGCCTTTTGCTCGATGCTGGTCCAGATTTGAGAGACCTCCGAGAAGATCTCGGCATTCGCAAACGCGGAAGCGCGGTGACGACCTGATTTACTAAGCCCCCAATCCGTTACAGGAATGTTGGGGTCGATTACGACCTCGGGATGCGTGATGATCAGAAGCTTGGGCATTTATTCGGGCAAAAGCACGGGTCCCTTCTCGACAAAACCCATCCGAATTTCTGCACCGGGTTCAAGTGGTGCATCCACATCGTCGTGCACCGCGAAGACCTGACCGAACGCTCCGGTCAGAGTGTACTCCATGCGAACACCAACATAGGTTGCCTTGGCGACGGTGGCGGCGATGCCCTGCTCGGCGCCGATCACCAGACGCGAGGGTCGGATGGCGACAGTTGCGGGCCCCTTAGGCATATCGCGAGATGACAGCGTGTGGCGGTAGCCCTCGATCTCGATCGTGGCCATATCTCCTTCGACAGAGATGATCTGACAAGCCAGTAAGTTGGCTTCGCCAATAAAATCCGCAACGAAGCGATCATTGGGTGCATCGTAGAGCTGGCGTGGCGTACCGATCTGCGCGATGGCGGCATTGCGCATCACGACAATTTCGTCTGATACCGCCAAGGCCTCTTCCTGATCATGTGTCACATAGACGACCGTCAGGCCAAGGTCCTGTTGGATGGCCCTGATATCCTCGCGCACCTGGCGGCGCAGTTTCGCGTCGAGATTAGACAGAGGTTCGTCAAATAGCAGCACCTGTGGCTCTAACACCAAAGCCCGCGCAACTGCGACGCGCTGCTGCTGTCCGCCAGACAACTCGGATGGCAAACGGCTATCAAAACCTTTCAGGCCAACCAACTCCAAACCGTCCAGAGCGCGGCTGCGGGCCTCGTCTTTGGCAAAGCCCGAGAACGTGAGGCCATACATAACATTCTCAAGCACACTCATATGGGGAAACAGAGCGTATGACTGGAACACCATCGACACGTCCCGGTCCGTTGCGGGCAGTTTGGTCACGTCGCGACCCCCGATGGTGATCTTGCCCGAGGTAGCCATTTCGAGCCCTGCGATCATCCTCAGGGTCGTTGTTTTGCCACAGCCTGAAGGGCCCAGCAGCGTGACCAGCTTTCCAGCTTCGACATGCAGGTTGATGTTGTCGACAGCAACGACATCCTTGCCGAACATCTTCGTCACGGACTCGAACCGAACCGGCGCGGCTTTGGACTGCAGGCTCATGTCAAACTCTCCTAAACATTGGTCCGCGACTGCGTCATTCGCCGCCCGATCTTGGTCCGACCCACGATCAGCTGCATCAAGGCAACTACAGACAGCATCACAAAGATCAGCGTGGTGGAATAGGCAATGGCGAGACCATAGTCGTTATTCTCGACCCGCCCGATGATATAGCTGGTTGCCATGTCATATTCCGCGCTGACCAGAAAAATCACTGCCGAAATCGCCGTCATGGCCCGCACGAAACTGTAAACAAGCGCCGCCAGAATTGCCGGGCGCAATAGCGGCAGGATGATCCGGCGGAAAGTCTGCCAGGAATTTGCACCAAGGGTCAGCGAGGACTCATCCAGACTGCGATCCAATTGCGACATGCTGGCAATGCCTGCCCGGACACCCACTGGCATGTTGCGGAAGATGAAGCTGACAACAAGGATGACTCCAGTGCCCGTGATCTCGATCGGTGGTACGTTGAAGGCTAGAATGTAGCTGACGCCAATCACGGTGCCGGGGATGGCAAAGGATAGCATGGTGCCGAACTCAAAAGCGTCTTTTCCCGCGAAACTCTGCCGGGTCAGAAGATAGGCCGTCACGAGCCCCACGGCAGCCGTCAGTGGAGCAGCAATTGCAGCGATGGTGATTGTCGTCCAGAAACTGTCCCACGCAGCCCCCGTCCAGCGAATACCCTCTGCTTCAAACCGAACCGAAAAGGCAGTGACGTAGTGTTTGAACGTAAGGGAGTTATTGACCCCCCACAATTCAACCACGCTGCCGTATACGATCATGGCATAAACGACGATGGTAAATACGGCCCAGCCAAGGGCGACCGTCAGCACCGGGATGGAAAGGCCGGTTGGCATCAATGGATGTACGCCTGCGTCGCCCTTGCCGGTGACAGTGGTGTAACTCTTTTTCCCAAGCCAAGCACGCTGCGCGTAAAATGCAGAAAGCGTGAAGAACAACAACACCATAGCCAGAACCGCGGCGCGGCCCTGATCGTATTGCGCACCAACAATTGCAAAGAAAATCTCGGTCGACAGCACATCAAAATTGCCACCCAGCACAAGTGGGTTGCCGAAATCGGCCATGCTTTCGATGAAGCCCAAAAGGAAAGCATTGGCGAGGCCCGGGCGCATCAACGGCAGGGACACAGTTTTGAAGGTCTGCCATCTGTTCGCGCGCAATGTCTGGGCCGCTTCTTCCATCGAAGGAGACACCCCTTCAACGACGCCAATCAGCACAAGGAAGGCGATGGGAGTAAAAGCCAAAGTCTGAGCAATCAGAACTCCCGGCATGCCATACAGCCAGCGCGTGGGTTGTGTGCCGAATAGCTCAGCAAAGAACTGCGTGACCGAGCCCGAAAGGCCAAACAGCAGGATCAGCGCTAGACCGATCACAAAGGGTGGCGTGATGATCGGCAAAACCGTCAGAGCGCGCAATGCGCGCTTGTAGTGAAAACCCGAGCGGGTCACGACAAGCGCAAAGCAGAGGCCAAGTGCCGTGGTGATGAAACCAACTAAAATGGCGAGGAATAGTGAGTTCCAGGCCGCCCCGCATCGCGCACCCCAGAAACATCCTAGCCCCCAAAGCCGGTCGTCAAAGAACTTCGAGAAGAAAACCGCGATGGAGTACGCGCCATCCTCCGTCACAAAGGCCGCAAACAACATCTTGGCGATGGGAAAGAACACAAACGCGGTGACGATGGTGATCACACCACCGATGGCGCTGACCACGAAGACGTCTCCGTTAATCGCCCCACGTGCAGCGACACCCTGGGTCAGAAGGAACAGAAAACTCGACGCGCAGATCATCGCGCCATAGCCCATGCCGAATTGCCGATCCCCGAGTTCTCCGAATACGGACTCCAGCCAATCGAAATTGTAGCCTCGGATTCCGATGCTAAAGCCTTGTGCGATCAGCCAGCCGAAGCCCAGCGCCCCTGACAGGATCAGAATGCGCGCATAGAGCGGATCTGATTTGGCGCGCCTTAGTACCGAAAGCGGCAACAGTAGAGCGATAAGAAGCGGCGCAAGCCACAGCTTTTCACCCTGCCCGATCAGAAAGGCCGCTGGAGCATAATCTTCGTCGAAAGGGTAGCCGTCCAGAAGCCACTCGAACGACCACAGGCCACCGTCAACCATGTACCACGGCAGCAGGCAGAATCCGACCCACCCGGCGATGACCCAGAAGATCAGAACCGGATGGGTCGTTTTTGTCGTGTCGTCAGTCATTTACTGCGGCAGTACCGAAACCTCTTCGTCCCATTTTTGCAGCAAGCGCTTGCGCTCATCCGACGAGCCGTATTTCTTGAAGTCATAGTCGATCAGCTTGATCTGGCTCATGTCCGGAGCGCTTTCGGACGTCTCGGCGCCTTTGTTTGACGGCACCTGAAATGCGTTGACCTGAAGGGCAAGGTTCTGTGCTTCGGGCGACAACGCCCAGTCATAAAACTTCTTGGCCTCTTCTTCGTTGCGAGCTCCGTCGATGATCGACATCGAACCAATCTCGTACCCAGTTCCCTCGCACGGCGCGACGACCTTGATCGGGAAACCCGACACGGCCTGCTTTACCGCGTCATGCATAAAGACAATACCGATGGTATTTTCGCCGCGCCCCGCAGCCTTGATCGGGGCCGAGCCCGATTTGGTGTATTGGTTGATGTTCGAATGCAGGCCTTTCATGAAGTCAAAGCCCTCATCCTCGCCAAAAATCTGCACCATTGAGGCAAGTGTCGTGTAGGCCGTACCTGACGAATTTGGGTTCGCCATCTGAACATGACCCTTGTATTCGGGCTTCAAAAGATCCTTCCAGCACGCCGGTTCGGGCAGGTTGTTTGCGGCGACAAGATCGGCATTGTAGCCGTAACCAAGCGCACCGGAATAGATGCCGATGGTTCTGTTACCGGCACTTTCAGCCTGAGAAATCGCCCAGTCATGAAGCTGATCGCGCATGGGCGAGACGTATTCCATTGTCAGACCCTCTTCTGCGGCCTGAAGATGCGGATCACCGGTGCCACCCCACCAGACATCGCCCTTAGGGTTGGAGCTTTCAGCACGAATCTGAGCAAATGTCTCACCCGAGGATTTACGTGTCATGTTGACGTCGATGCCGGTCGCATCCTCAAAGCTGCGCGCCATCAGCTGGCACCAATCCTCTTGAGCAGAGCAATAAAGAGTCAGCTTGTCTGCTTGGGCTGCTGACATTGAAGCTGCAAGGGCGATTAGCGAGCCCAATGCGGTAGACGTAAATCTCTTCATTATTTTCTCTCCCTGTTTGGTTCATTGCGTCCGGTTTTCCCGGTGTATTATGTGCTTTTTCCTTCAGACTTTCGTTGTTCCTCGAACGTGGCCATCGCGCATTCTGTATGTCCGTTCAATTACCGTTCTCTGCGATGCCAACCAGCCAATCCATACATTGATCCGGGACTTCGAAAGAGGCAATGTTTTCCGAAGTCTCACAACAATATGAGGGTTTTGCAACAGAAATAGTTGCAAAACGCCCGAAACACCACAAAAGTGAATATGAAGCCGAGTCGGGTTGCCGGATGTCCAAAACAGAAACACGCGGGATGAGGTCTGAAAAAAGTCAGGCTCGGGTTAAAAAATCCGATCGCCGTCGAGAGATCCTGCTTGAACTGAAGTTGCGCCCGCATGTCCGGATCAGTGAGCTGGCGCAGCGGTTCAATGTGTCGGCAGAAACCGTGCGCCGGGATTTCGATGCCTTGTCAGAAGACGGGCTGATCGCACGCGCACATGGCGGGGCATCTGCGCCCACACAGGGACGATATCCAAGTCTTGATGAACGGACCAATGCGCGTACGGAGGAGCGTGAACGAATTGGAAGATGTGCGGCCGCGCTGATTCAGGATGGCGATACGGTGATGATTGATTCCGGTTCGACCACGGTTGAGATGGCGCGCGCGCTTTCTTATCAGGGAACTGAGTGCACGGTGATAACAAACTCAATCCCCGTAGCGATGACACTCGGCCATTCGCCCACCCAGGTTCTCTTGTGCCCAGGCGAGTATCTTGCCGAGGAATCGGCCATTATTGGCACTGATACGCTCGAATACCTGTCCCGTTTCAATGTCGATCAATGTATGATCGGGGCATCCGGAATTTCGGCCGAGGGCCCGTCTGAGACCGTGCAGGGGTTTGCTGCGGTCAAACAAAAGATGTTGGCGCGATCAGCTAAACGGCATTTGCTGATTGGTTCAGAAAAATTCGGGCGCAAAGGCCTGTCGCAGGTAGGTGATCTTGATGGGCTGGATTCCATCATCACCGACACAAAGCCGAAAGGTGATTTGCTGGGCTCTATCAATGCAGCTGGCGTTGCCATTCTTATCGGAGAATCCATTTCAAGAACGACTAACTGTGGACAGTGACGGCCACGCATAACTGGGAGGAATAATATGAATATTGACGTCAAATTACTGATCGGAGCATCAGCATTTGCACTTTTGTCGTTGGGCGGGGCTGCGTCGGCTCAGGATTGTCCGCGCGGTGATCTGGATGAACGGTTCTGCGATGCCGACGGTGATCTGATCGCGGACATCCCCACCGATCCTTCCGAACAGATCGATCCCGACACATTGATCTTCGCCTACACTCCGGTCGAGGACCCAGCCGTTTACAAAACCGCGTGGTCGGACTTTCTTGACCATTTGAAAGCTGAAACCGGTAAAGATGTTGTCTTTTTCCCGGTTCAGAACAACGCCGCCCAGATCGAGGCGATGCGGTCTGGACGCCTGCATATCGCGGGTTTCAACACCGGTTCGAACCCGCTGGCGGTGAACTGCGCCGGGTTCCGTCCTTTCACGATCATGGCCTCAAAAGATGGTAACTTCGGGTATGAGATGGAGATCATTACCTATCCAGGCTCTGGCATCGAAAAGGTCGAGGACATCAAGGGCAAGCAACTGGCCTTTACCTCACCCACTTCGAACTCGGGATTCAAGGCACCGTCGGCCATTCTGAAAAGCGACTTTGATCTGTTGCCCGAACGAGATTTCGAACCAGTCTATTCCGGCAAACATGACAACTCGATCCTCGGTGTGGCCAACAAGGACTATCTGGCTGCTTCGATCGCAAACTCGGTCAAATCGCGGATGATCTCGCGAGATGTGATCAACGAAGACGACGTCATCACGATCTACAAATCGCAGACTTTCCCGACGACCGGCTTTGGCACCGTGTACAATCTGACTCCGGAACTGCAGGAGAAGATCCGCAACGCTTTCTTTAGCTTTGAATGGGACGGCACGACGCTCGAGGCTGAGTTCTCAAAATCGAACGAAGGCCAGTTCCTCGAAATGACCTATCAGGAATTCTGGGACGTGATCCGCAAGATTGATGCGGCAAACGGCGTTTCCTACGCCTGCCAATAATCCGATACTATAATGACGGGCCCCTCCGGGCCCGTCTCAACCCTTACAGGGGTGTTAAATGCTGCGGCTTCAAGAGCTTACTAAAACTTATAAAACCGGAGATAAGGCCCTAAAGGCAATCAATCTTGAGGTGCCCAAGGGACAGGTGCTTGCTTTGATCGGGCCATCCGGTGCAGGCAAATCCACGATGATCCGCTGCATCAACCGACTGGTTGAGCCGACAAGTGGCGCTGTCATGCTAGATGATACCGACCTGACCAAACTTGGTTCAGGCGGACTGCGCAAAGCGCGACGCGAAATGGGTATGATCTTTCAAGAATATGCGCTCGTTGAACGCCTGACGGTTATGGAAAACGTACTGTCAGGGCGGTTGGGGTATGTCGGCTTTTGGCGTAGCTTCCTGCGGCGATACCCTCAATCTGATGTCGATGAAGCCTTTCGTCTGCTGGATCGGGTCGGACTGCTGCATATGGCAGACAAACGCGCCGATGAACTGTCGGGCGGTCAGCGTCAGAGGGTCGGCATCTGCCGCGCTCTGATTCAGAACCCCAAACTTTTGCTGGTGGATGAGCCAACTGCCTCGTTGGACCCCAAAACCAGCCGTCAGATCATGCGGTTGATTACCGAGCTTTGTCAGGAACGCGGATTGGCAGCGATCATCAACATTCACGACGTGGCGCTTGCGCAGATGTTCGTGCCGCGCGTCGTGGGCCTTCGATTTGGCGAGATCGTATATGACGGCCTCCCCACCGGTCTTACCCCCGACAAACTAACTGAAATCTACGGTGAAGAAGACTGGGAAGCCACGATTGAAAAAGTGGACGAAGACGAAGAGATCGAGGCCGCAGAATGAGCCACACCGAACTTGATGACGTTCTTGGCAAGGGGTGGCGCAAACCGCCGTTTGTTAAGAACGCGATGCTCCGCTGGGCTCTGATTGTTGGTTTTGTTGCCTATCTGATTGCCGCCATTCTGACCATCGAGGTCGATTGGGGTCGGGTTTATGAAGGGCTGGATCGCGGCTGGGCCTTTGTGCTCGCCTTCACCAGCCCCGATTTCATATCGCGCTGGGGCGATATCTGGAGCGGTTTGCTGGAAAGCATTGTCATGACTGTTGCGGCGTCCGTTGTGGGCATCCTGATTTCGATCCCGATCGGGCTGGGCGCTGCACGCAACATCGCTCCTCTGCCCATCTACGTCATCTGCCGCGGCATTGTCGCCATCAGCCGTGCCTTGCAAGAGATCATTGTAGCGATCCTGTTGGTTGCGATCTTTGGCTTTGGTCCGCTGGCAGGTTTCCTAACGCTCTCATTCGCCACCATCGGGTTTCTGTCGAAGCTTCTGGCTGAAGATATCGAGGCCATGGACAAAGTGCAGGCTGAAGCCATCAAAGCCTCGGGCGCACGCTGGATGCAGTGGATCAATTACGGCGTGCAGCCGCAGGTCATGCCGCGGCTGGTTGGTCTTTCAATGTACCGGATCGATATCAATTTCCGCGAAAGCGCCATTTTAGGGCTTGTGGGTGCGGGCGGCATCGGAGCGACACTGAACACAGCCTTCGATCGATACGAATACGACACTGCTGCCGCCATACTGATCCTGATTATCGGGATCGTCATGGCGCTCGAATACCTCTCGGGTATCATTCGCGCGAGGGTACAGTAATGCCGGTTCTGGAGCAGGAAGGTACGCAGATTTGGCGCAGGCGAACGACCGGACAAAGCCTTGTTCGCTGGTTTGGCTGGCTTTTGGGCGTCGCAGTTTTTGTCTATTGCTGGCAGATCATCTCGGCGTCGACGACTTGGTTCTTTGTCTGGGATGCACCGCGCATCGCAAATGACATTTGGACCCGTGCGACACCACCAAAATGGGACTATATCACGCAATTGGGGCGTCCGATCTGGGACACGCTGAATATTGCCACGCTCGGCACGATCATCGCCCTGTTTCTTGCCGTACCAGTCGCTTTTCTGGCTGCGCGCAATACCACGCCCTCGGCCGTTTTCATCCGGCCTGTCGCGCTGCTGATTATCGTTTCAACCCGTTCGATCAACTCGTTGATCTGGGCCCTCCTGCTGATCGCAATCATCGGTCCAGGGGTTTTCGCAGGCGTTATCGCCATCGCGATCCGGTCTATCGGGTTCTGCGCCAAGCTGCTTTATGAAGCCATAGAAGAAATCGACCACACTCAGGTCGA
Source organism: Ruegeria sp. O11 (assembly GCF_056535285.1). Lineage (NCBI taxonomy): Bacteria > Pseudomonadati > Pseudomonadota > Alphaproteobacteria > Rhodobacterales > Roseobacteraceae > Ruegeria > Ruegeria sp. O11. The sequence continues at coordinate 111,691 of NZ_JBQERS010000008.1, read as the reverse complement.
GGCCATAACGGCCACCGGCGCATCGCGCTGGCAGATCATGGCTTATGGCATCGTCCCACAAATTCTGCCCGCCTTTGCAGGCATCGCCGTTTTTCGCTGGGATATCAACATCCGCGAATCCACGGTTCTTGGCCTGGTCGGAGCGGGGGGTATCGGACTGCAACTATCGGCTTCGCTCAATGTCCTGGCATGGCCGCAAGTCAGCCTGATCCTGATTGTCATCCTGATTGCCGTGATGATCAGCGAATGGGTCTCTGCCAAAGTGCGGGGGGCGATCATTTGAGCCAAATCTCGATTGAAGAGGCGTTCGATGCGTACGAAGCTGCGCGGCATCGTCTGCCCTCTGCTGCCGCTACTGGCCAGTCCTTTCGTCGGGTGGAAACACTCGAAGATGTAGCCGATGAGTTTGACGTCTTCCTTTTGGATGCGTTCGGAGTTCTTAACATTGGTGAAACCGCTATCCCCGGTACGCCTGAACGGGTCGCAAATCTAAAGGCCATGGGAAAGCGCGTTCTTGTGGTTTCGAATGCTGCCGGGTTCCCTCATGCGGCATTGATCGAGAAATACACTCGGCTTGGCTATGATTTTGCTTCGCAGGATGTCATCACCAGCCGAGCAACGCTGCTTGCAAATCTTGATTTGCAACGCGATCTGCACTGGGGGTTGATGGCAACACCAAGCACGGGCCTTCGCGATCTGGAAGGTTTGAATCTGACCTATCTGGAAGAAGATCCAACACCCTATGATGCGGTCGACGGATTTTTGATGATTGGGTCCGCGGCCTGGACCGAAGCGCGTCAGGCATTGTTGGAGTCTACTCTGTCAAAGCGGCAGCGACCTGTATTGGTCGGCAACCCGGATATTGTTGCCCCCCGAGAAAGTGGCTTTTCAATTGAACCTGGCCTGTTCGCACACCGCCTCGCCGACCGAACAGGTGTGGTCCCTGAATTCTTCGGAAAGCCGTTCGGCAACATTTTCGATCTGGCATTCAAACGGCTGGGATCCATCGACAAATCCCGCGTTCTCATGGTCGGCGACAGCTTGCATACAGATATTTTGGGCGCAAATGCAGCAGGGATCGCGTCGGCTTTGGTCTCAGGTTACGGTTTTTTTGCCGGACACGATATTGAAACAGCAATCGACAAGGCCGGTATCGTTCCGGACATCATCGTAAGCCGTCCTTGAAACTGGCCGAAACCCCATCGAATGCTATCTATAGGACCGCCAAGACATACCAAACCAAGAGTTGGTCAGAGGCCTATTCGCTAAAAATAGAACCTGACCAGCAATTGGTGGGTTATGCGTGCCGCTACAACGTATTGGAAGACGCTCTACTGCGTTTTCAATACTGCCCTAGAATAGCTGCAAGTCCTTCGCGCCACTTTGAATTTCGGCGAAGTTCGGCATGTTCTGCACAACCACAGGAGCCGGAGCGGTGCCCGGCATCGCTACTGTTGGTTTCGCAACAGCCGCTTTACCAAAGGCGGGTTTCTCCAGCTCTCCTCGGATATCGCGCAGCAGCGTTTTGTGATCTGGCATTGATTTGAGGATTTGCGCGAGGTCCATTTTCGCACCTTTCCACCACTGGAACCAAATCGGTTTCTTCAACGGCCGAATGCGATCGCGTATACCCGTGCCATAGCCGGTATCATAAACCTGCTTGCCCAAAAGGACGGTCTGATAAACGCGGAAGTTGAACAGCGTTGCAAACTCGATATCGTGTTCCATCGGCAGACGGTGCTGCCACAGCTCTAGGTTCTCAGCCAACCGATCCGGGATTTTCATCTCGGTGCGGGCGTCGATCCAGTATTGATCATCGGTGCGGTTCCCCAATCGGTAGTGCAGACAGATGAAATCTAGAACTTCGTCGTAGAGCTTGTTCATCTGACGGTTATACCGATTGCGCAGCGCTGGCTCGATATCGCGTGTCGGCAAATGCTCAGCGAACCATCGTATTGCATGATCGATCATATGGATTGCGGTACTTTCAAGCGGTTCTATGAAGCCACCGGACAGACCGATCGCAAGGCAGTTCTTGACCCACGCATTGCGTACGCGGCCGACGCGCATCGGGATCACGCGGGGTGTCAGACCCTTGCCGCTGTCACCCAGCCACTCCAGATATTCATCCGCCGCTTGATCATCGGTACGATGCGCCGATGAATACACATAGCCCGTGCCCACGCGATTGTAGAGTGGCACCCGCCACGTCCAACCTGCACCAAGCGCCGTCGACCGCGTGACGCTTTCGATCTTCTCCGGATCGGGATGTTCGATCTGCAATGCCATGGCGCGATCGTTGGGCAGGTATTCGGAATAATCCATAAATGGCTCGCCCAGCGCCTGATTGATGATCAACCCGCGGAAGCCGGTGCAATCAATGACCATCTCGATGTCATGCCGGCCCTTGCGCTCTAACATCAAATGACTGACGTTACCGTGTTCATCCAGCTCGACCGATTGAACTTCGTCCTGAATATGTTCAACGCCACGCTTGGTGCAGACTTTGGTCAACATACCCGCAAATTTCACGGCATCCAGATGATAGGCATAGCCAAACCGCTGCTCGAATTCGGGCGCACCTAAGGGCCGCGCCCCTTTGCACAGGCGAGCAAGATCATCATGCGGCGAGATCGATTGCGTAAAATCCCGATCGCCATTGCCAAATCGTAGGAAATACTCGGCTGCTTCCAACCCTTCCAGCAATTGACCATGCGCAAACGGGTTTACATAATCAATACGATTGCCCTTTGCGTCGTTGTTCCAGTTGCAGAACTTTACACCCAGCTTGAATGACGCGTTGGTTTCGCGAAAAAAATCTCTCTCAGCAATACCCGCCTGGCGGAGCGTGACCGGCATACGCGGTACAGTCGCTTCCCCAACGCCCACGGTTGAGATATTGGGGCTCTCGATCAGGCAAATACGAGGACGATCCTTAGGCGCTGAAGTGCGTGAAAACACCATGTCCAAGATCAGCGCGGTCATCCAACCGGCTGTACCACCCCCAACGATGGTGATTTTGCGCAAACGATTATTCATGTTTATTTGTCCCTGTTGGCTCGAGGGGAAATTGCAGCTGCTTCTTGTTTTTGTACTGATGTATATTTGGCAGCGTTCCCCGTTGGCTTAGGGGAAACATAACAGCTTTTCTGCGTACAGCCAGAGTCTGTGGCAATTCGTTCGGCTTGCACATCCGCTGATCCGGTGCCAGATCCCTAAAATGCCTACAAATATTTTTATGAAGAGACGTTCATTTTTGTTTGATTGCACTCAGGAAATTCAAGCGTAGTCGCCCAAAGTTTTGCGAGATAATTGCAAACATGGATTATTCTGCTGTTAGCCCGATTAGATTTGCAAGCTCCACTGGTGAGACTTGCCATGTCTCCCAGTTGATATTTCGGAATTACCGCAATGAATTAATAGCTTGTAACACGAGAAGGGCCGCCCAACGAACCCGTTTATTTGAATTTACTGGAACCAAAGTGGCCAACCCTTCAAGGTCTTGTAGGCAGTTTGAGATCAGCTTTGGTTCCGCGCCGGGTCTCCTATGGCGTGATCCAGCACGTTGATCCGGGCCGATTGGATGTAGCATCAATCCTCATTTCTTTCTGTAGATTAGAGGGCCGGTCGAGGCTTGCTGAATGGAGCCCTTGAGTAGCTCAGGCGAAACAGTCTGGGTGGCACGATTGAGATTGGCGTAGACGGCAGAATGTCCAGACCACGCTTTACGGTGACTTCAGGCGATCACCTACCTGCAAATGGATAGCCGGACTGGCGACGTTCATTCTCCAATTCCCGCCATTGCTCGCGAAGGACTTCATTACCCCGTTATCTAGCATGACAGCCGCCAACATCCGTCACAGACAGTTGTTCTCGTTCCGCTGCGCTCGCAGCTCCTTCGCACCCGAACGTTCATCCCGCCAAACTTGGCTCTGCATCTGCAAAAGATCGCAACACTGGCTCCAAGGCGAGTCGCGTGCTTGAAGCGAGTAACCAAGTATATCGGTTTTCCCAACGTCCAAAAAATTTAATCTTTCAGACACATTCCGGACATCTCATGCAGATACTAAACAGTCACGGCGCGCTTGGAGGATGTCTGATGATTTCTTGAGGGGGTACGAGTGCAGCGCGTCGTACCTTATCCCTCATTTCAGTGTGTGAGGCATTACGCGAGCTTCACAACCGATCCCTGCTTCAAGGAAGTGTCTGCCGCATCTGCCAGTTCCTGCGCCCGTAACCCGTCAACGATACCCGGAGAGGGAGAGGATGCGCGAGACACCGCATCAACGAAGTGTCCCATTTCTGCCCGATAGGCACTTTCATATCGCTCAAGGAAGAAATGTTGCGCGGGGGCTTTCTGAAACCCGGCAGGTGTCGCAATCTCGACCGCATTTTCCAGCATGTTTTCAGCCCGCAACATGCCCTTCTCACCATGAACTTCAATGCGTTGATCATAGCCATAGCTTGCCCGGCGCGAGTTTGAAATCTGGCAAATCTTGCCGCTCGCCGTGGTCAGGGTGACAGCAGCGGTATCGACATCTCCGGCCTTGCCGATCTCGGGGTCGACCAGTGATGAGCCAACCGCGTAGACGCTGATTGGTTCTTCACCCAGCAGGAAGCGCGCCATATCCAGATCGTGGATCATCATATCGCGGAACAGCCCACCCGAGCTTTCGATATAGCTGATTGGTGGCGGCGAGGGGTCGCGGGACAGGATGGTCACGATCTCGACGTTTCCGATTTCGCCGTTGGCGATGCGGGACTGGATATTGGCAAAGCTGGGATCAAAGCGGCGGTTGAAGGCCGTCATGAAGGGCACGCCGGTGGCTTCGACAACTTTGATGCAGTCGCGGATGCGGTTTGCGGACATATCAACTGGCTTTTCGCAGAAGATCGCTTTGCCAGCGTTCGCGGCATTGTGGATCAGATCGTAGTGGGTATCGGTCGGGGTGCCGATGACCACAGCGTCAACATCCGCACTTTCAATCAGATCTTCCGCCGACAGGGCCTGTGCACCGGTATTGTCGGCCAGCATCTGAGCCGGCTCCGCAAACGCATCTGCCACCGCGCTGACTCGCGCGCCATCAATCTGCCCGATTGAGCGCGCATGAACTTGCCCGATCCGTCCGCAGCCCAGTAAGCCGATATTCAGCATCTCATGCCCCTTTGAACGCTTTCAGAACCCGGCGGGTCGCTTCGACAACCGGTTCATGTGTCTGTTTCAGGATTTGAACGCGGTCGAACCTGTCAGGGTCGGCATTCACGGCAGTACGCAAGGCATTACCAAATGCCATCCGCAATTCGGTCCCAATGTTGAATTTGCAGATTTTCGACCCGCGTGCCAGAGCAGAGCGCTGTGCGACTGGCACTCCTGAACCGCCATGGATCACCAGCGGTACTTCAGTCACGGCTTCGATAGCGCGGATGCGGGCCTCGTCCAAGCCACCTTCTTTATTCTGCTGTAGATGGACGTTGCCGACCGAGATGGCCATCGCGTCCACGCCGGTCTCGCGGGCGAATTGTGCGGCCTCATCCGGATCGGTGCCGTCCGAGCCCTCGCCGCCGGAGTAGCCAACAAAGCCGATTTCTCCTTCGCAGGAAATACCGGCAGAATGGGCCATTTCGGCAATCGCTGCGGTCTCGGCAATGTTCTGCGCCAATGGTTTGCGCGAACCGTCGAACATGACCGAGGTGAAGCCACTGTCGATGGCGATGCGGCAGTCTTCATGGGTGTAGCCGTGATCCAGATGGGCCACGACAGGTACGCTTGCCCCCTCGGCCAAATGGCGAAACATCTTGCCCAGAACCGGCAGCGGCGTGTGTTCGCGGCAGGATGGACCGGCTTGTAGGATGATAGGCACGCCTTCGGCTTCGGCGGCGGCCACATAGGCGCGCATATCCTCCCAACCCAAAGTCACCAGCCCGGCCACGGCATAGCCGTCACGCAGCGCGGGTTGCAGCGCGTCCGATAATGTCACAAGGCTCATTTGAACTTGGCCACCATGTCCATGATTCCGGGGATGGTGTGCAGCTGGGCTGCATGGGTCGGTTGGAAGTACTGTTTTAGCGAGCGCTGGCTGAGGCCGCCGAGGATGGTGAAATAGTACATCTCGTACCCCGGCAGAACCGCGCAAGGGTGATAGCCTTTGTCGATCATGATCGTTGAACCATCCATGATGTGATAGGCATCGCCCGGCTTGTTGTCCTCACGCTGGAGCATCTGGATGCCCGAGCCATAGTCAGGCCGGAAGCGGAAATTGTAGGTCTCGTCATGGCGGGTTTCGATCATCTCGTCATCGTCACCTTTGCGGTCGGTGTCGTGTTTGTGGCTAGGAAAGCCAGACCAACCGCCTTGACCCACGGTGAAAAGTTCAGACACCAGCAGGCGACCCACCTTGTCGTGGTGATTTGCGCCAAGAATGTGTTTGATCTTGCGGTGCGTTTTGGTGTCGTCAGAACCGTATTGAACCAGATCCAGCTCGGGCACGCGGACATCAAAAGGCTCAAGCACGCGATCGAACTTCGCGCCCGCGATGAAGGTCTCGGTCTCGTCCGTCACGCAGGTGACACGAACTTTGGCGCCGACGGGTACATAGACACCTTCGGGGTCGCCATCCCAGACGTCGATGGTGCGGTTGCCGAGGTTGGTATAAATCGCGCCGTCCACATCCACATCCACAGTGCCGGTCGCAGGCACAATGCAAGTCTCATAGCCTGGCACGGCGTATTCGAACACTTCACCCTTTTTCAGTTTGACGATGTTGAAATAGTTCAGCGGCACCAGATCATTGTCGGCATCGACAATAGGTTTGTTCTGGTTGTCATGGGGCGCGATATGCATCTGCGTCTCCTTTCAGGTATCCGTGGGGCCCGGGTGTCGGGCCAGAAATTCGTCCAGTTCGGGCGTTGTCGGCATGGCCCCGGCACAACCGGGTTTCGACACGACAATGGACGCGCAGGCCGAGCCGCGCAGCACCGCGTCACGCAAGTCATGCCCCGCAGCGATCGAGGCGAGAAGACCGGCCAAGAAGCTATCGCCTGCGCCATTGGGTTTCACGGCGGTGACCGGGTAAATGCCGGTGCGGATCTCTTGCCCGTCGGTCAGGGTGATGGCCCCCTCATGGCCCATCTTGTAGACCACCATCTTGCCGTGGGCGGCCAGTTCGCGAGCTTTGTCCAATCCCTTTTCAATGCCGCCCGCCATAAAGCCGAACTCCTCGTCATTTCCGATGATCAGATCACTTTCGTTACCTGCGCGGGTCAGAACTTCTGAGGCCACTTCGGGCGATGGCCAGCTATAGGGGCGATAATCGATGTCGAAGATTACCGGCAATCCTGCAGCGCGCGCATTTTCAAACGCGCGGAACGTAGCCGAGCGTGAAGGTTCCGCCGCAAACACCGTGCCCGCCGTGATCAGGGCCGAGAAAGCGCTATAGTCGACCTCATCCATATCCGCATCGGTCACTTGGAAATCAGCGGCACCGTTGCGGTAGATAACGTTCTGGAAATCTTCGATGCAGCTTTCGTAGACAGCCAAGGACGTACGTGCCTCGCCACCCACAGCACGGACATATCGCGTTTCCACGCCATAATCCCGCAGCCGGTTTACGCAGAACCGCCCCACAGCATCATCAGAGACCGAGGTGACCAGCGCCGCTTGCGATCCCAGCTTCACCAGTCCGGCGCAGATATTGGCGCTCGATCCGCCCAGATCGGCGCGAAACACATTTGCGTCTTCGCTTTTGGTTCCGACCCGATCCGCAAACATGTCCATTCCGGCCCTGCCGAACACGGCAAAGCGGTTACCTTTTATACCTTCGATCAGAGTCACGTGCGTCCCTCGGTATTGCCTGCCCGCGCTGCATCAAGCACCTCGGGGTAGGGATAGTTCAGACCCAGCAACTGCCGCATATCCGGGCTTGCCTGATCAAGGAAGTCCTGTGGCAGCGCAGCAGGCATATCTTCCATCGGCTTGACCCATTTGGGTAGATACTGGATCAGGATCGCGCTGCGGTCGTGATCCGCTTTGTTCGGCATCGCGCAATGCCACGTCACGCCATAGAACAGAGCGACATCACCGGGCTCACCGGTCATCTGCTCGCATTTGTCGAAGAACTTGTCTTCAGGTGTGGGATACCGCAGCTCTTTCTGCGATCCGGGTACATAGCCGGTCGCGCCGCTTTCCTTAGTGAACGGGTCCAGCAAAACCGAGACCTGCGCGTTCATCGGAAATGACCCATTCAGACCCATGGGATGCGTTTCGGGGCTGTGAAAATCCCAATAGGGATAATCGACATGCGGCTCTTGCCCCGGACCGCCTGGTAGGATGCGATTGGCAGCGATCGAGCCCATGATGAACTCGGTCCCCAGAAACTTGCGGAGGATCTTCATCAAAACCGGATGCGCCGCCATGCGGGAAAACACCTCACCCTTCGCCAACAGATTCCAAACCCGTCGCTGCAGGTTCAGTTTGCCATCCTCTTCCGCAGCACCTTGAAAGTGGGTCACTTTCTCGGCCGCCACCTCGGAATGCTCCATGACGATCGCGCGGGCCTCGGCGATTTCCTCGCGTGTGAACAGGCCTGATATGGCAACCGCTCCGCCGCCATTCAGCAACTCATTAACGATGACGTCAGGATCGGCTGTCTCTGCTGTAAACCGTTTCATCAGATACCCTTACGCTGCTTTTCACGAGTGGTTTCCCATTCAACATGGGCATTGCGCACGTTTTCATCGGCCGAGGTATGAGGGGTTCCAACCTCCCACCAGGCATGGCCTTCGGTTGTCCAACCTTCATAGGCGTCCACATCCATCACGATCACGTAGGTCTTGTCGCTGGCTTTGGCGCGTTTGAATGCCTCGGCCAGCTCCGCTGGGTTCGCCACCTTCTCGGCCGTCGCTCCCATCGAGGTGGCATGGGCCGTGAAATCAACCCCGAAGGGTTCCGGGATGGTCGGGCAATCTTCCAGCAGATTGTTGAAGCTTTCGTTGCCTGTGTTGTTCTGAAGCTTGTTGATGACTGCAAAGCCGCCATTGTCCAGCACCAGAACAATCATCTTTTTACGGCTCAGGACCGAGGAATAGATGTCTGAATTCAACATCATGTACGAGCCGTCACCGCAGAAGGTGATGGTGTCTTTCTCAGGCTCGCGCTCGGATTGGGCAATGCGCGCACCCCAGGCGCCTGCGATCTCATAGCCCATGCAGGAAAAGCCGAACTCGACATCGACTGTACCGATATCCAAAGTGCGCCAGTTGGCTGTAACCTCGGCGGGCAATCCCCCGGCAGCGGCAACCACACGGTCGCGCGTGTCGCACAGTTCGTTCACGACGCCGATGGCTTGAGCGTAGGAATTCGGACGGTTTCCGTAGGAGACATTCTCGGCCACATAGGCATCCCACTTGTGCCGTTCGTCCTGTGCCAGGGATACCCAATCGGATGGCGCAGTGTAATCAACCGCCTGTGTTAGAGCCTGAATTGACAGCTTGGCATCCCCCACGACCGGCAACGACATATGCTTGCCCGCATCATGCCGCGCTGCGTTGATCGAGATGAACTGAGCGTCCTTGTCAAAGGCGGTCCACGATCCGGTTGTGAAATCCTGTAGCCGCGTGCCGACTGCGACGATCACATCGGCCTTTTCTGCAATCGCATTGGCACTGTCTGAACCCGTCACGCCAATCGGGCCGATATTCAGCGGATGGGTTGCCAGCATGTTGGCGCGGCCTGCGATGGTTTCGACGACCGGGATCTGGTGCTTCTCGGCAAGCTCAGTCAGTTCGGCGACTGCTTTGGAATACTGAACGCCGCCACCTGCGATGATCATCGGGCGTTTCGCGCCTGCCAGCGCGGCAACCGCATCAGCGATCTCATCCGCATCGGGCGATTGGCGACGAATGCGGTGGACTTTCTTTTCAAAGAACTTCACCGGGTAGTCATAGGTCCAACCCTGCACGTCTTGCGGCAACCCGAGGAAAGCAGGCCCGCAATCGCCCGGGTCCAGCATCGTCGCAATGGCGGCGGGCAGAGATTGAATGACCTGTGCCGGATGCGTGATGCGATCCCAATAGCGGCTGACCGGCTTGAAGGCGTCGTTCACGCCGAAGGTCGGGTCATAGTAGTTTTCCATCTGCTGCAGAACCGGGTCAGGCAAGCGGGTGATGAATGTATCCCCGCACAGCATCAGCATCGGCAAGCGATTGGCATGGGCCAGTCCGGCTGCGGTCAGCAGATTCGCAGTGCCGGGCCCCGCGCTGGCGGTGCAGAACATGAATCGCTGACGCAGCCATTGTTTGGCATAGCCTGCGGCCGCGAATCCCATGCTCTGTTCATTCTGCCCACGATAGAGTGGCAACTCATCCCGCACGGTATTCAGGGCCTCTCCCAGGCAGGTCACGTTGCCATGGCCGAAAATCCCGAAACCCCCGCCACATAAACGATATTCCTGTCCGTCGATCTCGATAAATTGGTTCGACAGCCAGCGAATGATCGCCTGCGCCGTTGTCAGGTAAACAGTGTCATGTTGCGCGGACATGTCTGCGGGCTCCTTTAGGAAAATTGAGGTGCAATGCCGAATGCAGCTTGCGAGAGTCCTATTCTCACGATACAAGTTTTGCAACCGGTTGCAAATGGTTTTCAAGAAAAAGCGGAGGAGGGCGTCGGAATGGCAGATATCGGCATTGGCATTCTGGGCGGCGGGTATATGGGTAAGGCCCATGCGGTCGCCATGTCTTCGGTCGGGGCAGTGTTCAACACTGCTTTGCGCCCGCGACTTGAGATGGTGTGCGCATCATCTAAAGAAAGTGCTGAGCGTTATCGTCAGTCTTATGGATTCGCGCGTTCGACAGATAGCTGGCGCGAGCTTGTGAGCGATCCGAAGGTCGAGGCGGTCGTGATCGCTACCCCTCAGGAAACGCATCGCGAGATTGCTCTGGCAGCCTTTGCGCTGGGTAAGCCGGTTTTATGCGAGAAACCCCTGGGTGCATCGATGGAAGATGGCGATGCCATGGTGGCTGCGGCTGAGGCCTCTGGTCTGACCAACATGGTCGGATTCAACTATATCCGCACACCCGCCAGCCAACATGCTCGTCAGTTGATCGCCAATGGTGAGATCGGGGAAGTCACATGGTTTCGCGGCGAGCATACCGAAGATTTTTATGCCGACCCGCAGGCACCGGCGACCTGGCGCACATCTGGAATGTCCAACGGGACGATGGGCGATCTGGCGCCACACATGATAAACGCGGCGCTAGCCCTAATTGGGCCAATCGAGCGCGTGATGGCCGAGGTTGAAACGGTTCATAAAACCCGCCCGGGTGGTGAAGTGGATAACGACGATCACGCCCAGATGATGGTTCGCTTCGCTAACGGAGCGATGGGATCGATGTATTTCAGCCGCATCGCGACCGGACGCAAGATGGGATACGCCTACGAGATCAGCGGCACCAAGGGTGCGATCCGGTTTGATCAGGAGGATCAGAACGCATTGTGGCTCTACCGCATGGAAGGCCCCGAGTCCGAACGCGGCTTCCGCAAAATCCTGACCGGCCCCGCCCATCCGGACTATGAGCCGTTCTGTCAGGGCCCTGGCCATGGCACGGGCTATCAGGATCAGATCATCATCGAAGCGCGTGATTTCCTACGCGCGATCGAGACAGGCAAGCCGGTTTGGCCGACCTTCCGTGACGGGCATGAGGTCAACCGGATCGTTGCTGCGGCGCTGGCGTCGTCGGCGGATGAAAACTGGAAAAACATCGAAGATTTCTGAGCATCGGAGACAAGACAAGATGAGCATCAGGATTGGTAATGCGCCCTGTTCCTGGGGCGTGGAATTCGCGCAGGACCCGCGCAATCCGCATTGGAAAACCGTTCTCAGCGACTGTGCCGAGGCTGGGTACAAGGGCATCGAACTGGGCCCAGTGGGCTTTATGCCTGAAGACCCAGCAGTTCTGGCCGATGCGCTTGCCGAGAATGATCTGGAATTGATCGGGGGCGTGGTGTTCCGCAACTATCATGACCCCAACGCGTGGGAGGATGTGCTGGATGCCACTCATCGTACCGCCCGCGCGTTGAAGGCGCATGGGGCGCAGCATCTGGTGTTGATCGATGCGATCTCACCCCGTCGCGCACCAACCGCAGGTCGCGCCGATGAAGCCGAGCAGATGGATAAGGCCGAGTGGACGGCATATCGCGACCGGATCGCCGAAAGCGCACGCATTGGCGCGGAAGAATACGGGCTGACGGTGGGCATGCACGCCCATGCGGCAGGTTTCATGGACTTTGAGCCGGAACTCATTCGATTGCTGGATGAAGTCGATGAAAACCTTCTGAAAATCTGCTTCGACACCGGGCATCATTCTTATGCCGGGTTTGATCCGGTTGGCTTCATGCAGCGCTACGTTGATCGGATCTCGTATATGCACTTCAAGGATATTTCGCCAACCGTGAAGGCGGATGTCATTGCCAACCGGACGGGCTTTTACGATGCCTGCGGGCAGGGGATTTTCTGCAATCTGGGTGAAGGCGACGTGGACTTCCCGTCGGTCCGTCAGGTGCTGCTGGATGCAGGCTTCACCGGGTGGTGCACGGTTGAACAGGACTGCGATCCTACACTTGATCCTGATCCAGTCGGCGACGCGCGGAAGAACCGCGAATACCTCGAATCCATTGGTTTCAATTGAGGAGGCCAAGACGATGACCAAGCTGAAATGGGGCATGATTGGCGGCGGCGAAGGCAGCCAGATCGGACCGGCGCACCGCTTGGGCGCGCTGGCGGACGGGCATTTCGAATTCGCTGCTGGGGCGCTGGATCACCGGCCCGATGTTGGTCGCGAATACGCGCAAAGGTTGGGCATCGCGGCAGACCGTGCCTATGGCGATTGGACCGAGATGTTGGCAGGTGAGCGCGGACGCGAAGACCGGATCGATCTGGTCACCGTGGCCACGCCCAATGCCACGCATTTTGAGATCACCAAGGCATTCCTTGAGGCCGGGTTCAATGTGCTTTGCGAAAAACCCATGACCATGACCGTGGAGGAGGGCGAAGAGATCGTCAAAGTTGCCGAGAAATCCGGCAAGATTTGCGCGGTAAACTATTGCTATTCGGCCTATCCGATGGTGCGTCAGGCCCGTGCGATGGTGCGCGCCGGTGAGATTGGAAAGGTCCGTCTTGTCGTCACTAATTTCAGCCATGGCCATCATGGGGATGCCACTGATGCCGACAATCCGCGCGTCCGCTGGCGCTATGATCCGGCGATGGCGGGCGTGTCCGGGCAGTTCGCCGATTGTGGAATCCATGCAATGCATATGGCTGGTTTTATCGCCGATGATGAGGTTGAGACTCTGTCGGCGGATTTCGCATCCACCATTGGTAGCCGCGAACTGGAAGATGACGCCATGGTCAATTTCAGGACGCAAAAAGGCGCGGTCGGTCGGCTGTGGACATCGTCTGTCGCCATCGGTCGGCAGCACGGGTTCGACATTCAGGTGTTTGGGGAAACAGGCGGCTTGCGCTGGGCGTCCGAGCAGCCAAATCAGTTGATCTATACGCCTGTTGGCGGTCGCATGCAGATCATCGAAAAAGGTGAGGGCGGTTTGCACGAAGAGGCTCAGCGCCTAAGCCGTGTGGCGATTGCGCATCCCGAAGGGTTCCCTCTGGCTGTTGCGAATATCTATTGCGATCTGGCGGATGCCATATCCGGAGAAACCCGTGACGGTCTGCCGAATGCCGCGGACGGCGTTCGGTCGATGGCTGCGGTGCATACTGCGGTCGAATCCGCAAAACAGGGCAGCGCATGGATGGATGCGCGCCCACCGATGTTCCGTTAATTTTAAGGGACGGGGCGCAACGTGCCCCGTTCCACCACCGAGCAGGGAAAGATGCGCGCTTCAGGGTATCGGTCAGGCTCGTTCAGGGTCGCCACCATCAACTCGATCGAGGAACTGACGATCTGGCGGATCGGCTGATGGATCGTGGTGAGGTCGATATTCTCCCACCGCGCCATTTCCATGTCGTTCAAGCCAATGATGCCGATATCCTCGGGCACGTTTAGGCCGCTATCCAGAATCGCGGACAACACCCCGATGGACAATACGTCATCACCGCAAAAATAGGCGTCAGCCCGTTCAGATTTCAAAAGGCTCAGCATTTCCTGGCGACCTGCGTCGAATGAGTAGGCCTCGGCAAATGAGCAGGTCACAGTGATCTGAGGGTGCAGCGACATTTCTGACATGAAGCCCGCATGGCGATCTTGTGTAGAAGTTGCGGCTTCAGGTCCGCCAAGGAAGGCCACCTTTCCATATCCGCGTGTAACAAGTTCGCGCGCCGCCATGCGCCCGCATTCCACGTTGTCGATGCCCACAACATGAACCTGGGGTGACGAAGAGGACCTGCCGAAACTGTGAACCACTGGTACACCTGCATCGCGAAACGCTTTGGCAAAACCAGGTGGCAACGTCGAGGATGCCACCACGACGCCATCAACCGAATACTGCCGCAGCATACGAACCGAGTTTGCCGGATCTACCTCATCGGTTAGGTTCACCAGCAACGGGCGCAGGCCGCGGTCCTGCAGGCCGCGGGTAAAAAGGTCGAAGACTTCAAGAAAAATAGGGTTGTGAAAGTTGTTCGAGACCAGTCCGATCAGTTTTGTACGTCCTGTTGTCAGCGAGGATGCCAGGGCGTTTGGGCTGTATCCCAGCTCACGCGCGGCCTTCTCAACCTTGCGACGCATTTTGTCGGAAACCGAGGCTCCATCGGTGAAAGTGCGCGACACAGCGGACCGGGAAACCCCCGCGCGTTCTGCAACCTCTTTCAATGTGACAGCCATATTCCGCCTGACCTTTCTAAGTTTTTAGCAGCCCTTTTACCCGTATTCTCTGGCAGATACAGTATGAAACACTTCCAATATGTTTTGCAACCGGTTGCAAAAAGATATCAGATATGTTCTAAATCGAGTCGGAGAGGTTCGGAGAAAAAACCTCGTTCCGGGAAAACGATATGTTTTGGGAGGACATTATGACTTCACTGACGAAGAAGCTGGCGCTGGCCGCTGTCGTCGCAGCGACGCCTTTGATTGCAGCCACGAGCGCTGCGGCTGAGGGTGAGAAATACATTCTGGTTAGCCACGCCCCTGACAGCGACAGCTGGTGGAATACCATCAAGAATGGTATCGCGCTTGCGGGCGACCAGATGGGTGTCGAGGTTGAATATCGCAACCCGCCTACCGGCGACCTTGCCGATATGGCGCGGATCATCGATCAGGCCGCAGCCTCGGGACCGAATGGGATCATTACCACGCTGGCGGACTATGACGTGTTGAGTGGTCCAATCAAATCGGCCGTGGATTCGGGTGTAGACGTGATCATCATGAATACCGGCACCCCGGATCAAGCACGTGAAGTTGGCGCGCTGATGTATGTTGGTCAGCCCGAATATGACGCCGGATTCGCCGCAGGCCAGCGGGCCAAAGGCGACGGAATCGGCTCATTCCTGTGCGTGAACCACTATATCGTGCAACCCTCCAGCCAGGAACGCTGCCAGGGTTTTGCAGACGGTCTGGGGATCGAACTGGGCGATCAGATGATTGACGCCGGTCAGGACCCTGCCGAAATCAAAAACCGCGTGCTGGCCTATCTGTCGGCGAATCCGGATACGGATGCCGTGCTGACGCTTGGCCCGACCTCGGCTGATCCGACTATCCTGGCCCTGGAAGAAAACGGCATGGCTGGTGACATCTATTTCGGCACCTTCGATTTGGGTGGTGAAATCGTCAAAGGCATCAAGTCCGGCGTGATCCAGTGGGGTATCGACCAGCAACCCTTCTTGCAGGCATATCTGCCGGTTGTTGTCATGGCAAACTACCACCGCTACGGCGTTCTGCCAGGCAACAACATCAACTCGGGCCCCGGTTTCGTAACTGCAGACGGTCTGAGCAAAATCGAAGAATTCGCTGGCGAGTACCGCTGATTCTTTAAACGCGGGCACCCTGAGCATGGGGTGCCCGTTTTGACTTTCAGACGCAAAATCACTGCATAACTCGGAGGGGCGTTCTTATGAGCGAGTCTGCTCAAAATACGGCTGTAACCGACGAACGGATCAAAGAGATTTCTCCGCTGCGCAAGGCGCTGATCCGGCCGGAACTTGGAGGGATGGTCGGCACGGTCGCTGTGTTCACCTTTTTCCTGCTCTTCGCTTTCGACAGCGGGATGTTTAACGCACAGGGCATGATGAACTGGTCGGTTGTATCAGCGCAGTTCATGATCATCGCCGTGGGTGCTTGTCTTCTGATGATCGCCGGTGAGTTTGACCTGTCAGTCGGTTCGATGATCGGCTTTTCAGGGATGATGATCGCAATCTTCTCGGTCACACTGGCCTGGCCGGTCTGGATGGCCATCATCGTTACCTTCGCCATGGCATTGGCAATTGGGGCGCTGAATGGTTGGATCGTGATCCGTACTGGGCTTCCCAGCTTCATTGTCACCCTGGCCTTCTTGTTTATCCTGCGTGGTTTCACAATCTTCCTGCCACAGGTGATCGAACGCAAAACCATCATTGGTGGTGTAAAGGACGCGGCCGAGGGTGATTGGCTGGCGCCAATCTTTGGTGGCAAAATCCTGCAAGGTTTCTTTCAGTGGATGGGGGACGCCGGGATCATCGCCGTGTTCGAACGTGGCACGCGTCAGGGTCAGCCCGTCGTGGATGGGGTTCCGATGCTGATTGTCTGGGCGATCGTGTTGATCATCTTTGGCCATGTGTTGCTGACCAAAACCAAATTCGGAAACTGGATTTTCGCATCGGGTGGTGATGCTGAGGCGGCCCGTAACTCGGGTGTTCCCGTGAACCGGGTCAAAATCCTGATGTTCATGTTCACCGCCTTCTGCGCCACGATCTTCGCCGTCTGTCAGGTCATGGAGTTCGGATCTGCTGGTGCCGATCGGGGTCTGCTGAAAGAGTTCGAAGCAATCATTGCCGTTGTCATCGGTGGCGCGCTTCTGACCGGAGGCTACGGTTCGGTTCTGGGTGCTGCGCTTGGCGCGTTGATCTTTGGCGTCGTGCAGCAGGGCTTGTTCTTTGCCGGAGTCGAAAGCTCACTGTTCCGGGTGTTCTTGGGGGTGATCCTGCTGGGGGCCGTGATCCTTAATACCTATATTCGCCGCATCATCACAGGGGAGCGTTGATATGAATCCCGAACATGCACCCATCATCCAGATGAAGAACATCGAAAAGCACTTCGGCAGCGTGATCGCACTGGCAGGTGTCTCGGTGGATGTGTTCCCCGGTGAATGTCATTGTCTTCTTGGCGATAACGGCGCGGGTAAGTCGACCTTCATCAAGACTATGTCCGGGGTACACCAGCCCACCCATGGCGAGATTCTGTTTGAAGGCCACCCCATGCATTTCGCGGACCCGCGCGATGCGATCGAAGCCGGGATCGCGACAGTGCACCAGCATCTGGCGATGATCCCTCTGATGTCGGTTTCTCGCAATTTCTTCATGGGCAACGAGCCGGTCAAGAAGGTCGGTCCTATCCAGCTTTTCGATCATGACTATGCCAACAAGGTCACGATGGAAGAAATGAAGAAGATGGGCATCAACCTACGTGGACCCGATCAAGCGGTTGGCACGTTATCGGGTGGTGAACGCCAAACTGTTGCCATTGCGCGTGCTGTGCATTTCGGGGCTAAGGTGTTGATCTTGGACGAACCGACTTCGGCCCTTGGTGTGCGCCAAACGGCCAACGTGCTGGCGACGATCGACAAAGTGCGCAAGCAGGGCATTGCCGTTGTCTTCATCACCCATAACGTTCGTCATGCATTGGCAGTGGGTGACCGATTCACGGTTCTAAACCGTGGCCAGACGCTAGGTACGGCGCAGCGTGGCCAGATCACCCCTGAAGAGCTGCAGGACCTGATGGCCGGTGGTCAGGAAATGGTCGAGCTGGAAGGCAGCTTGGGCGGAACTGTTTGAGCTTATTACACCCCGCTGGCTGTATTGGCGGGGTGGCTACTTTTTCTCAAAGAACAAAATGACCTCACCCAACCTCACGCCATATCGTGAGACATAGGCTCGGTTCAGTAGCCGGTCATCGGACAAGAGCCACATCCAGTCATCGAAATTAACCCGCATAGTGCCGTCTTTAACCGGCAGATCGATTTTGTATTTCCAGTTAAACGTATCGCCTCGCTCAACCCCGCTGGCAGTGCCCAGCACACCGGGCGCGGTGCCGGTCCAAGTGTCTTCGCCGGTTTTGGTCAGAGTCCAAATCCGTTGCTCGGTGGCGCCATCGTCGTAGACGAAATCCTCAACAAGCGTCAGGGTCTCACCGTCCCACTTGCCGTCAATATCGACCGTGAAGCGACGAGGGACGTTGCCCAGCAAATCCTGAAACTGGCCGTAGGCGACGGTCTTACCTTCAAAGAATTCCTCAAGGTTCAACTGGCGATCTGACAGGAACGTGTTAGGGACGCGGGGTTTACCCGCGCAGGCGGCAAGCGTCGCCAGCCCCGCGAGGGCGACGATCGCAACAAGAGTGCGGCGGGTGATCATTGCAAAATCCGTAGATCAGAGTCTGAATCATGCACATTTGCGCCATGCAGATGGGTCGACTTGACCTCGGGGGCCGGGCGCATCGTGGCGACCAACTCGGCAACCTTGATCCCGAATTTGCGCATCTCGGAACGGTTCATGATCACCCCATTTTCAGTCAGGTACATCCAGTCCGTCACATCCAGTGTGTGCCCGCCCGCATCTTCGGGCAGGATGATGCGATAGGTCAGCTTGACGGTTGCGCCCGAGATCACCCCTTTGCCCTCGCCCACAATATCATCGGCGGTGGCGGTGAAGGTGTTCCCGGTGCCTAGCGTCAGATACCATTTGCGGGTCATATGTTTGCCATTGGAATAAGTGAAATACTCGGACAACGTGCCGGTGTTGCCCTCCCATTCGCCGACCATTCGCGCGACAAAGCTGTTCGACATCTTGCCGTTCGGGCCATAGATCAGCCCTTCCGATAGGATCTCTCCATTCAGGTTCTTCTTCAGCGAAAACTCAGGCCCGGTCCCGCTGTAGTCGGACGGTGATTGCGACCGGAAGCTGAGGAAACGGTTCTTCACAGCGAACACAGCAAAAATGGCGAGCAGACAGAACAGGAGCGTTTTCATTTGGCAGAGACCTCTGTCGGGAGCGTCAGGACCAAGCCAAACGCTCCAAGTTTAAGAATGCAGGGCAGGACAGCATAGGCGAGGGTAAGTGTGTTCAAAGCCTCAGTCGAATTTGCCTGTCCGGGGGTGAAGCCGCTGCGTTCAAGCAGCGGCAGAGTGAAAAAGGCAGCCAGCGCGAGCCCAAGCTTGCCTGCGAAGGACCAGATGCCGAACGCGGCTGACGCGTTCAACCCGGCGCGGGTTAGAACGACCGAGAACATGGCTGGCAGGACAACCATATCTGCCCCAAGTGCCGCGCCGGATGCCAGGCAGATGATCGCGAAACCGGCCAGATTGCCGGGGGCCAGAAGCGCGGCCCCGACAAAACCGAGAATGGCCAGCGGCATGGCAATCATCAGAGTCTGTTTCGGGCCAATTCGGTTGCTGAGCTTTGCCCAGAACGGCACGCTGAGTCCCGCGCTGAGGAA
Source organism: Ruegeria sp. O11 (assembly GCF_056535285.1). Lineage (NCBI taxonomy): Bacteria > Pseudomonadati > Pseudomonadota > Alphaproteobacteria > Rhodobacterales > Roseobacteraceae > Ruegeria > Ruegeria sp. O11. Next base: position 92,062 of record NZ_JBQERS010000008.1, on the reverse strand, counting down.
AAACAAGATCAATAAAGGCCCCGCTTTGCCTGGCAGTTGCAGTTTGTCTTCGACAAAGAACAGGAACAGGGTTGAGGTGATCGCAACGGGTAGGCTGTTCACCAACGCCAGAGCGAGTAGACGTAAAGCCCCCGCCTGCCCAAGGCCCGCGAAGGACAGCCCGTGCCCAGTGATAGGAGTGCGTCGCCACATTGGCAATGTCACGGCCAATGTCACGACCGCCAGAATTCCCAGGAACACACCAAAGGCCGGATATCCTTGTGCACCAGCACCAACAGCTACGAACAGGGCGGGTGCAGCGGCGGCGATTATCACGCCGGTCAGTTGCCCACCCTCTCGGAAGGCAGCCAGAGTCATTAACTCTTTCGGGTTGGCCTGTTTTGCAAGCGTTGCGCTGCGTCCGTAGAGCAGGATGGTTCCGAGGCTGTAGGCTGAAAACAAAAGGATCAAAATAGATACTAATACGGGAATACTGGCCCCTTCCGGCAGTCCGAAAAGCAACGGAAATCCGACCGCCAGGCCCAGCGCTGCGGCGGTGGCGAACAGGATCTGCCTGCTTGGCCAGTGATCAATCGCCCAGCCGATTAGTGGATCCTGCACCAGATCGACTAGCCGGATGACCAGCAGAACGGTCCCGATCACACTTAGCCCGATACCAAGATTTACTGCCGCAAACCGAGGCAAATGGATGTATAGCGGGATACCCGCCGCAGCCAGCATCAACGCGTAGAGGCTGACCCGCGGATACAGCATCAGTTGCCTCGCAATGTCCGGGTGAATGATGCCGACCGGGTGTTGTCGCCCAAAAAGATCGACATGAAGCTGCGTTTGATGCCCGGATAGGACATGGTGCAAACTTTGCGCCCGTTCAGCCAGAACCCAACCTTGTTTGGCCCTTGCGAGATTGCAAGATAGCGATCGCCTTTGCTGACGGCGTCGAAACAGACCTCAAGTTGGCTGCGCACGGGGGCGGCACGTCCGATCCGCTTCATCTCGTCCAAGGTGGAGTTCACCAGAGCCTTTTTGGACAGGTTTCGGCGATAGCGCAGTTCAAGCCCGAAATCCTGGCTCCAGTTCAGAGGCGTGCCGCCTGGGGTGAACAGCTGCGCATCGTATATCGGGAATCCCAAATAGCGGAACGTCGCTGAGCCGCGTAACTCAGCATCGTTTAGGGCACCAAAAACGGGTGACGCTGCCAGTCCTCCGGGGGCTAGCAGCACCAGCGACACCAGTGTCGCGGCGAGTTTAGGCTGAGGCAGGAACGGCGAGTTCTTTTTCAGAGATATCATTGTCAGCTCCGATTATCTGCGGGGTGCCAGTTATGCGCTCAACCACGTGCATGGCACTGGCGATCCCGTCTTCGTGAAAGCCATGCCGGTTATAGGCACCAGCAAACCAGGTTCGGTTCTGTCCCTGAAACTGACGAATCTGCCCTTGAGCGCGCAAGGCGGCTTTGTCGAATACCGGGTGTGCGAATTCGACCTCGTCATAGATTTTGTCGGCAGGAATGTCTGATGCGGCGTTCAGGGTCACGAACAGCGGATCACTGTCGGGGATGTTCTGTAGCCGGTTCATCCAATATGTGACCCCAACATTGCCTTTTTGCGACCGGTAGGTCCAACTGGACCAGCAGGCACGCCGCCGTGGCATCTGGCGGGGATCACAGTGAAGAATGGCATTGTTCGGCTGATACTTGATCGCACCGAGAGCATGTTTTTCCGCCTTTGTCGCCGCATCACCTAAAATGACAAGGGACTGGTCTGAATGGGTGGCCATAATGATCTCATCAAACAAATCAGTCTCGCCACCTGCATGTACGGTGACGCCCAGATCATGCCGTTCAATCCCTTGTACGGGTGAAGCTAGACGAATATCGCTGCCTCGCTTGCGCAAAGCTGCCTCGATCCGACGGACATATTCGATGCTGCCGCCTTTCACGGTGTACCACTGATGCTGATTGGCGCGGCCGGAAGCCAACAGAGCATGGTTGCGGAAGAATTGGACCAAAGAGCGGGCGGGGAATTGATCGACAAACTCAACCGGTGTTGACCAGATCGCGCCGCACATCGGCATCAGGTAATTGTGCCGAAACCAGTGGCCGAGGCGCAGCTGATCCACCAGTTCTCCGATCGTGGTGTCATCGTCCTGCGCGGCTTCGGGAGCTTCTTTTCCAAAGCGCAGGATGTCGGCGATCATCTTGTAATAGGCTGGACGCGCAAGATTGCGTTTCTGCGCCGTCAGTGTGCGCAGGTTGTTCAGCCCGTATTCGATGCGGCCATTGTCGATGGTGGCGCCAAAGCTCATTTCGCTTTTTGTGACGGGCACGTTCAATTCATCGAATAATCGCGTCAGATAAGGGTAGGTGACGTAGTTAAAGACGATAAAACCGGTATCGACCGGCTGATCACCATTCTTACCGGCCATTACCGTACGGGCATGGCCACCAAGTCGAGGTTCAGCCTCGAACACGGTGACATCGTGATTTTCAGAAAGGTAATAAGCTGCGGAGAGACCTGAAATGCCTGCACCAATAACTGCGATTTTCTTGCGTACGCACCGGGTTTCGTCGAACATTCCATCCTCGTTATTCGGCTTTTACAATAGGATACGCAGGTAATGGTGTACTGGATCAACCGGGGTAGAAGTTTTTTTCCATCGCACTACGTGATGATGACTGACCTATGCTCAGAACACTACGCGTGATCCAAAGTATTCATCGCGCCGTATTGAACTCAGCGGTGCGAAAAAGGCCCTTAGATGAGCAAATTTGACGGAAAGACCTATTGGATCATCGGTGCCAGCGAAGGGCTGGGCAAAGCGCTGGCCGAGGCGCTTAGCCGTCAAGGGGCGCGTCTTATCTTGTCGGCGCGCAATGCGTCACGACTGGCCGAGATTTGTGAGAAGTTGCCCAATACACGTGCTGTCCCATTTGATGTGACCGATCTTGATGCTGTCTGCCGTGCTGTGGTTGAGGTCGGCGCATTTGATGGGCTTGTCTACAATGCGGGCACCTATGATCCGATCAATACTGCCGATTGGAATACCGAAGCCGCCTTGGCGATCAGTGACGTAAATTATTCCGGCGCATTGCGTGTTCTGGGCGAAACGGTGCCTGACTTAATTCACAAGGGAAACGGAGACATCACCCTAATCGGATCGCTAGCCGGGTATCATGGGCTTCCCAATGCGATCTCTTACGGCTCCAGCAAAGCTGCCCTGATCTCGCTGGCCGAGACGATGCGCCATGATTTGGCAGGTACAGGCGTCACTGTCCGGATCGTCAATCCGGGATTCATCAAAACCCGTCTAACCAACAAGAACAGTTTTAACATGCCCATGATAATGACGCCCGAAGATGCTGCTGATCGGGTGGTCCGGGCGATGTCCCACCGCCGATTCCGTACCGATTTTCCGGCCCCATTTTCTTGGATTATCCGCCTGATCGACTACTTGCCTGACATTCTGGTCTATCGGGGCAAGTGATTTCATCCGCAGGTAAGTCTTTGAATGGTGCCTGAGCCATTCACATAGACGTTTAGCCGATCGATGCGATAATCCTGAGTGGCGATATCATCCGGGCCTAGAACGCGTGACCGTTCGGGAAGTTGCGCCTGTATGGTTGAGACCGGCTGGCCGATTGCATCAGCAAAAGGTTCACCCTTACAGAAGGCCAAATCGACAGCCACATCTTCCGCTGCAAGCGTTTCATTTTGCGGAACAGAGCCTTCGGTACATGCGGTTAATAGGATCAGGATCGGAAAAAAACGGTACATTGGCGCAGGACTTTCTGGTGGTGTCGTTTCTGAAATATCAAAGATTTAGCCAACCTGTCACGAAAGTGCAGTTGAAAAAACCCTGCAATTGACGCAGGGTCGGGCAAAACAGACAGGGAGATATGCACCATGCGAACCCGTGCAGCCGTTGCCGTTCAGGCAGGCAAACCTTTGGAAGTGATGGACGTGAACCTTGAAGGCCCCAAAGCGGGTGAGGTTCTGGTCGAGATCAAGGCGACAGGCATCTGTCACACCGATGAGTTCACCCTGTCGGGGGCGGATCCTGAGGGCCTGTTTCCCGCCATTCTGGGCCACGAAGGTGCAGGTGTGGTGGTCGAGGTTGGTCCGGGCGTGACCAGCCTAAAGCCGGGTGATCACGTCATTCCGCTTTACACTCCTGAATGTCGTGAGTGTGAATATTGTCTGCACCCCAAAACCAATCTGTGCCAGGCAATCCGTGAGACGCAGGGCCAAGGTCTCATGCCCGATGGCACTTCGCGTTTTTCGACGCTGGATGGTGATCCGATCCTGCACTACATGGGTTGCTCGACCTTCTCGAACCACACGGTTCTTCCGGAAATCGCGCTGGCCAAAGTGCGCGAGGACGCGCCTTTCGACAAGATTTGCTATATCGGTTGCGGTGTGACCACCGGTATCGGCGCGGTGATCAACACAGCCAAGGTAGAAATCGGCAGCCGTGCCATCGTGTTCGGTTTGGGCGGTATCGGCCTAAACGTCATTCAGGGCCTTCGCCTAGCTGGAGCTGATCAGATCGTCGGCGTCGACCTCAACCCGGCCAAGGTGGAAATGGCCACCAAGTTCGGCATGACTGATTTCGTCAATCCGTCCGAAGTTGAAGGCGATCTGGTGCCTTATCTGGTTAACCTAACCAAGGGCGGCGCGGACTATACCTTTGACGCCACCGGTAATGTAGGCGTGATGCGCGCTGCACTTGAGTCGGCCCACAAAGGCTGGGGTGAATCGATCATCATCGGCGTGGCGCCTGCAGGTGCCGAAATCTCGACCCGTCCGTTCCAACTGGTCACCGGTCGTTCTTGGCGTGGTACCGCATTTGGCGGCGCGCGTGGCCGGACCGACGTTCCGAAGATCGTCGATTGGTACATGGACGGAAAAATCGAGATTGATCCAATGATCACACACACCATGGGCCTGGATGACATCAACCACGGCTTTGACCTGATGCATAAGGGTGAGAGCATCCGATCGGTCGTCGTTTACTAAGGCTTTAAACCAATCGAACAAGCAGATGCGGCGCGCTTTCGGGCGCGCCGCTTTCATTCTCCCGGTCGTGTTGCGCCTGTGTCCGAGCGTGGGGATCGCACGCGCAATACCGGCGTATTGGCCGAAGTCGTGTTCGCCCGGCTTTCACGCCAAACCACAAAAACACCAGAAGCGATGATGATGCTTGCGCCGACCGCGACCCAGATATCCGGGTGTTCGCCAAAGAATATTACGCCGAAAATCGTAGCCCAGATGATTTGGCTGTACTGACTGGGGGCAACGGCCCCTGCCGGAGCGGCTCGGTAGGCGAGGATGATCAGGTGCTGTGCAATCACTGAGAGCACGCCGACTAATGCCATCATCGCCAGATGCAGCAGTGAGGGTGGTTGATACACTGCTGGTTGGGCGATGCTCATGACCACAATGGCGAGCAGCATCGGGTAGAGGATCAGAACAGCCGACCGCTCTTCATTGCCGATCTTGCGGACCAGAACCGAGGCGAACGCGCTGCAGAAGGCTGCGGACAGGGCTGCCAGATGGCCCAATGTAATATCGGTTGCGCCGGGGCGCAGAACGATCAGGACACCGATCAGGCCGACGCCGACTGCAGCCCATCTCTGGCCGCGGACCACTTCGCCAAGAATTGGGATCGAGAGGACGGTAACGATCAGAGGGAAGGAAAACAGCAGCGAATAGACCTCGGCCAACGGCAGGACCGAAAAGGCGTAGAACGCGCAGGACATCGCAGTGACCATCAAGGCGGATCGCAGCAGCACCAGCCACGGGTGGTGCGGCACGAAGTTGCCAGTCGTTCTGTCAGCCAGAATAGTCACTGCCATCGGAACAAACGAAAACAAAGTGGCAAAGAAAATAATCTGCAATACCGAATAGGTACCGCCCAACACTTTGATGAACACATCATGGGTGGCAAAGACGGCAAAGCCCAGGAACGCAAAGGCTAGCCCACGAAGGGTGGAGTTCTGAGCGCTCATATCAGAGGCCTCAATCACGGAAGAATTCGTTAGGGGTGTTTGTTGATTGCTTAGACTCAATTTGCCGCGACTGGTAGCCCTAATTTTACCGCTAACATCTCTTGGCAAGCTGCATTGCAAAATTTGCAATGCGCAGGAAACGGGTCGAACCAGGGGTAAGCGATGGTCATGATCTCTCAAAATCGAGGAGATACATCATGTACAGGATTTCAGGGTTACCGACCGAACAAGTTCAGGCCTACCGTTCCGGCGGGCCTGATGGTTATGGAAACCCGCCAGAGCGCGCTATTTCTGACGGTGGGGGAAATCCTTGCCGTCATTGCTTGAAATACATACCAGAGGGCAAAGAAATGCTGGTACTGGCGCACAGGCCCTTTGCGGAAACTCAGCCCTATGCGGAAACCGGCCCGATCTTTCTATGTGCCGAACCTTGCGCGCGCCACGAGGATGAAGATGGGGTTCCCGAAACGCTGATCAGCTCGCCGAACTACTTGATCAAAGGGTATGGATCGGACGATCGTATCGTCTATGGTACCGGCATCATTGCGCCTCAAGCGCAGTTTCAGGAAGCGGTCGCGAACATATTTGACCGTGCCGACGTTGCATACATCCATGTCCGATCAGCGCTGAACAACTGCTATCACGCGCGGATCGATCGTGCCTAAAGTTTGACGCGGTGCATCCCGCGACGCGGTTGGTTCGGGTCGTCGACTGGCAGGTCGTCGGCCCGGCTGGACGTGAGAGCGAGGAACACATCCTCAAGATCGGCCTCTTCGGTTCGCACATCCTGAATGCGGATACCGGCCTGACGTACTGCCTCCAATACCTGCTCAGCCGTGGTCAGATTGCTGTGATACTGTAGCACAAGATCGCCATTCTCACGTTGTGCCGCGGTCACATTTTCTGCCGTTGGAAGAGCCTGAATAGGGCTATCCGGCACAATCACCATGGTCCTGCTGTCCATGCGGCCCAACAGATTTGCGGTGCTGTCCTGGGCGATCTTTTCGCCGTGATTGATGATGGCGATCTCGTCACACATCTCCTGCGCTTCTTCCAGGTAATGCGTGGTCAGGATGATGGTCATGCCCTGTTCGTTCAGCTTGCGCACATTGGCCCACAGCATCTGCCGTAGTTCGATATCCACGCCCGCGGTCGGCTCGTCCAACACCAGAATCTTCGGATGATGCACCAACGCCTTTGCCAGCAGCAGACGCCGCCTCATGCCTCCCGACAGCGTGCGGGCATAGGCCTCGGCCTTGTCGGCAAGCCCTACGAGGTCGAGGATTTGGTCACTGCGCCGGTCTGCCTTGGGAATACCGTACAGTCCGGCCTGAACCTCTAATGCGCCGCGCGGCGTGAAGAATGGATCAAGGTTCAATTCTTGCGGCATCACGCCGATGGCGGCGCGGGATTGGCGCGGGTTCCGATCCTGATCAAAGCCCCAGATCGAAACGCTGCCCGAGGTTTTGACCACGAGCCCCGCCAGAATGTTGATGAGAGTCGATTTACCGGCGCCGTTTGGGCCAAGCAGGCCGAACACTGATCTCCGGGGCACTGTCAGATCGATACCTTTCAGCGCCTGTTTCTCGGGCTGGCCCTTGCTGCCGCGATAGGTCTTGCGCAGTGATTTGATTGTGATTGCCGCATCGGCCATGTGGCCCTTGCCCCCGGATTGCTCATCGCTCATAAACGCACCTAATACATGCCCGCGAGGCCGACAACCAAAGAAGGATCGCCAGCCGTGACCATCGAAGCGCCGGAAACCAAAATCGTGGAAACCACCCGCGTCGCCTGTGATGGCGGCGAGGGCGCGCTCGGCCATCCGCGTGTCTGGCTGCAGATCCCTGAAGACACCGGCTGGGTCGAGTGCCCCTATTGCGATTGCAAATACCTGCTGCGCGGTGCGATCTCTGGCCAGGACGCTTAAGGGCGGCCAGACGGCAGGCGGTCGTAATTGGCGAGGATAGATGATGCTGTTCACAGCCAAAACGATTGACCTTTCCGAGAGCCAGCCAATTGCCAACGGGACCGTTCGCAGTGTCTTTGATTTTCCCGGACAACCCGACCTTCTGATCAAGGTTTTCACCCGATCTCAAGACCGCGTTTCGCACAGGCTTGGCAAGCGACTCGTGTGGAGACTTTTCCCCGAGGCGCAATATCGCAGCACCCTGAAAGAACTGGAATGCGAGCTTCGCGTGTCGCTGAAACTCGGGGCGGATATTGAACACTCCCCCTTGTCCAGAATGTTGGGCGTGGTTCAGACCACGCGCGGGGCGGGCGTGGTTGTGGAGCGCATCGCAGGCCTTGATGGCGGGCTTGCGCCCAAGCTTAGTGAAGTCAGTCGCGGCGGGTTGGACGCCACGGCGTTGGAGGCGCTGAATGTCTTTGTCGGGCAGATGTTCGACCTTCATATTGTCGCGCGCGACATTAAACGCTCGAATATCGTATTCGGGACGCGGGGCGCAGGCCCAGCCTGTTTTCTGATCGACGGATATGGGGAGCGGAACCTCATCCCGCTGCGCAGCTTGTCCCGACATCTAAATGATCGCTCGCTGAACAAACAGTTTGCGATGATTGCGCAAAAAGCAGGTTTGACCTGGAATGCGGACCAGCGCGCTTTTTCAAATAGCTGAGACCAGTCTTCTGGCGTAATAGGTCGGAACGAATTGGCCAAGCGGCCTCGTCTTTCGTTCAGCCCTTCTGTACAACTTGGCGCAACCCAGCGCAGGAGCCTCATATGACTAGCACCCAATTCGGAAAAGGCTGCCATCTGCATCTAATTGATGGATCAGCTTTTATCTTCCGCGCCTATCATGCGCTGCCGCCTTTAACGCGGAAATCGGATGGGTTGCCGATTGGGGCCGTGTCGGGATTCTGCAATATGCTGCAGAAATATGTCGAAGGAAATTCCGGTCCTGATGCGCCGACTCATGTGGCGGTGATCTTTGACAAAGGCTCGCACACGTTCCGGAATGATCTGTACGACTTGTACAAAGCCAACCGTGAGGCGATGCCCGAGGATTTGCGCCCGCAGATGCCGCTGACCCGAGAGGCAACGAAGGCCTTCAATATCGCCTGCAAAGAGCTTGAGGGGTACGAGGCCGATGACATCATCGCCACCCTCGCCGTTCAGGCGCGTGAGGCCGGTGGGCGGGTGACCATTGTCAGCTCTGACAAGGATCTCATGCAGCTGGTGGGCGGCGGTGTTGAGATGCTGGATGCGATGAAGAACAAGCGCATTGATCACGATGGAGTCGTCGAGAAGTTCGGCGTCGGGCCCGAACGAGTTGTGGATGTGCAGGCTTTGGCAGGGGATTCAGTGGATAACGTGCCGGGTGCCCCGGGCATTGGCGTTAAAACGGCCGCGCTGCTGATCAATGAATATGGCGATCTGGAAACCCTGCTGGATCGCGCGGAAGAGATCAAACAGCCCAAGCGTCGTCAGACCCTGATCGAAAAGCGCGACCAGATCGAGCTGTCGAAGAAGCTGGTGCAGTTGGACGAAAACACCCCACTAGATTTCACGCTGGATGACTTGGAGGTGAAAGATCCCGATGCAGAGACCCTGCTGGGTTTTCTCGCTGAGATGGAGTTCCGCACCCTCACCAAGCGCATCGCCGACAAGCTGGGGGCCGAAGCCCCGGTGATCGCAGATGCCCCTGCGCCTGTTGAAGCGGAAGAGGCCGAGGCCCTGCCGTTTGACGCCTCGAAATACGAATGCGTGCGCGATGCTGCTGCTTTGCAGAAATGGATCGATCAGGCCTATGAGCGTGGCTGGATCGCGGTAGATACAGAGACCACCGGCCTGAATGAAATGATCGCCGATCTGGTGGGTATCTCGCTATGTGTCGAGGCCGGTGAGGCCTGCTACATCCCGTTGACCCATCGCGAAAGCGCGACCGATGATCTGTTTGGCTCCGACGCGATGGCCGATGGACAGATGCCGATGGATGAGGCTTTAAACCTGCTGAAACCGATGTTTGAGGATCCATCGATCCTGAAGATCGGACAGAACATGAAATACGACGCCAAGATCTTTAAGCGATACGGCGTCGACGTCGCCCCCATCGATGACACGATGCTAATGTCATACGCCATGCACGGCGGTGAGCATGGGCATGGCATGGATACGCTGTCAGAACGCTATCTGAGCCACACGCCGATCCCGATCAAGCCACTGCTGGGATCCGGCAAGTCGGCGATCACCTTCGACAAGGTTCCGATTGACGAGGCTACGGCCTACGCTGCCGAAGACGCGGATATCACCCTGCGTCTGTGGGAGCTGTTCAAGCCTCAACTGCATCAGGTGCAGGTGACCACGGTTTACGAAACCCTCGAACGTCCATTGGTGCCGGTTCTCAAAGAAATGGAGATGCACGGCATCAAGGTCGACCGCGATGTTCTTAGCCGCATGTCCAACGCCTTTGCCCAGAAAATGGCCGGATTAGAGGCTGAAATTCACGAATTGGCCGGTGAGAGCTTTAACGTTGGTTCGCCTGCTCAGCTGGGCGAGATCCTGTTCGACAAGATGGGTCTTGAGGGAGGCAAGAAGGGCAAAACCGGGAAATATTCGACCGGGGCCGATATCTTGGAGGATCTTGCCACCGAACATGAACTTCCCCGTCGGGTGTTGGACTGGAGGCAGCTCTCCAAGCTGAAGTCAACCTATACCGACGCGCTGCAAACACATATCAACCCGGATACAGGCCGGGTGCACACGTCTTATTCGATCACCGGGGCGAACACCGGCCGTCTGGCCTCAACTGATCCCAACCTGCAGAACATCCCGGTACGAACGGAAGAAGGGCGTCGCATTCGTGAGGCGTTTATTGCCGAACCGGGCAATGTGATGGTCAGTTTGGACTACAGCCAGATCGAGCTGAGGATATTGGCTCATATTGCGGATATTTCGACCCTGAAGCAGGCGTTTTCGGATGGTTTGGATATTCATGCCATGACCGCATCCGAGATGTTCGATGTGCCGTTGGATGAGATGACGCCTGATATCCGTCGTCAGGCAAAGGCGATCAACTTTGGTGTGATCTATGGTATCTCGGGTTTTGGCCTGGCCCGTAATCTGCGCATACCACGCGCCGAGGCGCAGGGATTCATTGACCGCTATTTCGAACGTTTCCCGGGTATTCGGACCTATATGGACGAAACTGTCGCATTCGCCAAAGAGCATGGCTATGTGCAGACTCTGTTCGGGCGGAAGATCCATACGCCAGAAATAAACGCAAAAGGCCCGCATGCAGGCTTCTCAAGAAGGGCCGCGATTAACGCTCCAATTCAGGGTACGGCAGCGGACGTGATCCGCCGCGCGATGGTGCGGATGCCTGATGCGATCAACGGATTGCCCGCCAAAATGTTGCTGCAGGTTCATGACGAATTGTTGTTCGAGGTGGCTGAGGATGCCGTGGATCAAACGATCTCAATCGCGCGCGATGTGATGGAGGGGGCGTCAGACCCGGCTGTCAAACTGGACGTTAATCTGTCTGTCGACGCCGGTCAGGGTGCAAACTGGGCCGAAGCGCACTAAGGGCGGCGCTGCTTATCAGGCCCTCTTTGCAGCGGGTCAGGCCTCGGGCCTGACCAGGCGCGCGATTAGTCGTTTTACGGATGGTCCCAGCGTCAGGATTACTGTGAAGGCGATTGGCCAGCAAAATGCCCATGAACCCATCCAATCCGCGAATGTCGACGGACCGAAGCCAATAGCCTTGACCGTTGCGATACCCGTGACGACGCAAGACATCAGGCCCGACATGATCAGGGCGAACAAAGCATTGGCAAAACGGGCGGGGATCATGAATGGTGTCCTTGGGTGTCGATGTTTTCAATTGCGACATTTCAGGAAGAAAATCCAGCCTTCTTCATGGCTTTACTGACGTAACCAGATCAAAGTGTCTTCGGTTCGCCGGGTTGAGGGCGTGTATTCGGCGCTGACCCAACCCTGATAATCAGATTGATCCATCGCCTTAAACAGGGCCGCGAAATCCATTTCACCTCGTCCGGGTTCTGAGCGATCTGGCGCGGCCCCAATCTGTGCGTGGACGATCTGAGCCTTGAAGCGGTCCCAGATTGTAAGCGCGTCGCCGTGGATCATTTGCGCGTGAAAGCTGTCATATTGCAGGCCAACATTTGGCCGTTCAACGTGATCGAGAACTTCTGCGGCAAGCTCATAGTCATTCAAGAAGTAGTCAGGTTGTGAAACGGGATTGAGTGGCTCGATCGTGAACATTTGGTCGGGCGCGAAATCTGCGGCCCATTGCAGGTTTTCAACAAAGCACGCAAGTGCTTCTTCTCCCGAGGCGTATCCCGCCATTATATGGATGTATTGTGGCTTTAGAACTTTGGCATAGCGCAGAACGCGCCGGATGTCGGATTGAAATCGGGCTGTGCCACCGGGAACGGCCGCATATCCCGGCTCGCCACCAGTATAGTTTGGCGGTGGAGCGTTGATCAGCACCAGTTCAAGCCCGTTCGCCAATAGCGCCCTGCGGGTTTCCTTGGCGGCCAGATCGTAAGGAAACAGAATTTCAATCGCCGTAAACCCGGCCTGTGCGGCGGCTGAAAACCGGTCGAGATAGGGCAACTCTGTAAATAATAGCGAAAGATTGGCGGCAAATTTGGGCATTGGGTGCGCGGTCTCCTGAGCGTCTGAGCATATCGACCAAGTTAGGCGGCTAAAAGAGTCGGAAAACGACAGTTTGTCGAAAATCGGCCAGATCAATGGCTTCGAATCAGAAAACCTTTGGTTCAAGCGGTGCCTCGGTGCAGGGGGCTGCGTCAACAAAAGGTCTGAATACGATGGCAATGAGCCCTGAACCCGCGCGCGGGAACACCCTTGCTGTATCCGACAACAGTCAAGCCGCGTTTACCGGGAACACGTTAGCGCTGGCATCAATGTTGACCTGGGCTGCGGGTTTTCCAGCCGCCGAAGTTTTGCTGCAAACCTGGCCGCCAATAGCGCTGTTTGCAGCGCGTATGATGCTTGCGGTTCTGGTTATGGTGCCGATCTGGATACTGTTGGATGGGCCAGCGCGCGTTCTGCGCGCCCGCTGGGGGCATGCTTTTTTTGTTGGCGGCTTGGGGATTGGAACAGGGATGTTCCTAATCCTTGTCGCGCAAAAGCTGACCGACCCTGTCACGGTTGCAATCATCGCTTCTTGCGCACCTCTGATCGCGACGCTTTTGGAACTGGCAGCAGGAACACGACGATTGCGGTGGAAATTTGCGATAGGTATGGGAATTTCGATCATAGGCGGATTGATTGCGACCAGCGCCGTCGCGCCTGCGCAGTTGGGGATCGGTGCGGTTTGCGCAGTGGTGTCGACCGCGCTGTTTTGTTGGGCCAGCATGGCAACGGCGCGCGATTTCCCCGAGCTCAGCCATCTGGGCCGTTGCACAATAACGCTTGTCGGAGGGTTGCTGACCGCGGTCGTACTGTTGCCGGTAGCCGGTTTTCTGGGGTTTGAAGTCATGCCCACACGGTCGGTCGACGCAGCACAGATGGGAATGTTGGTTTTCTATGCACTGTTCTCACTGGGCCTGAGCCAATTTTTCTTCATCGCATCTGTTGGGAAATTGGGAGTGGCGCTGGCCTCATTCCATATCAACATCGCGCCATTTTACGTGATGGTGATCATGATGGCGTTGGGAGAAGAGTGGAACTGGACCCGTGCGCTGGGTGCAGCGATAGTGGCGCTGGCGGTGGTGTTGGCACAAGACCGAAAGCCGCGACCGGTTCAATCTTCAAGTACAGCAGAGGCGATCAGCGGGAAAAACTGACCTTCGGACCAGACCCCGAACCAACCGTCATGATGGTTGCCGATCTCAACCAATCGGTAAAAGCTCTTGCGATCGATGCGCGCCTCCAGGTTGTCGCGAACCAATATGTAGGGTGACGGCTCATCTGTTTCCGCATCAAATACAATGCGGATTGGGTGATTGGGCCCGGCAGTGGCTGTATCGCCCACCTGCGTGGTAAACGTCAGGCGCTGGGCGTCGCTCTCACCATCCTGATCGAAATCGACGGCGATGAACGGCGCATCCTCGACGGTGATTCCCACCTTTTCGACCGGGGTAACCAGAAAATACTTGCCCTCTTCTTTCTTAAGAATTGAGGAAAATAGCTTCACAAGCTCGAACCGGGTGATGGGTGACCCTAGATAACTCCAAGTGCCATCTTTTGCGATCCGGATGTCCAGATCGCCGCAAAACGGAGGATTCCATAGGTGAACGGGCGGTAAACCCCGTGTTTTGGCCGCTTTGACCGATGCCGCCAGACCGTCGGGCGAGGGGGTCACGGGTTTTTGTCCGCTCATTGCTTTTGCCATTTCCTCTCAGCGCGATACACTTCAATCATAACAGTCCACGGAAGGGAACCTCATGTCCGAACCTGCCGACCTCGTGTCCGAGATCGAAGCGCTGGAAAACAAGCTGCAAGAGGCCAAAGCCTCGATCACCCGCCGCTTTATCGGGCAGGAAAAGGTCGTCGATCTGACCTTGACCGCCTTGTTGTGCGGCGGTCACGCGTTGTTGATCGGATTGCCGGGGCTTGGCAAGACAAGGCTGGTCGAGACGCTGTCGACGGTCATGGGCCTGCATGGCAATCGCATCCAGTTCACCCCGGACCTTATGCCAGCGGATATTCTGGGATCCGAAGTATTGGACACAGCCGAGGATGGCAGCCGCCATTTCCGGTTCATTTCCGGCCCGATCTTCTGCCAGCTGCTGATGGCGGACGAGATCAACCGCGCTAGCCCGCGGACCCAATCAGCGCTGCTGCAGGCGATGCAGGAACGCACGGTGACCGTTGCAGGAGAGGATAGGAACTTGGGCGTGCCATTCCATGTGCTGGCCACGCAGAACCCGATTGAGCAGGAGGGGACCTACCCGCTGCCCGAAGCTCAGCTGGACCGTTTCCTTGTGCAGGTTGATGTGGAATATCCGGATCGCCAGACCGAACGCGACATTCTGCTGGCCACAACCGGTGTCGAAGAAGCAGAGGCGCATCAGATTTTCACTAAGGAAGAATTACTGGCCGCACAGGTTCTGTTGCGCCGGATGCCGGTTGGAGAGTCGGTTGTCGAACTGATCCTCGATCTGGTCCGTGCCTTTCGCCCGGATGAGGCAGGCGCGTCCGAGCGGGTGAGGGAAACCGTCGCTTGGGGTCCCGGCCCGCGTGCTGCGCAGGCGCTGATGATGACCGTACGTGCCAATGCGATGCTGGAAGGTCGACTGGCCCCCAATGCCGAGGATGTGCTGACCATGGCGCGACCGGTTCTCAGCCACCGCATGGCGCTGAACTTTGCAGCCCGAGCACGGGGCGACAGCCTGTCTGACCTGATCGAGTCCACCGCCGCTGGTCTGGTCCGTACCGAGGCTGCGGCGTGAACGCCGCCCAGACCCTACGCGAACGATCCGAGGCCGAGGCGTCCCGGCTGCCGCCCCTTTTGGCGCGCGCCGAACATCTGGCCGGAACCGTGTTATTGGGAGATCACGGGCGCAGACGCTCGGGTCTGGGGGATGATTTCTGGCAATACCGTCCAGCGCAAATCGGCGACAGTCGCCGGATGATTGACCACAGGCGCTCGGCCCGTGGCGACCAGCAGTTTGTGCGCGAACGTGAATGGCAGATTGCGCAGTCGATCATGCTTTGGGTCGATCAGGGTGCGTCGATGCGGTTTGCTTCAGACAAGACCTTGCCAACCAAGATCGACCGCGCCCGCCTGCTGGGGCTCGCAACGGCCATCCTGCTTGTGCGTGGGGGTGAACGCGTTGGTCTGACGGGAACAACCCTGCCTCCGCGCAGGGGCAATGCACAGATCATAAGACTAGCGCAGGCTTGGTCAGAGGATGCGCAAACCGATTATGCACCACCCGAACATCGCGCGATGATCCCGCATGCGCGCGCGGTGTTTATCTCGGATTTCCTGGGGCCGCTGGATGAGGTTGAGTTGGCGCTTACCAAAGCAGCCGACCGAGGTGTTCGGGGCGTTCTAATGCAGCTTCTGGATCCCAGCGAGGAATCCTTTCCCTATTCCGGGCGTACCATCTTTGAAAGCGTCGGCGGCACTGCCCGGCATGAGACTTTGAAAGCTGCAGACCTACGAGATCGCTATTTGGATCGCCTTGCACGGCGTAAAGACGCATTGACGCATCTTTGCCGCGCGACCGGCTGGCAGATGGGGCTACACCATACGGGTGACAGTGCACAATCGGCTCTATTGTGGCTCTATCGCGCCTTGGATGGGGGGGCGCAATGACAGTTCTGGCGGGCATTGGCTTTACCGCGCCTTGGGTGCTGCTGGGGCTTTTGACCCTGCCGATCATTTGGTTGATCCTGCGCGCTGTCCCACCAGCGCCCATCCGCCGCCTGTTCCCGGCTGTGACGTTGTTGTTGGGCCTGAAGGATGACGAAAGTGTCTCGGACCGCACGCCGTGGTGGCTGTTGCTGCTCAGAATGCTGGCGGCTGCGGCAATCATCATCGGGCTAGCAGGGCCGGTACTAAATCCCTCGCGCGATGAAACCGGATCCGGGCCGTTGCTGCTGGTGCTGGATGCCAGCTGGGCAGGTGCGACGCGCTGGTCATCGACGCTGGATCAGATCGATGCACAACTGACCGAAGCCGGCCGTGCTGGTCGCCCGGTCTCGATCTTGCGCCTGACCGAACCTGAGCCCCCTGTGTTTCAGGCCGCCGAAGCTTGGCGCGGGCGATTGCCAGGTCTTACACCGATGCCTTGGCAACCTACCGAAGCACAGATTCCCCAAACTTTGGCCGCACTGGAGCAGGTAGAAGGTGGTTTTGACACCCATTGGTTCTCTGACCAGTTGGCGTTTGATGGTCATGATCGTCTGGTTTCGGCCCTGCAGGGGCGGGGCGAAGTGATCGTTTATCAATCCCCCGCATCCGCGACCGCGATCCTGCCTGCAACGTATCAGGACGGAGCGATCCAGCTTCGCGTTCTACGTGCCAATCCGGGCCCAGCCGAAAGCGTTACTGTGCTGGCGCAAGGGCGCGATCCAGCGGGCGCGATGCGCGTGCTGCAATCCACGTCACTGGAGTTTGAAAGCGGCTCTACACAGGCGCAAATCGAATTCGCGCTGCCCTCGGAATTGCGCGCTCGAATTACACGGTTCGAGCTTCAGGACCAGCGCTCTGCCGGCGCGGTGACTTTGACAGATGACAGCCTGAGGCGGCGCGAAGTGGCGCTGATTGCGGGCACGTTGAACCGTGAAGGGTTAGAGCTGCTTTCACCGCTCCACTATCTGACACAGGTGTTGATCCCAACCGCTGATTTTGTCGAAGGAGGTTTGACTGAAGTCCTCCCCGCCAACCCGGATGTGATCGTGCTCGCGGATGTGGCGAGGCTTTCTGATTCAGAACAGGCTGAGGTCATTGAGTGGGTTGAACAAGGCGGCCTTCTGCTGCGCTTTGCTGGACCGCGCATGGCCGCAAGCGATCTGGGTCGAGATGAAGAAGATGATTTGCTGCCGGTGCGTCTGCGTAGCGGTGGCCGTTCCGTCGGTGGCGCGATGAGTTGGGGCGAGGCCAAAGGTTTAGCGCCGTTCTCAGAAAACTCGCCATTCTACGGGCTAACCATACCCGAGGATGTCACGGTAACAACTCAGGTGATGGCACAACCAGACCCTAATCTGGCCGATCGGGTGATTGCGTCACTCTCCGATGGTACGCCTTTGGTTACCCGCAAACCCTTAGGATTGGGGCAGGTGGTGCTGTTCCATGTTACGGCGGATGCAGAATGGTCAAGCCTGCCGCTGTCTGGGCTATTTGTGGAGATGTTGGACCGGCTGGCCGTCGCTTCTGCCGCCAAATCTCGGCAAGAGGCGCAGATGCAGGGAACAGTGTGGGAGCCGGTTCAGATACTGGATGGTTTTGGTACTCTGACCGATGCCGGAACATTGGCCGGCGTGGATGGGGTCGAGCTGGTCTCGGGCCAGATCGGACCAGACTTGCGCCCGGGCCTATATGAAAGCGGCAAGCAGAAACTTGCACGGAATGTGTTGGCCGAGGATGCGGTGCTGACGCCAGCCGTTTGGCCTGCCGATGTCCCGATCCGGGGGCAGGATATCACAACAGAGACGCCGTTGGCGGGTCTGTTGCTTAGCCTTTCGCTTGTGCTGTTGACGATTGACGTGATCGCGTCATTGGCTCTTTCCGGACGTTTGGGTCTGGCGCGCGCGGCAGCCGTGATGCTGGGCGCATTGCTGCTTGTTCCGGATGCGCAGGCGCAGACGCCGGATGATACCGATTTCGCGCTGAATGCGACGCAGGAACTCGTACTGGCGCATGTGCTGACGGGCGATGCGCAAGTAGATGATATCGCGCTGGCTGGGCTGCGCGGGCTCGTGCAAACGCTGCATTATCGCACCTCGGTCGAGCCTGCTGATCCCATCGGGGTCGATCTGGAACGCGATGAGCTTGCGTTCTTTCCGCTACTTTATTGGCCGATCACAACCGATCAGCCACAACCTTCGGCCGAGGCCTATGCCAAGCTTAACGCCTATCTGCGATCAGGCGGGATGATCCTGTTTGACACGCGCGACGCCGACATCGCCGGTTTCGGGGCGTCAAGCCCCAATGGTCGCAAACTGCAACAGTTGGCTGCGCCGCTAAATATCCCCTCATTAGAGCCGGTTCCGCGTGATCATGTTCTCACTCGCGCCTTTTATCTGCTGCAGGATTTCCCCGGTCGCTATTCCGGCACCGAAGTCTGGGTCGAAGCTGCGCCGCCGAATGCCGAGCAGATCGAGGGGATGCCGTTCCGCAATCTCAATGACAACGTGACTCCGGTAGTGATCGGAGGGAATGACTGGGCTGGGGCCTGGGCGGTGGATCGCAACGGTCAGTCCCTTTTGCCTGTGGGTCGCGGCTATGCTGGCGAACGGCAACGTGAACTGGCCCATCGCTTTGGCGTTAATCTGGTGATGCATGTACTGACCGGAAACTACAAATCCGATCAGGTCCACGTGCCCGCCCTTTTGGATAGGTTGGGGCAATGACCGGTACCGTCATCTTTGATCCGCTGATCCCATGGCCCGTCTTGGCCGTTGTCGCCGCCATCGCGCTTGCCGGGGTAGTGCTGGCGCTCTGGCGTGGCTTGTCGGGTTGGGCGTTGCGTGGTTTGGCTGCTTTGGTTGTCCTCTCCGCACTTAGCGGTCCAGTATATCAGGTCGAAGATCGTGCGCCGCTCACCGATATCGTGCTGATGATCGAAGATGAAAGCGCCAGCCAAACCCTGTCGGATCGTGCTGAACAGACCATTCAGGCCGCAAACGAGCTTGCGGCTGAAATCGAAGCCCGCGACAATACCGAGCTACGCCGCATACGGGTTGATGACGGCGACGGGGATGAGGGCACGCAGGTCATGGCCGCTCTGAATGCGGCCCTCGCCGAAGAACCCCGGGCGCGGATTGCAGGCATCATCGTGGTCTCAGACGGTATAGTGCACGACGCAGACCAAGCTCCTGACCTACCTGCGCCGATGCACTTGTTACAGACAGGGCGTGCGAGTGATTGGGATCGTCGGCTGATCGTGCGCAATGCACCTGCATTCGCCATAATCGGAGAGCCTGTAACGCTTACCCTGCGCGTCGAGGATACCGGCGTAGCGCCTGTCGGTGTCACAAACGCCCCGCTTGAGATCTCAGTCGACGGTGCTGAGCCTGAGCGTTTCACCATTCCCATCGGTGTGGACGTAGAGTTGCCGATTACCTTGCCGCATGGTGGGCGAAACGTCATCCAGTTCTCGGTTCCGCAGGCCGAAGGCGAGTTGACCGAACGCAACAACACCGCCCTTATCCAGATGAACGGCGTGCGGGATCGTCTGCGCGTCTTGCTGGTATCGGGCGAGCCGCATCCTGGCGGGCGCACGTGGCGCAACCTGCTGAAATCCGACAGCTCGGTTGATCTGGTCCATTTCACCATCCTGCGGCCACCGGAAAAGCAGGATGGCGTGCCGGTGGATGAACTCTCGTTGATTGCCTTTCCAACGCGTGAGCTGTTTCTGGAAAAGATCAATGACTTCGACCTGATCATCTTTGACCGCTATAAGCGGCGCGGCATCCTGCCTGCGATCTATCTGGACAACGTGGGCGACTATATCGTCAATGGTGGGGCGGTGCTGGTCGCTGCGGGCCCCGATTTTGCCACCGCGGACAGCCTTTTCCGCTCTCCGCTTGGGCCAGTCCTGCCTGCAAAACCCAGCGCACGGGTCTATGAGGAACGGTATGTGCCTATGGTTACCGATCTGGGCCAGCGTCACCCAGTGACTACCGACCTGGGCGATTCTGAAACATGGGGCGCATGGCTGCGCCAGATTGACGTCAGCCAGCTATCCGGCGACATGCTAATGACCGGCGTGGATGACCGTCCGTTGCTAGTACTGGATCGCGTCGGCGAAGGACGTGTGGCGCTGATGGCCTCTGATCACGCTTGGCTGTGGAGTCGCGGTTTTGAGGGCGGTGGCCCCCAGTTGGAGCTACTCCGCAGGCTGGCCCACTGGATGATGAAAGAACCCGAGCTTGAGGAAGAGGCGCTGTGGGCCGAAGCGAATGGCCAGTCGATGCGTATCATCCGCCAGACGCTGGAGGATGAGGTTGGCCCCGTCACCGTCACCCGCCCTAACGGCGACACCTTGGATATCACGCTGAACGAGGTCTCGCCTGGTCGGTTTGAGGCGCAGTATTTCGGCCCCGAAATTGGCCTTTACCGTCTGGAAGAGGGTGAGCATTCCGCCGTGATTGGTCTTGGACCCGCCGCACCCAAGGAATTCGAACGCACTATCGCAACCGATGAAATCCTAAGCCCGGTTCTGGCCAGCCTGCGCGGCGGTACGATTTGGGTAGAAGAAGGTCTGCCCTCAATCCGGAATGTCCGAGTGGGCCGACCGGCGGCCGGGCGAGGTTGGATCGGCCTTACACCGCGTGACGCCTATGAAACCCGCGATGTAACGCAGGCCGGGTTGCTTCCACCCTGGCTGGTGCTGTTGCTGGCCGGTGGGTTCCTCTTAGCCGGTTGGTTGCGCGAGGGGCGTCGCTAACGCGGCTTAAGCACTTTTTCATGCTCTCCCGCGAGGCTCTGGGCAGATTGTCGCGGGAAATTATTACATGAGTCTTGCTGAGAAACTGGCGCAGGAACGGCGCGCGCGATTGGCTGCTGAGCGGCTGTTGCATCTGAAACAGGCCGAGCTCTCTGCCGCCAACCGCAAACTGGGGCGTCATGCCATCGCTCTGACACGTCAGATCGATGAGACTCAAGCCGAGGTTGCGACGGTCCGCGACGAAAACGAAAAGGTCAAATCCGATCTGACCGTAGCCAATGCCAAGATAGAGGTGGCTGAACGTCGCCTTTGGCACTCGATCCAGACCATCCCCGACGGGTTTGCATTTTTCGATGGCAACAACACACTGATCGGTGCCAATGCCGCTTACCTTAGCGTTTTCGATGGGCTAGAAGAAGTCGCACCGGGGATCAGCTATCCGCGTATTCTTGAGATTCTGACCCATGAAGGGATCGTGGATATCGGCGCGGAAAAGATCGCGGATTGGCAGGCCCGTATGCTCGCACGCTGGGCGCAACCGCACCCCGAACCTCAAGTGATCCAGCTGTGGAACGGCCAGTATATCCGGTTGATCGATCAGCGGGGCCACGGCGGCGACGTGCTGAGCCTTGCGCTGAACATCACCGCCTCGGTCCGGCATGAGGCCGAACTGAACGCCGCGCGTGAACGGGCCGAGGCTGCCAACCGCGCCAAATCCGCCTTTCTGGCTAATATGAGCCATGAGATTCGCACGCCGATGAACGGGATCGTTGGCATGACCGAACTGCTGACCGAAACCCCGATGAACGAAGAACAAAGGCTCTATGTCAGCACGATTCGTAATTCGGGCGAGGCGCTGCTGGTCATCATCAACGATGTTCTCGACTATTCAAAGATCGAGGCCGACAAGTTGACGCTGCACCCCGAGCAGTTCGATCTTGAACGTTGTATCCTAGAGGTCGCTATGCTGTTGCAGCCTAGCGTACGCGACAAAGGCCTGACCTTGTTAGTGGATTATGACCTGTTCCTGCCGACGCTTTTTGTAGGTGATCCGGGGCGGATTCGTCAGATTCTGACCAACCTCGTGGGGAACGCGGTGAAGTTTACCGCACAAGGCCATGTATTGATCCGTGTGACAGGCGTACCAGACATGACCACAGAAAGCTGCGATATCCACGTGGCCATCGAGGATACGGGCATCGGGATTGAGGCTGACAAGGTCCCGCACATCTTTGGTGAATTCAATCAGGTCGAGGATGCGCAAAACCGCCAGTTCGAAGGCACGGGTCTGGGGCTGGCGATCACCAAGCGTCTGATCTCGATGATGGGCGGTGCCGTTTGGGTCGAAAGCGATGCGGGCAAAGGATCTTGCTTCGGTTTCCGCATATCGTTGCCCACTGCTGAAGGTCCGCAACCTGTTCCACCCGATTTGGCGGGGCAATTGGGGCGTGTTCTGGTGGTCGAAGATATGGCCGTCAACCGTGCCATCCTGACCAAGCAATTAGACCGCCTCGGCTCTCAGGCGCTGACCTGTTCGACGGGGGCCGAGGCGCTGTCTGCAATGGACAAAACCATTGATCTGGTCCTGTGCGATCACGATCTGCCAGACATGGATGGGTTGGAGCTTGCCACCACTCTGCGTGACAAAGGATGGGGTGATCTGCCAATCGTAGTGATGTCGGCCAATCCCGGTGTGATCCACGCCGATCCGGCCCATCGGCTCATTAATGGTGTGTTGCAAAAACCCATCCCGCGCGCCGAGCTGTATTCGCGGCTGATGGCGCTGGGCGCGCCTGTATTCAAGCCGGATCGCAGTGACGACTGCGCCTCTAATCTCGAGACTAATGCACAAGTTCCGCAGGAGCAGAGGCTGATGCGGGTTCTGGCAGCCGAAGACAATCGAACCAATCAGCTGATCCTTCGAAAGATGACCAAGGACCTGAACATCGATTTGAAATTCGTCTCCAACGGGTTGGAGGCGGTCGAAACCTTCACCAGCTTTGATCCGGATCTGATCTTCATGGATATCTCGATGCCGAAGATGGATGGCAAAGAGGCGACAGGTGAAATCCGGCGACGCGAGATCGGAACAGATCGCCATGTTCCCATTGTGGCCCTGACGGCCCATGCCATGACAGGCGATGACCAAGGCATACTGGCGGCGGGGCTTGATCATTACCTGACCAAACCGTTGCACAAGAAACTGATCCACAAGATGATACTGGAACATCGACCTGCCGAGGCTCGTGCGGTCGGTGCAGACGGTGAAGGCACGGAATAGGATCGATTGATGTCAGATGAGCGCGGTTTTCGTCCCCGAGGATTGGGCGAGATTGCAATTCGCTGCGCCGATATGGCGGCAATGGTACAATTCTATGAGAAGGTGATCGGGTTGCAGCGGCTGCAAGGCGACCATAACAGCGCCATCACCTTTTTTCGGATCGCCGAAGGATTCGGCGGGCATACACAGGTGCTGGCCCTGTTTCACCAATCAGTTGGCTCTGAGCGTGGACCAGAGCAGACTGGCGAGACAGTGCCGGTAACAGGGGGCGCTTCGGCCCTGCACCATATCGCGCTGTCGGTGCCCTTTGCCGAGCAGGACGCGGTCATGCGCTGGTACGACCAAATCGGGCAGCCCTATCGGGTTGAGCATTTCGGCTGGATCGGCTGGCGCGGCATCTTCACTCAAGACCCCGAGGGGAACACGGTGGAACTTGTGGCTTACGATCCTTCGATGCTTGATCAGGCCTGATAGGGGCGTACAAACACGGGTTTGTCGTCTTCCGACAGATCGGCCCGGTATTCGTACCCGCCGCTATCAAAATCCAGCAGGCCTTTGGGGTCGGTCAGTCGATGTTGAATGATGTACCGGGCCATCGCACCACGCGCCTTCTTTGCAAAGAAGCTGACGATCTTGGGGGTGCCGCCCTTGTCCTCCATGAATACCGGGGTCACAACGGGCAGCTTCAGCGCTTTCAGGTCGACTGCGCTGAAATATTCCTGGCTGGCGCAGTTCACCAGAACTTTGCTGCCAGCCTCAGCAGCTTGGGCGTTCAGCGCCTTGCTCAGCTGATCGCGCCAGTATTCATAAAGGTTTTTGCCACGTCGGGTTTTCAGTTTGCTGCCCATCTCAAGCCGATATGCCTGAATGGCATCCAGTGGGCGCAATACACCATAAAGCCCAGATAGGATGCGCAAATGATCTTGTGCCCAGGCCATTTCGTCGGCGTCCAGCGATGCGGCCTCAAGCCCCTGATAGGTATCGCCTGCAAAGGCCAAAGCGGCAGGGCGCGTTGCATCTGCTTCCGGCGCGTCTGAAAATACCCGGTACCTGTCCCGATTCAGGCGGGCCAAGTCGTCGCTCAGGTCCATCAGCTTTTTCAGATCGCCCAAGGTCAGGTTGCGGGCGGTCTTCGACAAGCGGATCGCGTCATCCTGAAAATCGGGTTGGGTGACTTCGACGTTTCGTTCTGCCCAATCCAGCCGCTTGGCCGGGGAAATCACTACCAGCATGTCCGCCCTCGTTTCTCGCCTGCTCAGGCGTATCTAGCCCGCCTGTTGCAGCACGTCCAGAAACGCCGCACCAAACCTTTCGTGACGACGGTCGCCCAAAACTTGCTCCATCGCTCGTGGATCATCCGGGCGCAGCTGCGCCACCTTCGCCAGTTGCGATGCCGAACAGCTCAGTGGTTTGTCGATCCCGTCGGGGCCCCGCGACAATTGTGATTGAACCTCAAGCAACTGATCGTAGATGTCGCCCTGATCGCGGCCGGCAAGCTTGCGCCGTGCCGGGTGCAGCTCTTCTACCGCGCCGATCAGCACCTCAAGGAAGGTCGCACCATAGCGCTCCAACTTTTTTGCCCCAATGCCGCTGATCCGGGCCATATCGTCCAGATTTGCAGGTCGGGTTTCCGCCATCTCGATCAGGGTGCGATCTGGGAAGATGACGTAGGCCGGAACCCGCGCGGCCTCGGCCAATGCGCGACGTTTGGCCTTGAGCGCCGAGAGCAGCGGTGCGTCTTCCTCGGACACCATCGCTTTGACTGCGGGACGACGGGTGGCTTTGCGGATCGTGTCTTTACGTAGGTCAATTTGCGCCTCACCCTTCAGGATCGGTTTGGCGGATTCGGTCATACGCAAGGCACCGTGGCGCTCGGTGTCGGGACGGACCAGATCGTGGCCCATCATCTGCCGGAAGATCGCCTGCCATTGCGGGCGCGACCAGTCTTTACCGATGCCGTAGGTTGACAGGTTGTCGTGCCGACGTGCTCGGATTTTGTCGGTCTCATTGGCCAACAGGATGTCGATCAGATGACCCGCGCCGAACCATTCTTCTGTACGCAGAATAGCGGACAGGGCCATGCGAACCGGCGTGGTGCCATCGAACACTTCAGGAGGACTGTCGCAAAGATCGCATTTGCCGCAGGGTTCGGTCTGTTCTCCGAAATATCCCAGCAGGGTCTGGCGACGGCATTTTAGGGCTTCGGCCAATCCAAGCAGCGCATTCAGGCGTGCATGATCCGCCATCCGCCGCTCAGGTGGGGCCAGTCCTTCGTCGATCTGCGACCGGCGCAGTCGGATATCGTCGGGGCCGAACAAGGTCAGGGTCTCGGCGGGGCCGCCATCGCGGCCGGCGCGTCCGATTTCCTGATAATAGGCCTCGATCGACTTCGGCAAATCCGCATGAGCGACCCAGCGAATATCCGGCTTGTCGATACCCATGCCAAACGCGACAGTGGCGACGACGATCAGACCATCCTCGCGCGCAAAGCGGGTCTCAACGATGCGTCGATCTTCGGCCTCCATCCCGCCGTGATAGTGGCAGGCCGAATGCCCTTCGGCGCGCAGGGCTTGCGCAAGCACTTCGGTCTTGTTGCGGGTGCCGCAATAGACGATGCCGGATTGGGACTTTCGGGCGGCAGCGAAATCGAGGACTTGTTTGCGCGGTCCATCCTTGGCCGCAAAGGCCAGATGGATATTGGGTCTGTCAAACCCGCGCAGGAATTTACGCGGCTCAACACCGTCGAACAGCTTTTCGACGATCTCTTCCTGCGTTTCCGCATCCGCTGTCGCTGTAAAAGCGGCCAGCGGTACATTTAACGTGCGACGCAGCTCTCCGATCCGCAGGTAATCAGGGCGAAAATCATGGCCCCATTGGCTAACACAATGCGCCTCGTCCACGGCAATCAGATTGACGTTGATCCGACGTAGCATTCCCAGTGCAGACCCTGCAGCCAGCCGTTCCGGCGCCATATAAAGCAGCTTGAGTCGACCACCCTCTATAGCATCCCAAACGGCATCAGTTTCCTCAGATGTATTGCCCGAGGTGAGCGCGCCTGCCTCGACACCGGCCTCTTGCAGCCCACGTACCTGATCGCGCATCAGGGCGATGAGCGGAGATATCACCACAGTTACCCCGTCGCGCAACAGTGCAGGCAATTGAAAACAAAGGGATTTACCACCACCCGTGGGCATGATAGCCAGCACGTTTTCGCCCGCGGTCACGGCATCGACAATCTCTTCCTGCCCGGGGCGGAAGTCGTCGAATCCAAAGACGTCTCGCAACAAGGGTGCGGAGTCGAACATGCGCCGGAGGGTCCTGTATTAAGGTTTGTCTGCTCTTAAGACAGGACCATCACATACTAAGATTCGGTGAACAAGAGGTCAGTAGAAATAGACCGCATTGTTGATCAGGATGATCCGCAGGGCATAGACTCCGATCAGCACGACAAGAGGCGTCAGATCCAGACCGCCCATGTTGGGCAGGATGCGACGGATGGGGCTATAGATCGGTTCTAATATCCGGTTCAGCCCATACCAGATTTGCGCCACCAGTTGCTGGTGCAGGTTAAGAACCTGAAAGTTGATCAGCCAACTCATGATCACATGGGCAAGAATGATGAACCAGACAATGTCTAGGATCAAAAGCAGGATTTGGATCAGCGACAGCATGGGCACTCCGTTCGTCAATTGCCCAGAGACCTAAGCGCGCCTGCGCCAAAGAGCAAGTCTGCAGCAACACAACGCTTGCGAATTACCACAAAGCCCCCTCTTATGAATTCAACAAGAACAGGGGCAGAAATGGCGGAAATTTCCAAGCGCAAGCGCATCTGGGGCTGGTGGTTTTTCGACTGGGCTTCGCAGCCCTATCACACCTTGCTGGTGACCTTCGTATTTGGCCCATATTTTGTAAGTGTTGCTGCACAGTATTATCTGACATCAGGTCTGGTGGAGGAGGCTGCCAAGGCGCAGGCGCAGGTTGTCTGGGCGAACGGCATGACCATTATTGGGCTGATCATTGCCTTTGGCGCGCCATTACTTGGCGCGATGGCAGATGTCTCAGGTCGGCGTATCCCTTGGATATTTGGATTTTCGCTGATGTACGCGGTGGGATCCGCGGCGCTTTGGTACACGATGCCTGATGGCTCGAATATGTGGCTGATGATTTCGGCCTTTGGGCTGGGCTTTGTGGGGGCCGAATATGCGCTAATCTTCATCAATTCTCAGCTGCCCGATTTGGGGGATGACAGTGAGGTCGGTGAGATCTCGGGATCAGGTTTTGCGTTTGGCTATTTCGGAGGACTGCTGTCGCTGGCGATTATGCTGGCACTGTTCGTCGAGCAGCCCAATGGCAAAACCCTGATCGGGATGAACCCGATGTTCGGTCTGGATGCGGCAACGCAGGAAGGTACTCGGTTTGTCGGGCCCTTCACAGCCGGGTGGTTCATCCTGTTCATGGTGCCGTATTTTCTTTGGGTCAGGGACGACACGAACACTGATAAACAAGGCAGCGTGGGCGAAGCCTTGCGGTTGCTGGGAAAATCCGTCGCTGCCTTGCGTCATCGGGTGAGCCTGGCGACATATCTTGGGTCGTCGATGTTCTACCGCGATGCTCTGAACGGGCTATATACCTTTGGTGGAACATACGCTGCGCTGGTCCTGGAATGGGATATCGTTAAGATCGGTGTGTTCGGGATCGTCAGCGTACTGGCTTCGGCCATCTTCGCATGGGTCGGCGGTAAGATGGATCGGAAATACGGCCCTAAACCAGTGATACTGGTAGCCATATGGGTTTTGATCTTTGTCTGCCTGACGGTTGTGTCGATGGATCGAACACAGATTTACGGAATTTCATTGCCCGAAGGCTCTGGCTTGCCGGATATGGCGTTTTTCGGATGCGGAATTCTGATCGGCGGTATGGGAGGCATCCTGCAATCGGCCAGCCGATCTATGATGGTGCGCCATACTGATCCCGCCACCCCGGTTGAAAGTTTTGGGCTTTATGGGCTTTCGGGTCGGGCAACGGCCTTTGCAGCGCCGCTTTTGATCGGAATAGCAACGGCAGTGACCGGTAGTGCAAGACTGGGGGTGTCACCGATCATTCTGTTGTTTATTCTAGGACTAGTCCTGATGCGCTGGGTGAAACCGGAAGGGGATCAGAGCAGATGATTTTATTACGTTTTTTAGCCGTCTTAACGGTGATGACACTGGCAGGCACGGCGGGTGCGCAACCGCTGGCCAAGCAATTGTTCGGGGCCCAGAAGGTGGGGTCTCAGCAAAAATCAGCGGCTTTCGGCAGTTATTCGCGCGGGTGCGCTGCAGGGTCGGTGCAATTGCCCGAAACTGGGCCAACATGGCAGGCGATGCGCCTGTCCCGCAATCGCAACTGGGGGCATCCGCAGGCGATCGACTATGTTCAGGATCTCAGTCGGTTTGCAGCCAAGCAACCGGGGTGGAATGGTCTCTATATTGGCGATATCAGCCAACCACGGGGCGGGCCAATGACCTCTGGCCATCGCTCTCACCAATTAGGGCTGGATATCGACATATGGATGCTGCCGGGCGACAACATGCGCCTTAGCCGTAAAGCGCGCGAGAATATCTCGTCCATATCCTTACGCCGCGCGAACGGCGCCTATGTCAACGGCAACTGGACCAAGCAGCATCATGCGGTGTTGCGCGAAGCCGCCAAGGACAAGCGCGTTGCCCGGATCTTTGTGTTCCCTGGTGCCAAGGTGCAGATGTGCAATGACGAGAAGGGCAACAAAGCCTATCTGCGTAAAATCCGACCGTGGTGGGGGCATCACTATCATTTTCATGTGCGTCTGAAGTGCCCAAGGGGATCGAAAGGCTGCGTCAATCAGGATCCACCTCCCAAGGGCGATGGCTGTGCAGAAGCGGAACAATGGGTCCGCAATATCCTCAACCCACCTCCACCCGATCCAAATGCACCTCCACCAAAGAAACGACGAGAATACCGTCTGGCTGACTTGCCCCAGCAATGTACCGCTGTTTTGCAAGCCAACTGATATTAGCGCTGCTGCTAACAGGGCAGGTTTGGGCAGTCGAGCCAAAGCGGGCTTCGTTGCTCGACATTTACGTCTGGCGCAACACTTCTGATTGGTTTGGTGGATTTTCGGCGATTCACATCGCAGAAGGCGGCAAACGTTTGATCGCGATCAGTGACCGGTCAAGGCTGGTTACAGCGCGGGTCAATCGGGACGGTGATAAGATCATCGGTATCGAAATTCTCGGGCAATGGCCAATCCTGTCCAGCAAAGGGCGCGTTCTGAAGGGACGGGCAGGGGATTCCGAAGGGATTGCGGTTGCTTCGGACGAAAGTATATACATCTCGTTCGAAGGTGTTCACCGCATCGCACATTATACGGCGCACAACACAAATACACGGGTTCTGCCGCGTCCAAAAGAGTTTCTGAATTTGGACCGCAACGGGTCATTCGAAGCGCTGGCGATCGACAATCTGGGACGGCTTTATACACTGACTGAAAAAAGCAGAACCCTTCGCGGCGATATCCCGATCTATCGTTGGGATGGCAGCCGCTGGTCAACGCCCTTTGTTCTGCCCGCGCGCGGAAAGTTCCAACCAGTTGCCGCTGAATTCGGTCCTGACGGGAGGTTTTATGTACTTGAGCGTGCCGTTGCATTCATAGGCTTTCGAACGCGCCTGCGTCGATGGGAGATTGACAATGATGCCCCTCAGTCCGAAGAAGTGTTACTCGAAACCGGCACCGGACTTCACGACAACCTCGAAGGATTGTCGATCTGGCGCGACGGTCAGATGCGTTTGCGCGCTACGATGATCTCGGACGACAACTTTCTGGCACTGCAACGGACAGAAGTGGTTGAATACCTGTTGCCCGATTGACAGGTCGTTATCAAAGGTCTAAACGCACGGCCTGCCTTGGGATGAGCCTGGGGCCAAGTCGCCGCTACCTTGTCAAAACGGGCATCTGAAAATGCAACGCAGCTTTATTCCCGGCATCATTGCCATGGCCGCCATTGTCGTGGCCTCAAACATCCTGGTCCAGTTCCTCATCTTTGATGGGCTGTTGACCTGGGGTGCTTTCACTTATCCGCTGGCCTTCCTGGTCACGGACATCATGAATCGCGTCTATGGCGTAGGTCCAGCCCGCAAGGTCGTGTTTGCCGGTTTTGTCACCGGTATCATCTGCTCGCTGATCGGCAGCCAGATCATGCTGCAGGGTGACGGCTTCACCTATGCCGCCGTACCGCTGCGGATTGCCGTCGCCTCGGGCACCGCGTTCCTGATCGCACAACTGACCGATGTCACCGTGTTCAATTCACTGCGTGGCGGACGCTGGTGGCGCGCACCGCTGGTCTCGACGCTGGTTGGGTCTGCACTGGACACCGCGCTGTTCTTCACTATCGCCTTCTCGGCTTCGGTCACCTTCTTTGGTGCCAATGCTGACGCTGCGATCAGTTGGGCGTGGGAGCCTGTGCCATTCATGCTGTCTGGCCCGATGGCGCCGCTCTGGGTGACACTGGCTTTCGCTGACTGGCTTGTGAAACTGTCACTGGCTTTGATCGCGTTGATTCCGTTCAAAGTGATCGTTGCCCGCTTGACCGCTGCACAGCCTGCGTAAAAAAGTTCTTTGAGATTGGCACAAGTTGTGTCACGCTCCTTTCTAACCGCAACAGATAGAAAAGGAGGTGATCCAGTGTCGAGAAAGAGATTGGAGAGAGGTGTCGGAACAACCGTGGGGATCGCCTGTTAAGGCAGCCCTTGGCGGAGCGCTCGCTTCGGCTGGTCGATTGATCTAACCGACCCCACCTCCTGAACTTTCGAAGGGCCGTCCCACCGGGGCGGCCCTTTCTGTTTTTACCTGTGCCTAGTATGGTCCGACCCATGTTGCGCATCAACGACGATATCACCCTGCAAGACTGGGAAATGACGGAAAGCTTTGTGCGGTCTTCTGGTCCGGGTGGGCAGAACGTGAACAAGGTATCGACAGCGGTTGAATTGCGGTTCGAAGCAGCGCGCTCACCCTCCTTGCCCGACCCGGTCAAAATTCGATTGAAACGTATAGCTGGGCGGCGATGGACTAAGGACGGAGCGATTGTCATCCAATGCGAAGAAACCCGTTCCCAGGCCCGCAACCGCGAGATTGCGCGCGCCCGGCTGGGGGAACTGATTGCCCGCGCCTTGGTCAAACCCAAGCGTAGGATTGCAACGAAACCGACCTATGGCTCGGTCAAGCGTCGATTGGCAGCCAAAAAAGCACGCGGCGATGTAAAGGCGCTACGGGGCAAAGTGTCCGAAGAATGAACTGGCATCTCGGCTCTTGGTTGATAGTCTGACCCACAATAAGGGCAGGAGGGCAACAACATGAGGCTGGAGGGTAAAACCGCAATCGTGACCGGTGGTGCATCCGGGTTCGGTGCGGGAATTGTGCAAAAGTTCCTTTCTGAAGGTGCCCGCGTTATGATTGCCGATATCAATGGCGATGCCGCCCGCGATATGGCCGCTGCATTGGGCCAGGATGCCATTTCTCAGCAAGTTGACGTCTCGGATGTGGACTCCGTTCAGGCCATGGCTGATGTCGTACACAGTG
Organism: Ruegeria sp. O11; assembly: GCF_056535285.1. Classification (NCBI taxonomy): domain Bacteria; kingdom Pseudomonadati; phylum Pseudomonadota; class Alphaproteobacteria; order Rhodobacterales; family Roseobacteraceae; genus Ruegeria; species Ruegeria sp. O11. Next base: position 60,115 of record NZ_JBQERS010000008.1, on the reverse strand, counting down.
TTTTCGGATCGCTTGATGTTCTGGTGAACAATGCGGGCGTGACTCATATGCCAACGCCACTGGAAGACGTCAGTGAAGCTGACTTCGACAGGGTTTTTGCAGTGAACATGAAATCTGTCTACCTGACAGCGCGCGTCTTTGTGCCGGGCATGAAGGCGCGCGGTATGGGCGCGATCCTGAACGTGGCCTCAACAGCAGGTCTGTCGCCCCGCCCCAATCTGAACTGGTATAACGCGTCCAAAGGTTGGATGATCACGGCAACAAAAACGATGGCGGTGGAACTCGCGCCATCGGGCGTGCGCGTCAATGCGATCTGTCCGGTGGCAGGAGAAACGCCTCTGCTGAAATCCTTCATGGGCGAAGACACACCGGAAATCCGCGCCAAGTTCCTCTCGACCATCCCGCTGGGCCGCTTTTCGACCCCTGAAGACATGGCCAACGCCGCCTGTTTCCTGTGCTCGGACGAGGCCAGCATGATCACAGGCACCGCGCTTGAGGTGGATGGGGGCCGATGCATCTGATCCGCTCTTCATCTGGCCATAAATATCTCCGCCGGAGGCAGCGCGCCGCGGCGCGCATATCTGCCCAACATCAGAGGTTTCGATGACACCCGGCCCCAGAAACCTGATCACCGACGTCCCGGGCCTGAAGGTCGGCAATGCGCAGGACGAGGCGTTGAAATCGGGCGCGACTGTCTTGACTGCGGATCACCCTTTCACGGCTTCGGTGCATGTCATGGGTGGGGCGCCGGGCACGCGTGAAACCGATCTCTTGGCGGCCGACAAATCCGTTGACCGGGTTGATGCGATTGCGCTTTCCGGTGGCTCGGCCTTTGGGCTGGATGCCTGTTCGGGTGTATCCGATGCCTTGCGCGCAGAGGGGCGCGGTTTTGTAGCTGGTTCGGCCATCGTCCCGATTGTGCCGGGGGCGATTCTGTTCGATTTGCTTAATGGCGGAGATAAGGACTGGGTCGAAAACCCCTATCGCGCGCTGGGGAATGCCGCATATCTGAACGCCTCACCAGAATTTGAACTGGGGACTGCCGGGGCCGGAACCGGCGCATTAGCGGCAATGCATAAGGGAGGACTGGGCTCGGCCTCGCTAGTACTTGAGGATGGAACAACTGTTGGTGCACTGGTTGCAGCAAACCCGCTGGGCAGTGTGAGTACGCCCGGAGATCGCCATTTTTGGGCGGCACCATTCGAGATCGGTTCCGAGTTTGGCGGGCATGGTTCGGATCCGGCTTCGGATCTTGGCCGCATCCACACCAGCCGCAAGGCGGAGGCTATGAAACCAGCCCAGCCAGATCGGACAAACACAACCATTGCTATCGTTGCAACCGATGCTGCACTGACCAAACCGCAATGCCAGCGAATGGCGGTGGCTGCCCATGATGGCATCGCCCGCGCCATTGTTCCCGCGCACACGCCCGGCGATGGAGATCTTGTATTTGGCCTTAGCACAGCTGCCCGTGAAGTTGAGGCTGAAGCAATGGCGATGATCGGCCACGCGGCCTCAATCTGTCTGGCGCGGGCGATTGCGCGCGCGGTCTATTTGGCGTCACCCAGTGCAGGCGATCTTCTGCCCTGCTGGTCTGCCGTACATGACTTAAGTTAAGGACGAACTAGTCTCTGCTGTGACACAGTGCCCTCGCGCGGCAATCTGCGCGTTGACTCTCTGCTGCGCCAAAGGTCCTTTCTGTGCAGCCAATTCGTATCGGAGCAAAAGCTATGAATCGTATCCTTGCCACCGCAATTGCTGGTCTGCTAGCCCTTCCCGCCTACGCTGAAGGTGACGCCGAAGCTGGCAAGAAAGCCTTTAACAAATGCAAATCCTGTCACCTGATCGCTGATCCCGCCGGTGAAGTGATCGTCAAAGGCGGCAAGACCGGACCGAACCTCTATGGTGTTGCGGGTCGTACCGCCGGCACTGTCGAAGGGTTCAAATACGGCGACAGCATTGTCGAAGCGGGTGAAAACGGCTTGGTCTGGGATGAAGCGACTTTTGTTTCTTACGCCCAGGACCCCAAAGCGTTTCTTAAAGACTATCTGGGTGAAACCTCGGCCAAGTCAAAAATGACCTTTAAACTGAAAAAGGGCGCTGAAGACGTTTACGCTTATATCGTGAGCGTTTCGGGCGAATAACTAGGTTCGTCTAGTTCATGTATAAAAGTGCAAAAGGCCGCAGCCCCTGCGGCCTTTCGTGCGGTTGAATGATGCCTCCATCGGCGTCACTTTGGATAAAAACCGGTATGACTTTGAGCACCGGGATTCGCCAACAGGAGACGACAGATGGGAATCATGATCCCGGCCTGGGTTGAAGGCGAACTGACCCCCGTTGACAAGCTTGAGGCACACGAGAAAGGCCTCAAGCACAAGGCCGTGTCGGTCTTCGTTGTGCGCGGAACTGAGATATTGCTGCAGCGCAGGGCGATGGGCAAATATCACACGCCGGGTCTTTGGGCGAATACCTGCTGCACACATCCAGATTGGGAAGAAAGCGCCTCGCATTGCGCGGTACGTCGTCTGCGCGAGGAGCTGGGCATTACCGGGCAATATCCTGAATATCGCCACAAGCTTGAATATCACGCCGACGTTGGCAATGGCATGGTTGAGAACGAGGTGGTCGATGTCTTTCTGGCGCACGTGCGTGGACCATTGAAAATCGAGCCTAATCCTGACGAAGTGATGGATATTCGTTGGGTCGACTATCACGATCTGCTGGCTGAGGTGAAACGGCACCCGAACCGCTTTACGCCATGGCTCAAGATTTATCTGCACAACCACGCGGATACGATCTTTGGGCCTGACTTGATTATCTCAGCCAAATCGTAACCCTGTCTTGCAAGGCGCTCGCAAGCGGAATACATCAACGCGTCATGGCCAAGCAGAAGCAGAAAACTGACCCGAATTACAAAGTGATCGCCGAAAACCGGCGTGCGCGCTTCGATTACGCGATCGAAGACGATATCGAGTGCGGCATCGTACTGGAAGGGTCCGAGGTCAAATCTCTGCGCGCGGGCGGATCGAACATTGCTGAAAGCTATGCGTCGGTTGATGACGGAGAGCTGTGGCTGATCAACAGCTATATCGCGCCCTATGAACAGGCGAAGGTCTTCAAACACGAAGAACGCCGCCGCCGTAAGCTGTTGGTGTCGCGCAAGGAGTTGGCAAACCTGTGGAACGCGACTCAGCGCAAGGGTATGACGCTGGTGCCGTTGGTGCTGTACTTCAACCACAAAGGCCGGGCGAAGCTGAAGATCGGCATCGCCAAGGGTAAGAAGCTACACGATAAGCGCGAAACACAGTCCAAACGCGACTGGTCACGCCAGAAACAGCGTCTGATGAAGGACCACAGCTAGAACGCCATGGTCGCCTGAACGGCCCGTTGCCAGCGCGCATAGGCCGCGTCTCGGTCGACCTCGGCCTTCTGAGGTTCAAACCGACAGTCAAGATCCCAGGTTTCGGCGAATCCTGCCTGATCCGGGTAGACACCTGCTTTCATTCCAGCCAGCCATGCGGCACCCAGCGCGGTGGTTTCCTGCATCACCGGGCGGTCGACCGGAGCGCCCAGAATGTCCGAAAGCCCCTGCATGGCCCAGTCCGATGCGCTCATCCCGCCATCGACGCGCAGGATCACGTCAGCCTCGGCCCCCCAATCGCCCTGCATTGCGTGCCATAGGTCGCGGGTTTGGAACGCGATGCTTTCCAACGTGGCGCGCGTGATTTCGGCGCGGCCGGAATTGCGGGTCAGGCCAAAGATTGCGCCGCGGCAATCGGGTTTCCAATAGGGCGCACCGAGCCCGGTAAAGGCAGGCACAAGGACAACATGTTGGTTTGGATCAGCTTGCGCGGCCAGTTCACCGCTTTGCGGTGCGGCTTCGATGATTTGCAACGCATCGCGCAGCCATTGCACTGCCGCACCGGCGATGAAGATCGAGCCCTCAAGCGCATAAGTTTTCTGCCCGTCCAGCTGATAGGCAATGGTGGTCAGCAGGCGGTTTTTCGAGTCCACCGGCTGCGCACCGGTGTTGAGCAGCGCGAAACACCCCGTGCCATAGGTGGATTTCATCATGCCCGGCTGGAAACAGGCCTGCCCGATGGTGGCGGCCTGCTGATCCCCTGCCACGCCGAGTATAGGAATGTCGCCGCCAAGCAGTGAGGTCGATCCGAAATCTGCCGCACAATCACGGACATCGGGCAACAAGGCCTGGGGGATGTCCAGCAAGTCACAAATCTCGCTGCTCCATTCCCCCTTGTGAATGTCGAACAGCAATGTACGAGCGGCGTTGGTGGCGTCGGTGGCGTGCATGCGCCCTTCGGTCAGTCGCCAGATCAGGAAGGTGTCGATTGTGCCGAACAGCAGCTCTCCCGCGGCGGCACGGTCGCGCGCGCCTGGCACGGTATCCAGAAGCCATTTGACCTTTGTGCCCGAGAAATAAGGGTCCAGCAGCAGCCCCGTCTGGGCGGTCACGTCATCTTCGCACCCCGCTTTGCGAAGACGTTCGCAAATTTCAGCAGTGCGCCGGTCTTGCCAGACAATCGCGTTGTGAATCGGGGCACCGGTGGCGCGATCCCAGATAACTGTGGTTTCGCGTTGATTGGTGATCCCAATTCCGGCGATCTGGCTGGCGGCAACACCCGTGGTGTCCAACACCTCCCGGCAAACGGTCAGGACGCTGTCCCAGATTTCTTCGGCATCATGTTCGACCCAGCCTTCCTGCGGGAAATGCTGCGTAAACTCGTGCTGCGCAGTGCCGACGCGCTGCATTTGCGCGTCAAACAGGATCGCACGAGACGATGTGGTGCCCTGATCGATTGCCAGAATATAGGTCATGCCTGCGCCCCTCCCGCATTGGTTTTGCGGGACTTTAGCGCAAACAATGCCAAACGTGCCAGAGGGGAAATCAGACCTTTGACACCGACAGATTATCGATCAGCCGCACGCCTTCAAGCATGGTCGCCGCGAACAAGCGCGCCGGGCGGTCGGCGTGGGCTAGCGGGTCCAGCGTATCGGCACAGCGGAGTTGGAGATATTCCACCTTAGCGAAACCGGCGGCCAGCAATTCAGCCTGGGCTTGCGTCACCAGCGAGTTGAACGCCTCACCATTCTCCAGAGCCTGAACAAGTGCGCGCATGATGCGATGTTTTTTAGCCGCAATTACCAACCCCCGATCTGACAGTCTCTGGTTGCGCGAAGACATGGCAAGACCCGAGGGCTCTCGTACCGTCGGGCAACCAATCACCTCGATCGGAATATTCAGATCGCGGGCCATCCGTCGGACGATCATAAGCTGCTGATAGTCTTTTTCCCCAAAATAGGCTCGATCCGCCTGCGTTTGCAGGAACAGTTTGGCGACAACGGTCGCCACGCCATCGAAATGACCCGGGCGGAATTCACCCTCCATTGTGTCAGTCAGGCCCGAGACCGAGACTGTGGTGGCGAATCCCTCGGGATAGATCTCCTGAGGGTCGGGTACGTAAATCGCATCAACGTCATAAGGGGCCAGCTTTTCCGCGTCTTCCTGTTCGGTGCGTGGATAGTTGGCAAGGTCTTCTGGGTTGTTGAACTGTTTGGGGTTCACGAAGATTGTCACGACCACCCGGTCGCAATCCGCCTTGGCGGCTTCGGCCAGTGACAGATGTCCTTGATGCAGCGCGCCCATGGTCGGGACGACTCCGATCACCTCGCCCTTTTGGCGCCATTCACGGGTCAGTGCACGCAAATCCGCCAGCCGACGCAGAATAGGCGCGGTCATGACTTGGACCCTTTTGAAGGGGTCTGATCTGCAAAGACATGTTCGTCTGCCGGAAAGCTGCGAGCTCGAACCTCGGCTGCGTATTCTGCAATTGCTGCTTCGGCCAACGGGCCAAGATCGGCATAGCGTTTGACGAATTTTGGTTTGAAAGCAGTGAAAAAGCCAAGCATGTCGTCTACCACCAGAATTTGCCCATCACACCCGGCCGAAGCACCAATGCCGATGGTGGGGATCGCAATCTGGGACGTGATCCGGTCAGCCAAGCTTTGCGGAACCTTCTCTAACACGACGGAAAACGCACCGGCCTCGGCAACGGCACAGGCGTCGGCCAGTACGGCATCGGCCTGTTTGTCGCGCCCCTGTACCTTGTAGCCGCCCAGCGTGTTGATTGATTGCGGTGTCAAACCGATATGCGCCATCACCGGGATGCCGCGTTTGACGAGAAACCGAATGGTTTCGGCCATCTCCACGCCGCCTTCCAGCTTAACCGCGCCTGCACCGGTTTCGGACATTAAGCGGGCCGCGTTGCGGAAGGCCTGCGCCTGGTCGTGTTCGTAGCTGGCGAAAGGCATGTCTATCACCATCATGGCTCTGTCCAGCCCGCGGGCGACGGCCTGGCCGTGCATGATCATCATGTCCATTGTGACCCCGAGGGTCGAGGTCAACCCGTGCAGCACCATGCCGACGCTGTCACCGACCAGGACGAAATCGCAATGCGCATCCATCAACCGCGCCATCGGCGTCGTGTAGGCAGTCAGCGAGACCAGAGGTTCAGTGCCTTTCCGGGCGCGGATATCCTCGGCGTTCGGGGCTTTCTTGTGGGCGGTGGCGCTCATGATCACTCCTCGCAGGGTTCATGTTGCAGTGCGGCATAGCAGATGCGGCAGATGCAAAGAAACCCCGGTTGCGCCAACAATCCCTTGATTGACCCGGGGTTTCTGGCAGGATCGGTCTCAGAACGATCCGTAGTCAGCGGAATAGTCGTATAATGTGGGGAGAGATTTTCATGACAAAGCAGCGCTTTCGCTCATTCGCGTCGGCCTTGGCCCTAGGTGCCAGCCTGTTTGCCACGCAGGCTCTGGCTAAATCCGACATCACCATCGCCATGCAGCTAGAGCCGCCGCATCTGGACCCAACCAGCGCCGCCGCTCAGGCAATCGATTCGGTTGTCTACACCAACATCTTCGAAGGTCTGACCCGCTTTATGGGCGATGGATCGGTTGTTCCGGGGTTGGCTGAAAGCTGGGAGATTTCGGATGACGGCACGGTCTATACATTCAAACTGCGCGATGGCGTGACTTTTCATGACGGCACTACGATGGATGCCGAGGACGTCAAGTTCAGCCTCGACCGGGCGAACGCGGAAGACAGCGCCAATGCACAAAAGGCTCTGTTTGCTGGGATTGAGACTGTCGAAGTTGTGGATCCTCAGACCGTTCAGGTGACGTTGAAGGAACCGAACGGTAATTTCCTCTTCAACCTTGCCTGGGGTGACGCGGTCATCGTTGCGCCGGAAAGTATCGAAAATATTAAGACCAACCCGGTTGGCACGGGTGCGTTCACCTTTGCCGATTGGGTGCAAGGGGACAGCATCACCCTGAATCGAAATCCCGACTATTGGGGCGATCAGCCCGCGTTAGAGACTGCAACGTTCAAATTTATTTCGGACCCGACCGCCGCATTCGCCGCCATGATGGCCGAGGATGTGGACGTGTTCGACAACTTCCCTGCGCCCGAGAACCTGCCTCAGTTCGAGGCCGATCCGCGCTTTCAGGTCCTTGTCGGCTCGACTGAGGGTGAGACAATCCTATCGACCAACAACAAACAAGAACCCTTTGACGATATACTCGTGCGGCAGGCCCTAGCCCATGCCATCGATCGGCAAGCCATCATCGACGGCGCTATGTTCGGTTATGGCACACCCATCGGCACCCATTTCGCGCCGCACAACCCGGCTTATGTCGATCTGACTGGTAATTCGGCCTACGACCCTGAGAAAGCTAAGGCTCTTCTTGCCGAGGCCGGATATCCCGACGGGTTCGAGACCATGCTGCACCTGCCACCGCCCTCTTACGCTCGGCGCGGGGGTGAGATCATCGCTGCTCAGCTGGCCGAGATTGGCATCAAAGCCGAGATCATCAATGTGGAATGGGCGCAATGGCTGGAAAGCGTGTTCAAAGGCAAGGAGTTCGGCCTGACCATCGTCAGCCACACCGAGCCTATGGATATCGGTATCTATGCGCGTCCTGACTATTACTTCCAATATGACAGCACCGATTTTCAGGCTTTGATGGACACTCTGAATTCCACCACCGACCCTGATGAACGAACTCGTCTGTTGGGGGAGGCGCAGCGCCTGATCGCAACCGATTACGTTAACGGGTATCTGTTTCAGCTTGCCAAGCTCGGGGTTGCCAAGGCAGGTGTTCAGGGTCTGTGGGAAAACGCGCCCACCGCAGCCATCGACCTGACTGCCATCAGTTGGGACGAATAGACCCCAGGGAGGTCCGTGCATGGTCAAGTCAATCTTCGTCGCTCTTACCCTCGCGGCGCAGATCGCTATTACATCTGTTGCTCGGGCCGATTCATCGCTTAGCCAGGCGGTTGAGTTGTGGCTGCAAGGCGACGATGAGCAGGCCCTGCCCATGCTGGCAGAGCTTGCCGCTGAAGGTGACGTAGAAGCGCGCCTGTTACTGGGTCGGATCGAAACATCGGATCTTGGGCCGTCGCCATATCGTCAATCGCTGGGACCCAAACAGTCGCGAAAGCTTTTTCGCCAGAAAGATTGGTCGGCCTTTGGGCAGTCGTGGTTAACGGTCGAGGCACGCGCTGGAAACGAGTTGGCGCAAATCTTACTCCAGGCCAAGCATCCGAACCCCGATCTTGACCTGATCGCAAAACTCAACGCGCTTGGTGAGCATCAGGCCACGGATTATCCAACACGCATCGTGGCGCTGTATGGTAACGCCATAATGCGTGAGACGTTGTTGGCCGATGATCAGGTCATGCAGGCCTTGAAACCCTACTTGGCCTATCTGTCTCAAACTCCAGAACCACGCGGAGACGGGCTTGCAGCATTGCGTCATATTCAACCTGATCCGGTCGACGCAAACTCGGACCAAGCGCTGGGTATGGCGGGTCTGCTGGCGCTTGGGCTAGGGTACGGCGATATCTCGCTGGATAACCCGTGGCGTCAATCGGTAGAGAGTTGGCTGATGTCATCGGAAGAGACACACCCCATTGCCCAACTTTGCAATCAGCAATGTACCGATGACGCTCCGGCCTGCGCTTTTGCATTTTTGGCACTGACGGGCGGGTATTATGAGGCCATCCGGATCGACAGCCCGCTTGAAACGGTGATCCCGCAAGATGAGTTTCTGGATAGTCCGCGCGCCCGGTTGATGGTCCTGCGCCGCGCCGCGCTGGCTCGTACTGAAACCAATCTTGAATGGCTGTCAGAGACTGAGCCCGCCGCCAATCTCTCGGCCTGTGCGATCAAACTGGTCAACGACGAGCGACAGGCCTACGAGTAGGTGCTGGACCCGCGCAATCCAGACACTTAGCCTGTTACCAATGCTACGTTATGCCCTCAAACGCCTGCTGTCGCTGATCCTGAGTCTGGCCGTCGCCTCGGTTGTCATCTTCGCGGTGATCGAGATTGCGCCCGGTGATCCGGCGTCGTTCATGCTGGGTGTGAACGCGCAGGCAGACACTTTGGCCGCCCTGCGGGCTGAATTGGGTCTCGATGTCTCCAAAGCCGAACGGTATTTCAACTGGGTCGGCGGGATGCTGGTTGGGGATTTCGGCACATCCTACACTTATCGCACGCAGGTGTCGCAGATGATTACGGATCGACTATGGGTGTCGTTGCCGCTGGCGTTGTACGCACTGACCCTGTCCACGCTTATTGCGTTTCCCGCTGGTATCTATGCAGCGGCACGGCGTGGCAAACCGGGTGACTTGGCTGTAATGGGCGCAACGCAACTCGGGATAGCAGTGCCGAACTTCTGGTTTGCAATGATGCTGGTGCTGATCTTTGCGATCAATCTGCGCTGGTTCAATGCCGGCGGGTTCGCGGGTTGGGAAAACGGCGTCTGGACAGGCCTGCATTCTCTGACCCTGCCTGCGATCGCCCTAGCCCTGCCACAGGCGGCTATTCTTGCGCGGGTCATGCGATCGGCATTGCTGGATATTCTGGCCGAGGATTTTATGCGTACTGCCCGCGCCAAGGGCCTGTCACGCCGTCAGGCACTGTGGCGACACGGGGTGCGGAATGCTCTGATTCCTGTGCTGACGATCATCGGGCTCCAATTTTCCTTCCTGCTGGCAGGCTCAATCATCATCGAACAGGTTTTCTATCTGCCAGGCCTCGGACGGCTGGTGTTTCAGGCGATTTCTGCACGTGACCTGATCGTAGTGGAATCGGTCGTCATGTTGCTGGTCTTCGCCGTCATCATGGTGAACTTTTTGGTCGATTTGGCCTATGCCGCCGTCGATCCAAGACTGAGGAGCAGGACATGAGCCGCAACCTGATCCTTGGTGCCGCACTGTCCTCGCTGGTGCTTCTGGCAGCGCTCGTATCGTTTGTCTGGACGCCATATGACCATGCCGCGCTCAATATTCCGGCCAAGCTGCAACCGCCAAACGCGCAACACTGGTTCGGCACCGATCATTTCGGGCGCGACATGTTCTCGATGATCATGGTCGGCGCTCGTACCTCGATTGCGGTAGCGTTGGTGGCCGTCGGGATCGGCATGGCGCTGGGCGTCCCCTTGGGCCTGACCGCTGCCGCGCGCAAAGGATCGTGGCTGGACGAAGTCATCATGCGCGGCAACGATCTGGTCTTTGCATTCCCCTCTCTTGTCATCGCCATTCTGATCACCGCTGTCTTTGGTGCCGGGGCCATCAACGCGATCATCGCCATCGGTATCTTCAACATCCCTGTCTTTGCGCGGATCACCCGAGGTGCGGCCCTGTCGCTGTGGGAGCGCGAGTTCATCCTCGCCGCCCGCGTGTCAGGCAAAGGGGCGGCACGCATATCGGCTGAACACATCCTGCCCAATGTCGCCAATCTGCTGATCGTTCAGGGAACGATTCAATTCTCTCTGGGTATTCTGGCCGAGGCCGGGCTGTCTTATGTCGGCCTGGGCGCGCAACCGCCCACACCAAGCTGGGGCAGAATGATGGCCGACGCGCAGACTATGGTCAGTTTTGCCCCGCATTTGGCTCTGATTCCGGGTTTGGCGATCATCGTGACGGTTCTAGGTCTGAACCTTCTGGGTGATGGCTTGCGCGACTGGTTGGACCCTCGGATACGGGTGGCCCGCGCATGAGCCTTTTGCAGATCAAGAACCTCTCAGTAGCCATCCATGGCACACCGATTTTAAAGCAGATTAACCTGTCAATTGTCCCTGGGCAGATCGTGGCTGTGACCGGTGAAAGCGGTTCGGGAAAATCCATGACCGCCCTTGCCGTGATGCAGTTGCTGCCCAGCGGGGCTGATGCGGAAGGGGTGCTGCAGCTTGACAGTCAGAACCTGCTGAATCAGTCAGAAGCAGAGATGTGCGCCCTGCGGGGTGCCGCGATCGGAATGGTTTTCCAAGAACCGATGACTGCCTTGAACCCGGTCAAGACAATTGGCGATCAGGTGATGGAGACCATCCTGATCCACAAGACCATGCCCCCCGCCCAGGCGCGCGAACGGGCCGAAGAGGTTTTGGCGCGGGTCGGATTGCCCACCGACCGGTTCCCTATGACACGCTTTCCGCACGAGCTGTCGGGTGGACAGCGTCAGCGTGTGGTGATCGCCATGGCGATTGCGTTGCGCCCCCGGTTACTGATCGCTGATGAGCCGACAACGGCGCTGGACGTGACGACGCAGGCACAAATCCTCGACTTGCTCAAAGGACTGGTGACGGAATACGGCATGGGTCTGCTGATGATCACCCATGATTTGGCAGTGGTTGCTGGCATGGCGGATCAGATCGTGGTTATGCGGCATGGCGAGGTGGTTGAAACCGGCGCAACTGAACATCTGCTACGCCATATGCAACACCCCTATACCCGCATGCTGTTCGAGGCTTCGGGGCATCAGGTCAACCTGCCGGTAGCCCCAGAGCCACGGCCATTGCTGGAAGTCGACAAAGTGGTTCGGGACTACCGCCTGCCCAGAAAGCGCTTGTTCGATGCACCTGGCCATCACCGGGCCGTCGATCAGGTTAGCTTTACGCTGAACCGAGGGGAACGATTGGGGTTGGTTGGTGAGTCCGGCTGCGGAAAATCGACCCTAACACGGGCGATATTGGGTCTCGAAGAGGTGCAACAAGGCCGAATATCTCTGGATGGTCAGCCTGTATTTACAGGCCATAAACCCAATCTGACAGTACGTCGCAAGATGCAGGTGGTGTTTCAGGACCCCTACGGCAGTTTTAATCCGCGCCACAGGGTTGCGCGCCTGATCACCGAGCCGTTTCACCTACTCGAAACCCCGCCAAACGTGTCCGAACGGCAGGATCGCATTGCCGAAATGCTTACTGCGGTTGGCCTCAGCCCGGATGACTCAAGCAGGTATATCCACGAGTTTTCGGGCGGGCAACGCCAACGGATCGCCATCGCCCGTGCGCTGATCATCCAGCCCGAGTTGATCCTGTTCGATGAAGCTGTCTCGGCCCTCGATGTCTCGGTACGCGCCCAGATCCTCGATCTTTTGGTCGAGCTTTGTGAGGCTTACGATCTGACATATCTGTTTATCAGCCACGATCTGAGTGTGGTTCGTACGATAACCGACCGCGTGTTGGTGATGCAGGCCGGCAAGATTGTCGAGCAGGGTGAAACCAAGCAGGTCTTTATCCAGCCACAGCACCCCTACACGCGAACGCTAATCGATGCAGCGCCCAGTCTGCCAGAGATCGGACAGGGGGCTGCATGATCCAAAAGTACTTTATTAGAGCCTATATTAGGAGTTTCTGATGTCTAATCCCCTCTGGTTCGATCCCAGCCTGTGTCTGATTGGTGGTGAATGGAAAACACCTGCTTCAGGGCAATGCTTGACGCTTGTTAATCCCTCGGACGGCTCTGAAATCTGCCAGATCGCAAGGGGTAACGAACGCGATATAGATGCTGCGGTGCAGGCCGCCCGTTCTGCGCGCGATGATGAATGGGGTCGCATGACCGCGCTGGAAAGGGGGCGTGTTCTCACCCGGTTGGGGCAACTGGTTCTGGAACGGGTCGATGATCTGGCACAGCTTGAGGCGATGGATGTCGGCAAACCGCTGACCCAGGCGCGGGCGGATGCCGTTGCCTTGGCGCGGTATTGCGAGTTTTACGGCGGTTCTGCTGATAAAGTGATGGGCGAGACCATTCCCTACCTTTATGGCTACACCGTTTACACGCTGCGCGAACCGCATGGTGTGACCGGCCATATCGTGCCGTGGAACTATCCGATGCAGATCATTGGCCGCTCGGTCGGGGCGGCGCTGGCGATGGGCAACGCCTGCGTTCTGAAACCGGCGGAAGAAGCCTGCCTGACCGCATTGGCCTTCGCTCATCTGGCTATTCAAGCGGGCTTGCCACCCGGAGCCTTGAATGCGGTGCCCGGACTGGGAGCCCAAGCAGGCGCGGCGCTATCGGCACACCCAGATGTCGATCATATCTCCTTCACCGGGTCGGTCGCGACGGGAGCACTTGTGCAGCAAGCGGCTGGTCGAAATGTTGTCCCGGTGACGCTGGAATTGGGCGGCAAGTCGCCGCAACTGGTCTTCGATGATGCCGATCTGGATGCCGCGCTGCCGTTTCTGGTGAATGCGGGCATTCAGAATGCGGGCCAAACCTGCTCGGCCTCATCTCGCATACTGGTTCAGCGGGGCGTTTATGAGCAGGTCAAGTCTCGCATGGCCGACGCATATAGCGAGCTATCCGTGGGACCGGCGATGAACGATCCGCGCGTCGGGCCGTTGATCTCGGAACGGCAAAAACAGATCGTAAACGGTTTTCTTGAGAAGGGCGCGGATTTGACCATCGCCGGACAGGGGCAAATCGCGGAAAACGCCCCAGAAAATGGGGCTTATGTCCTGCCCACACTCTTTGCTGACGTCCCTCCGGACCATGTGCTTGCGCGGGATGAAATATTTGGCCCGGTTCAGGTTTTGATACCGTTTGAAACCGAGGAAGAGGCTCTAAGCATAGCGAATAGCACCGACTATGGCCTTGTCGCCAGCGTCTGGACGCGGGATGGGGCACGCCAGATGCGACTGGCCAAGGGGCTGCAGTCGGGGCAAGTCTTCATCAACAACTATGGTGCGGGCGGCGGTGTTGAGTTGCCTTTTGGAGGTGTTGGTAAATCCGGCCACGGCCGCGAAAAAGGCTTCGAGGCGCTGTACGGGTTCTCACAGCTTAAGACGGTCGCTGCCTATCACGGCTAAACGATCACCTCGATCGCTTTCTGCGCTCCGACGCCAAAAACCCGCTTGTACCGCTCAATCTGATCTGTTGGCCCCATTGCCTTTTCCGGGTTGTCAGACAGCTTCACGGTTGGTTTGCCATTGGCGGACACTGCCTTACAGACCACCGAGAAGGGGGCCAGCGCGTCATTTGGAACAAGCCCGCGAAAATCGTTGGTCAGCAGAGTGCCCCAGCCAAACGATACGTTGGTCTGATCAGCAAACTGGGCGTGCAGCTCGCGAATTTTGTCCACGTCCAATCCGTCCGAGAAGATAATGCGTTTCTGAGTGGGGTCTTCACCTCGAGATTTCCACCAATCAATTGCAATTTCGGCCCCGGTTGCAGGATCGCCGCTGTCGATACGTATTCCTGTCCAGCCTGCCAGCCAGTCGGGCGCGCGGGCTAAAAACCCTTTGGTGCCATAGGTATCAGGTAGAATAATACGCAGATTACCGTCATGTTCTTCATGCCAGTCGCTAAGCACATCATATGGCGCTTGGGCGAGCGCAGCGTCATCTTCAGCCAGAGCCGAATAGACCATGGGTAATTCATGTGCATTGGTGCCGATAGCCTCTACTTCGCGGCGCATCGCAATCAGGCAGTTGGACGTACCGGTGAAAGATGGTCCCAAACCTTCGATCATCGCCTGCACGCACCAGTCCTGCCACAGAAACGAATGCCGCCGTCGTGTGCCGAAATCCGCAATCCCCAGCCCCTCAATGTTGCGAAGCTGGGCGATTTTTTCCCAAACGCGTGTCATTGCGCGGGCATACAGTACCTGAAGCTCGAACCGGCGCATCCCGTTTAGAACTGCGCGCGAGCGGAGCTCCATCAGCACAGCCAATGCTGGGATTTCCCACAACATGACCTCGTGCCACTTGCCTTCGAAGGTCAGTTCATACTGATCGCCTTTGCGTTCCAGATGATAAGGCGGCAGACACAGATTTTCGAACCACTCCATGAAATCAGGACGGAACATCTGGCGTTTGCCATAGAACGTATTGCCGCGCAGCCAGGTGCTTTCGCCCCGGCTGAGACTGAGGGAACGGATATGATCCAGCTGTTCACGCAACTCACCTTCATCGATCAATTTCGCCAATGGAACGTGATTCGACCGGTTAATGAGCGAAAAAACCACGTCTGTTTGGGGCTTATTACGAAACACTGACTGGCACATCAGCAGTTTGTAGAAGTCTGTGTCTATTAATGACCGCACAATTGGGTCAATCTTCCATTTGTGATTGTAGACCCTCGTCGCGATGTCGACCATGGGGACCTCCTGCGATTTCCGTTGTTAGATCAATCAGCGCGCTGATTGGCAAGAGTCGCTGGATTGGTAACAATGCCCATGACAAGTCACATTGCGGGCATATTATGAGTGTCCTTCGCGCTTTAGTGAGGGGGTGGGGATGGTTGAGAGGTTGAATTTGGTGAATGAGTCTCGAGTACGACTTTGACATAGTGGCGATTGCTCCGGATGAGGTTGATCCGGAACATGGACACACAGCGGTAACAGGGCGACCCCCGGTGCGCGCGCAGTTCAGGAATATCAAGACTGCAGATGCCTTGCGGGCAGCTTCGCCTAAAATACGTCGCATATTTCTGGAATCTGGCTTCAGTCTGGATACGGTGAGTGACAATCGGTCCACCGGATATTACCGGCCCGAGGATTCCGAGAATCGCGTCGTAATACTGAAACGGCTTTTTGCAAACATTCGGAACATGGGTGTTCAGGGCGAATATTGCGGCGAGTTTGATTTTCATCACTTCCTGGCGCACATCAGGGCAGCTAAGCCCGGTCATGTTCTCCGCCCGGCACCTGCGCGACCTGTACAATCCCAAAGCCCCGAGCCGGTACGTCCAGAACGGCGCACCCTGGTTGGGCGATTGGGATTTGCGTTGGGGCTGGCTGTGATTTTGTTTGTGTTGCTGAAGCTCCTGGCGGAGTACGGCGCAGCGAATTGATCCTCAGGCCAATTTGACACCCGCTTCGCGCATTGATTTCTCGGCAGCTGATAATGATCCATCCATATCTATCGCACGGCACAGACCGGTTCTGATAGTAACGTCAAATCCCAGTTGTGCCGCATCTACCGCCGAATAATGGACGCAGAAATCTGTCGCCAGTCCAACCATCGTCAACTGTCCGATCCCGCGCGTTTCAAGATAGCCTTTCAGACCAGTCGGAGTGGAATGATCATTTTCGAAGAATGCCGAATAACTGTCGATGTCGCGGCGAAAGCCTTTTCGGATGATCAGGTCGCCATCGGTACGCAGGTTCGGGTGAAAGGCCGCGCCATCCGAGCCTTGAACGCAGTGATCAGGCCACAGGACTTGAGCGCCGTAGGGCATCTGGATCATTTCGAACGGGGATTTGTCGTCATGTGAGCTGGCGAAAGACGAATGCCCCGCCGGATGCCAATCCTGAGTCAGGATCACCGCGTCGAAATCGCCCATGATCGCGTTGATCGGAGCGACGATTTCATCGCCACCCGCAACTGCGAGTGCACCTCCCGGGCAGAAATCATTCTGAACATCGATGACGAGCAGCGCGTGGGACATGTTGGTCTCCTTCAGTTACATAATCGGTATGGCGCGCAGCGTGGATCGTCAATGCTGTCTCTTGTGTGTTTTCATCAGGCGCATTAGATCGCGCACATGTACACAATCGCTGCCCTATACCATTTCACACGCTTCCCTGATCCTGATGCATTGCGCCCTGCCTTGCACGAGCTTTGCCGCGCTCAATCGGTGAAAGGAACCCTGTTGCTGGCGCACGAGGGGATCAACGGCACCATAGCCGGCCCCCGCGCTGGGATTGATGCGGTGCTGGCGCATATCCGCGCGCTTCCGGGTTGCAACAATCTGGAATGGAAAGAGGCAACCTCAGACCACCCACCCTTTGGTAAGATGAAGGTGCGTCTGAAAAAAGAGATCGTGACGATGGGGCAGCCCGATGTCGACCCACGTGCCAGTGTCGGAAACTATGTTGAGCCCGAGGACTGGAACGATCTGATCCGCTCGGACGATGTGGTGGTGATCGATACGCGCAATGACTACGAAGTTGCAATCGGCACGTTTGAAGGCGCAATAGATCCAAACACGGCAAGTTTCCGCGATTTCCCAGTATGGTGGGAAGAAAACAAAGAGCGATTTCACAACAAGCGTGTCGCCATGTTCTGCACCGGCGGAATTCGATGTGAGAAGTCCACTAATTATCTGCTGGGGCAGGGCGTCGAGGATGTCTACCACCTGAAAGGTGGCATCCTGCGCTATCTCGAGGAGATGCCACGCGAAGACAGCACGTGGCAGGGTGAGTGTTTTGTCTTCGACAATCGCGTTTCAGTTGGTCATGGGCTGGTCGAAGGCCCACACAAGCTTTGCCATGGCTGCCGCCGCCCAATCCTGCCTGAAGATGTAAAGCGCCCTGAATACGAACATGGTGTATCTTGCCATCGATGTGTTGATGAGACGTCCGAACAGGACAAGGCACGGTTTCGCGAGCGGCAGAGACAAATCCAGCTGGCCCGCGCGCGAGGTGAGGAACATCTAGGGTCAGATTGAATTCATCTTGCAGGCTATGCCGAAAAACGGATGATGCCTTTGGGCCTGCCTGATGGAGCGGATTATGACTCACGAACCCAGAACTCTGGAAGAATGGAAATCCACCCTATTGGCGGCATTAGGGCTGGTTCTGGCCAGTTTTCTCGCTTGGTATGGTTTGTCGCGTCTGAATGAAACCACCGCAGGTGACACGATCGGTACGATTGCATCGGTTGGGCTGGTGGTCTGGATGGCTTCGCAATCCTACTACTACATAACACAGGTTAAATCCCCGCGCAGAATACTGTTCTTGATGGGGGTGTCCTTCATTCAGGTTGTGCCGTTCCTATTTGCCGCCGTCTACGGCGCCTTCGGGTATGAGGATTATTGTGTTGTCGGCGCCAAAGGACCGGCAGATACTCTGTATTTTTCGTACGTCACTTTCACCACGGTCGGATATGGCGACATGTCCCCGACCGGCCTGTGCCGTGGGTTGGCCGTGGCCGAGGCGGTTACGGGCTATATCCTGTTGAGTATGTTTGTAGCCGCAGCCGTGGCGCTATACGCGCGCCACCACAGCAAGTAGACCAGCTTATTTGTTGTGATCGATCCATCGAGACATCAATTGTCTGTCGCGGAAACACTCGGATGGGATCGGACGCCGTTTAGTGAGCGAGATACGCTCCGCAAACGCGACCTGCTTGCCCGTTGGGTAGTTTGCGAAAGGCGACGGGTCATGCGGCTTATGGGCCGATATCCAGTCTGATAGTGATTTACGGTCGTGTTGCGCCTCGACAGGAATCTCAAGCGCGGATTGTTGCGCAATCGCGCGGGCATAGCGCATCTGCCGATCTGTCACAGGCAACAGGTGATAATCGTTTGACGTGCCGCCAAGTGCGGCTTTTCGCATGTTCTGGGCCATCGGGGTTATCCTCTGACTATGTAGAACATAAATAGAACATTGACCTTTCATTTCAAGAGAAGGCCATTTGGATTCGGCGAGAACCTGCCAATCACCAGATTTATTGACTGGTCAATCAATGAAAGCTAAGTCTGTCGGCAACACACACCTCCCCTTGCGCAGGGGTAGTCCGAAAAGAGAAGGATTCGGCATGAAATTTCAGCCCAAGGCCAGCCATTTCATCAACGGCGAATATGTTGAAGATACCAGAGGCACCCCAATCGACGTTATCTATCCAGCCACCGGTGAAATTATCGCGCGGTTGCATTCTGCAACATCTGAAATCGTAGAACAGGCTCTAAATAACGCAAAATCGGCTCAGGCAAGCTGGGCCGCCATGTCGGGCACGGAACGTGGCCGGGTCCTGCGGCGTGCGTCAGACATCATGCGGGATCGCAATCGGGCGCTTTCAGTTCTCGAAACCCACGACACCGGCAAACCGCTGCAGGAAACACTTGTGGCGGACGCGACCAGCGGCGCAGATGCTTTGGAATATTTCGGTAGCTTGGCAGGGTCTCTGACCGGCGAACATATCCCACTTGGGGGTGGAGATTTCGTCTATACGATCCGCGAGGCATTGGGTATCTGTGTCGGCATTGGTGCGTGGAACTACCCGACCCAGATCGCCTGTTGGAAAGGTGCCCCGGCGCTAGCCTGCGGCAATGCGATGGTCTTCAAACCGTCTGAAACCACACCATTGTCAGCTTTGAAGGTGGCCGAAATCTTGATCGAGGCGGGCGCGCCAAAAGGTATCTACAACGTGGTGCAAGGCTATGGAGATGTCGGGGCCAGCCTGGTTACCGATCCGCGTGTGGCCAAGGTCTCGCTGACGGGGTCGGTTCCAACAGGCCGCAAGGTCTATGCGGCGGCAGCCGATGGCATGAAACACGTCACTATGGAGCTGGGCGGGAAGTCCCCGATGATCGTTTTCGACGATGCAGATCTCGACAATGCGGTCTCGGGTGCGATCTTGGGCAACTTCTATTCTTCGGGGCAGGTTTGTTCCAACGGCACTCGCGTCTTTGTACAAAAGGGTATCAAGGAAGCATTTCTTTCGCGTTTGTCCGAGCGGCTGGCCACCGCGAAAATTGGTGATCCGCTGGATGAGGAGGTCAATTTTGGCCCGATGGTCAGCGAAAACCAGATGAATATTGCGCTGGGCTATGTCGAAAAAGGTAAAGCCGAGGGTGCGAGGTTGGTCTACGGCGGCGACAGGATCGCAGGTGACGGGTTCTACATGCAGCCCACAGTTTTTGCCGACGTCACCGACGATATGACAATCGCACGAGAAGAGATTTTTGGACCTGTGATGTCGGTGCTGGATTTTGAAACCGAAGAAGAGGTGCTGGCGCGTGCCAATGATACCGAATTCGGTCTGGCTGCCGGTGTCTTCACCAATGACCTGACCCGCGCCCATAGAATTGTGGCGGGGTTCGAAGCTGGCACTTGCTATATCAACACCTATAACCTCGCCCCGGTTGAGGCCCCGTTCGGTGGGTCCAAGATGTCGGGCGTGGGGCGCGAGAACTCGAAACTGGCGATCAACCACTTCAGCGAGATGAAGACAGTGTATGTTTCGATGAACGATGTCGAGGCCCCTTACTGATCAAAACCGGTCATTCAGACTCTGTTCCCGACATTTCGCGTCGGGAACAGAGCATAACCTGACATTTGGCTGTGGCTGACTTTCCTGAGAGCACTAGGTTCGCAGACAGGAGATCAGACCATGAAGACCCACGCTCAGGCCGTCGTGATCGGAGGAGGATTGGTTGGCTGCTCAATCCTCTATCATTTGGCCAAGCTTGGTTGGACCGATGTGGTTCTGTTGGAACGCAATGAGCTGACCTCGGGATCAACTTGGCATGCGGCAGCGAACATCCACGGCCTGCATGACAACAACAACATCACCCGCATCCAGCACTATACGATGAACCTGTATAAAGAGCTGGAGAAGGAAACCGGGCAGGGCTGCGGGGTTTTCCAATCTGGTTCGTTGTATCTGGCGCAAACCGAAGATCGCGAACATCAGCTACGTCTGCAGGAGGCAAAAGCCCGATTCTACGGTTTGAACTTTTATGAGATCAGCTGCGAACAGGCGAGTGAACTTCACCCGCTGGCGCAGTTTGACGACATCCGTTGCATCATGTTCGAACCCGATGGTGGCAATGTCGATCCGTCCGGGGTTACCCACGCCTACGCTGCGGGTGCGCGGGCAATGGGGGCCACAATTGAGCGGTTTTGCCCTGTAATAGGGACTGAACAGCAATCCGATGGCTCTTGGATCGTGCGCACGGATAAGGGGGACATTCACACTCGATGGGTTGTGAATGCGGGGGGCCTGTGGGGGCGCGAAGTGGCTGCAATGGCGGGCATCGAACTGCCACTGCAACCGACCGAGCATCAGTATTTCGTCACTGAAGCCATCGACGAAGTGGCTAATCTTGGGCGCCGCCTACCCTCGATCGCTGACCGGGACGGAGAATATTACTTCCGCCAGGAAGGCAACGGCCTTCTGATCGGCGCCTACGAGAAAGACATGCGGTTTTGGGCCGAAAACGGCACGCCGCTGGATTTTGCCCATGACCTGTTCCCAGACGATCTGGACCGGATCATGGAAAATGTCATCCGCGCCACAGAACGGGTACCGGTCGCTGCCACGGCGGGCGTCAAACGGGTGATCAACGGGCCGATGATCTGGTCTCCTGATTCAAACGCAATCTGGGGCCCAGTGCCCGAGCTGCAGAACTATTTCTGCTGCACCGGCATCATTCCGGGCTTCTCGCAATCGGGCGGGCTGGGTCTGCTGTCTGCGCAATGGATGATAGAAGGCGAGCCGCAATACGACATGTTTGCCTGGGATCTAGCCCGGTTCGGCGACTGGGCCGACAAGGCCTTTACCAAGGCGCGGGTTGAGGATGCCTATACCCATCGTTTCGCCATCCATTTCCCCAATGAGGAGCGCAGCGCGGGACGCCCCGCGCGTGTCCGCCCCGCCTATGAAATGCAAAAGGAGTTGGGCGCGGTCTTTGGCTTGAACTGCGGCTGGGAACATCCGCTGTGGTTTGCCGATCAGCCCGGTGTACAAGAAACCAATGGGTTCACCCGTCAGAACTGGTGGGAACCGGTGGGCCGCGAGGTGCAGATGCTGCGCGATCATGTGGGTGTGATCGACATCTCGAACTTCGCCAATTACGTCGTGAAAGGCCCAGGTGCTTATGACTGGCTGGATCGTCTGGTGGCTAACAAGGTCCCGACCGAGGTAGGTCGTTCGTGCCTGACACCCCTGATTTCGGTTCGCGGCGGCGTGGCTGGTGACTTTACCATCACCAAGGTAGCTGATGAAGAGTATATGATGATCGGCTCGGGTATGGCCGAGCGTTATCATCAGCGGTTTTTCAACATGATCGGCTTGCCCGAAGGCACCACGCTTGAGGTCGCCACCGATCGCATCGCAGGCTTCAACGTGGCTGGGCCCAAGTCGCGCGAATTGTTACAGCGGCTGACCAATGCAGACCTTTCAAACGACGCGTTCCGCTTTATGCGCTCGCGCACAATCAAGGTGGCCGGTATCGCTTGCCTGGCTATCCGTGTCAGCTTTACTGGCGATCTGGGGTGGGAGTTGCATTGCGCGGAATCAGATCAAACCATGCTCTATTCAGCGCTATTGGAGGCTGCAAAAGACCTGGGCGGTGGCCCGGTTGGTGGTCGCGCACTGGGATCTTTGCGCATCGAAAAGGGGTATGGCTCGTGGGGGCGAGAGTATTCTCAGGAATACTGGCCACAAGAGGTTGGCCTGTCAGGTCTAATCAAGCTGGACAAAGAATTTCTGCACAAAGATGCTTATCTACGGGTCAATGATAACGCCCCGCGCGAGGTGCTCTCGATATTCGAGGTCGATGCGGACAAAGCCGACGCCACTGGCGGCGAACCGATCTTCACCCCCGACGGTACCCCGGTGGGCCGGGTAACTTCCGGCGCATATGGGTATTCGGTCGGCAAATCCCTGGCCCTGGGTTTCGCCAACCCCAAAGCCGCAAAACCCGGAGACACGGTCGAGATCTTCATCCTTGGAATACCACACAAAGCTAAACTCCTTTTAAAGCCGCCGTTCGACCCCGCCGGAAACAGGTTGCGCGATACGAAAACCGTTGCGGAGCCAGTGAAATGACCAACGTTTTTGACCGGGTTGCCGAGTTTGCTCTGAACAGCACCGCCGAAGACATTCCCGACACAGCCCGCGAAACAGCTGCGTATTTGTTGCTGGATACGATGGGTGTTCTGATCGCTGCAGGATCGATGCAGGCCGGTGGGATCGCCCGGGATACCGCAGCGTTGCTTTTTGCAAGTTCAGAGCCTGATTTTAGCGCTCGGATGCTGTTCGACGGGCGGCACGCCAGTCTTGCAGGTGCAGCTTATGCAACTGCCAGTCAAACCGATAATCTGGATGCCCATGACGGGTTCAATCCCGTCAAAGGCCACATCGGAGTTGCCATTGTTCCGGCGCTTGCTGCGTTGGCCGAACAATCCCCGGATCTGTCGGGTCGTGAGGCTCTGGCGGCTATGATCATCGGGTATGAAATCGCGGGTCGGGCTGGCCTGACCCTACACGCAACGGTCAGTGACTATCACACTTCCGGTGCTTGGAATGCGCTGGGCGTCGCTGCTGTGGCGGCGCGTTTGCGCCGTCATGCCCCAGATCAACTGCGACAGGCGTTGGGGATTGCGGAATTCCACGGGCCACGCAGCCAAATGATGCGCGAGATTGCAAATCCAACAATGTTGCACGACGGTTCCGGTTGGGGTGCCCTGGTGGGGCTGTCATCTGCCATCCTGGCCGAGCGCGGATTTACCGGAGCACCTGCAATCACGATCGAGGCGAAAGAGGCTGTTCCATTCTGGGACGATCTTGGCCGGGTCTGGCAAGTTGAGCAGCAATATATCAAACCCTATCCAATCTGCCGTTGGGCACATGCATCAATTGACGGTGTTCGGATGCTGATGCAGGAACATAAGCTGACATATCAACAGATCGCAGCCATCCGCATCAACAGCTTTAGAGAAGCAGCTTGTTTGTATTCTGGCCATCCTCTGACTACCTCACAAGCTCAATACTCGTTGCCATTTGCTGTAGCGGTTCAGGCAGTTCACGGCCGCATTGGCGTGGAACATATCTCGGGCAAAGGCCTGTCTGATCCAACGGTCGCAGAGATAACAAAGCTGATTAAGGTCAAAGAGAGCCCGCGTCACTCTGCCCGTTTCCCAGCAGGACGATGGGCAGATGTCGAGATCGAAACCTTGGAAGGATCTGTTTATCATTCAGGTGATATCAACGCGCGCGGTGGTCAGGAAAATCCCCTGAGCAAACAGGAGATCACCGATAAATTCACCGAATTTGCAGCGCCAGCTGTGGGGGGCAATCGGGCCGCCCAGATCCTTGCGGCCACTTTGAAGTTGACCCAACCCGGGTCGAGCTTTTCCAATCTGTCTGCCCTGATATACGACCCACCCGCATGTTGATACGGCACCACGCCGAATTAAACTACATGATCGAGAATCGCCAAGTTAGAGACTGAAATAAGGTGTATGACGAATGACCAACTCTGAAACAGCATAACCACTGGGCGCTGCGGGTCCGATCAATTCAATCCGCCTGTTTGCACGATTTCAAGCATATCAGAAATTTGCGCGCGGGCATTGGCGCTCTCCTTAATAAGCGTTTTGGCATCTGCAAGAGGTTTGTCAGATTGCCGTTCAATCGGTTGATCTAACGATATTCTGATTCGATTTAGATCGCTGAAGACATTCGAATCCTCGGCATCAATCTCATTCGTGCCCGCCAACCAGGATAGGCGGTCGGCAGCCTCGATCTGACCAGTTTCTCTCAACAATTCCGCCGCGGCGTAGAAGTTTTGCACCCGCGCCAAAGCTTGAGCCCGCAATACTCGCGCGTCGTCTGAGGGATCTTCAGACAATTCCAGCAAAGCCTGGCGAGGATGGTCGCTTAGTAGAGATGAACGCGCCCGAATCTGGGCACGCTCGATAGCATGGTTTTGATCGCCCGATGGGTCTGTCCATTCCCGGGCAGCGCTCGAAAACCCAAGATTGACCAACCTATGCGCCACCGATGTGGCCGTATCCACGCTCAGGGTAATGCGAGTTTTCTCCTTCAGTCCGAAAATGTAGCGCAGGAAGGTGATGTTATCCGCCCGCTCAACAAGCAGTTGCAGCACCTGATCTCGCGTGCGGCGCGAATCCTTATCGTCAGGTGCATTTTGGATATGATGCATGGCACCATCGAACTCCTGCGACATCGACAACGCAAGCACATGAGCGCGCGCCATCATGGGCCCGAGTTCGGAGTTTCTGAGTTCACGTGCGTAACCTGCCGCTAAATCAAGATCTTTGGGTGGTATCGAAACCCGATCAGCCCATCTTTTTTCGATCAACCGCGCCAGCGCCAGAGGCGCTTCCTCAGAAGCACTTGGGGTGGCTATGACTTCAGTCAAGTGAGCATTCGCAGTATCTGCATCGCCTTCGGCATCGGCGATCGTGGCCTTGGTCAGGGTCACGTCGGCCGTTTCAGCTGTCATCACTCGGTCTACCGAACGCAAAATACGCCGCGCTGCTTCCAGCCGCCCGGCTGTTGCCAGTAAGTCTGCCAGAGTCGACCCGAGTTGCCGCCTAAGGTGTTCGGGAAGCCGGTTGAATGCGTGCTCGATTATGTTCAGCTGTGCCTCCGGTGCCAGTTTCCCCTCGGCCAGAAGCGCCCATAGCGCTGCCGCGCTTTCGCAATTTTGTTGACCCGCGAATGAGTGCGGTTCAGACGCAGTCAAACCATCGAGAGTAGACGCCACCGTCGAGATACGTTGTTGCTCTGCCGTCGTTCCTGGCAGCAGATCCAACACCTGCAGCGCTTCGGCTCCGAATCCATAATATGTGTACAGCTTGGCCAGATTCAGGGCCTTTTCCTGATCGAGTCGATCAAACTCCTGGAATAGCCCCGTTCGCAGTTGCGCTACCTGCACCACAAATGGTTCGGGGCCTGCCCAGGAGTCGAACTCCAGTTCAGCATCGGTGATGCATTCAAATTTGGCATCGAATTCTGGAAGTGCCAGACTTTCGAGACCCCGGGCGTCGTCCAGAACTGAAGACAATCGTAAATTGGGCGCTTGTGCGTCTGAGGTTCTAAAAGGTCCAAAACGAGCGGATTGTCTGCGCCCATTACCAGCAAGTGTGAGGTCAATAACCTCACGATCTGCGCTTTGTAATATGCGGGATATCAGCTCGTCCTCAAAGTTTTGATGACTCATTTGCAACAAGGGCAACGTCAGCGCAGTTGCAGGGATGTGTACTGGAGGCGGAGCTTGCTTTGCGATGTCCGGGTGAAGGTCTGTCACCACGTCGATTTTTGGAACCGCAACCGGAATGAATTTACCGGGCGAGATGTCCACGACCACCATAGTTTGTTGATGCAGAAATGCGGTGGCGACACATTCACATCCAAAGACCATCTTCAGAGCTCCACCTGAACTAGCCTGAGTTAGAGACTGAAGTCTTTTGCTGGTCAGCCGGTCAAATACGGTTCCGGTATCGAATGTGGCGCCTTTGATAGCAATATTCAGATCAGCACCGCGTTCGTTTGGAGTCATAACCCAATCGGTGCCGGCAGGCACTTGTATCACCAGACGGGTGTATCCATCGTGTTCGCCCGAGCGAACACGCAGCACCTGCGCTGACACACTGGTGCCAAGGGCCAATAAAATTAATGTCAAAGCCCGTATCATGCAGCCGCCTGTTTGATTTCTTTCAAGGCCTCTTCAAGCTCCGAAAAATTTGGGCGGTTGTGGGTTGGCGTGTTTTGGCGTCCGACCTCGATGCACATCGCAGCGTTGTGATTGTGCAGATTCGCGACCAGAACCTCCTTGATGAGTTGATAAAAATGGTTGTCTTCTTCAACTACAGCTTTCAGTTTGCCAGCAAACGGACCGACCAAACCATAGGCAAGAAAAACGCCCAGAAAAGTGCCGACCAACGCGCCGCCGATGAGCTTTCCCAGCACCTCTGGGGGCTGGTCGATCGAACCCATGGTTTTGATAACGCCTAGAACCGCAGCTACGATACCAAGAGCAGGCAGGCCGTCGGCAACGGTTTGCAAGGCATGGCTCGAGTGCATGGCATGATGGAAATTTGCCTCCATCCGTTTTTCAAGCACCTCTTCGACTTGATGCGGGTCGTCATAGTTCATCGCGGCTGAACGCATGGTGTCGCAGATCAGGTCCACGGCTTCTTTGTCGGCTTTGATCTTGGGATAAGCTGAGAAAAGCGACGAGTTTTCAGGCTCTTCGATGTGTTGCTCGGCCTCAACCGGGTTTGCGCGCGCGATCCGGATCAACGAGAACAACAGGCAAAGCAGATCACGATAATCTTCGGGCTTCCACTTCGCGCCTTTGAACACTTTGCCAATATCTTTCGCGGTGTGTTTGACCCCACCCATGTCGTTACTGATCATAAAAGCACCAATCGCGGCGCCTCCGATCATCATCATTTCATACGGCAATGACTTCATGATAATCGCCATCTTGCCGCCAGCGGCGAGATATCCGCCAAAAACCATGACGAAGATAACAGCAATTCCGATGAGTCCGATCATAAGTGATCTCCGGCGTTAAGGTGGGAGAAGTGGTTGCCCATCAGCATTATTCCTGTGGGGCGCGGGCGTTGCGCCCAGCCATTATGACGCTGATACCATAGGCGGCCTCGGGGCTGAGACCGGCCATCACATTGGCGGCAGCATCCGGTGGCATGCGTGACAGGAATCCGGCGGCGAATACTGCATCCATGGTTTCGAACAAGGCCGCGGCATTCTTTGGTTTCATGCTTTGGTAAACATCAGTCAGTTGCGTCAGGTCGCTTTCGGCGGCCGTTTCGGCAATAGCGACGGTCTCACGCAGCGACTCTTCGGCTTCCTGCAGCATGGCCAACCGGGCTTCAATGGCCTGATCTGCGATGTCCAGCGCATGTTCTCGATCGACAATCGTGCTTTCCCGCTGATTCAGTTCGACTTCGCGGCGTAGCAGTTCTGCTAGCAAAACTTGCAGATCCGTGGCGCTGGTCTCAATGCGCTCCGACTTGATTTGCTTTGCCAAGGCCGGATCAGTCCCACGCGCCACCGCAGGCCCAGCCTCAAGCCCGATCCGAATGATGGCGGACCCGATCATCAGCAAGGAGATGACGGTCAGAACTCCTCCGCGCGGGCGCTGGTCAGAATTCTTTTTTCTTTGGCGGATCATTGGCCCGACCCGCTTGACGCTGCAGCATGCCGAAAGAACATCAAGCCCTCGGGCTTTGTTACGGGTTTTAGGGATATGGGCTCAGAATTTTCAGGAACAGTTTCTTCGACAGCGTCCACGTCAGATTTTTCCTGCGCGTGCTCTTCGGGCTGCTCAGGGCTTGGTTGGTCTTCCTGTACGACATCGTGCATCGAGGCCATCATCAGTTCCAGGCGCTGCGCTACCGACTCCGCCCGTTCAGTCAAAGTCTGCAGGGCAACCCCGGACTCGTCGGAAGACTGACGGGCGCTATCGAGCGATTTTCGCAGCTCTTCCGCTTGGGCCGAAAGAACGGAAACCGCACCACCCACGCCCTTTTCAAGATCAGTAAATCGACGCAAACGTCGCGCCAAAATGAAACAGTACAGTCCTGCCCCAAGCGCGCCTGCTACCAGCAGAATATCGGCAATCAGTTCCACCTTCGCCTCCTAATTCAATACAAATTCTGTCACCAGAACGTCGCGCACACGGCCGTCACCCACGACAACTCCTATACGTCGCAGCAGGTGCCCACGGATGCGCACCAAGGCGAGTGAATCTTCAAGATCGTTCAGCTCGACCGCGCGCAGATAACTGTTCAGAACATCCATGATTCGCGGCTGCATCTTTTCAACCTCGGCGGCGTAGCCCGCGTTCACCTCGAGTTGTGCATGGAACTTGAGATGCCGTGAATCGCCTGCATTGACCGAAACGATCACCGGCGGCAGATCAACAAAGCTCACGTCTGGCAACGCCGTCGCTGGCCTTTTATTGCTATTGCTATCTTCTTCTTTTGCTTCGGCACCGCTACCAATTGGCAGTAAGCCAGAGGCGGTTATGAAGTAGCCACCAACACCGCCTGCCACGGCCAGAATCATCCCAAGAATCAGGCCCTTTTTTCCTGATTTTTTAGGGGTTTCCACTTCGTCAGCTGTTGCATCGGTCATGCCGTCCTCATGAATCTGTTCGGCAACTGTCATAACCCCGCAGGGACTAACCGATTGTTAAGGGCAATCGTCCAAACAGGGGTTGAGCCGAGCAGAATGTCGGTGAGTCGGAGGTGAGTGTGCAGCAGATCGGAACTGTCTGGGCAAGTTTGGACAAGCGCAAACAAATTTTCGTGGCCGGTGCGGTAGTGCTGGTGTTTCTGGGCGTGCTTGCGATGTCACGGATTGCGACGGCACCGTCGATGACGCTGTTATATTCAGGTCTCGAAAGCGGTGCGGCGGGTGATATCGTGCGATCGCTGGATCAGCGCGGTGTTGCGTATGAAATCCGGGGTGGTTCGATCTATGTACCGGGTTCGCAACGGGA
Source organism: Ruegeria sp. O11 (assembly GCF_056535285.1). NCBI lineage: Bacteria > Pseudomonadati > Pseudomonadota > Alphaproteobacteria > Rhodobacterales > Roseobacteraceae > Ruegeria > Ruegeria sp. O11. The sequence goes on along the minus strand of NZ_JBQERS010000008.1, from coordinate 30,792 downwards.
TGAGTTGCGCATGACGCTGGCCAGTGAAGGACTGCCAGCAAACGGCAACCGCGGATACGAGTTGCTGGACTCACTCAGTGGATTTGGCACGACGTCGCAGATGTTTGACGCTGCTTATTGGCGGGCAAAAGAGGGCGAGTTGGCCCGCACGATTGTCGGCAGCTCACATGTCAGCCAGGCACGCGTACACATCGCCAACGGTTCGGCCAACCCGTTTCAACGTAGTGTTGCGCCGACCGCTTCGGTATATTTGGTGCCATCGGGTGCGCAGATCACAGGAGATCAGGCCAAGGCGATACGGTTTCTGGTGGCGTCAGCTGTCAGCGGGCTTGCACCAGAAAACGTCACCGTAATCGATTCGAACGGCGCTGTGATCGGAGCACAGGAATCAACCGTGGCCGCTGATACTGCAGACGACAAAGCACGCTAGTTGCGGGAAAAAGTTCTTCGACTTGTCGAAGCACGCGTCGGGGCCGGTAATGCCGTGGTCGAGGTCAGCGTGGATACGGAGACCGAAACCGAGTCGATCCGTGAGCGCCGCTTCGATCCTAAAGGTCGCGTAGCGATCAGTACGGATGTTGAAGAACGGTCTGACAGTGCGCGAAATCAGTCTGCAGACGTGACCGTGGCGTCAAATCTGCCGGATGGGGATGGTGCTGGCGGGGACGAATCCAATTCAAATGCCACCCAGACCCGCGAGCGGGTGAATTATGAGGTTTCCGAGACCGAACTCGAGGTTCACCGAGCGCCGGGCGCCATCAAACGTCTGACCGTTGCAGTGCTGATCAACGGTGCCCGAACGGTTGATACAGAAGGCGTCGAACGATTTGAACCCATTCCGCAGCCAGAGCTTGACGCATTGGAGGAACTTGTTTCCTCAGCCGTAGGTTATGATGCCGAACGCGGTGACGTCATTACCCTTAAATCGCTTGATCTACCTGTTGTTGAGCCGCAGGGTACATTGGTGTCGTCGTCGGTCTGGCAGAAGGTTCATCTTGATGCCATGTCGCTGGTTCAGATGTTCGTTTTGGCACTGGTATCCCTTGTTTTGGGTCTGTTTGTCATACGACCCATTTTGACACAATCTGCTGCACCTGCGTTGCTACCGGCAGGCATACCGCCGGAAGCGGAGCCTGCAACTTACTTGACGGGAGAGATCGCAAATGGTGATGCGCAAGAGTTCACATCACTTCCTGAGACCGCTCAGACAAATATTCCGGTAATAGCCAGCGCCCATGGTGAAGACCCCGTCGACCGATTGCGCGCCATGATCGGTGACAAACAGGAAGAGACGGTTGAGATCCTGCGAAGCTGGCTTGAAGAAGGTGAGGAGAGGGTGTGATGTCTATCGCTCATCTCCTTGAGGATTTCACCGCCCCAGCAGCAGGTGTCGCCGTTCATTTGTTGGATGAAGAGGCACTGGAAGAACAACGCCTTGCGGCCTTTGAGCAAGGCTATGGTGCCGGTTGGGAAGATGCGGTGCAGGCGCGGGAACAGGGTGGGGCGCAGCTGAGCTCTGACTTGTCTGCAGCGCTAGCAGACCTGTCGTTTACCTATCAGGAGGCGTTAACCCGGATGACATTGTCGCTGGAACCGATGTTTCAGAGCCTGATAAAGGTGGTTTTGCCCGAAACCGTTGAACTGGGCTTTTCCGCCAGATTGACTGAACAGCTTTGTGAGATGGCCCGGGAACAGATCGGGCAGCCGATGCTACTTACCGTTCCGGACGGTGCCGCCGATCAGGTTCAGGCAGTTCTTCCACAAGATCTCACGCCGTTGCCACAAGTTGCCGAGGACCCTTCTCTGCAGCCGGGACAGGCGCGTTTGCAAGTGGGCACCGCCTATCGAGAGATGGATTGTAGCGCTTTGCTCGCGTCCATTGCCGCAACTTTCGAAGCCTATCTATTTGAAGCAAAAGAGGCTCTGTCAAATGAGTGATTCCCAAGCTCCGAAATCCGAAAAGCCAAATCCGTTCGAAGCGGTTCCGATCGAAGTCACAGTTTCGGTCGGTCGGGCGCGACCTTTGATCCGTGATCTGCTCAACATGGGCGAAAACGCTGTTCTGGCGCTGGACAAACGCATTGAAGACCCCGTCGACCTGTATGTCGGGGACCAATTGGTCGCGCGCGGGCTGCTGGAGGAAATGGAAGGAGATCAGGCTGGGCAGCTGGCTGTGCGGCTGACAGAGATCTCGGATCTGCAGAACGGGATCGGATGATGCGCCATCCGATCTGGCTGGCAATCCTGCTGGTCGCTCCCACCAATGGCATGGCGCAGGAGTTGTCGCTGTCTATGGGCGAAGATGGATCGATTTCGGCCCGGACGATTCAGCTGATATTGCTGATCACGGTGCTCAGCCTGGCACCGGGTCTGGCGATCATGATCACCTGTTTTCCATTTCTGATCACCGTATTGGCGATACTGCGGCAAGGGATTGGGTTGCAGCAATCGCCGCCCAACATGCTGATTGTCAGTCTGGCGCTGTTTCTGACCTATTTCATCATGGAGCCGGTTTTCACCGAAGCGTGGGAAGTCGGCATCCAGCCAATGGTCGAGGAAACAATCGACGTGGAGCCCGCGCTGGAACGCGCGTTGGTGCCGTTTCGCAGCTTCATGGCGGCGCGTTTGGATGTCGATACGTTCCAGGCGATGGCAGCATTGCGACCGGATGGCGTGGATTTGCAGCTGTCACCCGAGGCACCTCTGTCCGTTCTGATGCCTTCATTCATGCTGTCCGAGATTGCGCGGGCATTTCAGATCGGGTTTCTGATATTTTTGCCGTTCCTGATCATCGATCTGGTTGTTGCGGCGGTCCTTATGTCGATGGGTATGATGATGGTGCCTCCGGCTACGGTTTCCCTACCGTTCAAACTGGCATTTTTCGTGATTGCAGATGGTTGGGCTTTGATCGCAAGCGCGCTGGTACGCAGCTATTCGCCCTGATCTATTGCCTGGTGATCTGCAGGCAGGCGCGCAAGCCTTGGTCTCCGGCCTCAAAGCTCAGCGTTCCGCCATGTTGCTCGGCAACGGTGCGTGCGATGGTCAGGCCAAGCCCAAAGCCATCTGACGAACCGGTGTTTGACCCACGCTGGAACGGGGCCAGCAATGCCTCGATATCATCAACCGACAAATCGGTGCCTTTATCTTCGACAATAATCGTGGCGGATTGAGCATTGGTTTCCAGCTCAACCTCGGCCCGGCGCCCATATTTCAAGGCGTTGTCGATCAGATTTGACAGCGCCCGCCTCAACGAGATTGGTCGACCCATCACCAGAATGCGCCGTGTCTCAGGCAGCGATCCGTGCCCCCGGCGCGACATGAACAATGACGGCGCACCTTCGACAGCGACAGGTTCAATCGCTTTCAAAGATACGGGCAAGTTCATATCCTGATAGTCGGCGACCAGTGACTCGACCAGTGAGGTCAACGAGATCTGCCGCGGTTCCTCGACACTGAGCTCGGACCTTGTATAGGTTAGTACACTTTCGATCATGCCGGTCATCTGATCCACGTCTGCTTCGAGCTTCTCGCGCAATTCGGCATCGTCGATCAGGGCGGCACGCAGCCGGACACGCGTTGCCGGCGTACCCAGATCGTGGCTAACACCCGACAGCACAATGGCGCGTTTCTCAAGCTGCGCGCGTTCAGCCTCAAGGTGATCATTCACCGCAGCCACGATATCGCGCAGCTCTTCCGGCCCGTCCGCATCATAACTTTGTGGCCCACCGCGGCGTTTGCGGTCACCAAGTGCCTGTGCAAAGCGCGTGAAGCTGTCCGAGACATTACCGACAGAGGTCAGCAACGCGGCCAGCGCGACGATACCCAGCAATATCGCGGGCAGGCGCAGATCAATCGGAGCTGCCTTACACCCCCAGATTTCAGTGCCATCAATCTGTTGCCAGACACCACGTCCAAATTGCGCGATCAGGATCGGTTCGCTGCAATAGGTCGCAAGCAGGCGCGTCAGATTGCCCATCTTCTCGGGACCTGTCTGATCGCTGCCGGACACGATGTCTGAAACCGGATAGACTAGCCGATCCGATAATACCGCCAGCGTCAGTTCGCGCCCACTCAGGGGGGCTGAACTGTCGGTCAGGATCGACAGGTTGGTGACAAAGCGGCGATCAGAAAAGCCGGGCATTTGTTGGAATTCTCCCCTATCGGCAAGTGCGGCGGCCTTGGCAGGCAAGGGATTGATCAGCAAGCCGGGTGGCGGTGCCATCCCCGTCCGCAAATCCTCGTATACGGTGAATCCCGCAACAAATGCCTGAGTTTGGAAACGGTTCCAAGCCTGTGCAGAGGTGAACCACAATGCGGTTGCCAACAGCCCTGCAGCGAAGGCTGACAGCGTCCAGACCCAACCAAAGCTGCGCAGGCGCAATGTCATGCGTCCTCATCTACCGATATGTCGGCGGTAAATATGTACCCAACCCCACGCTCAGTGCGCAGCATCTGAGGCTCTTTCGGATTAGCCTCAATTTTAGAGCGCAGTCGCCCAACCAGCATATCGATGGCGCGGCCTTGCGCCTCGGGCTTGTCAGCCTCGCCGGTGACATCCAGTGCGGTGGCGATCTCATCCCGGGTTAGCGGGATGTGTGGATTTGCTAGCAAGACTTTCAGCAGGGCGGTCTCGCGCTGTGAAAGCGAGACTAAATAGCCGTCGGGCGAATGTACCTCGTCCCGTTTGCCGTCAAAGACCCAGCCGTCAAAGTGAAATGTACGGGTACGGCGGCGATAAGCCAGCGAAGGGGTGCGTTGCGCGCGCTGCATCACAGCACGGACGCGGGCCAGCAGAAGCTGCGGGTTGAACGGCTTGGCAATGTAGTCATCCGCGCCAACTTCATATCCCGCCATGCGCTGGTGATCTGCCGACAAAGCAGAGACCAGAATGATCGGTACATCTTGCTCGGTGCGCAATCTAGCGCAAATTTCCACGCCGTTCTCGTCGCCTAGCATCACGTCCAACAGGATCAGGTCGATCCGACCCGAGGTCAGATGCGTGCGTATTTCACTTTCCGAACTGGCAGGTAGCGCTATATACCCGTTCTGCTGAAAGAACTGGGTCATCATCGAACGCATCTCAGAATCGTCGTCCACAACCAGGAGCCGGGGAATACCCACTCTGATCCTCCTCTCAAACTTCCTCCGCTGCCGCCAATTGTAACGAATGGAAACGGATTCAAGCCCAAAGTAACACGCGGTAACAAAAGCGGTGAAAATTTCCGCCTTGTCAGGATATTGCTCTGCATTCTGCGTTGCCATGCGGCATTCTGTTAGCGCTATATCGAGCATCGCCGCCCATTGGGTGGCACCGAATTCTCAGGGAGGAGAACAAATATGAAGCGTTTTGCATTTGTCACTGTGTCGACCTTTGCCATTGCGGCCGGGTCGTCGGTAGTGGCCGAACCGCAGGCAGAAGTTCTGCACTGGTGGACATCCGGCGGTGAAGCGAAATCAGTCGCGGTTCTGCAGGAGGAGTTTGCCTCGAACGGTGGCACATGGACCGACATGCCGGTCGCAGGTGGCGGCGGTGATGCGGCCATGACTGCGCTTCGCGCACGTGTTCTGGCCGGTAACGCGCCGACAGCTGTTCAGCTGAAAGGCCCCGCCATTCAGGAATGGTATGAAGAAGGCGTTCTGGCAGACATCTCGGCCGTGGCCGAGGCAGAAGGCTGGGCTGATGTCCTGCCTGCGTCGATCGCGGGCCACATGAAGTGTGAAGGGACCTGGTGCGCGGCTCCGGTGAACGTTCACCGTGTTGACTGGATCTGGGCCAACGCGGACGTTCTGGCTGCAAACGGTATCGAAATGCCCAGCACTTGGGATGAATTCAATGCCGCTGCCGAAAAACTGCAAGCCGCCGGTGTGATCCCGCTGGCTCATGGCGGTCAGGCATGGCAGGACGCCACCGTATTCGAAGCAGTTGTGCTGGGCGTCGGTGGACCTGAGTTCTACCAGAAAGCACTGGTCGACTTGGACCCCGAAGCGTTGACCTCGGACACCATGGTGCAGGCGTTTGATCAGATGCGTACCCTGCGCGGATACGTGGACGAGAACTTCTCGGGCCGCGACTGGAATCTCGCAACCGCGATGGTGATGAACGGCGAAGCCGCGTTCCAGATCATGGGTGACTGGGCCAAGGGTGAATTCCTGGCGGCTGGCAAAAAGCCCGGCGAAGATTTCCTGTGCGCCTCGACCCCCGGCGACGGGTATCTGTACAACGTCGACAGCTTTGCCATGTTTGACGTGGAAGGCGACGACAAGAAAGCCGGTCAGGACCTGCTCGCCAAGCTGATCGTTGCACCGAACTTCCAGAAAGTGTTCAACCTGAACAAAGGCTCGATCCCTGCGCGGACCGATGTTGGTCTGGAAGATTTTGACATCTGTGCCAACCTGTCGGCCGAAGACATGGGCTCGACATCTGCTGCGGGTTCGCTGCTGCCGTCTTACGCCCATGGCATGGCGCTGCGCGGGTCGCAGTCCGGTGCGATCACCGATGTTGTGACCGCACATTTCAACTCGGATATGTCCTCGGCTGACGCGGTTCAGCAACTGGCGGACGCGGTAGCAAACAGCTACTGATCCAATACGCTCTGCCCCCGATACTGAGGGGCAGAGCATTTTTCCCCGGAGGCTAAAATGTCCGAATGGCTGGAAAACCACCTGCCCAAGGTGGTGCTGGCACCGTCGTTCATCGCCGTATTGATCTTTGTCTACGGATTTATCGGATGGACCGCATGGGTGTCGCTGACCCGATCGAAACTACTGCCGAAATACGAGATCAAGGGCTTCATCCAGTATGAACGCCTCTTTGACTCGCCCCGTTGGGATACGGCGATCAACAACCTGTATATCTTTGGCGCGCTGTTCATCGTCATCGCGATGGTACTGGGCCTGTTGCTGGCCATCCTGCTGGATCAGAAAATCCGCGTCGAAGGAGCCATCCGCACGATCTACCTCTACCCGATGGCGCTGTCGATGATTGTGACCGGTACCGCGTGGAAGTGGATATTGAACCCGGGTCTGGGCATAGAATCCATGGTGCAGGGCTGGGGCTTCACAAACTTCGAGTTCGATTGGTTGGTGAACCCTGATTACGCCATCTACACCATCGTGATGGCCGCGATCTGGCAAAGCTCGGGTTTCGTCATGGCGCTGTTCCTGGCCGGTCTGCGGTCAGTGGACGGAGAGATCATCAAGGCCGCGCAGGTCGATGGCATCCCGACATGGCGCATCTATACTGCGATCATCATCCCCTCGATGGCCCCGATCTTCCTGTCAGCCTTCATCGTACTGGCGCATCTCGCGATCAAAAGCTTTGACCTTGTCATCGCCTTGACGGGTGGAGGTCCGGGCTACGCGACTGATTTGCCTGCCACTTATATGTACGCCATGGCGTTTTCGCGCGGCGATATTGGTCAGGCGGCCTCGTCCGCGATGATCATGATGCTGGTCGTCTTTGCCATCGTGGTTCCCTATCTTTACTCAGAGCTGAGGGCGAAAAATGACTGATCTGTCGATGCCCCAAACCCAAACCCGTACCCAAAGCACCACTGGCAAGATTGCCCTGCGTTGGTTGCTTTATGTCCTGCTGGGCCTGTTCGCGCTGTATTACCTGATGCCGCTGTTCGTGATGTTGACCACATCGTTGAAAAGCCTTGAGGAAATCCGCACCGGGTCCCTGATTTCGCTGCCGCGCGAAGTCAGCTTTGACGCTTGGAAAACTGCATGGTCCGGTGCCTGTACCGGTATCCAGTGCGAAGGTCTGCGGCCATACTTCTGGAACTCGGTCCTGATTGCGGTGCCTGCGGTGGCGATCTCGACCCTTCTAGGCGCACTGAATGGCTATGTCGTAGCGCAGTGGCGGTTCAAGGGTGCCAACATCATCTTCTCGCTGATGCTGTTTGGTTGCTTCATCCCGTTCCAGGTGGTTCTGCTGCCCATGGCGCGCCTTCTGGGCATCATGGGAATCGCAGGAACCATTCCGGGTCTGATCTTTGTCCACGTGATATATGGGTTGGGCTTCACCACGCTGTTCTTCCGCAACTACTATGTCACCATTCCGGCCGAGCTGACCAAGGCGGCGCGTGTCGATGGGGCCGGGTTCATGCGGATCTTCTGGTCGATCTTCCTGCCGCTGTCGCTGCCGATCATCGTGGTGACCGTCATCTGGCAGTTCACGCAGATCTGGAACGACTTCCTGTTCGGCGTGTCATTCAGCCAGGCGGGCACACAGCCCGTGACCGTGGCGCTCAACAATATCGTAAACTCCACCACCGGCGTCAAAGAATACAACGTCGACATGGCGGCCGCGATCATCGCGGGTCTGCCGACGCTGCTCGTCTATGTCGTTGCCGGTAAGTATTTCATCCGCGGCCTGACCGCTGGCTCAGTGAAGGGATAAGACCCATGGCTCCCATCCTTGATATCAACAAACTCTACAAGAATTACGGCCCTGTCGAAATTCTGAAAGACATCAACATCTCGATTGAACCAGGCGATTTCCTGGTGCTTGTCGGCCCCTCAGGCTGCGGTAAATCCACCCTTCTGAACTGCATCGCGGGGCTGGAGGAGATCACCGGCGGCACATTGTCCATCGGCGGTAACGACATGACTCATGTCAGCCCAAAGGACCGCGACATCGCGATGGTGTTCCAGTCCTACGCTTTGTACCCGACCATGTCGGTCGCCAAGAACATCACCTTCGGCATGAAAGTGCGTGGGGTCGATCAGGCCACTCAGGATGCCAAGCTGAAAGAGGTCGCGTCGCTGCTGCAGATCGAACCGCTGCTCAACCGCCGCCCAAGCCAATTGTCGGGCGGTCAGCGTCAACGGGTCGCAATGGGTCGGGCGCTGGTGCGTGATCCTAAGCTGTTCCTGTTTGACGAACCCCTGTCGAACCTTGATGCCAAGCTGCGGGTCGAGATGCGGACCGAGATCAAGAAGCTACACCAGACGCTGGACGCTTCGATCGTTTACGTGACCCACGACCAAATCGAAGCGATGACGCTGGCGACCAAGATCGTCGTGCTTAAAGGCGGGATCGTGCAGCAGATCGGAACACCGGCCGAGATCTACAACAACCCAGCCAACCTTTTCGTTGCGGATTTCATGGGCTCTCCGGCGATGAACCTGATCCCAGCACAGGCATCGAACAATGGTTCGGGGACGCAGATTTCGATCACGCGAGAAACCGGCGATACGCTGGTCTTAACCGATGCGCGCGCGCCGGAACTGCCGCAGGATGTCATCCTCGGTCTACGCCCGGAAGACATTGCCGAGGCCGGTTTCCGCGCCGGGGCAGGCGTGCAAGAGGCGACCTGCATGGTCGATATGGTCGAACCTGCCGGGGCCGACACCTATGTCGTGTCGGAACTGGGGGGCAAGCAGGTTACAGCGCGGCTGCATGCCGAAACCAGCGCACAGGCGGGCCAGATGTTGAATCTGGCTTTCGACATGAGCAAGGTGTCGTATTTCGCCAAGGAAACGGGCGAACGACTGAATTGATTCCGTGGATTCAGGCAACGGATCGCCACTGTGCCGCCGGTGTTAATCGGCGGCACGCTCGTTTTCGGATATCAGGATCAGCCGGTGTTTTTCAGGTCCTTGATCAGGCGATTTAGGTCACCGCCACGTGCATCCAGCATGGCACCGATCTCAGTGCGCTCGGTCAGCAGCAGGTTCACGCCTTCGATGAACATGTTGTAGAACTTGCCGCGGCCAGACTTGTCGGACACTAAGAATGTCACTTCGAACGGGGACGAGCCGCGCAGTTTGACTGAGGTTCTGACCTCGTATCCGGTCTTGATCTTGCGCGCGTTGCGCACTGTGACCTCACCGCCGATGAACTCGCGGAACCGGCGGCCATATTTGCGCGAGATATAGCCCTCGAACGCCTTGGTGAACTGGCGCAGTTGTGCGGAGGACGCTGTGCGTGCATCCGCCCCCAACGCATAGCGGGCCATGATCGGCACATCACCGTATTGAACGAAAATCTTCTGAAAATCGCGCAGCATCGCGTTCTCGGATTTACCCGAATCGATGATACGCGTGATATCGGCCACCACGCTGTTGACCAGTTGCTTGGCCTGCGCTTCGGTCAGCGCAAACGCGGGCAGAGGCAATGCGGCAACTGTCATCCCGGTCAGGGCAGCGGCTACAAATCGGCGTCTGTTCAACAGGTTATTCGGCATAGGGGTCCTCATACGGGTCAAGATAGGGGTCTCTGACAGGGTCGGTCCCGGTGTTGGCGTAGGGATCGTCATACAGACCCAGATAGGCGTCTTCATCATCCCTTGCCAGTTCAAAGCGGCGATTTTGCAAATAGATCGTACGTGCCTGCGCGTAACTATCGGCACTGTCATAAAGAATTGAATCGACCGTATCCGAGAACCGTCCACGATCCCCCATGCGCCGCACAACCTCGGCATAGACACCAATGTTGTCGACCGGACGCACCGGAGAGAAGTTAATTGGGTTCGAGAAAAGATTGAATACGACGCCGACAGCATCACGCGCGGTCGACGGGCCATAGAAAGGAAGTTCCACGTAGGCGCCCTCGCTGACACCCCAAACATGCAAGGTTTCTCCGAAATCGGTGTCGACGGGCGGCAGGTTCAATTCATCCGCCGGAGCGGACAGGCCAAATCCACCCACGGTCGAGTTGATCAGAAAGCGCAGCAACGCGTTGCCCGATTGTTTCAGATTGCCTTGCAACAGATAATCCAGAGCCTGCCCTGGCATGGTCAGGTTTTCAGCAAAGTGATTGAAGCTGGTGACCATCGGATCGGGCACGATCTTCACATAGCCTTTTGAGGCTGGACGGAACAGGAACCGGTCAACGCCCAGATTGAACTTGTGAATGCCACGGTTGGCACCTTCGTAAGGGTCGAAAATCTCACCTCGCGCGGCAGCGTCCTGTGGCTGCGTTGCGCATGCCGACAGAACCGTCATGATGGCGAATATGAATAGGTGCTTCAGGCGAATATAGCTTGGCACTGTCTTCTTTACTCCAAAAATACCCGGTGGTGTGCCGGGCCTTCAATCAATACGGCCATTGCGCTCATGGTGCGCAATTCGTCTCACATAGAGGTTTCGCGCGGAATATGAAACAACGACTCGCGTTTACCTCAGTAGGTGGGAGGTCGTAAAGTGACACGAATTCAACACTTCCTGAACAGGAGAACACCCGCGCAGTTCGCAGGCCTTAAGAAAATTACCGCTTTCCCGCTTTCCGAAACCTGCGTTCCCGGTTAGCGTCCGCGCGGAATCACTGTGAGATGAGGATCAACCACATGAGTATTGCAGCAAAACTGGATAGCTTGGGTGTCAATTTACCGGACGCGCCCGCGCCGGCAGCAAACTACGTTCCGTTCGTGCGCATCGGCAACATCGTCTATGTGTCGGGCCAAATCTCCAAGGCGGACGATCTGATCACAGGTAAGCTGGGCGATAACATGGATATTGAGGCAGGTGCGGCTGCGGCCAAGGTCTGCGCCATTAATCTGCTGGCTCAGGTAAAAGCGGCGTGCGACGGCGATATCGACAAACTGGTGCGGGTGATCAAACTGACTGGTTTCGTGAACTCGACCGCTGATTTCACTGCGCAACCGCAGGTGATCAATGGCGCGTCCGATTTTCTGGTTGAGGCGCTGGGTGAGGCTGGTCGTCACTCGCGCTCGGCCGTCAGCGCAGCGTCACTGCCGCTGGGCGTTGCAGTCGAAATCGAAGGCATCTTCGAGGTTCAATGACACCTTCGCTGCCCCTTGAGTTTCTGAAGCGCCCGATTGCACATCGGGCGCTGCATGACGTTGCAGACCAGCGGCCCGAGAACAGCCGGTCAGCCATTCGTGCTGCGATCGACGCGGGATATGGCATTGAAATTGATCTGCAGCGCACGCGCGATAACCGTGCGATGGTGTTTCATGACTATGACATGACTCGCCTGACCGGACGCGCGGGACCTATTCAGCAAATCACTGCGGTGCAGGCTCAGGCGCAGCCTCTGCTGCATTCCGACGGTGAGAGTATCCCGTCATTCGAAGAGGTGTTGAACATGGTTGCCGGTCGGGTGCCTCTTCTGATTGAGCTTAAGGATCAGGATGGGGCAATGGGACCTGATATCGGTGCGTTGGAAGCGGATGTAGTAAGTGCGCTGAAAGGCTATGTCGGACTGGTCGCACTAATGTCATTCAACCCACACGCGGTTGCCGAACTCGCGCGCCTTGCGCCACACCTACCGCGCGGTCTCGTTACCGGCTCTTACGACCCAAAGGCCGAGCTTTTGCCGCAATCCATTTGCGACCATCTGCGCAATATCCCGGATTTTGACCGTGTTGGGGCCAGTTTCATCAGCCATGAAGCTTCTGATCTTGACCGACCCCGGGTCGCCGAGCTGAAGGAGCAAGGTGTGCCGATCCTGTGCTGGACGGTGCGCTCGCCTGAACAAGAGGCCGAGGCGCGCAGGGTTGCCGATAATGTGACCTTCGAAGGCTATCTGGCCGAATATCCCGCTTGATCCTGCCGCGCGCGATCACAGATAAAGGTGCAGCGCGGAGGGGACATGGATCAGGCACAGATTGAGGTTCGGGTTCTGACATCGCTATCGCAGATAACAGCGGGCGATTGGGACAGTTGCGCCTGTCCTGAGGTTGCTGATGGCGGGCGACCGCATGATCCGTTCACCACACACCGATTTTTGCTGGCTTTGGAAGAAAGCGGTTCAGTCGGACGCGGCACAGGCTGGCAGCCGCAATATCTGACGGCTTATCTTGATGGAATGCTGATCGGTGCGGCACCGATGTATGCCAAATCGCATTCGCAGGGTGAGTACATCTTCGATCACAGCTGGGCCCATGCTTATGAAAGTGCAGGCGGGCGATACTATCCGAAACTGCAGATCGCTGCGCCATTTACACCCGCAACAGGCCGACGTTTTCTGGTACGGCCCGGCTATGATGCGGTGGGCATTTCAGCGCTGGTGCAAGGCGCGGTGCAGTTAGCCGCCGAAAATCGCATCTCCTCACTGCACGCCACCTTCTGCACCGAGGCCGAGGCGCTGGCTGGTGAACAGATGGGCCTGATGGTCAGGCATTCGCAGCAGTTTCACTGGCTCAATGATGGATACACCGATTTCGATGGGTTTCTGGCAGCGCTATCTTCGCGCAAACGCAAAAATATCCGGAAAGAACGCGAGCAGGCCTGTGACTTCGGCGGGCAGATTCGTACGATCACAGGCGATGATCTGCGGCCGGAGCACTGGGATGCCTTCTGGCGATTCTACCAGGATACCGGCGCGCGCAAATGGGGATCACCCTACCTGACGCGGCAATTCTTTGATATCGCTCAGGAAACCATGACAGATGACATCGCTCTGGTGCTGGCCGAACGCAACGGATACCCGGTAGCCGGGGCCTTGAATTTCATCGGCCGGGAAACGCTCTATGGCCGCTATTGGGGCTGCGTGGAACACCATCCCTGCCTGCATTTCGAACTGTGCTATTATAGGGCGATCGACTTTGCCATTGCTGAAGGGCTGGCCCGGGTTGAGGCAGGTGCCCAGGGCGAGCACAAGCTGGCGCGCGGTTATATGCCGACCCGCACGCATAGCTTGCACTGGGTCGGTGATCCGGGTTTTGCTGATGCAGTTCAGAAATATCTGGACGCCGAAGCCCACGCAGTGGGAGAAGAGATCGAGATTCTGACGGATTATGGCCCGTTCAGGAAATCGAACCCGGAGGAACAGCAATGACCGAACTTCTGTCAACCGAGACCCGCGGCCCGCTGCTGGACCCGCTGTTCAGAAATGGCTGGACCATGGTTGAGGACCGCGATGCGATCACAAAGACCTTCATCTTCGATAATTTTGTCGCCGCTTTCGGCTGGATGACGCAGGTGGCGATCTGGGCCGAGAAATGGAACCACCACCCCGAATGGTCGAATGTCTACCGCACAGTCGAGGTGGTGCTGTCCACCCATGATGTTGGCGGCCTGTCCGCACAAGACGCCAAGCTGGCGCGCAAGATGGATAGCCTTCTATCGGTCGCCAGCTGACCCTGCACCACCTGCCAGCAACGCAGCGGTTCCTAGTTGTTTGAAATCATCTGGAGAAATGGTTCCTCCGCTGATATCGATGTTGGCCGGAATTCTGATCGTGCGGCTGCCGACCGAGCGGACGCTGCGGGTCGACGGGTTGATGTCGAGGCACCGTGTCTCATAACAGGTCAAACCGGCGGTATTGATCTGAATGCGGGTCTGTCCGTCTGGGCCGGTAACAACAGGTGATTGCGGTACATCACAAGCCGCGAGCACCAGAAGCGCGCCGAGGCTGATCCATCTCGTCATCTTACGCCTCCTGATTGAGCATTAGTTTAATTGCCCATTGCCATCCAGATCAGCCGAGGTAAAATCGCTGTCCATCTGGGCGTCGTATTCTGGCCGTGAGATAGCGTTATCTCCATCGCGGTCAACATTCTGAAACTGCTTGATGTCTAGGAACGGTTTAGCTTCATCCAGGCCAAGTGTGCCGTTCTTGTCTTCGTCCATCGCTTGAAACGCATAATCCGAGAAGGCGTTGAATTCGTCCCGGGACAGAAACCCATCATTGTTCTTGTCGATATTGTTCAGCTCGGCCTCGTGCAGTTCTGCGACACTTTCGGCGCTTGCGGTGCCAGACATCAGAATGACAGCGATGATGATCAATGCTTGTTTCAAATCCAATCTCCTCAGCATGCGTAACGTTCGCCAGACAACCCACCTGCAGCAGCGCCCGCCGCCGTCAGAATGGTTTTGCCCGATCCACCGCCAAATTGATTGCCGATCACTCCGCCGATCAATGCGCCGCCTATGGTGCCGCTCAGACAAGCGATCTCGTGTTGCCGAGCAGCTTGTTGCTGGGGTGTAGGGGCAGGGCCGCACGCGGCTAAGGCGCCGGCGCCACCAAGAATCAAAGTGATTAATTTCAGTCGCATCAATGAACTCCCGGGTTGTATGTCCAAGTATTGGCACATCGGGTCGTTGCATCAAGTTAAATGCGTTTCATGTGGCCCCGGTGATGCCGGGGCCAACCGGGATCAGAAGGTTTCAAGCAGACCTTCGCCAGCCGAAATCTCGCAAACGCCCGGATTCTCTTCGATGTTCAAGGCGATTACCTTTCCGTCATTGACGAACATGGCATAGCGCTTGGACCGTGCCAGCAGACCAACCGGTGGTGCGTCGAAATCCATGTCTATCGCCTTGGTGAATTCCGATGCGGCGTCAGCCAGCATGGTCAGTCCTGCGGCAGTTGCTCCGGTGCTTTCACCCCAAGCGTCCATCACGAAGGGATCGTTGACCGAAATACAGATGATCTCATCAACTCCTTTTGCGTCGAATTGGCCTTTTGTCCGCATGAAGCTTGGGACATGCGCGGTCGTGCAGGTCCCGGTAAATGCGCCGGGCACAGCAAAGATCACCACCTTGCGCCCTTTTGTTTTTTCTGAAATCCGCACCTCTTCAGGGCCATCGGCTCCCATCTGAATCAGCGTCGCGTCGGGCAGCATGTCACCTGTTGAGATCATTTATTAAGCTCCTGTCATTTGGATTTGCAGAGTCGGGCTTTGTCGCAATATAGGTTGTCGAAAGAAAGAGACCATCGGAATTCTGCAGGGGAGCACAACATGAGCCATATCGTCGTGATCGGAGCAGGGCAGGCTGGTGCTTCACTCGTGGCGCGGCTACGCAAAGATGGGTTTGAGGGCGACATCACCTTGATTGGTGCCGAGCCGCACCTGCCCTATCAGCGCCCACCTTTGTCCAAGGGTTACCTGTTGGGCGAGATGGAGTTGGAACGCCTGTTCCTTCGACCCGAGAGCTTCTATGCCGAGAATAACATCACCCTGCGACTGGGGCAGCGTGTGACCGGAATTGACCCCAAGGCCAAAACGGTAACGATAGGTGATGACGTGATCGCCTATGACGAGTTGGCACTGACCACAGGCTCTGATCCGCGTCGCCTGCCCGCAGCCATTGGTGGCGATCTTGAAGGTGTCCATGTGGTGCGCGATCTTGCGCATATCGACGAGATGGAGCCTCGGGTAACCGACGGCGCGCGCGCTTTGATCGTCGGTGGCGGCTATATCGGGCTCGAGGCCGCCGCGGTTTGTGCCAAGCGTGGGGTCAAGGTGACGTTGGTTGAGATGGCAGACCGTATTCTGCAACGTGTCGCCGCGAAAGAGACCAGCGACTATTTCCGTACGCTTCATACGGAATACGGAGCCGACATTCGCGAAGGCGTTGGGCTGGATCGTTTGGTTGGTGAAGATGGCAAGGTGACGGGTGCTATTCTGTCCGATGGCACTGAATTAAAGGTGGATTTCGTCGTGGTGGGGGTCGGAATCGCGCCCTCAACGCAACTGGCTGAAATGGCGGGGTTGGAGCTGGACAACGGCATCAAAACCGATGCCCATGGCCGCACCTCGGACCCGTCGATCTGGGCGGCGGGTGATTGTGCCTCGTTCCCGCATGGTGAGGGCCGCATTCGTCTGGAGAGCGTGCCCAACGCCATCGACCAGGCCGAGATTGTGGCCCAGAACATGCTGGGTGCTGCCAAGGATTATAACGCGACGCCGTGGTTCTGGTCGGATCAGTACGACGTTAAGCTGCAGATTGCGGGCCTAAATACAGGCTATGATCGCGTCGTGACCCGAAAGGGTGAAGGCGCGACGGTGTCCTTCTGGTACTATAAAGGCGATCAGCTGATTGCGGTCGACGCGATGAATGACCCGCGCGCTTATATGGTAGGTAAACGCCTGATCGATGCGGGTAAAACAGCCGATCCGACGGTGGTGGCTGACCCAGAAGCGGAACTGAAACCGCTGCTCAAAGCGTGAGGATCATCGCCGGTAACTTCCGGGGCCGCGCTTTGGCCTCGGTCGGCAAGGGCGATGCTGGAGCACATCTGCGCCCCACCACCGATCGGGTGCGGGAAAGCCTTTTCAACGTCCTGAACCATCAGATCGACATTGATGGTCTGCACGTGTTGGACCTGTTTGCAGGTACTGGTGCATTGGGGCTTGAAGCGCTGTCGCGCGGAGCGGCCCATGTTACGTTTGTCGATGATGGGCGAATTGCGCAGAGTCTGATCCGTAAGAATATCGATCTGACCGGAAGTCGGGACCAGACCACTCTGATCAGACGTGACGCAACGCGGTTGGGGGAAAACCCAGGCGGCGTATGCGATCTGGTCTTTCTTGATCCGCCTTATGGCAAAGACCTGGGTCAAAAGGCGCTGGCGGCTGCCACCAAAGGTGGCTGGCTGGCCCAGGACGCCCTGATCGTGTGGGAGGAAAACGCCCCCATGATTGCTCCAAATGGGTTCACTCTGCATGACGCGCGAAAATATGGCGACACGTGCATTTCGCTGATGTGGCGAACAGGGGGCTGATATGCATGATCTGATCATTTTCGATTGCGACGGGGTTCTGGTTGATAGCGAGGTTCTGTCCAATCAGGTCATGATCGACAATCTGGCCCAATATGGTTTGCACCTGACCCTCGCAGAGTGCATGTCTCTTTTCGTCGGTGGTACGATGACTGGTGTCCGAGACAAGGCGCGCGATCTCGGTGCGGATCTGCCTGACGACTGGACCGATCAAATCTACTCGGAAATCTATGAGAGGCTGCGAGCGGGCACTCCTTTGGTTGAAGGCATCCCAGAATTGCTGACGCAATTGGATGCAGCCAGCATTCCTTATTGTGTCGCCTCAAATGGCAGGCCAGAGAAAATGCAGATTACTCTGGGTCAGAACGGTCTGTGGGAGCGGTTCAGCACGGTCATGTTTTCGGCCCATGTGCTGGGCTCAGGTAAACCTGACCCCACCCTGTTCCTGACAGCGGCGCAGCAATTTGGCGCCAAATCGCCGGTCGTGATCGAAGACAGTGAGAACGGCGTCACCGCCGCCATCCGTGCCAATATGCGCTGCCTCGCCTATGCAGCCCACGACGACGGCGCGCGGCTGGCAACGCTGGGGGCCGAGGTCTTCACGGATATGTCACATGTGCCGGGGCTTTTGGGACTCTGACTGCGAAACATGGTAAGGTCGGCCCATGGACCGCGCTATCTCACCTCCGCTCTGGGCATTCTCGCAGGATGCCGACACCACCACCGGACCGACGACCAAACCGTTGCGTGCGCCGGTGTTCATCAACGACGCGGTGATCCCCTGGCGGGATGAGACATTGCTGTTGAAACTGTTACGCGATCAGGCGACCGATCAGGACGAATAGGTCGGATGATATTTGCCACCCGGTGACAGCGTGAAAATCTCAACCCCATCGGCCGTCACACCCACCGAATGCTCAAACTGCGCCGACAGAGATTTGTCGCGTGTCACGGCAGTCCAGTCATCGGACAGCGTTTTGGTTTCCGGTCGGCCCAGATTGACCATCGGTTCTATGGTGAAGAACATGCCTTCTTCCAAAACCGCGCCTGTACCCGGACGGCCATAGTGCAGGACATTGGGCGGCGCGTGGAAAACACGGCCCAGCCCATGGCCGCAGAAATCACGGACAACGCTCATCCGGTGCGCCTCGACATAGGCCTGAATGGCATGGCCTATATCCCCGAAGGTATTACCCGGCTTGACCATATCGATGCCCTTGAACAGCGCATCATGGGTCACCTGAATCAACCGCTCGGCTTTACGCGGAAGCTTACCAGCCACGTACATACGCGAGGTGTCACCAAACCAGCCATCGACGATCACAGTGACGTCGATATTCAGGATATCGCCATCCTTCAGCTTCTTCTCGCCGGGGATGCCGTGACAGACTACATGGTTCACGCTGATACAACTTGCGTGCTGATAACCTTTATAGCCAATGGTCGCTGATTCTGCGCCTGCGTCCTCGACCATCTGAGTGATCAGCCCGTCAATCGCACCAGTGGTCTGACCAACAAAAACATGATCAGCAATATCGTCCAATATCTGCGCAGCCAGCGCCCCTGCCGCATGCATTCCGGCAAAGTCACTCTGTTCGTAGATACGGATGCCATCCTTGGTCAGACGGCCACGATGTTCTTTCATCGGTGCGAGACTCCAAATATTTCGCGCAGCACTTCTTTTACGCTGCTTGTGCAGAAAGTACCAGAGGGCGCGGTTTGCAACCAGTAAATAGGGCTGAGTAAATTAAGTACTAGCCCATGTGCCATCGCCGGGCGGGTTCGACCCAGACGCCTTCGGGTGTGATCCGGGTGCCAACGATAAAACGCTCAACGCCTGTGGCTACCTCAAACGCCGCCGCATAGGCCGGATCAATATCGGCGGCCAATGCGAACCGGTCGCAATCGGTCCGTTGAACCAGATACAGCATCACCGCCCGATGCCCTTGTGCCGCCATAGCCGCCAGTTCGCCCAGATGTTTGGTGCCGCGCGTTGTAACGCTGTCGGGAAACTCGGCCAGACCGGGTTGGCGAGATAGGGTGACGCTTTTGACCTCGACATAGGCATCTGGCAAACTAGGCTGGGTCAGCAAGAAATCGATGCGGCTGTTTTCACCGTATTTAACCTCAGGGCGCACGGTTTCATAGGACGCCAATTCCGGGATTTCGCGCGCCTCCAGCGCTGCCCGAAGCGCCTTGTTCGGGACGGATGTGTCGACCCCCGTAAAATGCCCGTTTTCATGATCGACCAGCCGCCAACCGTATTTCAGCTTTTTCTTGGGATCGTCGTTGGGCTCCAGCCAGATTTTCTCACCGGGTTCCGCCAGCCCCATCATCGAACCCGGATTGGCGCAATGGGCCGTCACCTCGCGCCCGTCTTCCAACCTGCAATCGGCCAGAAAGCGTTTATAGCGGCGGATCAGGCGGGCGGGGACAAGGGGGGTTTCAAATCGCATGGCCAAGGGCCTATACCTGCCCTAACGGTCGATCAAGAGGGAGGGCGCACCATGGCCAATCCAACCGCTGCAATGTTGGTGATCGGGGATGAGATCCTCTCGGGCCGCACCCGCGATGCCAATATGCACTATCTGGCCGGAGAGCTGACCAAACACGGCATCGACCTGAAAGAGGTGCGCATTGTCAGTGATGATGCGCCCGCGATTGAGGCGGCAGTCAGGGCGCTGTCCCAGGCCCATGACCATGTGTTCACCAGTGGCGGCATCGGCCCGACCCATGACGATATCACCGCCGATTGCATCGCACGAGCTTTTGGCGCGCATATCGATGTTCGCGCCGACGCGCGGGCACTGCTTGAAGCGCATTACGAGAAGTCCGGGCTGGAGCTGAACGACGCTCGCCTGCGTATGGCGCGTATCCCGGACGGGGCGGAATTGATCGACAACCCGGTCTC
Organism: Ruegeria sp. O11; assembly: GCF_056535285.1. Lineage (NCBI taxonomy): Bacteria > Pseudomonadati > Pseudomonadota > Alphaproteobacteria > Rhodobacterales > Roseobacteraceae > Ruegeria > Ruegeria sp. O11. Next base: position 10,462 of record NZ_JBQERS010000008.1, on the reverse strand, counting down.
GACCGCGCCCGGCTTTACGATTGCAAACGTCCATGTCATGGCCGGAGTACCGTTGGTTTTTCAGGCGATGGTGGCGAGTGTTTTACCTTTGCTTACCGGAGGCAACCCGCTGTTGTCGCAGACTCTGCGAGTGGACAGAGGTGAGGGCGATATAGCGTCGACCTTGGCCGCGCTCGCCAAAGATTTCAGCGACCTCTCGATCGGATGTTATCCGTTTCAGACAAATGGCGTGTTCGGGGCGAATGTGGTTGTGCGCGGCACCGATGGCGGGCGCATCGATGCCGCCATGACCCGCCTCGCGAAAGAGATCGAGCTTTGAGCACCGATTGGGCCGCAATTGTTGACGGCACATGGCCTGCTGCAGGCTATCAAACGCAAGGCCCATTTCGGCTGCGACAAGGGCAGGGCGGAGGGTCACGCGTATCCGCCGCCAGTCGGATTGGGGACGTAACCAGCGCCGATATCGACGCGGCTGAAGGCGCCATGCAGGCGATGGGCCAGAAACGCATCTTCTGCCTGCGACCGAGGGATGAAGCACTGGATGCGATGCTTGCCGAACGCGGCTACGACATTCTCGATCCGGTCAATATCTATTCCTGCCCGGCGCAGCAATTGACCGATATCCCGATCCCGCGCGTGACTGTTTTCAACATCTGGGAACCGCTGGCCATCATGCGCGAGATCTGGGCGCAGGGCGGTATCGGCCCCGAGCGGATTGCCATCATGTACCGGGCACCGGGCCCAAAGACCGGCCTTTTGTTGCGCCACAGCGATCAACCCGCAGGAACGGGCTTTGTGGCGATCCATGACGGTATCGCGATGGTGCACGCGCTGGAAATCCTGCCGGACCACCGCCGCAAGTGGTTGGGCAACTGGGCCATGCGCGCCGCGGCCTTTTGGGCGCTGGACAATGGCGCGCAGACGCTTAGCGTGATCTGTACCAAGGCGAACGCGGGGGCCAATGGCCTCTACCACTCGCTTGGGATGAAGATCGATGGAGAATACCACTATCGCCAGCGCGTCTGAGGAGAGCGAATTGACCAAACAGGACATGCCCACTGCCCTGGATCTGCCAATGGTGGACCCTCTACCGCCAGAGACGCAGAAATACTTCGATATTTGTGTCGAGAAACTGGGAATGGTGCCGAATGTCCTGCGCGCCTATGCCTTCGATATCGACAAGCTGAACGCCTTCACTTCGATGTATAATGACCTGATGCTGGCCGACAGCGGGCTGTCCAAACTGGAGCGCGAGATGATCGCGGTCGTGGTGTCCTCGATCAACAAATGCTTCTATTGCCTCGTGGCCCATGGCGCGGCGGTGCGGCAGCTTTCGGGTGATCCGCAACTGGGCGAGATGTTGGTGATGAACTACCGCGTCGCCAAACTGGATGCGCGCCAACGTGCGATGCTGGATTTCGCCGCCAAAATGACCACTGCCAGCACTACAATCGAAGAGCCTGATCGCCAGCAATTGCGCGATGTCGGTTTCTCAGATCACGACATCTGGGATATTGCCAATGTCACCGGTTTCTTCAACATGACCAACCGCGTGGCGAGCGCGACTGCAATGGTCCCGAACCCCGAGTATCACGCACAGTTCCGATGATCCGAACCCTGTTCATCTGTATTGCTTTGCTGGCCGCGCCTACCTTGGCGCAGGAGTTGAATTTTCCTGCGGGCGCCCGGCAGATATCTGACCGCACCAGCGCGCTTGACAGCTATGACTTGCCGACCGGTGTGTTTGCCGATGGCTCGGTCCCGTCGCGGACCGTCGAAGGGCGCGTCAAGCGGCTGACATGGCGGCTGCAGGCGGGGTCCAGCACAACGCTGCAAATCCTTGCGCCTCTGCGGGATCAGCTTCAGGCGCAGGGTTTCGAGATCGCGTTTGAATGCGAGGCACGCAATTGTGGCGGGTTCGATTTCCGCTTTGGCACCGAAGTGGTGCCGACACCCGACATGTATGTGGCGATCCACGATTACCGCTTTCTGTCCGCCACCCGCGGCGACGAGGTGCTGAGCCTGCTCGTCAGCCGTAATCCGCCGGATGGCTATGTGCAGATGATCTGGGTGACCCCACTGGGCACGCAGCCCGCGCCGCCATTGGTGATCGAGGAAACTGTTGAAGGTTCGGCCGGGTTGCTCAGCGATCTCAGCGGCACCGGACACGTCATTCTCGATGACCTGCACTTTCGCACCGGTGAAGTCGCGCTGGGCGAGGGGCCTTTCGCCTCGCTGGCGCTGCTTGCGGGTTATCTGGCCGACAATCCATCGACCCGCTTGGCGTTGGTCGGACACACGGATGATACCGGCGCCTTGCCGGCCAATATTGCGGTCAGTACCAAACGGGCCGAAGCCGTGCGCGCGCGCCTGATTGAAGCGCATGGTGTTGCCGCCGACCGGATCGAGGCGCAGGGTGTGGGCTATCTTGCGCCCATCACCTCGAACGCCACGCCCGAGGGCCGAGATATTAATCGCCGGGTCGAGGCGGTGTTGCTGGTCAACTGACGGGCGCGGGCATCGCAACCGCTCTGCGCCCCTCTTGCCCTGATGCCGCACCCTGATGCACACTTGCAGATGAACAGGGCATCTGCCTTGCCGTCGGATTTGTTGGCAGGCAGTCCCACCCGCCACCATGCATTGGGAGGAGTGCGTCATGGCATCCAGGACCGACGATTCCACACCGCCGGATAATATGACCCCACAACAAGCCATTCCCGAGGTCAATAGGCTGACAGCGGCAGATATCACCGCATCGCTCAAGGCCGGGTTTTCCGACTTCCTCGCACGCCCAGTCATGAGTGGCTTTTTCGGCCTGTTCTATGCAGTTTTCGGCATCCTGTTCGTCTGGTGCCTGGTCTGGCTTGGCAAGATCTGGATGATCATTCCTGCCGCTGTCGGCTTCCCGCTGGTCGCGCCGTTCGCAGCCGCGGGGCTCTATGAGATTTCCCGTCGCTTGCAAAAAGGGGAAAGCTTCGGGTGGTCCGACATCCTCACCGTCATGGCCAATCAACGCAAACGCGAGCTGGGCTGGATGGCCTTCGTCACCCTGTTCATATTCTGGGTCTGGACCTATCAAATCCGCCTTTGGCTGGCGATCACTCTGCAAAAAGCGTCATTTTCCGATTTTGAGGGGTTCTTGAACATCGTGCTTTTCACGCCGCAGGGCTGGACCTTCCTTGCGATTGGCACCTGCGTCGGGGCGTTTCTGTCGGCTGTGCTGTTCTCGGTAACCGTTATCGCCATGCCGATGCTGCTGGATCGTGAAACCAATTTCGTCTCTGCCATGCTTACCTCGGTTCGCACCGTCTCCGAGAATCCGGTGGTGATGCTCGGCTGGGCTGCGATCATCTCGGTCACCATGCTGATTTCGCTTGTACCTGCGTTTTTGGGACTTGTCTTTACACTGCCGATCCTGGGTCACACCACATGGCACCTGTATCAGCGGGCTGTATCACCTGCTGAGGTTTGACCGGCAGATTCAGATCGAACGAGCGACAAAACAAAAAAGACCCGCACTGATCAGCGCGGGCCATTTAGGTTCCACAGGGAGAATTCTACCAATCCATCGGGCCTTTTTCAGCGAAGGACGCGACTAGAAAATCAATGAAAGCACGCACCTTGGGCTGGGTGAACCGGCCCGGCGGATAAACTGCGTAAACGCCTTGTACCTCGTCCGGAAGCGAAGGCATCGCATCCACCACCTCGCCCGATTTCAGCGCGTCGGCATAGAGATAGCTTGGCAGATGTGCGATCCCAAGGCCCGAGATTGCGGCGTTCAACAGCGACTGCCCGTCATTTACGCTTAACCAACCAGCGGTGCGCACCTGACGTTTCTCGCCCGACGGCGCGGTCAGTTTCCAGACGCTGCCCGAGGACTGGCTCGAATAGTGCAGTAGCTTGTGTTCATTCAGGTCGTCGATCTTTTGCGGGCGCCCAAACTGCTCGATATAGCTGGGCGCTACGACCATGCGTTTTACGGTCTCGGTCAGTTTGCGGGCGCGCAAGGTGCTGTCTTCCAGTTCCCCAATGCGCACAGCCACGTCAAAGCCTTCCGAGATCAGTTCGACGTAACGGTTGTTCAGCACCATGTTTACAGTGATATCGGGATAGGCAGACAGGAATTCCGAAAGCACAGGTGACAGGTGATTGACACCGAAATCCGTCGCCACACTGATCCGCAGAAGACCAGAAGGGTCGGATTGCATCGAGGTTACAAGCGCATCTGCCTCGCCCGCGTCGTTGAGCACGCGCCGGGCGCGATCATAATAGGCCAGTCCAATCTCGGTCGGTGAAACCCGGCGTGTGGTGCGGTTTAGCAGTCGCGCACCCAGCCGCGCCTCAAGGCTCGACACGTGTTTGGACACGGCTGATTTGGAGATACCCATTTTTTTGGCCGCGTCGGTGAAACCACCCTGGTCCACCACGTTGGAAAAGGCCTCCATTTCGGTCAGTCGATCCATTCTCGTTCCCCAGGTCTTCTGTTCGTTGTCTCTTTATCGCGATCAATCTGGGCGAGAACTGGGCAGACATGAGATAATATCAGGGTTTTGATAGGGATCGTTTGCGACTGGGAAACGCCGAAGTTGTCGTGCTGCAATTCCAAACACCCAACACAAATAACCGATATCTGGACTTTTTCTCTATCGTGCTATGATTAGAATGGCATTTTTGTGACCATGGAGGAGATCATGAAAGCCCTTTTTGCTGCTGCCGTCCTGTGCCTATCCGCAACTCTCGCGTCGGCCGGAGGAGAAACGCCGTCAAACCCTGATGCCAGGGTTTATTTCGCAAATCTGACTGACGGAGACACCGTACAATCACCCGTCACGATCGTGTTTGGCCTAAGTGGCATGGGTGTTGCTCCTGCCGGAACCGAAAAGGAGAACACGGGCCACCATCACCTTCTGGTTGATCGTCCTCCGTTGGGGCAGGGTGAAGACGGCGCGGATGAACTGGCCTATGGGCTGCCCGCAGATGACAATCACATCCACTTTGGCGGCGGCCAGACCGAGGTCACGCTGGAATTGAGCCCGGGGGAACACACTTTGCAGCTTGTGTTGGGTGATGCGGGTCATGTGCCCCACGCGACGCCAATCGTTTCAGAGGTGATTACAATCACTGTAGAGTAGTGGTTAAGCGCTGAATTGTGCGTCGAACTCAGTTTCTCCTGTTCGGGTAAAGCGGATGATGCGGCTGTCAGGTATACGCACCAGCCAGCCGATCTCTTCCATGCGGGTCAGCATGGCGCGGCCGAGTTTGCCGGCCAAATGCGTTTCCCGTTCGCTCCAGTCTAGACAGGGACGGCAAATCGGTGCGCGGCTGCGGCCGAGTCCTTCCAGATCGATGCCAAAGCCGGTGCAGAATTGAGTGCCCTCTTTGGTCAGGTGAACCGCTTTCTCCGTTGTCTCAAGATACCCTTGTTTCTGCATGGCGGTGAACATCTGCACCCCACGGCTGCCCGCAAGATGGTTGTAGCAAACCCGTGCTGACCGCAATTCCGCATCTTTTGGTCCGGTCTGCGTCCGCAGATGGCCGCGCCCTTCAGCCAGCCCCATAAGGTTTTCCAGCACATGCGCCACATCTTCTCCGGACAGTCCGTAATATTTGTGCCGTCCCTGTCCACGCACCCGGACCAGGCTGCCTGCAAGCAGCTTTTTCAGGTGTGAGCTTGCGGTTTGGGGGCTGATCCCGGCCTCACGCGCCAGTTCGCCAGCCGTCAGCGCTTTGCCCGACATCAGTGCTGTTAACATATTGGCACGCGCAGGATCGCCAATCAGCGCTGCGATCTGTGCAATATCCGGTCCGTTTCGCATACTTCGATCATAGTCGAAACATAAGCTGCATCCAAGAGGTTATTCTTTGCCAATCATAAACCGGAGGCGTCTATGCTCACTTGTATAATCCAATACCAGATCGATCCGACGAAAAAAGAGCAGTTTCAGACCTACGCGCGCAATTGGGGACAGGCGATTCCGCGATGCGGGGCTGATCTGATCGGATATTTCGCACCGCACGAGGGGTCATCGACCTTAGCCTATGGAATCTACAACATTCCCAGTCTTGCTGAATATGAGTCCTACCGCGCTCGTCTGTCGGCTGATCCACTTGGGCAGGAGAACTACGCATTTGCGCAACAAGAAGGCTTTATACTACGAGAGGATCGAACTTGGCTCAGATGTGTCTCAGCGCCGCATGATAGAACGTAACGAACTACGCCTTTTCTTCCTGCCTCGCGCCCTTCGGAATACTCGGTTCGACAAAGGACAGAATCGCCACAACCGCAAGCAGGCTACCGGCCGAAATGGCAGCGACCGCCCATACGATTTCATTCATGTGGGCAATCGCAGCCAAAGCCGCTGAGATGGCGACGACGGCAACCCGCACCAGCGTTTGTGAGATCGCTTGCGCCGCGATCCGTTGGGATTTTGGGGCGACGTCCATAAAATAAAGCCCACGAGCACTGCCCAACCCGGTGACGGCTACAGTTACGATAAACAGCGACACGGCATGCAGATGCACGTTGTGATCAAATCCCCAACGATGGATCGCTACCAACCCTATCCCTGTAAGGGCAACCATCGACGCCCCGGCCACCATGACGACTCGATTGGAATAACTGCTGAGCGCCCTCCAAAGGGGCGACGCCACCAACAATGCGGCTGCCGACGATACAACAAGCGCTGTCAAACCCTGCGACGAACTGTGGTGCGCCTCTGCCGCCAGCAATGCGTAGAACGGAACCGACAGACCAGTCAGAACAAAAGCAAGCCGGATCAGAACGTATTTCTGAAACCAACGTTCTTTCAGCAGCACCTTGGCCTCTCGCCAATATGCCTTCATCGCCTCCGAACGTGTGTTGGCCGACGACGGAGTGCTCGCGGCAGGATCCGGCGATCTCTCTTGCAGAGTCATCATGAATAAGGCTGAGAAAACGAAGCACGTGGCACCAAGTCCGACTACTGTGCTGTGTCGTGTCAGTGCGGGGGCATCCTGAAATAGCTGATGCAGCAACAGTACAATGGCAATCGTTGCAGCGCCTCCAAGCGCCTTCTGCGTATAACTAATTCGCATCCTGTCTTTTGAGGTCAGATTGTCGCTGATGAAATCGATGATCATCAGACTCTTGATCTCTCCCAAGATGCCGATGACGAATATCCCAACAACAAATGCTGCAATGGTTACCGGTCTACTGCCATAGGTAACGGCGAAAATGACAATCAGAAAACATATAGCAACCACCAGATCAGCCCGGGCGATGGCTGACTTCTTTTGGGGAAGTCGGGTGATCGACTGTGCAAAGAACATATCCGCAAGCGTGCCCGCCGCGTGCCGAATGGTCACCAAAAGGCCAGCCAAAAAGACGGGCAGGTCCAGTGACACCGCAAGAAAAGTCAATACGATCGCCGGGCTGGCCATGGACCAGGCCATGACGGACAGCGCACCTTGCCCGGCTATAATCGGCAGGTTGCTGCGGCGCGGTACGAACGGCTCCTGACTCATAGTCCCGTTTCAAACAACGTGTGTTGATCGTGCCAACTTCACGATAAACGGGAGACTATAGCAAGGATTGGCAACCGGATTGGCGCCAATCCGATGCAATTTAGAAAGTTGCCGCCAGCCGCGTCCCCTGATTGATTGCGCGCTTTGCGTCCAACTCGGCGGCCAAATCTGCACCACCGATCACATGAGGTGTTATCCCGCGTTCAATTAGCTCATCTGCCAGTGAACGGTCCGAGACCTGACCCGCGCACAGTACGATCGTATCCACCGGGATCACAGTCGGGTCTTCGTGGGCTTCGCCAAAGCTCACGTGCAGGCCGTCATCATCGATGCGCTCGTAATTCACGCCGCCTACGAAATTAACGTCTTTCATCTTTAGGGTCGCACGGTGAATCCAACCCGTTGTCTTGCCGAGCCCCTTGCCGTGACGCTGTGCTTTGCGTTGCAGCAACGTGACCTGCCGCGCGGGCGCCTCAGGCTGCGGACCTTCGGGTGCCAGTCCCGAGCGATGTTCGGCCGGGTCAGTGACGCCCCATTCCTTCATCCAAAGAGGCAGTTCCGTGGTCGGGCTGTGGCCATCTTCCAGCAAGAATTCGGAGACGTCGAACCCGATGCCTCCGGCCCCGATCACAGCAACCGATTTGCCGATCTCGGCCTTGTCGCGCAGCACGTCGATATAGCTGAGCACATTGTCTTGCTCTTGTCCGGGGATCTGCGGATCGCGCGGGGTGACACCGGTGGCGATGACCACTTCATCGTAACTGGTGAGATCATCCGCGCTGACTTCGCGGTTCAGTTCGACCGTCACACCCAGATCGTCCATCATGGTGCGGTACCAGTCGACCAGTCCCCAGAACTCTTCTTTCCCCGGCACCTGTTTGGCCATGTTTAATTGTCCGCCAATCTCGGCGGCGCGATCAAACAGGGTTACGTCATGGCCGCGCTGGGCGGCAGTCATCGCGGTCGACAAACCGGCAGGTCCCGCGCCGACAATGGCCACGGTCTTGCGTACCGCGGACTTGCCGATCACCAATTCGGTCTCATGACAGGCACGCGGGTTGACCAGACACGAGGTCAGCTTGCCGCTGAAGGTATGATCCAGGCAAGCTTGATTGCAGGCGATGCACGGGGCGATCTTCGCTGCCTCACCGGCGATTGCTTTGTTCACGAAATCCGCATCGGCCAACATCGGACGGGCCATAGATACCATGTCTGCGCAGCCGGTCGCTAAAACCTCTTCGGCCACTTCAGGCGTATTGATCCGGTTCGAGGTGATCACCGGGATGCCAACTTTGCCCATCAGCTTCTTTGTGACCCACGCAAAGGCCGCACGGGGTACGCTGGTGGCAATCGTTGGAATCCGCGCCTCGTGCCAGCCGATCCCAGTGTTGATGATTGTGGCCCCGGCCTGCTCAATCCGCTGCGCAAGTTCAACGACTTCGTCATGGGTCGACCCATTGGGCACCAGATCAATCATCGACAGGCGATAGATGATGATGAAATCGGTCCCCACGGCTTCGCGCGTGCGGCGTACCACTTCGATGGGCAGGCGCATCCGATTTTCATAGGACCCACCCCAGCGGTCGGTGCGCTTGTTGGTGTGGGTCACGAGGAACTGGTTCAGGAAATACCCCTCGGACCCCATGATCTCGACCCCGTCATAGCCCGCCTTCTGGGCTAGAACAGCAGCATTCACGATATCGCTGATCTGCTTTTCGATGCCCTCTTCGTCCAGTTCATGCGGCGGAAATGGAGAAATCGGAGATTTCACCGGGCTGGGGGCGACGCATTTCGGCCCATAAGCGTACCGCCCCGCATGCAGAATCTGCATTGCGATCTTGCCACCCGCCTCATGAACGCGTTTGGTCACGATGGAATGGTTTGCCACTTCTGTCTCATTGGTCATCATCGAGGCCCCGGGCAGGACCGAGCCCTCTAGGTTCGGGCCAATTCCACCCGTCACCATCAAGGCCACACCGCCACGCGCGCGATCCGCGTAAAACTCGGCGACACGGTTCCAGTCGCCCGTCTCTTCCAGCCCGGTATGCATCGAGCCCATCAGCACGCGGTTCTTCAACGTGGTAAAGCCCAGATCCAGCGGGGCCAGCATGTTTGGGTACGCAGTCATGGCAAACTCTCCCTCCCGACTTTGTCCGTCAGATTGACCTTCGCGTCACCGTTGTCACGCGAAACCTAACGTCATTCCCTTTGCGTTTGCCGCAGTGCTTGCTACAGACGCTTAAAAGAATGTTCATGAGGCCGCATATGACCCCCGACCAGATAGCAAAACTTCCTTATCGCCCCTGTGTCGGGCTGATGCTAATGAATGCCGAGGGATCGATTTTTGTCGGTCAGCGTAACGACCGCCACAAAGACGCCTGGCAGATGCCTCAGGGCGGTGTGGACAAGGGCGAAGACCCGCGCGATGCCGCCCTGCGCGAGCTTTGGGAAGAAACCGGCGTGACCGCAGATCTGGTCGAAGTCATCGCCGAGACCGACGGCTGGCTGCCCTATGACTTGCCGCATGACATTGTGCCCAAAATCTGGAAGGGCCGGTATCGCGGGCAGGAGCAGAAATGGTACCTGATGCGGTTTCTGGGGCGGGATGATCAGATCAACATCGCAACTGAGCACCCGGAATTCACCAACTGGAAGTGGCAGACACCGTCACGGCTCGTTGATGAAATCGTACCCTTCAAACGAGACGTGTATGCGCGTGTGGTCGAGGTCTTTCGAGGACATTTGCCTGAGATTTGACCGCAGTTCACTTCATTGAGTGCGTGTCGGTTTGCAGACAGTCAATCTCTCAAAGCTGAGCGGTACCGAGGGGTCTAAAGAATGGCCGATATGCGGGGTGCCCTCAACAGGTGGACGCAACACTTTAATCTTTGAGCAAAGATGGAGTGTTTCCCATGAAGTATCGTCGTCGCATTTACTATAACGCCGCACAGCGTGCTGA
>NZ_JBQERS010000007.1:0-155927 GCF_056535285.1 Ruegeria sp. O11 | reverse complement strand
TCGGCTTCGGCTTCGGCTTCGGCTTGGGCTTCGGCTTCGGCTTCGGCTTCGGCTTCGGCTTCGGCTTCGGCTTCGGAAGTCAGCTCGTCCGCAGCATCCTCCGCGTCAACGGAATTCTCATCCGAGACTGCTTCACTTTTGGTTTCAGTGGCCTCTGCCACCTCTTCGACGCTGGGGTCTTCGACCGGCTCCTGATCGGGTTTCTTCTTATCAGCCACCGCGTTAATCCCCTTATCGATTCCCAAAACACATGAACAACAGACTTACCCAAGTTAATCCGCACCCGGCGCGCTCTCAACCCGCATCACGTGATTCAAGAGTTTTTTCACGGCTTTCTGCATTTTATCCGGGGTCGGTTCATCCGCGATCTTCAGCCGTTCAAAACGCAGTGTTTTAAGGGGTTCCGCGGCGGCCTCGCTGATCGCGGCCAGCCACAAAGGCGCAGATCCGGCCCAAACGTCGGCAAAATGTCGCGCTGTGCGGGGCGAAAATAGCGGGGCGATAATGGGTTGGTTGCCCTCGGCGGCCTGTGACGCCTCATCACTCAGCGGCAAAAGCTGCTGCCGATAGATCGGTTGTTCTCGGGTGGTCAGGCCGGATTCCGTCAGACGTTCGGCCACGTTGCCACGGCTGTGTTCTCCGCGCAGATGAAGCAGCGGGCTGCGTGGCTTGAGTTTCAGCAGATTGGCCACCAGCGCTTCTGCCGTCGCACCCAGATTCTGCGCGTCCCATCCCGCGTCCTGCGCGGCCTGCGTGGTCGCCGGACCAACGCAATAGGCGGGCAGGCTGCGATCCACAATTAATAGGGTAGCGGCGTTCACGCCATTTGCCGAGGAAAAGATCAGCCCAGCAGAATCATCGAACTCAACCGCGACCTCCAACGGTTCGATCTTTAACAAGGGTGAATGGATAACCGCGACTTGCGACCGAATGTGGTCTGGCAGTTGCGCTACGAACCTGTCCGAGGCGGCGCGAGGGCGGGTCATCAACAAATACAACGGTCGGCGCCTTCGGCCTTGGGATTGTTTGCGTCCGCGCGGGGTGATACCCCGCTTGGCAATCATGATGCAACGGATCAGGCCTATGGTGCAAACACTTACCGTCCTCGGACTGGAAAGCAGCTGCGACGATACCGCTGCCGCCGTGGTGCGGCAGTGCACAGGCGCACGGGCTGAGATCTTGTCATCCGTGGTACATGGTCAGACTGAATTGCACAGCGCCTATGGTGGTGTTGTGCCCGAGATCGCAGCGCGTGCGCATGCCGAGAAGCTGGATATTTGCGTCAAACAGGCTCTAACACAGGCCGAAATTGGCTTATGTGATCTGGATGCAATCGCCGTGACAGCCGGGCCGGGCCTGATCGGCGGCGTGATGTCGGGCGTGATGTGCGCAAAGGGTCTGAGTGCGGCGACCGGGTTGCCGCTGATCGGGGTGAACCATCTGGCCGGACACGCGCTGACGCCACGCCTGACCGACGGAATTGCCTTTCCCTACCTGATGCTGCTGGTCTCAGGCGGCCACTGCCAATACCTGATCGCGCATGGACCGGAGCAATTTACCCGTCTCGGCGGCACAATCGATGATGCCCCCGGAGAGGCCTTTGACAAGACCGCCCGTCTGCTGGGTCTGCCGCAGCCAGGCGGCCCCTCGGTCGAGGCCGAGGCCCGTGTGGGCGATCCCAAACATTTCCGCTTTCCCCGGCCCCTTCTGGATCGTCCAGGATGTGACTTATCCTTCTCGGGGCTCAAGACCGCGCTGATGCGGATGCGGGATCAGATCGTAGCCGAGAAGGGGGGACTGACCCGGCAGGATCGCGCCGATCTATGTGCCGGATTTCAACAGGCAATCGTCGATACTCTGGCCGAGAAAACCCGCCGCGCGATTACACTGTATCTTGAGGCATCACCGGCTGAACCGGTTATCGCCGTTGCCGGTGGAGTTGCTGCAAATACCGCCATACGGGCAGCGTTAGAGACTGTTTCTGTGGAAATGGGTACCCGATTTACCGCCCCACCTTTGGCCTTATGTACCGACAATGCCGCCATGATTGCCTATGCGGGTATCGAGCGATTCCGTGCAGGTGCGCGGGATGGCTTGGACCTGACGGCACGACCCCGCTGGCCCTTGGATCAAACCAGCCCATCGATGCTAGGTGGCGGCAAGAAAGGAGCCAAGGCATGAGCGTTTCAGTTCTTGGATCAGGTGCCTTTGGAACCGCTTTGGCCATATCATTGGCGGGAAATGGCCCCGTTACGCTTTGGTCGCGGAATTCCGATCAGGCAAGGCAAATGCAGCAATCGCGCAAAAATGTCGATCGCCTGCCGGGCGTCACGCTGCTTGCCAACATCACGGTGACTGCCGAGATTGAACAGGCGGTGCGGTCCGATGTCCTACTACTTGCCGTGCCAATGCAAAAACTGCGTAGTGCCCTGAAACTTCACGCAGCACGGCTGAGCGGGAAGGTTCTGGTTGCCTGTTGTAAGGGGATCGAACTGTCGACGGGTCTGGGTCCTGTCGCCGTCATCCGTCAAACCGTGCCGGACGCTCAACCGGCCCTGCTAACCGGTCCCAGCTTTGCCGACGACATCGCGCGCGGTCTGCCCACGGCGCTAACGCTGGCTTGTGCTGATGGCGAACTGGGCGAGGCGCTTCAGCAAGAGCTGACAACCACCAACCTGCGTCTTTATCGAACCGCCGATACCATCGGGGCCGAGTTGGGTGGCGCGCTAAAGAATGTGATGGCTATCGGTTGCGGCGCGGCCATTGGCGCAGGCCTTGGCGACAGCGCCCGCGCTGCATTGATCACACGCGGATTTGCCGAGATGCAGCGCTTTGCCGCGCTGCGCGGCGCACAACCGGATACGCTGATGGGGCTGTCAGGGCTGGGCGATCTGGTATTGACCTGCTCGTCCGAATTATCGCGAAATTACCGTTTTGGCCTGTGTTTGGGTCTAAACAAACCTTTTGACAGCACAACAACTGTCGAAGGCGTCGCCACCGCACAGGCCATGTCCGCGATCGCCGCCAGCGAAGGGCTGGACATGCCGATCAGCGCAACGGTGGCGAAACTCAGCAGCGGTGCATACAGTGTCACCGACGCGATTCAGGCCCTGCTGGGTCGCCCACTCAAGGAGGAATAATATGCTCATCGCCCTGATCGCCCGTGACAAAGCCGGAGCCCTGCAAACCCGGCTGGACAACCGCGCGGCACATTTGGCCTATATCGATGACACTGGTGTGGTGGCGCAGGCCGGGCCGTTGCTGGAAGGTGATGCGATGATCGGATCGCTGGTCATTCTGGATGTCGAGAATCTGGCCGCAGCTGAGGCCTGGGCCGCAAATGACCCCTATGCGCTGGCCGGGCTGTTCGACTCGGTCGAGTTGATCCCGTGGAAGAAGGTCATCGGCTGATGGCATACTGGCTGTTCAAATCCGAACCCTCGACCTGGAGCTGGGATCAGCAGGTTGCCAAAGGGGATGCAGGCGAGGAATGGGACGGGGTCCGCAACTACCAGGCCCGCAATTTCATGCGTCAGATGCAGATCGGTGATCGGGGGTTTTTCTACCATTCGCAAAAGGACAAGGCGATTGTTGGCATTGTCGAGGTCTGCGCCGAGGCCCATCCCGACAGCACCACCGATGATGAGCGCTGGGAATGCGTGGATATCAAGGCCGTCCGGCCATTCTCCACCACTGTTACGCTGGATCAGATCAAGGCAGATGAACGTCTGGCTGAAATGGTTCTGGTCAAGAACTCGCGCCTGTCGGTGCAGCCGGTCAGCGATGCAGAATGGCAGGTGATCTGCGGACTAGGTCAGACCGAAGCAGATTGAATAAAAAGGGAAGGTCCTGACGGATGCAGAACCTTCCCTACCCCGCGTGCTCCCAAACTCACCACACGCATACGGAAATCTGTTGGTTCTGACCGTCCTGGTCATGACCTGACCTTAGCCGATTTCAGAACCGCGCTTCAAACGCCAAGTGTTTAGAGTTTCATTCAAATACAGAACACCCGCCGGTAGGACCGACGGGTGCTAAGTTGGTTTCAGGCTGAATCAGCTATAGACCGCTTCTTTGCCGAAATGCTTGGTCAGCATGTAATAGACCACGGCGCGATACTTATTCCGCTCGGACATGCCATAGGTTTCCATGGCCTTGTTGATCCCTTCCATCAACTCGGGGCCGTCGGACAGGCCCAGCTTTTTGATCAGGAAGTTGTTCTTGACCGTCTCAAGCTCACCTTCTTGGCTGGCCGCCACTGTCGACGCATCCGCGTCATAGATCGCCGGACCGCAACCGATGGTGACCTTGGTCAGCAGGTCCAAATCGGGGTCCATCCCGCATTTGCCTTTCAGATCTTCAGCGTATTTGGCGATCAGTTCGTCGCGTTTGCCCATGTCCCAGTCTCCTTAATCCATCGTCACGGAAGTTTTTACCGATGCGCAAGAGACTAGCCTTGTCAGCGAAATTCCCAAAAGGGAAAAATCACAAGGTTTCCCCCTAGGCTGAACTTTGCGGGACTCCTCGATTTGATTTTTCCAGATTTATTATTTAACTTTTTTGTTAATTATGATTCCCGGAGGTGCTCATGCCCGTTTCCCTGCCCAATGAAACCACTGAATATCGATCCGCACGTAACGCACTCCTTTCTGCCGAGCGGGACCTGAGAGCAAAGGTTGAAGAGGTTGCGGCCTTGCGCCGTTCTCTTCCAACCGGGGGCAAAATCCCCGACGATTATGCGTTCCAAGATCTGGCCGGCGAGGGTGCGCCGTTGTCTTCGCTGTTTGGTGATAAGGACACGCTGATCATTTATTCGCTGATGTACGGACCTAATGCGGAACGCCCCTGCCCTATGTGTTCGGCGTTTCTGGATGGACTGAACTCTCAGATCCACCATCTCATACAGAACGCCTCGGTTGCCGTTGTGGCGCAGAATACGCCCGAAAAACTCTCGGCGCTCAAGGATGAGATGGGTTGGAATGCGCTGCCGCTCTATTCTGCATTGGGAACGAATTACCAGAGTGACTATCTGGCCCAGACCGAGGGTGGTGATCAGCTTCCTATCCTGAATGTCTTTCAGCGCCTGCCAGATGGTATTCATCACTTCTGGAGTTCCGAGTTGTTCTTTGAACCCAGCGACTGGCATCCCCGGCACGTGGATGCGGCTTGGCCGTTGTGGAATGTGCTGGATCTTACACCGCAGGGCCGCGGAAATTTCATTCCTGCGTTGCGCTGAGATACTATCGGCAGTAGCCCCAGCCAGGCCCCTGCAGGTGAAAGTGATCGGCATGTAAGCGGTTGAAGTCGGGGCCAAGGACCACGCGGAACCAGTCACAGGCTCCGCGCCCGATCCGACGCAGGAAATCGGCCTCGGGGCCGTCGGTGCCCCAGTCAGACAGCAGGTTCAAGCTGCGCCCATCCGAGAGGTCCAGCCCGACGATATCGATCGCGTCTGCAGTGGCGTGGCTGCTCCAACCATTGTCTTGTCCTTGCGCGGTGCGCATCCGGCGGCAATTATAGCTGCCAATCTGGCGCAATCGGCTGACTGCGGTACCTAATACCTTCTCTGCGGCAGGCTGCACCACATGATGTTCCCACATGGCAAGCCGTAAGGTGGTGGCGCAACGGGTCTCAATCGCCGCGATCCGTGCTTTCACCAAGTTGGTCAATCGGCCCCGCCCCGCAATCCCACAGTTCTCTTCCACGACCAGATCTTCCATCGGTTCAAACTGTACCCCAGCCTCAGCCAGAGCGGCGCGGCACATGACGTCATCCGCCAGCGCTCGGTTCAGTTGATAGGTTGTGACCGGAGTCACCGGCGCAGTCACGGTCAGCTCACGCAGCGGGTTCCAGTACGGGGGCACCGGAGTGTTGGGATGGGCAAGCAGCCACCAAACGCCTCCGACCAACACGATCAACAGCGTTAAGAGGCCAAAAAGAAAAGACGCCGCCGAAAGCAGGAATCGGCGGCGTCTGGAAGGCTTGGTCATGCGTCTTTCGCACTTAGTAGCGGTAGTGTTCCGGCTTGTAAGGGCCTTCGGGTTTCACCCCGATATAGGCCGCCTGATCGCTATCCATCTGGGTCAGCTTCACGCCGATGCGGTCCAGATGCAGACGAGCGACTTTTTCATCCAGATGCTTGGGCAGGATGTAGACTTCGTTCTTGTACTCATCGCCCTTGGTGAACAGTTCGATTTGCGCCAGAACCTGGTTGGTGAACGAGGCCGACATCACAAAAGAGGGGTGCCCCGTGGCATTGCCGAGGTTCAGCAAGCGGCCTTCGGACAGCAGGATGATGCGGTTGCCCGAAGGCATCTCGATCATATCAACCTGTTCCTTGATGTTGGTCCATTTGTGGTTCTTCAGGCTGGCGACCTGAATTTCATTGTCGAAGTGACCAATGTTGCCAACAATGGCCATGTCCTTCATCGCGCGCATATGCTCGATGCGGATCACGTCCTTGTTGCCGGTGGTTGTGATGAAGATATCCGCGCTGGCAACTTCGTCTTCCAGCAGGGTGACTTCGAACCCGTCCATTGCAGCCTGCAGGGCGCAGATCGGGTCAACTTCGGTGACTTTCACGCGCGCACCAGCGCCGCGAAGCGAGGCAGCCGAGCCTTTGCCCACGTCGCCATACCCGCAGACTACGGCAACCTTACCGGCCATCATGGTGTCGGTGGCGCGGCGGATGCCGTCTACCAGCGACTCTTTACAGCCATATTTGTTGTCAAATTTCGACTTGGTGACCGAGTCGTTCACGTTGATCGCCGGGAATGGCAGGTGACCATCTTTTACCAGCTGATACAGGCGGTTCACACCGGTGGTGGTTTCTTCAGAGACGCCTTGGATCTGGTCGCGCATTTTGGTGAACCAGCCTGGAGACGCGGCCATGCGCTTGGCGATCTGCTTTTTAATCACTTCTTCCTCTTCCGAACCCGGAACAGGGATGATGTCCTCACCTGCCTCGGCCCGTGCGCCCAGCAGGATATACAGCGTGGCGTCGCCACCATCGTCGAGGATCATGTTCGGGCCATCTTCGAACAGGAATGATTTGTCCAGGTAATCCCAATGCTCTTCCAGCGTCTGGCCTTTGATCGCGAAGACCGGGATGCCGGCCTCGGCAATTGCAGCGGCCGCGTGATCCTGCGTTGAGAAGATATTGCACGATGCCCAGCGCACATCCGCGCCAAGCGCCACCAGCGTTTCGATCAGAACTGCGGTCTGAATAGTCATGTGCAGCGAACCCACGATCCGGGCACCACTCAGTGGTTTGCTCTCACCATATTCTGCGCGCAGGGCCATCAGGCCTGGCATCTCCGTTTCGGCGATATCCAGCTCTTTGCGGCCAAACCCGGCCAGCGAAATGTCTTTGACGATATAGTCCCCGGCCATCAGGTGCTCCACTCCGGTAAATCTTGATCCGGGCTGCCCTAGCATTCATTGGGGCAGGTGGCAACGCAGGTGGCCGGGGTTAATTCCTGACACTGAAAATATCAGCTTGGCGTACCCTCAACTTTGATCTTTGGGATCGCTTCAAAAAAATCCGTGCCAACGGCGACAATGCAACTGATGCCGTTTGCTTGGGTCACCAGGACGGTATAGCTTCCTGTTTCCTTCGAGGTCCAAACCTCCATGACCGACTGTGTGCCACGAGACTTCTGAAGACCACCAAAGGCTAATTCCTCGGCATATCTGTCTTGCAGTTTGGTAATCACGTGCTCGCGTTCTGCACAATTTTGTGCAAATGCAGGCGGTGCAGTTGCAGCCATTCCAAAGGCGAGGGCGGTAGCAAATAAACGCTTGAACATAACAAGCTCCTTTCGATACGAGTTTCGCTTCGAGAGGGGCGCAACTGGGAGGAGTCTGCACCCCCCTCAGTCCTTAATGTCGGGATCGTATCGCACCGGTTCAAAGCACGAATGCTCAAGAAACTGTTGGCAGCATGTGATCCTGACAGGTACATCATAGCATAAGAACACGGATTAAACGTGTCCTAGTTCACAAGGCATGGCAAAATGGCAACACAACCCAGAGCGTGGCAAAGAATGCTGTCGGGTCGTCGGCTGGATTTACTGGACCCGACACCGGTGGATATCGAAATCGAAGATATCGCCCACGGGCTGGCCTTTGTAGCACGTTGGAACGGTCAGACCAACGGGGATTTCGCCTATTCCGTGGCCGAACATTCCTTGCTGGTGGAACAGCTTTTTGGCCGCATCGCACCAAATGCACCAACAAAATGGCGATTAGCCGCACTGTTACACGACGCGCCCGAATATGTGATCGGAGACATGATTTCCCCGGTCAAATCTGCGGTCGGCCCGGATTATGGCGCGCTGGACGACCGGTTGGCAGCTGCAATCCATATCCGTTTCGGGTTGCCTGCCGCGGTGCCGCAAACGGTGAAGCGCCAGATCAAGAAAGCCGACAAGATCAGCGCCTGGATGGAAGCGACACAAATCGCGGGCTTTTCGGATACTGAGGCGACAAAATTCTTCGGCCGCCCCGACAAGCCAATTCTGGAGGGGCTGCAGATCAAGCTGCGCCCTCCCATCGAGGTAAGAGAAGCATATACCAAACGGCATCAGGAGTTGCTGGACAGCCTCTAAGTCACCGATAGATCGGAGTTGCGGCCTGTGCTAATTTGCCATCAAAACAAGACTATAGCCGGGCACAGGTTCTAATGAGCGATGCAGACAGTCAGGTATCGGTACCGAAGGCGAGATTGGATTACGCCAACGCCTGCTTACGTGAGGCCTACAACCTCACAGGCCGCGGTCGGGTGCGCAATCTGATCCGAAAATCACTACTGCCGCAGATGGTCACCTACCGAAACTTGAACATCCATCTGCATCCCTATGACAATTTCAGTGAGTTTGTACTCTGGCGAAAAGGGCGATCTCCGGAAGAGCTTGAGCTGAATTGGCTGAAAGAGACCTTTGAAGGGAAAACGCTCAAGGTCTTGGATATTGGCGCTAATTTTGGTCTTTACTCGTTGTTCTTTGCGTCAATCCTCGGCCCAGAATCCCAAATTTCTGCGTTCGAGCCAAACCCGGTGCTGGCGGATCGCTTGTCTAGAAACTGTGCGTTGAACGGTTTCGGCAACGTCGATCTGAACACGTTCGCCATCTCGGACGAATCTGTCGAAGCTGCGCTTTCGATAGAGCTTCGCGGCGATACCGCCACCAATCTGGGTGAAGGGCGATTGACGAATGACATGGCATGCGTGGACAAGTCAAAATACCAACTCATTCAAGTGCAAACCCGGACACTGTTAGAGCTAAAACATCTATACGGAGCGGACTTTATCAAGCTGGATGTTGAAGGGCACGAGCCGCGCATCCTCACGCCCTTCCTTGCGGCTGCCAACGACAACGCGCTCCCGTGCTATTTACAACTGGAAACTGTCAATCTCGGTACAGGTGCGAAAAGCCTGTTTGCTGCTCTGGCAGCTCATGGATATGAAAATACCTTTCAAACCCAGCGCAATATCATCTTCAGAAGGTAGGCTGTGCATCAAGGATCAACGACCATGAACAAACCTGGGGTCGAACCGGCATGAATGTTGGGTTGTTTTCCTGCGCAAAGAATGAAGGGCCATTCATTCTTGAGTGGGTCGCTTATCATCTGCTGATCGGGTTCGATCCGATCCTGATCTACAGCAATAATTCAACCGACGGTACGACCGAACTGCTTGATGTGCTTGATAAAAACGGGGTTATTTCTCATTTTTTGCAAGATCTGAATCCGGGCGATATCCCCCAACATGAGGCCGCTGAGAAGGCCTATTTGCATCCATCGCTCATTTATGCCGATTGGTTGATGTGGCTCGATAGTGACGAATTCCTCTACTGTTCAGGTCCTAACAATCAAGTCTCAGATCTGATCAATCGCTGTCATGGAAAAGCGGAAGGTATCGCGGTGAACTGGCTGATCTTCGGAGACGGGCATCATGCGACCTGGGAGCCCGGACTGATCACCCAGCGCTTTCTGAGACGCGCCGAGAATGACCATCGCCTGCATCAACGCTATAAGACGCTCTTTCAGACCTCCGAAAAGATACGCGGGTTCGGTATTCATCGACCCCATTTATACAGAGGGTTTCAGCAAGACGGGGGGCAATTCATCAACGCATCCGGATATCCCATGCATGACGATATTTATCGCTCTGGCGTGCGTCGGAGACACGCATTTGGGGCCGCGCCCAAAAATCTAATCTCGCACGATTGGGCGGCCGTTTTTCACTACCCGGTGAAAACACGCGACAGTTTCGAGCTAAAGCGCCTACGGGGTCAGGGCACTAAACCAATTGATGCACCTGACCGGTACAGCCGGTTTCGCGAACAGTATTGGAAGAAATACAATCAAAACAGTATCGTGGATGACAGAATGCTGGCGATGGGTGACAGGCTGCAAGCGAAAATGGACGCGTTACTGGCAATTCCCAATGTCTCCCACGCTCACTCACATTGCCTCAAGGTTTATGCGCAGAGTATTCTGGAGCGATAACAACATCCCACACCTTGATTTGCAAAGCGGCATAAAGATCGGAAAATTCCAACATAGCCTGAGTGATCGGGTAACTTACTCGAAAAAAATCAGTTCTCGAATTGAGGCACCGAAGACTACAAGGTCTCCGAATTTGAAACCATAGTTCTCGGTGGGCGATCCAGTAATGCGTCGGTTGGGGATTTGGGGCCGGTTTTGACCGCTGGCTCAATTACGCAACGACCTTTAGTACGCAACGATTTTTCCGAACGGCATTGGCAATTATCGTTACAGACGTAGAATCGCTCTATTGCCCACCGGATGACATCACCTTCGGCGGACAAACATACACCCTTTACCAAAGTCTGCAGCCTCGATCGACCACTTAGCCTAAGTCGAAGATATCTGTTGGCAAAATGGCTGCAGGAATCTCAATATCAGCCATTGCTTCCTCAGGAAGAGTAAGATCCGGCAAATCCGGCGCTTCAATGGGGAACACATGCTCAGGAAGCTCGGGCATACCGGCATCTTCAGGTGGTCCCACTACGGGAAAATCGATGCCTAATTCGAAGAGCTTTTCGATTGCTTTCTGCGAAGGGTTTGGTCTCATGTCCGGCTTCATATCGCTTGATCCTCTGAACGGTTTGCCTGACCTGCCTCTTACTTGACGGCATTGTTGCAACTACAACACCGCGATGATGTCACAGAGAATCTAAACACGATTTGAACACATTGTTCACATTGCGTTAATTTTGTTTACAGAATATCAACAGTTCAACTCAGTTGGGATATGATACCAATCTTCTGGAAAAATTTTTTACAAACTTGAAATTGTCATCGAGGATCGCGCTTCACCAATATCC
Organism: Ruegeria sp. O11; assembly: GCF_056535285.1. NCBI lineage: Bacteria > Pseudomonadati > Pseudomonadota > Alphaproteobacteria > Rhodobacterales > Roseobacteraceae > Ruegeria > Ruegeria sp. O11. The sequence goes on along the minus strand of NZ_JBQERS010000007.1, from coordinate 144,576 downwards.
ACTGCAACGTACGGAAGTGCATTTTCAGGCACAGGGCTGTTTCAGTGACATTCCGATCGCGCAGCTCATAAACCCGTAAAATAGGCTCATAGCGGACGCGGTCTGCGTCCTTGGGTTATTCAGGCAGCAGAAGGGCGTACAACACTATGGTAAATTGAGAAAATTAGTTGATTGCCGCGATTTTTTGATGATTGGACATCGGATCAAGCCAAAGCGCTCAGGATATCTCTAATTCACACTTAGTTAGTCAAATCCTGCATCGATATCATATCTTCAAACGGTGCCCATTCAGATCCGTTGTCAACATGCTTCATGTATGTCATACGCAAAACTACTTTAGAGGTTTTTTATGGAACGCAGTCAGGTGGCGTCGCTATGGATTGGCAAACGCCTGAGCTTTTTAGACCTTCTTTGCCTCAAATCATTTGATGATATTAGTCAACGGGTCACATTATTTTCGTATAGCCCAATCGAAAATTTACCTTCGTATGTCACTCAAGCCGACGCCCGAAGCGTATACGATCCAGAGCGAATTCTGCTTCAAAGAGTTGGAAACGGTTTTGTCCGGCGAAGTCCAGCACTACATTCCGACATTTTTCGACTACATCTTCTCGAGAAAACCAACTTTATTTGGGCAGATACAGACGCTTACGCGCTAAAACCCCTAATAACTACGAATGGTTATCTGTTTGGAAGGGTAGGCTCAAACATTCTAAATGGCGTGCTTGCGCTGCCAAAAGACAGTAATACCCTCAAAAAGATGCTGGAATTCTCAGCAAACGATAATGAATTCCCTCCTTGGTGGGACCAGCCGACTCGTCGGAGACACCTGGAGAAGAATCTTCCTATTCAGCCTGAGTTTTTCCCTTGGGGAACATATGGTCCTCGGGCCTTGCAGTACTTTTTGGGGGAAACTGGTGAAGCAATACATGCTTCCAGAAGCGACGTATTATATCCCGTTAAAGCGCGTCACAGAGACATCTTATTGACCCGATCAGAAATCGAGATCCCTAAAAGGGCTCTTTCGATTCATCTATACTCTACCAATCTAAGAGCGGTGATCAGGCGCAATTTTGGTGGGAAAATACCCGAAGGGTGCTTTCTGCATCGATTGTGCGAGAAGCATGGTATCGATCCACATGAGGCCCCACTTTGAGCAATTAACAGCACCGAGGAGTGCAACTGGTTATTTTACTGCGGGTTTCGCTTTGCCAATATCCGTCGAAACACACGGCGGTAGGTTTTTAGCCAACGTGCAGTCTCCAAACTTTGGTACAACGCCTCCAGTCAAACTCTTGCATTGTCTCCAGATAAGTCTTGATTCCAAAAAAACGGCTCATGGATTTTCGTAGAAGCTTCGAGTTCGTTAAATATCAATTTTTACAGCGAACTTGGATCAAACGGCCAATATCGCTCAGCGTCAGCTAAACCGTGTTTTTACGTTTTCGAACATCTCAAAATCCATCGAGAACGCGGATTCAAGGTTCATATGATCAGTTCTCGTCAAGCTCTGTATGGCGTCTTTGGAAGAAGAAGAGTGCCCTAATGAGCTGCGGGTATCCTGCATCTCAGTTTGGTTTCCAAAAATCTCATAAGAGATATGCTCCACCGCCGTATTCAGATCGTCAACGCGACCAATGAAATCGAAATCGATGAAATCAAAACTGATTTCTTTGCGTTGCGGACGCCAGTGACGGTTCAAGTCACGCGCAGTTTCGTCATGCGCAATGATGTCGAGAAAGTCTGACAATCCGAGATCGCCATCTGGTTCTCTACCAACATGCCGCAGAAACTTCTCTTTTTGACCCGGGGTTTTTAATAGATACCCAAAAAAAGCACTGAGCGTGCGCGCAGTCGGGTGACGAACGACCGAGAAGCAAAACCGCGTCCTTTCTTCTAGCGCTTCAATTGCTGACGGGACATCCAACGCCTTCCTTCCAGTCTTGATCAGCGATTTCGGCGGGTTGTGTATGCTTTTCATATCAATCTGCATTGAACCACCGGCCTGCGCATTCAACCTGTGCAGCAAAGTGGCAATAACCGTTGAACAGGCGCATTTATGATTTTTCATATACAGAAATGTACGCACTGGCGGATCAAACGCCGGCATATGAACGATTTGCAAAAAATGCCTTTGATGGTGGTAGTTTTTGAGAATATCTGAGGCACTGGGCGCGTTCGATTCCATCAAGATATCCCTTTACCCCGAGTTTTCGACCTAGTTGGTTTCAACTACTGAAAGACACCTGGAGCTTCTGAGAAACGCAGTTGCTCTGCGATATACCTCAGGATTTGCAAATTTACCTATGAGATGACCTATCGTGGGCTGCGCTTCGCCAAAATCCGCTGCAACGTCCTGCGGTGCATGTTCAGGCGGCGCGCTGTTTCCGAGACATTGCGATCACACAGCTCATACACACGCTGGATATGTTCCCATCGAACACGGTCGGCACTCATGGGGTTTTCCGGCGGCGGGGGCATTTCGTCACCCTTTGCCAACAATGCGTTGGTGATATCAGTCGCGTCGGCGGGTTTGGACAGATAATCGGTTGCGCCAATCTTGACCGCTGCGACTGCAGTGGCGATGGCTCCGTACCCGGTCAGAACCACAACCCGGCTGTCCGGGCGCTTTTCACGCAGAACTTCGACCACATCAAGCCCGTTGCCATCCTCAAGCCGCAGATCAACCACAGCATATGCGGGTGGTCGTGCGGTCGATATGGCGCGGCCCGCTGCGACAGAGCCTGCGGTCTCAACGTCGAATCCACGTTTTTCCATGGCCTTGGCCAGACGTCTCAGAAACGGCTCGTCATCATCTACCAGAAGCAGCGATTTATCGGGGCCGATTTCAAGCTGGGAACTGTCTGCCATATGTGGGTCTTTCCGCTATTTCACGCTTTTTGGCTTTAACATGAGTAATAGCAGCGCCATTCCAAAGGTCAAACCGACTGTTGCGCGTTAGATCTTGTCAAGGAAACAACCAACCTTGTCCGCCATCTGTTCGGCGGTATCATCACGCTTGAAGAATTCAAGGAAACCGTCCTCGGGCGTGACCAGGTATGTGAAAGTCGAGTGATCGACCAAGTAGTACTCATCGCTTTTGTCATGCGCTTTGTAGTAGGTTTTGTAGGCCTTGCTCGCGGCTTTTACCTGTTCGGCTGAGCCAGTCAGGGCGATCATACGTTCATGCAGGTTGAACGCGTAATCATCCAATACTTCGGGCGTATCGCGGTCAGGGTCAATTGAAATAAACAAGGGAGTCACCGACTGGCCGCGTTCGGCAAGCAGGTCAACCGCTTCGGCATTGCGGGACATGTCGAAAGGGCAGACATCGGGGCAGAACGTATATCCGAAATAGATCAACGTTGGTTCGGTGATCACATCCACGTCAGTCACCGTTGCACCCTTGCTGTTGACCAGCTCGAACGGTCCACCGATCGCAGCGCTGCCGCCTGCGATCTGGCTTGAGCGGCACTGGGCAAACTTGTCATCCGAACCGCTGCGTGTCAGCAGCCACATTGCACCCAGACCAACGGCCAAAACAACAGTTGCGAGTATGGCATAAAGACGGAGCATGACGGCTATCCTGAGACGAAGGTTGTTGATCGGTTCGGTCGGCACTCCTATCAACGTTGTGGGCCGACGCAATAGGACATAATCGACAGATGACGGATTCCAACACCAGCCTTTGGCGCGGGCAAGAACGCAGCACCTGGATCAGGTTGCGGACACTGATCCTGTTGCGATGGGTGGCCATCATTGGACAGTTCACGGCAATCACAGTCGCGCAACAATACTATAATGTGCAGCTCGAGCTTGGCCTGTGTTACTTTGCCATTGGCGTTTCCGTCATGGGCAATCTGACAGCGATCCTGCTTTTCCCCGAAAACAAGCGCCTGTCCGAGTTCGAGAATTTTCTGATGGTGCTGTTCGACCTGCTGCAACTGTCGATACTGCTCTATCTGACTGGCGGGCTGAACAATCCTTTTGCGCTACTGTTGATCGGGCCGGTGACGATTTCAGCCAATGTGATGAGCACCCGCTCGACCCTGATCATCGGCAGCGTTGCAGTGATCCTGACAACATTGCTGGCGCAGTTTCACCTGCCGCTGCGTACCAATCTGGGCCTTGTTTTGGATATCCCTGACATATTGTTGTTCGGAAACTGGGCCGCAATCATCATCGCCATTATATTCATCGGCGCCTATTCCCATCGTATCAGCTCAGAAGTGCAGTCGATGTCCGAGGCGCTGTCGGCCACGCATATGGCACTGGCGCGCGAACAAAAGCTCACCGATCTTGGCGGCGTCGTCGCAGCCGCTGCGCATGAGTTGGGGACACCTTTGGCCACGATCAAGCTGGCCAGTTCAGAGTTGATCGAAGAGCTGGACGATCGCCCCGAACTGAAAGAAGACGCGGCTTTGATCCGTGAGCAGGCCGACCGTTGCCGCGATATATTGCGTGACATGGGACGGGCCGGAAAAGATGACCTTCACCTCCGGCAGGCCCCTTTGTCGACGGTGATCCACGAATCTGCAGAACCGCATATCAACCGGGGCAAGCAAGTGCATTTCGAAGAGAAGCCGGTTGCCGACGGCGATGTTCAGCAACCCTCAATTCTGCGCAAGCCCGAGATCATTCACGGATTGCGCAATTTAATCCAGAATGCTGTGGATTTTGCACGGGCAAATGTCTGGATCGAGGCTGAATGGACCTCGGATCAGATCAGTGTTTCGATAATGGATGACGGTCGCGGATATCCCTCACACATTATCGGACGAATTGGCGATCCGTTCATGCGCCGCCGCCGGGCCGACCGCAGCAGCCGGCCCGAATATGAAGGCATGGGGCTTGGATTGTTCATTGCCAAAACCCTGCTCGAGCGCAGTGGCGCCGAGCTTTACTTTGCTAATGGCGCAGACCCGTATCAAACTTTGACAGATCAGCAGGAACGCAAAGGGGCAATCGTCAAGGTAATCTGGCCGCGCAAACTGATTGATGCGCAAACAGGCGACACGCCAGTCCCCTCGGGCGCAAACCAACCCTTCCAGATCTAAGTTAAGATCCCGTTAACTATTGCCCTTCATACAGGCTCGGGTTGTTTTGACAGGGGCGTTGAATAATGGCCGACTGGATCATTCTGGCCGCTATCAGCATGGTATCGGCCTGTTTTGCCATATTGTGGTTGTTGCCTCGGCACCAGAAATCGTTTGTAGATTACGGGCTGTCGTCGCCCGGATCGCTATTTGATGTGGTCTTCCTTTTCGATGGGGACAGGTTGATCAGCCACTCTGATATCGCATTGGCCGGATATGAGTCCGTCACCAACTGGTCCGATCTGCACAGGCTGCTTCAGCGTGACTATCCCTCTTTCCCGGAAACACCCGAACTCGTTCGGGCTCGGGGCCATCTGGTTGTATCCGCAATTGATTGCACAGTTGACCGCGAAGTCTCATGTGAATGGATAGATGGAGTGATCCGCGTCCAGTTGCGCGATCTGAAGGACACTGTATCGGCAAAGCGCGCCGACCCGAATGACCCGACCCGTTTAGCGATGGATCAAGCACCTTACCCGGTATGGCTGTCGGGCGAATGCAACACGGTGCGTTGGTGTAACGCGGCATATGTTTCTCTGGCTCGGAAAATCTCGGGGCCGGATGCGGATTTGACCAAACCGGTTTTTCCAATGCTTTCAGACGAGGCGCAACTGGGCCGGAAATCCCGTGTCTCGGTTCAGATCAAAGACAGTGAATCCAGATTGTGGTTTGATCTGACCCGTGTTGCCCAAGACCAGGGTCAGTTGTGTTATGCCGTCGATATCAACGCGATTGTTGAGGCGGAAACCGTGCAGCGCAAATTCGTTCAGACAATGACCAAAACCTTTGCCCAACTCTCAATTGGTCTGGCCATTTTTGACCGTAACAGCCAGTTGGCTTTGTTTAATCCTGCACTGATTGATCTGACCTCACTGCCGCCGGATTTTCTGAGCCTTCGCCCCAGTCTGTCCAGCTTTTTTGACCGGTTGCGCGATCAGCATATGATGCCAGAGCCCAAAAACTACCGAAGCTGGCGGCGTCAGATGAATGATCTGCTGGAGGCGGCCCAGGATGGGAACTATCAGGAAACTTGGTCATTACCTTCAGGCTCAGTCTATTCCGTCAGCGGACGCCCACACCCGGATGGCGCTGTGGCCTTTCTGTTCGAAGATATCACCGCCGAAATTACGTTGACGCGCAGGTTCCGCGCTGAGATGGATTTGATGCAGTCCATTCTGGACAAGCTTGCTGATGCGATCGCTGTCTTTTCGGATGACGGGACGCTGGCAACGACGAACTATGCCTACCAGTTGATGTGGGGTGACAGCGGCGAGGTCGGGTTTGAGCCTACTACTGTTCTTGAAATCACCCGCCAGTGGCAGGAACATTGCGCCGCCACTCCAATCCTTGGCGAGATCCGGGAATTTGTAACCACGCGCGAGAACCGGGCCGAATGGTCAGGCGAACTGACCCTAAAGTCGGGCAGTACAATGACCTGCACAGTCAGTCCCATGCAAAACGGGGCAACCATCGTTCGCTTCACCTCAGACAGTGCCGTTGAAAACATCGCGCAGCAGCAAAAAATCAGCGCCTGAACCGGTTGCGGCCAACCCGACGTAGGTTCATTGTGGCGCCATGAATGCGCCGCTGAAAATGACTCTCAAATCCCCTCAGGACACTGCGGAAATCGCCACCCGATTGGGGGGTGCATTGCAACCGGGCGACACCGTCCTGCTTGAAGGTTCGATCGGCAGCGGCAAAACCCATTTCGCGCGCGCTCTGATCCAGTCGACGCTGATGAAGCCTGAGGATGTACCGTCACCAACTTACACACTGGTTCAGGTCTATGAGACGCGGATCGGGGAAATTTGGCACTCTGATCTCTATCGGCTTGCATCCGTGGAAGAGATTGAAGAGTTGGGGTTGGTCGACGCATTTGACACCAGCATCTGCCTGATCGAGTGGCCCGAAAAACTGGGTCCGTTGTCCCCACAATCGGCCTTGCTTGTTCATTTCGCAACCGACCCCGACGATCAGGACACCCGGCAAGTTTCACTTACATGGTCGGACCCGAAATGGAGCACCAGGCTGGAGATGATCCAATGACAAACCGGGCCATTTTGGCAGAAGCATTGATCGCGCAGACCCCATGGAGCGGTGCGCAACATGCACCCTTGGCCGGCGATGCCTCGAACCGCCGGTACGAGCGCTTGACCGATCCCGCCACTGGCCGCACAGCGGTTCTAATGGACGCCCCACCCGACAAAGGTGAGTCGGTCGAACCTTTCGTGCGCATGTCGGAGTATTTGCGTTCAATCGGGCTGAGTGCACCAGAAATTTATGCAGAGGACAGCGAATTCGGATTTCTGCTGCTCGAAGATTTGGGCGACGCTCTGTTTGCCCGCGTCTTGCGAGACGATCCAACGCTTGAACGCACCCTGTATGACGTGGCAACCGATGTTCTGGTCCATCTTCACGCGGCCCACACTCTTTCGCTCGACAGCTATGATCCTGCTCTGATGACTGAGCTTGCGGCGCTTTCTTTCACCAAATACGCTCAAGGCATTCAAGGGTCACATGATGAAGAGGCGCGCGCGCGGTTCGAGCTTCGCTTTGCCGATATCCTGCACCGCGAAACCGGCGGGACACGGGTTGTTGTACAACGCGATTATCACGCAGAGAATCTGATCTGGCTGCCTGATCGAGACGGCCTGGCGCGCGTAGGACTGCTGGATTTCCAAAGCGCGATGTTAGGGCACCCGGCCTATGATTTGATGTCGCTGCTGCAGGATGTGCGCCGGACTGTACCTGTTGGCATCGAGATGCGGATGATCGACCGTTATATCACTGCAACCGGTGTTGACGGGCACGATTTCCGTACCGCTTATGCGGTTCTGGGCGCACAGCGCAACCTGCGTATTCTGGGTGGATTTGCGCGGCTGGCAATAGATTATGGTAAACCACATTACGTAGACCTGATCCCCGCTGCCTGGGCCCATTTGATGCGCGATCTGGAGCATCCGGCGCTGGTTCCCGTGGCGGGTCTTTTGCGCAGCGCCCTGCCCGAACCAAGCCCGGAGAACCTTGCAAAGCTGAGGTCGCAATGACCGCTACGCCCCAAGCTGCAATGCTGTTTGCTGCCGGTTTCGGCACCCGTATGGGGGCCTTGACCAAAGACCGACCAAAGCCATTGATCAAGGTCTCCGGGCGACCTTTGATCGACCATGCGTTGGATTTGGTCGATGCGCTGAGACCATTACGTGTTGTCGCCAACCTGCATTATCGCGCCGACCAGATTGCCGATCATCTGGCGGGCCACGACGTGGCGCTGTCGCTCGAAGAGCCGCGCATTCTGGACACCGGTGGCGGGTTGCGCGCAGCGTTGCCGCTGCTTGGTCCCGAGCCGGTCTTCACCTTGAATAGCGATGCGATCTGGGCCGGACCAAACCCGCTGAAATTGCTCAGGGACCACTGGGATCCAGATGAAATGGATGCGCTTCTAATGTGCATTCCGATCGGACAGGCCCTTGGTCATGCCGGTCCGGGTGATTTTACTCAGGACAGCACCGGGCGGATCACCCGAGGCGCAGGTCTGATATATGGCGGGGCTCAGATAATCAAAACCAATGGGCTGCATGACATCCATGAGGACGTTTTTTCCTTGAACGTGTTGTGGGATAAGATGCTGCAGCATAATCGCCTATTTGCGCTGTCCTACCCCGGTCGATGGTGCGATGTGGGGCATCCCGAAGGTATTGATCTGGCCGAGGGGCTGATTGCCGATGTTTGAGCCCAGCGCCCTGCCCCGGGTGTTCGCCGTGCCTCCGGGCGCGGATTTCCCGAAGGTGTTGGTAGACGGTTTGCGTCAACGGTTTGATGGTCGGCCGCCGGATGCTCTGGCGCGGGTTCAACTGGTGATCAACACCCGCCGCATGGCACGCAGGGTACGTGATCTGTTTGATCAAGGACCGCCCTGCTTACTCCCGCGGTTGTCTTTGGTCACCGACCTGGGCGAAAGCGCGGATCTCGCGCAGATCCCGCCCGCAATACCACCCTTACGTCGCAGGCTGGAACTGACGCAGCTGATTGCCAAATTGCTGGATCAACAACCCGATCTGGCCGCGCGGTCCTCACTTTTTGATCTGTCCGACAGCCTTGCCGCGCTGATTGACGAGATGCAGGGCGAAGGCGTCTCACCCGAGGCGATCAGGCAACTGGATGTCAGCGACATGTCCGGTCATTGGGCCCGGGCACAAGCATTTATCGGCATCACAGATCAGTTCATGGAGTCTGGCGCAGATACGCTTGACGCGCAGGCCCGGCAACGCCGCGTGGTCGAAAACCTGATCGCGCGCTGGCAGATCTCGCCGCCTGCACATCCGGTCATATTGGCGGGTTCTACAGGGTCACGCGGAACCACCTTAATGCTGATGCAGGCCGTCGCGCGCCTGCCGCAAGGGGCGCTGGTGTTGCCAGGCTATGATTTCGACCAGCCCGAGCATGTCTGGAGCAATCTAGATGACACCCTGACCTCCGAGGATCATCCGCAATATCGATTCCGCAAACTGATGCTCGGGCTTGGGCTTGGTCCCGATCAGATTCAGCCTTGGACCCCGGAACAGGCGCCCTCACCTGCGCGTAACAAGCTGATCTCACTTGCCTTGCGCCCTGCCCCGGTGACTGACGCCTGGATGACCGAGGGTCCTCACCTAGCTGATCTGAATGGTGCAACCAAGGATGTCACACTGATCGAAGCATCTTCTCCTCGGGCTGAGGCATTAGCCATTGCGCTGCGCCTTCGTCAGGCCGCCGAGACCGGGCAAACCGCCGCGCTCATAACGCCTGACCGGATGTTGACACGTCAGGTCAGCGCCGCGTTGGACCGGTGGAAAATCCTGCCCGACGACAGCGCGGGCCTGCCGCTACAATTGTCTCCGCCCGGGCGGTTTCTGCGCCATGTCGCTGGGTTGTTCGCGCGCCGTCTGGATGGTGAGGCATTGCTGACACTGCTCAAACATCCACTTTGCCATGATGGCGGCGACCGGGGCGCCCATCTGCTGCACACCCGCGATCTGGAACTCGACCTGCGCCGCCACGGCCCGCCCTTTCCCGACAGAGTGAGCTTGACAGCCTTTGCCATTCGCAACGAAGCGCCCGAGGACTGGGTCAGCTGGGTGATCGATGCGTTCTGCGATCAATACCGGCCACAGGAGCAACCGCTGTCAGACTGGGTCGCGCAACTTCGCACACTGGCCGAAACAATCTCGGCGGGCGCCACCGGTGAACCGGGTACATTGTGGGACAAAAATGCCGGCCAAAAGGCGCTTGCGGTAATGGCAGCACTGGAGGGAGAGGCCCACCATGGCGGCGCGATGACCGCCCATGATTTCGCTGACCTTCTGGGCGCGTTATTGGCAGGTGAGGAGGTCCGCGACCGCGATGCGCCCCACCTGCATCTGATGATCTGGGGCACACTTGAAGCGCGCGTACAGGGCGCAGATCTATTGATACTGGGCGGACTGAACGAAGGCAGCTGGCCTGAGTCTGCGGCACCCGATCCCTGGTTGAACCGACAGATGCGCAACGAAGCGGGTCTTTTGCTGCCCGAGCGCCGGATCGGTTTATCTGCGCATGACTTCCAACAAGCCATAGGTGCACCGGAGGTGGTTCTGACCCGCGCGACCCGCTCGGATGACGCGGAAACCGTACCCTCTCGCTGGCTGAACCGCATGACCAACCTTTTGCAGGGCTTGCCCGAACAAGGTGGAACCGATGCCTTGGCGGCAATGCGTGCGCGTGGCCAAAAATGGTTGGATTGGGCAGAAACACTGGAACATGCGCCCCAAATTGCAGCGGCTCACCGACCGTCACCACGTCCGCCCGTCGCAGCACGTCCGCGACGGCTATCGGTGACCGAGATCAAGCGTCTGATCCGCGATCCTTACGCCATCTACGCCCGACATGTTTTGCGCCTGAAGCCTCTTGACCCGTTAGTGCAGGCACCGGACGCTCTGTTACGTGGCATCGTCATCCACGAGGTACTGGAACAGTTCGTGCGCGACAGTGTTCTGGATCCGGCGTTGCTGAGCCGTGAAAACTTCCTGAAACGGGCCGAAGCCCTGCTGCTGCAACACGTTGCATGGCCAACAGCGCGAAAGCTGTGGTTGGCACGGCTAGAGCGGATCACCGACAGTTTTCTATCCGCCGAAATTCACCGCCGCACCGATGGTGGGCCGGTGGCCTTTGAAGTTGGAATGCGTCTAACGCTGGCCCCGTTGGACTTCACCATTGCCGGACGCGCCGATCGGATCGATCGAAGCGGGCAAGGGACTTTGCGGCTCATCGACTACAAAACCGGAACCCCGCCAACGGAAAGCCAGCAGGCAAAATTCGACAAACAACTGCTGATCGAAGCCGCAATGGCCGAGCAAGGCGGTATCGAAGGATTCGATCCGCTTCCCGTTGCGCAGGCGATTTTCATCGGTATGGGCGGCACCTACAAAGAGGTACCCGCGCCCTTTCAGAACGAGCCAACCGACAAGGTACTGGCCGAACTGAAAGAGCTCATATCTGCCTATTTAGAGCCTGATCAGGGGTTCTCGTCACGCCGGATGCTACACAAGGATACGGATGTCGGGGATTATGATCATCTCGCCCGTTTCGGAGAGTGGGATCGGTCGGCAGAAACCGCACCGGAGGACCTGACATGAGCGCCCGCAATGATGCCACCGAACGGCAAGCTCAGGCCGCGCGCCCCGACGCGTCGACCTGGCTGGCGGCCAATGCGGGCTCGGGCAAGACCCGAGTGCTGACCGACCGGGTGGCGCGGCTGTTGCTGGATGGCGTGCAGCCGCAGCATATCCTGTGCCTGACCTATACCAAGGCCGCTGCAAGTGAGATGCAGAACCGGTTGTTCAAGCGTCTTGGCAAATGGGCGATGCTTGGCAACAGCGCCCTTCAGGAAGAACTGGTAGAACTCGGTGTTCCGGGTGTGATCGATCCCAACCGTTTGGCGCAGGCGCGCACCTTGTTTGCCCGCGCCATCGAAACACCTGGCGGCTTGAAGATCCAAACGATCCACTCCTTCTGCGCCTCTTTGCTTCGACGCTTCCCGCTTGAGGCTGGTGTCAGCCCGCAGTTCGTCGAAATGGAAGATCGGGCCGCCGCCCTGCTGCGCGAAGAGATCATCGAGGATTTTGCCGAAGGTCATCAGGCCGCACTGATCGAGGATGTGGCCCGTTTTGTGACAGATACCGGCTTTGACAAACTAACTACCGCCGTCGCGCAGAGGCGAAACCAGTTTGAGGAAGTTCTGCACTGGCCGGACTTATTGCAACGTTTTGATCTGCCACAAGGATTTGATGAACAAGCCTTGCTGCAAAGCGTATTTCTGGGTGGAGAAGTCGACCTGATCCAGTCCATCTTACCTGCCCTGAAAGAGAGCGGCGGAAACAACGCCAAAGCTGCTGACAAGCTTATGGGCTTTGTCGATGCGCGGCTGAGCGACCTCGCGGTGCTGGAAAGCGTATTGCTTACAGGCAAGGCCGCAAAAGAACCGTTTACGGCCAAGGTCAACAGTTTCCCCACCAAGGCGCTACGCGAAGGGGTGTTGGCCGACCGGATGCCCCAGATTGAGGCCCTCATGTTGCGGGTAGAGGCCGCGCGGGAACAGAGGCTGGCGTTGATTGCTGCTCAGAAAACCCATGTTTTACATTGCTTTGCTGCAGCTTTCCTGCCTGAGTACGAGCGGCGAAAACAGCTGCGGGGTTGGCTGGATTTTGATGATCTGATCCTGCGCGCTCGGCAGGTGTTAAATGACCCGGCGGTGGCGGAATGGGTGCTGTATCGGCTGGACGGTGGTATCGACCACATTCTGGTGGACGAGGCGCAGGACACCAGCCCAGATCAGTGGGATGTGATCGAGAAACTGGCGCAGGAATTCACCAGCGGGGAGGGGGCCCGTTCCGGTGTCGAGCGCACAATCTTTGTTGTCGGGGACAAAAAGCAATCGATCTATTCCTTTCAGGGCGCCGACCCGCAGGCCTTTGACCGGATGCAGGCCGAATTTGGACGAAAGCTGCAAGAATCAGGCTCTAAACTGTGGGATTCAACGCTAGAATATTCGTTCCGTTCATCCAGTGCGATCCTAGGACTGGTCGATATCCTGTTTGAAAACCGTGCCGAGGCCGGGTTCCACAAAGACTCGCTGCACCGTGCATTCAAGGCCGATCTGCCCGGTCGTGTTGACCTGTGGCCTGTGGTTGAAAAGGTCGAGGAGGAGGAGGATACCGATTGGACCGACCCGGTCGACCGACCTGGCGCACGGCATCATACGGTTATTCTGGCAGAGCAGGTGGCTCGGTCGATCCGGGACATGATCGATGACGGCGCGACAATACCCGACGATGGAGAAACTCAAGGCACCTATATTCGCCGCAAGGTCCAGCCCGGCGACTTTCTGATCCTGGTCCAGCGCCGTTCGGACCTGTTTGCCGAGATCATTCGTGCCTGCAAAGCTGCTGATCTGCCCATTGCGGGCGCTGACCGCCTAAAAGTGGGCGCGGAGCTGGCGGTCAAAGATCTTGCCGCGTTGCTAAGTTTTCTGGCCACACCCGAGGACAGCTTGTCACTGGCCACGGTCCTTAAGTCCCCATTGTTCGGCTGGTCCGAACAGCAATTGTTCGATCTGGCCCATCGAAGAGAAGAGCCCTATCTTTGGGCCGCGCTGCGTAATCGGGCCGAAGAATTCCCGGCTACGCTGGCCGTTTTGAACGATCTGCGTGGGCAGACCGACTTTCTGCGCCCTTATGACCTGATCGAGCGTATTCTGACGCGTCATGACGGGCGTCGCAAACTGCTGGGACGGCTAGGGGCCGAGGCCGAGGACGGTATCAACGCACTGCTGTCACAGGCGCTGGCCTATGAACGGACGGATATTCCCAGCCTCACCGGCTTTCTGGTCTGGATGCAAACCGATGACCTTGAGATCAAGCGCCAGATGAGCGGTGTCGGCAACATGATCCGAGTGATGACCGTTCATGGCTCGAAAGGGCTGGAAGCACCGATCGTGATTTTGCCGGACACTGGCAAACGGCAGCCGCCGCGCGATGCCGAGATCATGATGGCAGGGGATACTCCCTTGTGGAAAGTACCCTCTGATACCTCACCCGCACTGATTGCTAAGGCGCGTGAAGAAGCTCGAAGACGCGAGGAGAATGAACGGCTGCGCCTTCTTTATGTGGCTCTAACACGAGCAGAAAAGTGGTTGATAGTCGCCGCAGCCGGAGATGTGGGTAAAGATGGCAGCAGCTGGTATCAAATGATCGAGGCCGCGATGGCGCGCGCAGGGGCCACTCAGATGCATGGTTCCCAGACACTTCGGCTGGCGCATGGAGACTGGGATGTATTGCCTGTTGTTGAAAATGACAGCGTCCAGAATATCGAACAAAACCTGCCGGAATTTTTCGATCAGTCAGCGCCGCCAGCACCAACGCCGGTAGAAACATTAAGCCCTTCCGATCTGGGGGGTCCCAAGGCTTTGCCCGGAGATGACGGGCAGGATGAAGAGGCGGCGAAACTCCGTGGAACGCGGCTGCACCTATTACTGGAACATCTACCCGCTGTTGTTCAGGAGCAATGGTCGCATCTTTGCACACGACTGTTGGCCGATATGCAGGATATGGAACGCCAGGAGTTGCTAAACGAAGCCGAGGCCGTCCTGACCGCCGATCATCTGAATCCGGTATTTGCACCGGATGCACTGGCCGAGGTCCCGGTCACCGCCGATTTGAACGGCGCCCGAATGCATGGGGTGATCGACCGATTGATCGTTACCGATACAGAAGTTCAAGTGATTGATTTCAAATCAAATGCGACTGTTCCGAACAGCCCTGAAACCTGCCCCGAGGGGTTGTTGCGCCAGATGGGGGCCTATGCAAATGCCCTGTCGCAAATATTTCCCAAGCACCAGATCCACACCGCAATACTTTGGACCCGCACGGCACATCTCATGTGGCTGCCACACGATATAGTGACAGAAGCCCTGAGGCGTAGCGCTATATCTTGACCTCCTCCCGAACGGCACCTACGTTCTCAGCCCAAGCATTCCCATTCAGGAGACAGACATGTCGACCGTTGCCGTAACCGACGATACCTTTGACGCCGAAGTCAAGAATTCCGATATCCCCGTTGTGGTGGATTTCTGGGCCGAGTGGTGCGGCCCCTGCAAGCAGATCGGCCCCGCTCTGGAAGAGCTAGCCAGTGAATATGGCGGCAAGGTGAAGATTGCCAAAGTGGACGTTGACAGCAACCCGAACGCGGCGGCTGCCATGGGCGTACGCGGCATCCCGGCGCTGTTCATCTTCAAAGATGGGCAGGTCGTTTCAAACCGTGCGGGCGCTGCACCCAAAGCGGCATTGCAAAGCTGGATCGACGAGTCGATCTGAGCCGGTGTGAGCCAATTGCATCAAAGGCGTCTCATGCGGGACGCCTTTTTTGTTTGACCGCACGGATGTGCTGATCTGACGGGAACAAGAAATGGCAAAAACACGAGTTCTGGTAGAATTCGGAATGGGCACGTCGTTGCGGCGTGAGGACTATACCGAGGCGGCGTTGCGCGCCGTCAAAGATGCACTCTGGCATAACTCGGTGAACATGGCAGAGCTGTTCGGGTTTCCGAAAGAAGCCATGATTATTGATGCCGAGATTGGCGTCCAACAACCAGACCAAGTAGATACCGAAGCGCTGAAAGCTGTATTTCCATACGGCCAACCGAATATAACGGTAACGCAAGGCGGCTTGGATATTGAAAAGCCCCACATCGAAGGCCGCACGGTGATCGCCAATGCGGCGATCATTGTGTATTTTGACATGGAGCCCGCGCAATGACCGAGAAACGCATCATTCTGGAGATGGGGACCGGCAATGACCTCTATGGTCAAGACTATACCAAGGCCGCGCGCCGCGCTGTTCAGGACGCACTGCACCACTCGTCAATCACATTGTTCTCTAAGCTGGGCATCAGCCACGAAGAGATGCGCGTTGAGGTCACGATTGGAGTGCAGCGGCCCGATGCGGTTGATTGTGATCTTGTCGCATCTGATCTTCCGCGGGGGCGCGCTTCGGTCCGTGCCGTTAAAGGCGGGCTGGATGTCGAGGACGCCGCGGCAGGCACGCTTCATGTTGTCGCCACCGCTGCGGTTGAGGCATATCTGCCTGATCTGGTGGGTAAATTCGTCAAGAGCTGAAAAAGAAAAAGCCGCTCGTTTGAGCGGCTCATCTTACGTCTAATTCTGATCCTAGATCAGAACTTGGCGATGTCGGCACGGTTCAGGCCGATATCATCCAGTTGCTCATCGCTCAGACGCGCCAGTTCATTGCGGGTCTTGCGAGATTGATACCATTCGACAACATTTTCGAATGAGTGGGAGAATACGTCCACTGCGTGCAGGATGGTGACTGCTCCGAGCGGCGCATGGGTTTTTGCGACAGCGTTTGCCATGTGCGTAGTCCTTTTCAACAGAAACAGCCGACCTGTTGTCGGTTGTGAGCCTCATGTAACGTCACCGGCTGAGTCTCACAAATGCTGACTCAACAGTCCCGGTTTGCATTTTCTGCATATCTTTTGGGCGGTTTTAGAACCGGTTGCGCAGAACCCGTACCCGGCCCATATATGGCAGCACGGATAACGGAGGCATTCATGGCAGACAGCGATTTTCCCGGATGGCACGGCACCACCATTATTGGCGTCAAGAAGGGCGGGCAGGTTGTCATCGCCGGGGACGGGCAGGTCAGCCTAGGCCAAACCGTGATCAAAGGCACCGCACGAAAAGTACGTCGCCTAACACCGGGCGGGTTCGAGGTGGTCGCCGGGTTTGCCGGATCTACGGCGGATGCGTTCACTCTTTTGGAACGGCTGGAAGCCAAGCTTGAGGCAACACCCGGCCAACTGGCGCGCGCTTCGGTCGAGCTGGCCAAGGACTGGCGCACCGACAAATACCTGCAAAAGCTTGAGGCGATGCTGATCGTTACCGATGGTAAGGATCTGCTCGTGATCACAGGGGCAGGGGACGTGCTTGAGCCGGAACACAACGTCGCTGCAATCGGATCGGGCGGCAACTTTGCCTTGGCGGCGGCCCGCGCGATGATGGATAGCGATAAACCGGCCGAGGATGTGGCGCGTGAAGCCATGGCAATTGCTGCGGATATCTGCGTCTATACCAATGGCAATCTGACGGTTGAGACGATCGGATCATGAGTGCAGTTCTGGCAGCGATATTTGGTGGGCTGATTGGCGGCATTGTTGGGCCGATTGTGCTTGAGGAATATCGAAGCCGGAAGCACGCCAAGACATGGAAAGAGCCGCGCAAGAAGCTCCTAGAGTCCATGTTGAGGGATACGAAATACAAGTTCAAAACTCTGGAACGGCTCAGCAGAACAATAGGCTGTACCGAAGATCAAACACGCTCGCTGTTGATCGAGCTGGAAGCCCGAGGCGCTGTTTCTAAGAAGACTAAAAAGGAAATCTGGGCACTGATTGAGCGCGCGCCACTACAGGAAAGCCAGCGCAAACTTGACGAAGAAATAATCGAGGAAGAGCAGGAGTAGGTAACCCCTTCCGCTCCAGCGGATGTTCTTTAGGCCAATAGCGCTTTAATCTCTTTCCCTTTCCAGCGCATGTGCATCCCGATCAGACCCATCAGCGCGGTCACGATTACGATGTAGTAGGGCACGCGGATGTCGATGCTCATCAATCCGCCTCCGATCAGGGACATGATGCCGCCTGCCAGGCAGAACACGGCTGTGGTTACGCCCATAACCCAGCCTTGATCCGTTTCGGAAACGCTGGATGAGAACAAGCCCAGCAGTGTCGGATAAGATACACCGAAGAAGAAATAGAAGAAGAAGACCGGGATGAAGCTCAGCACACCGCTTGGGCTGAAGGCAAAGCCAAAGCCGCAGATCACCATAACCACCAATGACGTATAGATGATCTGGTGCTTGCTGAATCGTTCCTGTGCAGGCTTCACAAGGAAGGTGCTGGAGAAGGCTAGCGCAACGCCGATCACCACCATCGCCATGCTACCTCCGATCACGCCATAGCCCCACGCGCTGGTCAGGAAGTTGTCGACGAACACATAGAAAGTGACGTTGGCAACCATGAACAGCGCATAGACCGGCATGATTTTGAGAACCAAAGGGTGCTCACGGACAGCTATGAGACTATCGGTGATGTCACGGGGACGGAAGACAAAGGGTTCGCTCTCGGTCCTGGTATCCTTGAAGAATGTGGTCACGAGGAAGATCGCGATCAGGACCAGAACAAACGCCCCGTAGAAAGGTGTCTTTAACGTCGCTGCACTGCCCAGCAAGGCGGCATCTGACAGGACCGCGCCGATAATCGGGCCGCCTACAAGGCCAAAGCTGACGCCAGTCACGATGTAGCCCATGTTGCGATCTCGGTCGGCTGCATCCGTGCTGCCGTCAATCATTGCAGCCTGCGCAATCGGCTGATTGCCAGCGGTAAATCCGGTGATCGACCGGCCAATGATCAGTAAAAGCAAGCTGTTCATATAAAGCGCGGCGATGGTCAGGGCGTAGCCGGCCAGCGCTCCGGTCAAGCAAACCAGAAGGGCATTCTTGCGCCCGATGGAGTCCGAGACTTTCGAGACATAGACCACCCCCAGGAACCAAGACAGAAAGAAGCAGCCGATCACCAGACCATAATAGAAATGCCGGGTGCCCATGGCCGTGCTTTCCGGCAGAAAGCCCGACTTTGTTTCCATGATCAGAGAGTTGATTATGGGAAACACCAGACCTTGCCCGATCAGGTCGACAAAAACCACGAACAGCAAGGTAATCTTGGCAATCTTGGTCATAAAAACGCCCCCAGTTCCAATATCTTGGGGCGAGTGTAACAGACAGTTGCACTGTTACCTAACGGCGTGTCAGAGGCCGGAAACTCCGACCTCCGACAGTCGTGATTACTTCAGCGAAGCGACGCCCAGCGGGACACCAGCAACCTCGCACCAGATGTAGACTTCGTTATAGGCCGAGACATCCATGGTTGGCGGAACGGCATAGGATTGCTTGCCGGTCAGGTGCAGCAGCGCGCCTAGCTTGCTATCGGAGGCATATGTGCCGTCCTTGCCAAACGCAACGCGTGGGTCCGGGCCGCCATCCAGCGAAAAATCCTGACCCAGTTCAACGATGTAACGTTCGCCGTCTTTGACCAGCTTCACCGAACCAGTGGTGACGTGGTTCGAGCGACCTTCGAACGTGCCTTTCTTTTTGGCGCCGCCGGCCAGGGCAGAGGTCGTGCCGGCCAGGGTCAGGGCCGCGCCTGTAACTGCAGCTTTCATAAAAAGCGAACGACGAGTCATCATGATGAGGTATCTCCGTAAAATGATGCGAACTGGGGTGTCCGTCGCAAAGGGTTATGCAGCAGTTGCCGCATGATTGACGATTCACATCGCCACGAATTTCCGTGTGCTGTCTGTGAGTTGCCGTGATCTTTCCGTGATCGGCTTGTGTTTTCGCGCCGTATGATTAGGTTCCGCAGCGAAACATACGGATAGAACACTTATGACCGACCTGACCCCGCGCGAGATTGTCTCGGAACTGGACCGCTTTATCATCGGGCAGAAAGACGCAAAGCGTGCCGTCGCCGTGGCGCTGCGCAACCGCTGGCGGCGCAAACAGTTGCCGGATGATATCCGCGACGAGGTCTATCCGAAAAACATCCTGATGATCGGTCCCACCGGCGTTGGCAAAACAGAAATCAGTCGCCGTTTGGCCAAGCTGGCCCGCGCGCCGTTTATTAAGGTTGAAGCCACCAAATTCACCGAGGTTGGCTATGTCGGCCGTGATGTTGAACAGATCGTGCGCGATCTGGCCGATGCTGCGATCCTGCAAACCCGCGAATTCATGCGGGAAGATGTCAAAGCCCGCGCCCATCAAGCCGCCGAGGATCGTGTGATCGAGGCGATTGCAGGCACCGACGCCCGCGAAGCCACGCGTGAGATGTTCCGCAAGAAGCTTAAGGCCGGCGAGCTTGACGATACCGAGATCGAATTGGAGCTGTCCGATACCTCAAACCCGATGCCGATGTTCGACGTTCCGGGCCAACCCGGCAGTCAGATGGGGATGATGAATCTGGGCGATATCTTCGGTAAAGCCTTCGGTGGTCGCACGGTCAAGAAGCGCATGACCGTCGCCGAAAGCTACGATGCCCTGATCGGGGAAGAAGCCGACAAGCTGCTGGACGACGAAACCGTCACCCGCGTTGCGTTGGAGTCTGTTGAGCAGAACGGCATAGTGTTTCTGGATGAGATCGACAAGGTCTGCGCCCGCTCGGACGCGCGCGGTGGCGATGTCAGCCGGGAAGGGGTTCAGCGCGACCTGCTGCCGCTGATTGAAGGAACCACAGTCAGCACCAAACATGGCCCGGTGAAAACCGACCATATCCTGTTCATTGCGTCTGGTGCGTTCCACATCGCAAAGCCCTCGGATCTGTTGCCGGAACTTCAGGGTCGACTGCCGATCCGCGTGGAACTGCGAGCGCTGACTGAAGAAGACTTCGTGCGCATTCTGACCGAAACCGATAATGCGCTGACCCTCCAGTACACCGCCCTGATGGGTACCGAAGAGGTCACGGTCAGCTTCACCGAAGACGGAATCGCAGCCTTGGCCCGTATTGCCGCTGATGTGAACCAGAGCATTGAAAATATCGGTGCGAGGCGGCTGTACACAGTGATGGAGCGCGTGTTCGAAGAGCTTTCATTCACCGCGCCGGATCAGGCAGGTGCTGAGATTACGGTTGATGCGGGGTTTGTGGACGCCAATCTAGGTGAACTGACAAAATCGACCGACCTCAGCCGTTACGTTTTGTAACAGCAGCGAGCCGGTTTTTGCCTGTTGCTCGTGCCCTCGGTCTAGACGCGCGATGGGAATGCGATAGCGTAGTGCTGTAACCGTGTAGGGACATACCGTGCTGCGCTATCTGATCATCTTTATAACCATGTCGTTACTGACCGCCTGCGCGGACCGTTCGATAACCGAGATCACGCCCGAAGCGCTGAAGGTCGGTACCCCTGCAACGGTCTTTGCAGCAACAACCCGCGCGCGCGACATGGATGGTAGCTATGGCGCAAAACGCGCCGAGGCTTTGCGGTATCTTGAGATGACCGTCTCGATCCCGCCGTCGCACACGCCGGGTGACCTAAATTTTTCCTACGCGAACCCGAATCCGAACAAACAGTTTGTTGTAGCGGATGTTACCGAGTTTTCAGGTCCGCAAGATCTAACGGCCCGGTTGCGTGGCGTGGATGACGTGGTGATCTTTGTCCACGGCTATAACGCAACGCAAACCGAAACTGCCTTTCGTGCAGCCCAGCTAAGCCATGATATCGGTATCCCAGGAACCACTCTGATCTATTCCTGGCCCAGCCAGGCGCGCGGAACAGGATATGCCTATGATCTGGACAGTATGCTGTTTGCCCGCGATGGGTTGGAGCAGACGATCCGGCTGCTCAAATCAATGGGCGTCAAACGGGTTATCCTAATCGCGCATTCGATGGGCAGTGCATTGTCGATGGAAATGATGCGGCAAGCCGAACTGCGTGAACCCGGCTGGTCAAACCGCAATCTGGAGGGGGTTATCCTGATCTCGCCCGATCTGGATGTCGATCTGTTTAGGTCACAGATGAACGGTATCAAAAACCCGCCAGATCCGTTTGTGGTGATGGTATCCAGGAAAGATAAGATCCTAAACCTGTCGGCGCGGTTGCGCGGTACTGCGGACAGTAAGAGACTGGGCAATATCAGTTCGGCCGACGCATTGGCCGAATACCCGATAAACGTGATCGACACGACCGCATTCAACAGCGATGCAGGGTCGTCCCATTTCGTGGCTGCAACCTCGCCCGCACTTCTGGCTATTCTCAGCTCGGTCCGCAGGGTCAGCAATACATTCGGTCCTGACCGGCCCGGCATAGATGTGCTCGTCCCTCCCAGCGAACGCAATACGGATGGCGCGACAGAAATCATTCTGACCGAAACCGGGCAGGCGCAGGTCAGCACCCCGTGACGCGACCCGGCCTTCGTCGCTTTCTGATCCAGAATGCAAACTGGCTGGGTGCGGGAGTTCTGCTGACCTTTCTCTCCAGCTTTGGACAGACCTTTTTCATCTCGATCTTCGCAGGAGAAATTCGGGCGGAATTTGAGCTAAGCCACGGAGCCTGGGGTGGGATTTATTCGCTTGGCACAACTGTTTCCGCTCTGGTGATGATCTGGGCCGGAGGTCTTACCGATGTCTTTCGCGTACGCGTGCTGGGCCCCGCGGTTTTGACCGGACTGGCATTGGCCGCGTTGGCAATGGCACTGAATGTTTGGCTTATTCTGTTGCCCGTTGTGGTCTTCTTTCTCAGACTTCTCGGTCAGGGGATGAGCAGCCATCTTGCGGCCGTCGCGATGGCGCGCTGGTTTACAGCGACACGAGGCAAGGCTTTGTCGATCGCAACATTGGGGTATGCAGTCGGAGAGGCACTTTTGCCCCTGACATTTGTTGCCGCTCTGGCGTTTCTGGATTGGCGCTGGTTATGGGGGCTTGCAGCTTGCATAACCCTTTTGGGTATTCCCGTACTGATCCGGTTGCTGCGTCAGGAACGAACACCGCAAAGCTTGGCGACCAAGACCTCGTCTGTCGGCATGCAGGGTCGCCAATGGACGCGTCGCGAGGCACTGTTGAACCCGTTGTTCTGGTTTATGACACCCGCAATCCTTGCGCCTTCGGCCTTTATCACCGCCTTCTTTTTTCATCAGGTGCATCTCGCCGAAATCAAAGGCTGGCCCCACATACAACTGGTCGCTCTGTTCCCGGTCTTCACAGGGGTTTCGATCCTGTCGATGTTTGCAGCGGGCTGGGCGTTGGACAAATGGGGCACGACCCGGATGATGCCCTATTATCAATTACCGATGGCCATCGGATTTGCGATCCTGTCGGTCTCAACTTCGATTGGCGGGGCATTGATCGGAATGGTTTTCCTGGCTCTTACAGCTGGCGCGCATAATCCATTGCCCAGCGCCTTTTGGGCCGAGTTCTATGGCACGCGCCACATAGGAGCAATCAAGGCCATGGCCGCTGCAGTGATGGTTCTGGGTTCAGCAATCGGACCGGCGTTGACCGGTATGTTGATCGACAAAGGCGTTTCACTGAACACTCAATTCTTCTGGATCGCAGCATTCTTCTTGTGCGTCTGCGGCTTGGTTCGAATCGGCATAGCCCGCGCACTTCAATCGGGTTAGCGAACCCGCCTGAGGTACACGTAGTAAGCCCCGTCGCCACCGTGGCTGATATGTGCAGGCGTCACCTGCATCACCGCCTGAGTTAAGGGTGGAATAGAAAGCCAGTGTGGCACCTGGTTCCGCAAAACACCGCGCGGGGTCGGAATTGGCCCGGGCTCGTCGCGATCCTTTCCCTTGCCAGTGATAACCAGCACCAACCGCTTGCCTTGCGCTTGCGCGGTCAGGATAAAACGCACCAAAGCGGGATGGGCTGCGCTCATACGCATCCCATGCAGGTCCAGCTTGCCCTCAGGCTTTAGCTTGCCACGTTTCATGCGCGCAAATGCCTTGGTATCCATTTGCACAGGATTTGCCCGCAATCCTTCGGTGATCGAGGGTTTGAGATTATTCCGCGTGGGTTTGGATTGCGCTGTCTGGCCCAACTCAAATGCTTCGATGCGCGCCTTTGGGGTCTTGGTCGGTTTGGGTTTTGGCAATGTCGTGGGATGGACGGTCTGCGGTATTTCGGGGTGCAATCGTTCAGCTTGTTTGGTGACCTTGCGCCACAGCTCGATCTCTTCTGACGTCAGTTTGCGCCGTGTCATCAGAATTCATCCGGTAACAGGGCATAGGCTCGCTGGATCGGCAAAAGCACGACCATACGACCGGGGTCTTTCAGACGGCCAGCAGCTTGCCCCGCCTCATCCCCAGTACCAAAGAAAATGTCCGCCCGCTGGGCACCCTTAATGGCTGAACCGGTATCCTGCGCGATCATTAATCGCCGTAACGGGGCCTTACCATCCTTCTCAACCCAAACCGGCGCCCCGAGGGGCGTATATGCCGGATCCGCCGCGATGCTGCGCATCGTGGTGACCGAGCGATTCATGGCCCCCAGAGGTCCGAGTTCTGGGGCAACCCGGTTCACTTCACGAAAGAACACATAAGAGGGGTTGTGAAACAACAACTCGGCACCGGCTTCGGGGTTTTTGCGCACCCAGGCCCGGATCATCTGCGCACTGACCTCGTGCGCGCCCAGCGCCCCGCGACGGATCAACTCGGCTCCGATTGAACGATAAGGGTGCCCGTTCGCTCCGCCATATCCAACGCGTAGCGCGCTGCCATCGGGCAAGCGAATACGACCGGAACCCTGAATTTGCAGAAAGAACAACTCGACCGGGTCATCGACCCATGCGATCTCAAGCCCGCGGCCCGTCATCGCGTCTCCGGTCAGCAATTCGCGGCGACTAAGCCACCGATCAGCGCCTCGCGCCTCGGGAGGCATCCGGTAGAGCGGATAGCGGTATTTGCTGGTTGGATATTTAGAGCCGTCCAGTTCGGGTTCAAAATACCCTGTGAACAACGCGTCATCGCCGTCTTCAACCAGAACCGGTCGGAAAAACAGCTCAAAAAACGACCGTGCGGCCTGAGGTTCATAGGTCCGGGCAACGCCACACAGCGCCTGCCAATCCGGATCCTTCAGATCGCCGCAGGTGTTCAGAAAAACTGAAAGGGCTGCCCCGTGATCGTCGGCAGCCCAGCCATCAAGGTTATCAAATGACAGGATCGATCGCGTCGCCTCGGCTCCGGCGGCGCTGGCAGTGGTCATGACGACCCCCAGTAGAAGCGACCGAAGCGCTGCAATCATGCGTCCGTGGCAACAAGTAGCCAGTTCGGATCGTCCGCGCCCATTACACGAGCAAAGGTCCAGCTGTCCTTTTGGCGTTTAACCGTATTGGGGTTGCCTTCGATGATATCCCCTCCGCGATCACGCACGACCGAGGTCAGCTCACCGATAAAGCGCATGGTGATCTCGGCCTGATTGCTGTCCTTGTCGAACGAAACATCTGCCAGAGTAGTTTCACGTACGCCGACAAATTCGGCTTCGATGGTCAGGCCCTTGTCTTCACGATCAGCGACTACTGAGACAAAACTGTCAAAAACCTCTTCGGACAAGAAAGGTTGAATCTCGTCCAGATTGCCTTTTTCGAACCCCATCACGATCATTTCATAGGCACCGCGCGCACCCTGAACAAATTCGCTAACCGAAAAACTGGGCTCAACCCGCTTCATCGCGGCCAGAGTTTGCGCTTGTTCGCTGTCTTCCGCTACATGGTCGGTAATATCGTGATCCGGCCCGCCATCGATGACCTCGAAATCACGGCGCGTACCATTGGTATCTGGCTGTTGTTGAAGGGGTGGTTTTTCAAACCCTTCGCGTGTGCCCAATACGCTTTTTAGACGCAGGATCAGGAAAACGGCAATTCCGGCCAGGACCAGCAACTGGATCATAGGGTTGTCGCTCATTTCATACTCTTTTCAGCGCCAGGACTTTGTGAACCCGGCCTCAAGCCACTATGTAGGTGACAGTTGGGCGCAAGTCCACAGCCCGGCACATGCTAAAGGATACCGCAAATGTACCTGTTCTTGGCTTTTTTATTAGTTCCGATCATTGAGATCGCCCTGTTCATACAAGTTGGCGGGCTGATCGGACTATGGCCAACGCTTGCAATCGTAGTCCTGACCGCCGTTCTGGGCACTGTATTGGTCCGGACACAAGGTCGCACGGCATTGGCCAATCTACAACGATCCTTTGCCGAATTGGACGACCCGACCGAACCGCTTGCACATGGGGCTATGATCCTTTTGTCGGGTGTATTGTTGTTGACCCCCGGATTTTTCACCGATGCGGTTGGTTTTGCATTGCTGGTTCCGGGCATCCGCGTTGCTGTGTTCCGCTATCTGAAATCCAAGGCGACCATCACCCAATTCCAAATGGGCACCGGCGCACAATTTCGATCAGGTCCAGACCCGTTCAATCAGGACGACGTGATTGATGGTGAATTCACTGAGGTCCGACCACGTAACGAACCCGGAAAGCCCTCTAAATGGGTGGAAGGTCCGCACCAGCATTGAGGTACCGCGCCCAAATTGATAAGCAGTGTCGAATTTCAATTCCGGAGTAGATAAATGGCCGAAGAAGACGCCAAAGAAAACACAGCGGCACAAGCCGCACCACAGGTTCAAATGCGCGTCCTAGGGCAATTCATTCGTGATATGTCCTTTGAGAACGTGATGGCGCAGAAAGGCGTCTCAGGCGATGTACAGCCAGAGATTTCGGTTCAAGTGAATCTGGATGCCAAGAAGCGCCCGACCGAGCATCAATTCGAAGTTTCGATCAAGCTGAAGCTGACTTCTAAAGCCAAAGGCCTGGAAGACGTATTGTTCCTATGCGAGATCGACTATTGCGGGTTGTTCCACGTGGAGGGCGTGCCCGAGGATCAGGTGCATCCGTTCCTCATGATCGAATGCCCACGCATGCTGTTCCCCTTCCTGCGTCGCATCGTTAGCGACATCACCCGCGACGGTGGGTTCCCGCCGGTAAATCTGGATAACATTGATTTCGTGGCGCTTTATCGCAACGAACTGGCGCGCCGTCAGGCCGCACAAGCGCAAAAAACCGACGCTTAAGACATTGACCCGCGGCTGGCTAAGATCAGGCGCGGGTCCACAGGGCATTGTCGCCCAGTTTTTCCACAAATTCATGATGTGCTGCGCGTTCATCCTCGGTAATCCGGGGTGGCAATGCATTGGGTCGTGCCGTTGGGCGCCATTCTTCTCCGCCTCCGGCCATCTCGGTTGTAGTTGCCGACAGGCCGAAATCAGGCTGACGTCCTCCGATCAGCTCCAGATACACTTCAGCAAGGATCTCCGAGTCCAGAAGCGCCCCGTGTAACACCCGGTTCGAATTATCGATAACAAACCGACGACACAACGCATCCAGCGAGGCGGGCGAGCCCGGGAACCGTTTACGCGCTATGGCCAGTGTGTCGATTGCCTGATCCATGGGAATCAGTGACGCGCCCATCCACCTCAACTCGGCATTCAGAAACTTCATGTCGAACGAGGCGTTGTGGATCACCAGCTTGGCATCGCCCACAAAATCGCGAAATCCTTGCCCAACCTTGGCAAAGACAGGCTTGTCCTTAAGCGTCACTTCGCCTTTTTCCGGCGGGCGTGGATTCTCCAGCAAGTCGGGGCCGATTCCGTGAATCCCGAACGCCTCATCAGGCATTGAGCGTTCCGGGTTGATATAGACATGATAGGTCTCTCCCGTGGCCACGTGGTTCCACAGCTCCACTGCGCCGATCTCGACAATCCGATCACCGCTTTCAGGATCAAACCCGGTGGTCTCGGTATCGAGTACAATCTCACGCATCTGCCATCCCCGCCCGTATCTGCCTGATCACATCCTGCACCTGCACGCGGGCATGGTCCAGACTATCCGTTTCAATCACAAAATCAGACCGGGCACATTTCTCGTCATTAGTCATCTGTTTGGCACGGATCTGCTCAAACTGTTCCTCAGTCATCGTACCACGCGCCATGACGCGTCGTTTTTGTTCATCAGCCGGAACCCGGACACAAGCCACAGCGTCCATTGCAGTTTCACCCCCGGTTTCAAACAACAAAGGTATGTCAAACACTAAGATATCGGCGGATGCAGTTACACGAAACGCCGCGCGATCCTCGGCAACCAAGGGGTGTACGATATTCTCAATTATTTTCAATGCATTAACATCATTCGAAATGATCTGTTTTAGAGCTTCGCGGCTAACGGCTTCCTTTACTATCGCAGATGGAAACACCTTGCGCATAGGCTCAACTGCAGAACCACCCTTAGCATAAAGCCGATGGACCGCCGCATCCGCATCCCAAAGCGCGCACCCTTCATCTGCAAACATCTGAGCGGTCGTGCTTTTGCCCATCCCGATTGATCCGGTGAGCCCGAGTGCAAAACTCATGCCAAGGCCGCCGCGCGCGTTTCGGCATCAACTTCAGGACGGACGCCGAACCAGCGTTCAAATCCGGGAACAGCCTGATGCAGCAGCATTCCCAACCCGTCGACAGTGGTACATCCCGCCTCCTCCGCCTGTTGCAAGAGACGCGTTTGAAGCGGAGCATAAACCAGGTCAGTGACAACAGCGCCGGGTTGCAATCCGTCCAGCGGAACGCGCAGTTCCGGCTGCCCCTGCATACCCAACGAAGTCGTATTGACGACCAGTTCGGCATTCTCGATCACGTTTCCTGCCTGCACCCAATCCACGACTGTGATCCGCTGGCCGAACTCTTCTTTCAATTGATCGGCGCGCGTGCGCGTGCGGTTTGTCAGCAAGATTTCTGGCACGCCAGCCTCTGCCAAAACCTGCAATACAGCACGGGCGGCACCACCTGCACCAAATACAACCGCCGGACCATCTGTCGGGTTCCAATCTGGCGCGCCCGCGCGCAGGTTTGCCATGAAGCCGTACCCATCCGTATTGTCCGCATGAATCGAGCCATCCTCGCGGAATACAAGTGTATTTGCCGCCCCGATGACCGAGGCCCGATCCGAGACGTGATCTGCCAAGCGCAAAGCCGCTTCCTTGTGCGGCACAGTCACATTGGCCCCAACAAACCCAGCTTTGGGCAGCGTGTGCAGAACAGTTTCCAGATCGGCTGGCGCGACATCCATCGGGATATAATGCCCTGCCAACCCATAGGTTTTCAGCCAATGACCGTGCAGCTTTGGTGACCGGGAATGCGCAACTGGATGCCCAATCACTCCGGCCAGAGGAATTCGATGGTCCGTCATTGATCGATCACTCCCTTCACGGCCAGAAAATTAAGCAGCTCCAACAGGGGCATACCCAAGACGTTAAAATAGTCGCCGTCAATGGTAGCGAACAGACGTGCACCTTCTTCTTCCAGCTTATAGACCCCCACCGCATGACGAATGCTTTCCCAGTTGCGCGCCACATAATCGCGCAGATAGGCATCCGAGCTGGCCCGCATCCGCAAGCGCACCTGACCGACATGCCGCCAGATCGGCTCACCATCCTGATAGATCACCGCGGCGGTCAGCAACATATGCCGCTTGCCGCGCATTGCTTTTAGCTGCGCCAGTGCTTCTTCCGGCGATTCCGGTTTCGACAAAAGCTGACCATCGAAGTCCAGAACCTGATCACAGCCCAGAACCATGGCACCCGGAACCTTGTCACTAATTTTACGCGCCTTCATCTCGGCCAGTGCATCAGCGATATCGCGGGGCGATGCCCGCTCGGCCAATAGCGAACGCTTGGCCGTATCTTCATCCACACGCGCGATCTGAACTGAAAACGGGACGCCCGCGTTTTTTAGCAACCGGGCCCGGATCTCGGACCCCGAGGCAAGGACTATGGGGACAGTCATGTGGAAAACCCCGTGTGCAAATCATTGAGTAGTCTTGAACGGTTTGTATGACTTTCCGGTTGACACGCAACCCCGGGATTTTGGCACAAGACTTCCCCGAGTCGCCCGGATCCTGTCCAGACGGGACAAGGATAAGTCGAAAAGATCGGATAAGCAGGCTATCCCAAGATACCCTATTGGTTATCCACAGATAATATTATGAGTGATCATCTTAAGTATCTGTAATTATGTTGTTTTTAATAAATATCAATAGATCCTAAAACTCAGCGATTTATTTCGTCCACCTGGGGAAAAATGCAGAACAAAAAAGTAATCCACTGATTTTGATCTCCCTACAAAACCATCTTCCTTTTTCTTTCTTTATTTTTTTATTAGGAGGGTTCCAGGCAGATCCGGGAAGCCCGATGACCGACATTCTTTTCGCAATATACCCTTGGGTGAAATCACTGCACATCATGGCGGTGATTTCTTGGATGGCCGGGTTGTTCTATTTGCCCAGACTGTTTGTGTATCACGTCGAAAAAGCGCAGGCCGTGAATGGTGCGCAGGAAATTTTCTTCGAAATGGAAGAAAAGCTGATGCGCGTGATCATGCGTCCAGCAATGATCGTGGCCTGGATCTGCGGGCTGATCATGGTGTTCACGCCCGGTATCGTCGGATGGGATTGGAGCTGGCCTTGGGTCAAAGGTGCGGCTGTGATCGGGATGACCTGGTTTCATCATTGGTTGATGGCCCGGCGCAAGGACCTTGCTGAGGGGCGAAATAAGCTCACTGGGCGGCAGTATCGCATGATGAATGAGGTTCCGACCATTCTGATGGTTGTGATCGTTCTGGCGGTCGTACTGAAGTTCTAAGGGCCTGTTTGACTCTTCTTAAGTAAGCGCTTATCTATCGCGTAACGCGCCCGTCCGGGCGAGGTATCTTCCGTTCTGAAATTCCACTCTGGTGCCGCGATCCAAGCGGCCAAGGTCCGTATCATCATGACAACTGAATCCCTGAATCTGGCTGACCTTAAGGCCAAAAGCCCCAAAGACCTGCTCGCCATGGCCGAGGAGCTTGAGATCGAGAACGCCTCGACCATGCGCAAAGGCGAAATGATGTTCCAGATTCTGCGCGAACGCGCGGATGAGGGATGGACCATCGGTGGCGATGGCGTGCTGGAAGTGTTGCAGGACGGGTTCGGTTTCCTGCGCTCGCCCGAGGCGAACTATCTGCCGGGCCCAGATGATATCTATGTTTCGCCCGATATGATCCGCAAACACTCATTGCGGACCGGGGATACGGTTGAAGGTGAGATCAAAGCGCCTGACGAAAACGAGCGTTACTTTGCGCTGACCAACGTCACCAAGATCAACTTTGAGAATCCAGAAAAAGCCAAACACAAGATCCTGTTCGATAACCTGACGCCTCTGTACCCAGATGAGCGTCTGAAAATGGAAATCGAAGATCCGACCATCAAGGACAAATCAGCCCGCGTGATCGATCTGGTTTCACCGATTGGTAAGGGCCAGCGTTCGCTGATCGTAGCGCCACCGCGGACCGGTAAGACGGTGATCCTGCAGAACATTGCGCATTCCATCGAGCAGAACCACCCCGAGTGTTATCTGATTGTCCTGCTGATTGACGAGCGACCGGAAGAGGTGACGGATATGCAGCGCTCGGTGAAGGGAGAAGTTGTGTCTTCGACCTTCGACGAACCGGCAACACGCCACGTGGCTGTGTCGGAAATGGTGATCGAAAAAGCGAAGCGTCTTGTCGAACATAAACGAGATGTTGTTATTCTTCTCGACTCAATCACAAGACTTGGTAGAGCGTTTAACACCGTGGTGCCATCTTCGGGTAAAGTTTTGACCGGTGGTGTGGACGCAAATGCCCTTCAACGGCCCAAGCGCTTCTTTGGTGCTGCGCGGAACATTGAAGAGGGTGGTTCGCTGACCATTATCGCCACCGCACTGATCGACACCGGTAGCCGGATGGACGAGGTGATCTTTGAAGAGTTCAAAGGCACCGGTAACTCGGAAATCGTTCTGGATCGCAAGATCGCAGACAAACGTGTGTTCCCGGCAATCGACATCCTTAAGTCTGGTACCCGGAAAGAGGACCTGCTGGTCGATAAGGGTGATTTGGCCAAGACATTCGTTCTGCGCCGCATCCTCAACCCGATGGGTACGACCGATGCGATCGAGTTCCTGTTGTCGAAGTTGAAACAGACGAAGACAAACGGCGAATTCTTCGACTCGATGAATACCTGACACAGGTCTTAACCAACGCGAGGCCTTCGAATGGATACGATATTCGCCTTGGCCAGCGCGCAAGGCAAAGCAGGGGTGGCGGTTATCCGCCTCTCTGGTCCGCAAGCGCATTCTGCGGCCAACATTTTGGCCGGTGGAGGCCTGCCATCACGCGGGATGACGGTTCGGACGCTTAGCGCCGCCGATGGGACGCGGTTGGATGAGGGTTTGGTCCTGACCTTTAAGGCTCCCTCCAGCTTTACGGGCGAGGACGTGGCCGAACTTCAGATTCATGGTAGCATGGCTTCCGTTAACGCCGTATTGGCATCTTTGTCAGATATGGATGATCTCCGTCTGGCAGAGCCGGGTGAGTTTACCCGGCGCGCTTTGGAAAACAGTAAGATGGATTTGGCGCAGGTCGAAGGCCTTGCAGATCTGATTGACGCAGAAACCGAAGCGCAGCGGAAACAGGCGCAAATAATTTTGGCAGGTGCTTTGGGCAGCTTGGCTGAAGGGTGGCGGCGCGATCTGATCCGTGCGGCATCCTTGCTTGAGGCTGTGATTGATTTTGCCGATGAAGAGGTGCCCACAGATGTAACGCCCGAAGTCCGCACATTGATTTCAGGTGTCATGGGCGAACTGACCCGAGAGGCGAAAGGTGTTCGCATCGCTGAGCGGATCCGCTCTGGCTTTGAAGTTGCCATTGTTGGTCTTCCAAATGCGGGGAAATCGACTTTGTTGAACGCCTTAGCTGGACGCGAGGCGGCTATTACGTCTGAATATGCCGGGACAACGCGGGATGTGATCGAAGTTCGTATGGATCTTGCAGGATTGCCAGTTACTCTGCTTGATACAGCCGGTTTGAGAGAAACCGAAGATCATGTCGAAAATCTAGGGATCGAGCTGGCCCGCAAACGGGCCGATGCTGCTGACTTGCGTGTATTCCTAACGGATACACCTGACGATTTAGGCATTCAGATGCAGGAAGATGACATTCATGTTTTGCCGAAATCTGACTTACGAGAAGCTGATGGGCGTGGGATATCCGGTAAAACCGGGCAGGGAATTGACCACCTTATCGACAATATATCGTGTATCTTAAGTGAACGGGCTACTAGCAATGGTATTGCGACCCGCGAGCGCCATCGCGTTGCGATGACAAAGGCAGCGGAAGCGTTGGCTGCGGGACAGACAGTTCTGGAATCGGGACCAGATATGTATGATATAGCAGCTGAGGAACTGCGAACAGCCATTCGCGCTCTTGAATCTCTAGTTGGACGAATAGATGTCGAAACCCTTCTGGATGAGATCTTTGCTAGTTTCTGCTTAGGTAAGTAAGGAGTGTTTCACGTGAAACATTCGAAATTTGATGTTGTCGTTATCGGTGCTGGGCACGCAGGTACCGAAGCCGCACATGCAGCAGCGCGCATGGGCGCAAAAACTGCATTGGTAACTCTGTCCGAACAGGACATTGGCGTCATGTCGTGTAATCCGGCGATTGGTGGGCTAGGTAAAGGACATCTGGTTCGAGAGATCGACGCTCTTGACGGTGTAATGGGACGCGTCGCGGATCGTGCAGGTATTCAGTTTCGTTTGTTGAACCGGCGCAAAGGCCCGGCTGTTCAGGGTCCCAGGGCGCAAGCAGACCGGGCCCTTTACCGGGCTGCCATGGCAGAAGAAACTGAGAAACAAGACAACTTATCGGTTATCACAGGGGAAGTAATTGACTTTCTGATGGACGGTCATCGTGTTGTCGGAGTTAAGCTAGCAGACGAATCTGAGGTTCCGGCGCAGGCGGTCATTTTGACGTCTGGAACTTTCTTACGCGGAGTAATCCATATCGGGGACGTGTCTCGCCCTGGGGGTCGTATGGGCAATCGCCCATCAATTCGGCTGGCAGAGCGCTTAGATGAGTTTGCATTGCCCATGGCGCGCCTGAAGACTGGTACGCCTCCCCGATTGGATGGCCGGACCATAAACTGGGATATATTAGAACGTCAGGATGGCGACGCGGAGCCAACCCTGTTTTCATTCATGTCTAGGTCGGTGACAGCCCCACAAATTGCATGTGGTATAACTCACACGAACGCACAAACGCATGAGATTATAGAAAAAAATCTATCGCGTTCTGCCATGTATGGCGGGCATATCGATGGTGTCGGCCCAAGGTATTGCCCGTCCATTGAAGATAAGATCGTTCGATTTGCGGACAAGGAGTCCCATCAGATATTCTTGGAACCGGAAGGGGTTCAGGATAATACAGTATACCCAAATGGTATTTCTACCTCGTTGCCGGAAGATGTTCAGGTTGCCTACGTTCAATCGATTGTTGGACTAGAACATGCAAAAATCCTGCAACCAGGATATGCGATCGAATACGATTATGTTGACCCGCGTATCCTGTCGGCATCTTTGTCCGTTCCTGATGTGCCTGGTCTATATCTTGCGGGTCAGATCAACGGTACTACAGGATATGAGGAGGCGGCTGCACAAGGCTTGGTCGCCGGGTTGAATGCTGCGTTAGAGGTGCAGTCTCGAGCGCCTTTCTATTTTACCCGTTCAGACAGCTACATCGGGGTGATGATTGATGATCTTACCACCCGCGGGGTTGCTGAACCTTATAGGATGTTCACGTCACGGGCTGAGTTTCGGCTATCCCTCCGTGCTGATAATGCAGATCAAAGACTGACCCCGATAGGGGAGGAACTGGGCTGTGTTGGGGCGCAGCGCCGGGGCCTATTCGCGAATAAGCTCGAAAAGCTAGCGGCTGCCAAGGCCAGTCTAACTTCGCGAACGTATACTCCCAAAGAAATCCTGGCTGCAGGGATTAATGTCAATCAGGATGGAAATCGTCGCGACGGGATGGCTGTACTCGCCTTTCCTGACGTGTCTTTTGAAAATATTGTCCTGCTTGAACCTGGATTGGAAGGGACAGAGAGGGAAATCCGCCGTCAGGTTGAACGCGATGCCTTGTATGCAAACTACATAGCGCGCCAGCAACGTGATGTTGAAGCAATGAAGCGAGACGAGACCCATGAAATACCTCGGGATTTCAACTATTTTGGACTGGACGGATTATCGTCGGAAATGAAGCAAAAGCTGTCACAAGCCAAACCGGCCAATATTGCTCAAGCTGGTCGCGTTGAAGGTGTGACCCCGGCTGCGTTAACTTTGGTCCTGGCTAAGCTCCGGCGCGACGTGAAAGCTCGCAACGCATGAAAGGTCAAGACGTTGCCATCGCTGAGAAACTGAATGTTTCACGTGAAACATTCGAACGTCTCGCGATCTATGTTGCATTGCTTGAGCGTTGGAATCCGAGAATCAATCTAGTTTCAAGGAACAGCCTAAAGGATATCTGGGTTCGTCATATTCAAGATTCAGTTCAAGTATTCAGAACATCAAAGCCTGTGGATCATTGGGTTGATTTAGGCAGCGGCGGCGGGTTTCCCGGAATGGTCTGTGCTATTATGGCAATAGAGTCCACACCAGAAACCCGATTTACGCTGGTTGAAAGTGATCAGAGAAAATCAGCATTTCTTCGAAATGTGGCCCGGGAATGCGGGGCGAAATGCACGGTCTTAGCACGAAGAATTGAAGCAATTGATCCCTTGGGTGCGGATATCTTGTCGGCTCGGGCATTAGCGGATTTGACCAACTTATTATCTTTTTGCGAAAGGCATTTAGGTGAAAATGGTGTAGCTTTGTTGCCAAAAGGCGCAACCTGGAAAAAAGAGCTTTTAGACGCACGCAAGGAATGGAATTTCGACGCCGATCCTATTAAAAGTCTTACAGAACCTCAGTCTGTTATCCTGAAAATCAAAGGAGTTGCGCGTGGTTGATCTGTCTCGTCCTGCCGGACCTCGGATAATCGCGGTTGCCAATCAAAAAGGCGGGGTGGGGAAAACCACGACTGCAATCAATCTGGCGGCTGGGTTGGCCGAGGCAGGTTGCAAGGTTTTGGTCGTAGATCTGGACCCCCAGGGCAATGCCTCAACGGGATTGGGGGTCGAAGATCGCGATTGGACAACCTATGACCTAATATTGGACGACGCATCGTTGGAAGCAGTGGTACAGGAAACAGAAATTAAAGATCTTTTTGTAATTCCGGCCACCGTTGACCTAAGTTCAGCAGATATTGAGCTGATCTCGAATGAGAAACGCAGCTATTTATTGCATGATGCGCTGCGCCAGACGGCGATTGACTCGTTTGATCTGGATTTTGTTCTGATCGATTGTCCGCCATCATTGAATTTGCTCACTGTAAACGCCATGGTAGCAGCTCATTCTGTCCTTGTGCCCTTGCAAAGCGAGTTCTTTGCGCTCGAAGGCTTGTCGCAGTTGATGCTGACTATCCGCGAAGTACGTCAGACAGCGAATCCTAACCTCAGGATCGAAGGTGTTGTGTTGACCATGTATGACAACCGCAACAACTTGTCCCGTCAGGTCGAAAAGGACGCTCGTGACAATCTTGGTCAGATGGTATTTAAGACCAAGATACCAAGAAATGTGCGGGTCAGCGAGGCGCCATCATATGCGCTTCCTGTACTGCAATATGATTCGGGCTCACTCGGGGCGATGGCATATCGGCATTTGGCGCGAGAAGTCATGCATAAGAACAACAAAGTAGCCATCTAAGTGGCCGTCAGGAGGGCAACATGAATGCCAGGAAAGGAAAACCCCGAGGACTAGGTCGCGGATTGTCGGCATTAATGGCTGATGTTGCACCAGAAGCCGATGGTCGTATCTCGTCGGAGCCTCGCCGCCCCGACCTTACAGTGCCCATTGAGAAGTTGCAGGCAAACCCGGATCAGCCGAGACGTCGATTTGCTCAAGAGCAACTGGATGAACTTGCCGCATCAGTCAAAGAAAAAGGCATTATTCAACCTTTGATTGTGCGAAGTATCGCAGGTGGCCAATATGAGATTGTCGCCGGTGAGCGCCGGTGGCGCGCCGCTCAGATGGCACAACTCCATGATATTCCAGTAATTATTCGCGAGTTTGATGATACCGAAGTGCTCGAAGTCGCGATTATCGAGAATATTCAGCGTGCTGATTTGAATGCCGTGGAGGAAGCGGCAGGTTTCAAGCAGTTGATGGATCGCTTTGGTCACACGCAGGAAAAACTTGCCGAAGCTTTGGGTAAAAGCCGAAGCCATATTGCCAACCTGTTGCGTCTGCTGTCTTTGCCGATGGATGTGCAAACACTTGTGATCGAGGGGAAATTATCTGCTGGTCATGCAAGGGCCTTGATCACAGCAGAAGATCCTTCGGAATTGGCCAAACAAGTTGTGCGTGACGGTCTTTCCGTGCGGGCTACTGAAGCGTTGGTCAAAAAACAACAAGGTGGTCCGGATAAGCCAGCGCTAAAATCCAGAAATCTGAATGCTGGGAAAGATGCAGATACGCGCGCCCTCGAAAAGGATTTGTCTGCTATTCTGGCAATGAAGGTCACCATCAACCACAAACCCGGATCAGAAACGGGGCAGGTGGTTTTGTCTTATGAAAACCTTGATCAGCTGGATGATCTTTGCGCAAAGCTTAGCCGCTAGGGCGGGTCCAGATAAAAAGCATGACGCCGCCTAGCACAACGGCCTGAATGATCAGGACGTGTGAAGGCATGGACAGCAACACCGACAGGCCAAATACGGCGGCAACCGACAGGGTGGCCGCTTTTTTTGCGCCAGGCCTAATTACGCCCGAGCTCTGCCAGTCGACAATTAGCGGACCAAAGGTCTGATGGGTTAGCAGCCAATTATGTAGCCTTGATGAAGAGCGCGCAAAGAAAAATGCCGCGAGCAGAAGAAACGGCACTGTTGGAAGCAAGGGTAAGACCACTCCAACCATGGCGAGCGCGACGCAGACCAACCCCAAACCAGCCCAGAGATATTGCATTTGTTACTCCAATAGCTCTCGGATAACGGCATTGAGAACGGCGCGGCCCTGAGATGTGGCGCGTAGCTGGTCGTCTTCCAGGATCAACATGCCCAGATCGGCCAGCGTATCAAGTTTTTCCTGCGGCAGGTCTTCGCCCGAGAGTTGATTGTATCTATCTATATTTAGGCCCTCTGTAATCCTAAGGCACATCATAAGGTATTCAAACGCTTGTTCACGCTGTGTTAGTTCGAACCGGTTGCTTTCTCCACTTCCATTTTCAACGGCGGCCAGCCATTTGGTTGGCGAAAGAAAGGTCTCGGTCGCAAATTTGTGGCCATCAAGGGTGATCCGCCCGTGTGCGCCTGGCCCGATACCCACGTAATCACCATAGCGCCAATAGATCAGGTTGTGCTGAGACTCCGCTCCGGATCGGGCGTGGTTTGAGACCTCATAGGCGGGTAAACCATGGGCCTCGCATATCTCTTGCGTGGCCAGATACATATCCGCCGCGCTGTCATCCTCGGGCAGACCGCGGAGCTTACCAACTGCATAGCGATCTCCGAACGCCGTACCCTCTTCGATGGTGAGTTGATAAAGCGACAGGTGATCGATCGCCATCGACAGGGCCTCAGCCAACTCAGCGCGCCATGCGTCCAGAGTTTGATGTTGTCGGGCATAGATCAGATCAAA
The DNA here is from genome assembly GCF_056535285.1 of Ruegeria sp. O11. Lineage (NCBI taxonomy): Bacteria > Pseudomonadati > Pseudomonadota > Alphaproteobacteria > Rhodobacterales > Roseobacteraceae > Ruegeria > Ruegeria sp. O11. Next base: position 106,235 of record NZ_JBQERS010000007.1, on the reverse strand, counting down.
ACTGACACGGTCAAAGCAGCTACGGGCAATATCAAAAGCGGCGCGGGCTTCAGCCACAGTGTGAATACGACCCAGGCGGCGCAGGTCATCGTCGTTGAGGGCCTGCACACCCATTGAAATACGGTTCACACCTGCATCGCGATAGGCTGCAAAGCGACCGGCCTCGACTGAGCCGGGGTTGGCTTCAAGCGTGATCTCCATATCGTTGGCGGGGCGCCAAAGGGCGCGGGCCTCGTCGATGATGGCAGAGATGGTGTCCGGCGCCATCAGCGATGGCGTGCCACCGCCAAAAAAAATCGTGTTAAGTACCCGACCTTGCGTTTCACTGGCTGCGCGTTTAAGCTCATTCAGATAGCTATTAATCCATTGTTTTTGAATAATATTTCTTGAAACGTGGCTGTTGAAGTCACAATAAGGACACTTGGCCTCGCAAAAGGGCCAATGCACATACAGGCCAAAGCCCCCGTTGCGCCAATCATCCGCCAAAGCAGCCTTTCACGAACATCTCCACCGCGCGGCCGCGATGGCTGATCTTGTTCTTTTCCCAACGGTCCATCTCGGCAAAGGTAATGTCGTGCCCTTCGGGGACGAACATTGGGTCATAGCCAAAGCCATCCTTGCCACGAATTGGCCATGTTAAATGTCCAGGGGCCACGCCCTCGAACACCTCGTCATGCCCGTCGGGCCACGCCAGAACCAGAGTACAGCGGAATTGCGCTGTGCGAGGGTGGGCAGCGCTCTTCGCTTCCAGCTCGTTATGTGCGCGGGTCATCGCCATCAGAAAATCACGGCCATTGCCGGTTTCTGCCCAATCGGCGGTGTAGACGCCCGGCGCGCCATCCAGCGCGTCGATGGTGATTCCGGAATCGTCCGACAGGGCGGGCAGGCCGGTGGCTTGCGCGGCGGCGTGGGCCTTAATCCGGGCGTTGCCGACGAAGGTATCCTCTGTCTCTTCTGGTTCAGGCAGGGCCAATTCACCAGCACCCACGACGGCAACACCAAAGGGTTCGAGGAGATGTGCCATCTCCTCAAGCTTGCCTTTGTTGTGCGTGGCGACCAGCAGCTTGTCCCCGTTGAACTTACGAGTCATGCGGTGGCAGCTTTCTGTGCGGCAGCCAGTTCAGCCACGCCCTTTTCCGCCAGATCCATCAATTGGTCCATCTGTGCGCGGCTAAAGACGGATCCCTCGGCACTCATTTGCACTTCGATTAGTTTGCTAGAGCCGGTCATGATGAAGTTGCCATCGACGCCGGCCTCGCTGTCCTCGGGATAGTCGAGGTCCAAAACTGGCTGACCCGCGTAGATTCCGCAGGACACGGCGGCGACGGGATCAACCAAAGGGTCCGAAATAACATCGCCTGTTTTCATCAGCTTATTCACTGCCAGACGCAATGCCACCCAACCGCCAGTGATCGATGCACAACGTGTGCCGCCATCGGCCTGAATTACATCGCAGTCGACAGTGATCTGGCGTTCACCCAATGCAACTCGGTCTACACCGGCACGCAGAGCACGGCCGATCAGGCGTTGAATCTCTACGGTGCGGCCACCTTGCTTGCCGCTTGCCGCTTCACGCCGCATCCGCGTATTCGTCGCGCGGGGCAGCATGCCGTATTCGGCGGTGACCCAACCCAGGCCCGAGCCTTTTATAAATGGTGGAACGCGGTCCTCGATCGTGGCGGTGCACAGTACATGGGTGTCACCCATCTTGATCAGGCAGGAACCTTCGGCATGTTTGGTAAAGCCGGTTTCAATTGAAACGGCGCGCATTTCGTTTAGATCACGTCCTGAGGGTCGCATGGAAAATCCTTTGTTTGCTGGGTTGGGGATACCGCTCTGCAGCGTTACGATGCAACCCCGATTGACCTTTCTTGTGCCTGCTATTTAATGACGATCCAGCAGAGGATTGCCGATGAGCGAAGCGAGCAAAATTCTGAGCGAGATGAACGACCGGTCACGTGAGGTGTTCCGGCTGATCGTCGAAAGCTATCTGGACAGCGGTGAGCCGGTCGGCAGCCGCACTCTGACACGCACGCTTTCGGAAAAAGTCAGCGCGGCGACCGTGCGTAACGTGATGCAGGATCTGGAATTCCTGGGCCTGCTGGACAGCCCGCATGTCAGTGCTGGTCGGATTCCGACGCAGCAGGGGCTGCGGATGTTCGTCGACGGATTGCTTGAAATGGGCGATCTGGGCGCGGATGATCGGCAGAAGCTGGACGAAACATTAGGCTCTAACGCAGGCGATGTTGGCGGAATGTTAGATCGTGTGGGATCGGCATTGTCACACGTGACACAAGGCGCTTCGCTGGTTCTGACACCCAAACATGAGGCTGAGATCAAGCATATCGAGTTCGTCTCGCTTGGTCATGATCGCGCTTTGGTGGTTCTGGTGTTCTCTGACGGGCAGGTGGAAAACCGGCTGTTTACGCCTCCACCCGGTCAGACACCAAGCTCGATGCGTGAGGCTGCGAATTTCCTGAATGCGCTGATCGAAGGACGTACGCTTAGCGAAGTGCGTCGCCAAATGCTGTCGCAGATAGATGCGCGGAAGCAGGAAATCGATATTTTGGCGCGTGAAATGGTCGAAAGCGGCATTGCTGCATGGGACGGGGATGGCAGCGACTCGGCTCGATTGATCGTACGCGGACGCGCGAATCTACTGAATGAACCGGGTCAGGCCGAGGAGTTGGACCGAATCCGCACCCTGTTTGATGACCTTGAGCGCAAACGTGACATCGCTGAATTCCTTGAATTGACCGAGGAAGGTGAGGGTGTGCGCATTTTTATTGGCTCTGAGAACAAACTTTTCTCACTTTCGGGTTCCTCTTTGGTGGTGTCTCCATATATGAACGCTGATCGTAAGATAATCGGTGCGGTTGGGGTCATTGGACCCACACGTCTGAATTACGGACGGATCGTGCCGATCGTGGATTATACGGCGCAACTGGTTGGGAAGTTGATTTCCGACCGGAGCTAGAGGGTAAGAGATGGCAGAGCCCAAGAACGAAGAATTTCTGGACGACATCATGTCCGCAGAAGCAGAAGAGCTGGCCGAGGAATTTGCTGAGATCAGCGATGAAGCTCTGGAGTTGGACGAATTGCGCGCAGAGCGCGACGACTACAAAGACAAATTCATGCGTGCGCTTGCCGACGCTGAAAACGCCCGTAAGCGTGGCGATAAGGCACGTCGGGATGCCGAGCAGTACGGTGGATCCAAGCTGGCGCGTGACATGTTGCCGGTCTATGACAACATGAAGCGGGCGCTCGAGGCCGCAACCGATGAGCAAAAAGAGCTTGCTGCCGGCTTGTTGGAAGGCGTCGAACTCACCATGCGTGCGCTGAAGGACGTGTTCCAGAAGCACGGTATCGAAGTAATTACACCTGAGGTGGGCGACCGGTTTGATCCGAACGTTCATGAAGCGATGTTTGAGGCACCGGTTCCTGGCACCAAAGCAGGCGACATCATTCAGGTTTCGGCAGAAGGTTTCATGCTACACGACCGTCTGTTGCGCCCGGCGCAGGTAGGTGTTTCGTCTATGCCTGCGGGCTGATTGGCTTCAAAGAAGCCAAGCCTTCGGCGAGAGTATTTTTGAAAAGATGAAGGGGCGGTCAGGATTTGGCCGCCTCTTTTAGTTTGTATATCAGGTCAAGGGCTTCGCGCGGGGTCAATTCGTCCGGCAGGACTTCGTCGAGCATATCCGTAACGGGTGTTGCCTTGGGGGCGGGAGGTGGCGGCGGCGGAGCGGCTGAAAACAAGGGCAGATCGTCGATCAAGGCTTTTTGCTTGCCGCCTTCGCGCTCAGTTTTTTCCAACTGGTCCAGAACAACACGCGCGCGTTCCACCACCGAAGCGGGCAGGCCAGCAAGCTGAGCAACCTGAACACCATAAGATCGGTCGGCGGCACCTTTATGGACCTCGTGCAGGAAGATCACCTCTCCCTCCCATTCCTTGACGGCTACCGTGGCGTTGTCGACGCCCTCCAGACTTCCTGCCAGAGCCGTCAATTCATGGTAATGCGTGGCAAACAGCGCGCGACATTGATTGGCGGCGTGCAGGTGTTCGAGCGTGGCCCAGGCGATCGAAAGCCCGTCATAGGTGGCAGTGCCTCGGCCGATTTCATCAAGAATGACCAGCGCGCGGTCGTCGGCCTGGTTGAGGATGGCTGCGGTTTCAACCATTTCGACCATGAAAGTTGATCGACCGCGCGCAAGATCATCTGAGGCGCCGACGCGGCTGAAGAGCTGGCTGACCACCCCGATATGCGCTTGCTCAGCAGGGACATAACTGCCCATCTGAGCAAGCAAGGCAATCAGCGCGTTCTGCCTCAGGAAGGTCGACTTACCGGCCATGTTCGGCCCGGTCAGCAACCAGATGGAGGCGCCATCTACAGCGCTAAGATCGCAGTCATTCGCAATGAAAGCATCGCCGCCTTGCTGGCGCAACGCGTGTTCAACAACCGGATGACGTCCACCTTCTACCTCAAAGCTGCGCGAGCTGTCGACCTGCGGACGACACCAGCTTTCCCCACGCGCTAGATCAGCCAAAGAAGTGGTTAGATCCAGTTCTGCCAGACCACGAGCCGCTTGGTTCAGTCGTGCGGCACGGTCCAGAATTTCGCTAGAAAGCCTTTGATAGAGCCGCTTTTCAATCTCCAACGCCAGATTTCCAGCGTTCAGGATGCGGGTTTCGATCTCGGACAGTTCCACGGTTGTGAATCGCACCTGATTGGCGGTGGTCTGGCGGTGGATATAAGTCTCAGAGAATGGAGGGCTCAGCATCTTCTCGGCATGGGTGGCCGTGGTTTCAATGAAATAGCCCAGCACGTTGTTGTGCTTGATCTTCAACGAGGTGATGCCAGTGTGTTCCGCATATTTCTGCTGAAACCCTGCAATAACAGAACGGCCTTCGTCGCGCAGCGTCCGGGCCTCGTCCAGCTCGGCATCAAAACCCGGAGCGATAAATCCACCGTCGCGCGCCAGTAGGGGTGGCTCAGCAATCAATGCCTCATCGAGTAGGTTCAGTAGATCATCGAAATCTACGAGGTTCTGCAGAGCGGTTGCCAGCAGGATTGGCAGATCCTGGCCCTCGCAAATTCCAGCAATCGCAGCAGCCTGAGTCAGCCCGTTACGAATGGCAGCCAGGTCACGGGGACCACCGCGTTCCAGTGATAGACGAGAAAGGGCGCGGTCCAGATCTGGTGTTTTACGTAGCGCTTCGCGTAGATCCGAAGCAATTAGACTGTCTTCGGCAGCGAAACTCACGGCGTCCAGCCGGGCATGAATGACGTCCAGATTGCGCGAAGGACTGGATAGGCGCTGTTCCAGCAATCGCGCGCCACCAGATGTAACTGTACGATCAACCACCGAAAGCAAAGAGCCCGCGCGACCACCGGACAAGGATCGGGTCAGTTCAAGATTACGACGTGTGGCCGCATCTATTTGCACTACCCGGTCCTCGGACTCTTTCAGTGGAGTTTGCAGAAGGGGTAGTTTTCCTTTCTGCGTGATCTCCAAATAGTCGATCAGCGCGCCCATAGCCGAAATTTCGGCGCGTCCAAAATTACCGAATGCATCCAGCGCGCCAACGTGAAACAAGCCGCAGATGCGCTTTTCAGCAGCAGTGCTGTCAAAGCTGGCACGTCCCACCGGGGTTAACGAAATGCCCAGATCGCGCACCGGTTCCTGCAACATCTGTTCCGTCCCGTCGGCCACGATTAACTCGGACGGGGCAAGCCGCGCCAGTTCGGGGCTGAGGCGTACGGAGGTCAATGGCATTACATGAAACGCACCCGTGGAAATATCAGCCCACGCCAGCGCGGCCTCATCCCGTACCTGGGAATAGGCGGCCAGAAAGTTGTGGCGGCGAGCTTCCAGAAGGGCGTCTTCGGTCAGTGTTCCCGGAGTTACCAAGCGCACAACATCGCGCTCTACAACCGATTTAGAGCCTCTTTTCTTCGCCTCCGCCGGGCTTTCCATCTGCTCACAGACCGCGACACGAAAGCCCTTGCGGATCAAGGTCAGCAGATACCCTTCGGCAGAATGCACGGGCACGCCACACATCGGAATATCGGTTCCGTTATGCTTTCCGCGCTTGGTTAACGCGATGTCCAGCGCTTCGGCCGCGTTGACGGCATCTTCAAAGAACATCTCATAGAAGTCGCCCATGCGATAAAACAACAGGGCGTCTGGATGAGCCTCTTTGATCTCAAGGTATTGCGCCATCATCGGCGTGACTGTGGACAAAGGCGGCCCCCTTATGGCGTGTTCCGGCGCGACCTTACAAATCCCGCATCTTCTGTAAAAGCCGAAAACTCATTCCCGTTGAGGCGCGGCTCTGCCTGCGCTATGAGGCAAAAGCCCTTAAGTCATGGAAACGACCTGTAAGATGCCCAAAGCGAAGATCACCAAAGAAGAGGCGCTGGCCTTTCACCTCGACCCGACCCCCGGCAAGTGGGAGGTGCAGGCCACCGTTCCCATGACCACGCAGCGCGATCTGTCGCTGGCCTACAGCCCTGGCGTTGCGGTTCCATGTGAAGCCATCGCTGAAGCGCCCGAGACCGCCTATGATTATACCAACAAGGGCAATCTGGTTGCTGTGATCTCGAATGGCACCGCCGTTCTGGGCCTTGGAAATCTTGGCGCGCTGGGCTCAAAACCGGTGATGGAGGGGAAATCGGTCCTGTTCAAGCGGTTCGCCGATGTGAACTCGATCGATATCGAGCTGGATACCGAAGACCCGGATGAGTTCTGCCGTGCGGTGCGTCTGATGGGTCCGACATTTGGCGGGATAAATCTGGAAGACATCAAGGCGCCCGAGTGTTTCATCATTGAACAGCGCCTGAAGGAAGAAATGGATATCCCAGTCTTCCACGATGACCAGCACGGAACAGCGGTGATCTGTGCTGCGGGCTTGCTGAACGCACTGCACATCTCAGGCAAAAAGATTGAAGATGTGAAAATTGTACTGAACGGGGCGGGTGCTGCTGGGATCGCCTGTATCGAACTGCTTAAGGCAATGGGCGCGCGGCATGAGAACTGCATTGTCTGCGATACCAAGGGCGTGATCTATCAGGGCCGGACCGAGGGCATGAACCAGTGGAAATCAGCCCACGCGATCTCGACCGATCTGCGCACTCTGGAAGATGCCATGAAGGGTGCGGATGTGTTCCTTGGCGTGTCGGTCAAAGGGGCTGTGACGCAGGATATGGTGGCCAGCATGGCCGACAATCCGGTCATCTTTGCGATGGCGAACCCCGATCCCGAAATCACACCGGAAGAGGCGCATGAGGTCCGCGTTGATGCGATCGTTGCGACGGGCCGTAGCGACTATCCGAACCAGGTGAATAACGTTCTGGGCTTTCCTTATCTATTCCGCGGCGCGTTGGATATTCACGCCCGTGCGATCAATGACGAGATGAAAATTGCGTGCGCCCATGCGCTGGCACGATTGGCGCGTGAAGATGTGCCGGATGAAGTAGCAATGGCCTACGGCAAGTCGCTTACTTTTGGGCGTGACTACATCATCCCAACCCCGTTTGATCCGCGCCTGATTCACCGTATCCCACCTGCGGTCGCCAAGGCCGGTATGGATACCGGCGCTGCGCGGCGCCCAATCATCGATATGGAAGCGTATGAGCTGAGCCTGAAATCCCGCATGGACCCGACGGCCAGCATCTTGCGCGGCCTGAACGCACGTGCGCGTCAGGCGCAAAGCCGGATGATCTTTGCCGAGGGCGACGATCCGCGCGTGTTGCGCGCAGCCGTCATGTACCAACGCTCGGGCTTTGGGAAGGCGCTGGTTGTAGGGCGGCCGGACGATGTCAAAGAAAAGCTTGAAGCCGCTGGTCTTGGGGACGCGGTGCGCGAGATTGATGTGGTGAACGCGGCCAATACCTCACATCTCGAGGCCTATAAGGATTTTCTGTATCAGCGCCTGCAGCGCAAAGGGTTTGACCACAAGGACATTCACCGCCTCGCTGCGCGGGACCGACATGTCTTTTCGTCTCTAATGCTGGCGCATGGTCATGCGGATGGTCTGGTGACCGGGGCAACGCGCAAGTCGGCGCATGTTCTGGACCGCATCAACCATGTGTTTGACGCCGATGCCGCCCATGGCGCGGCGGGGGTTACTGCATTGCTGCACAAAGGACGGATTGTCCTGATTGGCGACACGCTGGTGCATGAATGGCCGGATGAGAACGATCTGGCCAATATCGCCGAGCGCGCCGCAGCGGTGGCGCGTCATATGGGGCTTGAGCCCCGGGCGGCCTTTGTCAGTTTCTCGACCTTCGGTTACCCGGTGTCTGAACGTGCTGAGAAGATGCACCGTGCTCCGGTAGTGCTGGACGAGCGCGGCGTCGATTTCGAGTACGAAGGGGAGATGACGGTTGATGTGGCCCTGAATGTGGATCAGCAGGAAGCTTATCCGTTCCAACGCCTGACCGGACCAGCCAATATCCTGATTGTTCCCGCACGACACTCGGCTTCAATCTCGACCAAGCTGATGCAGGAAATGGGTGGAGCCACCGTAATCGGTCCGATCCTGTCCGGCGTCGATAAGCCGATCCAGATCTGTTCGACGGTTTCGACCGCGAATGACATTCTGAACATGGCCATTCTGGCCTCCTGCGATATTGGGTAAATCATGACGATATGGAACCTAGGCTCTATCAACGCGGATATGGTCTATGCCCTGCCGCATTTGCCCGCGGCGGGCGAGACACTGGCGGCCAGCGGGTTGCAGAGGTTTCTGGGCGGCAAGGGCGCCAACATGTCGGTGGCTGCGGCCCGTGCAGGGTCACGGGTTTCGCATATCGGCGCGGTCGGGTCAGATGGCCTTTGGGCGCGGGACAGGCTGACCGAATATGGCGTGGACACGCGGCAAATTGCTGAGGTGGATGTACCCACGGGTCACGCGATCATCGCGGTGGACGCGCAGGGCGAAAACCTGATTGTTCTGTTTCAGGGTGCCAACCACGCCATCTCGGATGACCAACTAGGGCAGGCGTTGTCCTCGGCCGTTTCGGGTGACCTGCTGGTGATGCAGAACGAAACCAATGCTCAGATTGAGGCCGCCAAACTGGGTTGCGAACTGGGGCTGACCGTGTGCTACGCAGCCGCTCCATTTAAAGCCGAGGCGGTACAGGCGGTTCTGCCGTATCTGGACTTTCTGATCCTCAACGAAGTCGAAGCTGAGCAATTGCAGGATGCAACGGACCTGGCCCCGTCTGAGTTGCCGGTCGAGCATGTGATCGTCACCTTCGGCTCAAAAGGTGCGCGGTATTATCAGCGGGGTCATAAACCACAAGCGTTTCGGGCGCATAAGGTCAACGCCGTGGATACCACGGGTGCTGGTGACACCTTTACCGGCTATGTGCTGGCGGGCATGGATCGGGGCATGCCAATGGAGCAGGCAATTGCACAAGCAAACCGTGCCGCGGCCCTGATGGTCACGCGGCACGGAACGGCGGATGTTATCCCTGACCTGAAAGAAGTGCACGAGGCGCAGTTTGATTAAGATCCGGCAAAGGGTGCTTCGCTTCCCCACAATTGCTTGACGCGCGCATCGCGACCGCAGGCTTTGCGGTATGCTTTGTACGCGTTCTTTTGGCGCTTGGGACCAAACCGGGTCAGGACCAGCTTGTCGCCCTTGTAGTAATCCTGATGATAGGCTTCCGCCGGATAAAACGTGCCGGCCTGCAGGATCGGTGTGACCACCGTTTGACCCAACGCGTTTTGCGCGCTGCTCTTGGCCTGCTGCGCCAACGCCTTTTCCCCTGTGTTAGAGACGAAAATGGCGGTCCGATAACTCTCACCACGATCGCAGAACTGACCTCCCGCGTCCGTTGGATCGACCGAACGGAAGAACATGTTCAGCAAGGTTTCACGGGAAACGCGGGCGGGATCGAAGGTGATCTGCACCGCCTCGTAATGCCCGCTTCCGCCTTTTGAGACCTGATCATAGGTTGGGTTCTCGGTTGCACCGCCCGTATAACCCGAAACTGCACCTATTACCCCGGGCACAGATTCGAAATCGGATTCGACACACCAGAAACAGCCCCCGGCTACGGTCAGCGTTTCTGTCCCCGCCGCAGGGGCTGGCAAGGCGCGCAGCATTGCGACCAACAGGATCAGCACAAACAGAAGCGAAGGTTTCAGGCAATCAAGGTAAGTGGTCCGGGTCATGGCAGGTCTCCTTCCGAAACCAAGCTGCCCGCTGGATCGCGCTTGCGCAATGCGCTGACATGATTTGTCACGCGCTGGTGAGACGAGTTTATCAGCCCAGCAACTGCCCCAGTTTCATCGCCACACTCATATTGCCCGAGATCTTCAGCTTGCCCAAAGCAACCCCGGTCATCGGGTTCAGCTTGCCGGTCAGCAGTTTGGTCAAGTTCTCGCGCGAGATGCGAATGGTGCAATCGGTCTCGCGATCTTTGGTTGAGGCAGTGTTGTCGGCCAGAACAATCACGCCATCCTTACCGCAATCGAATTTCAGTGATCCGTCAAAGCCCTTGCCATTCAGACCTTTCTGAATTCCGTCGGCGATGTCTTGCAGCATGATCTGTCCTTCTTTGGCTGACGTGTGCGTAAAGAAAAACACCTGATCCGCGCAAGCCTGACCTGACGGGAACCGTGCAAAGAAAAACCCCGGCGCCTTATAGGGCACCGGGGCCGTTTTTCGAATTCTGATTGCTTACTTGTTCAGTCGTTTGTCACGCGCCGCCAAGAGTTTCAGGCGCAGTGCGTTCAGCTGGATGAATCCTGCTGCGTCTTTCTGATCGTATGCGCCGGCGTCTTCCTCAAAGGTCACGTGTGCTTCGGAATAGAGCGAGTGATCCGACCAGCGGCCCACGGTCGAGGCCAAACCTTTGTACAGCTTTACGCGCACAGTGCCGGTGACATGTTCTTGCGACTTGTCGATGGCGGCCTGCAGCATCTCACGCTCAGGGCTGTACCAGAAGCCGTTATAGATCAGCTCGGCATATTGCGGCATCAGCTGGTCCTTCAGGTGCATCGCACCCCGGTCCATGGTGATGGATTCGATGCCACGATGCGCTTCCAGCAGGATGGTGCCGCCGGGGGTTTCGTAAATACCGCGCGATTTCATGCCAACGAAGCGTCCTTCGACCAGATCGAGACGGCCAATACCGTGCTTGCCGCCATATTCGTTCAGCTTGGTCAGGATGGTTGCGGGGCTCATCGCCTCACCATTGATGCTGACCGCGTCGCCTTTTTCAAAGCCGATCTCGATGAATTCCGGCTCATTCGGCGCATCCTCGGGGTGGACCGTGCGCTGATAGACATAGTCGGGTGCCATATCGGCGGGGTCTTCCAGAACCTTACCCTCGGACGAGGTGTGCAGCAGGTTGGCATCGACCGAGAAGGGCGCCTCGCCGCGTTTGTCCTTGGCAATCGGAATTTGGTTCGCCTCGGCAAATTCCAGCAGACGGGTGCGGCTGGTCAGGTCCCACTCGCGCCATGGAGCAATAACCTTGATGTCGGGGTTCAGCGCGTAAGCCGCCAGTTCGAACCGCACCTGATCGTTGCCCTTGCCGGTCGCGCCATGGGCAACGGCATCAGCACCGGTCGCCTCAGCAATCTCAACCAGACGTTTCGAGATCAGAGGTCGCGCGATGGACGTACCGAGCAGGTATAGACCTTCATAAACCGCGTTGGCGCGGAACATGGGGAAGACGAAGTCGCGCACGAACTCTTCTCGGATGTCCTCGATATAGATGTTCTCGGGCTTGATCCCAAGCAACTCTGCCTTTTTGCGGGCGGGCTCAAGCTCCTCGCCCTGACCCAGATCGGCGGTAAAGGTCACGACCTCACAGCCATACTCGGTCTGCAGCCATTTCAGAATGATCGAGGTATCAAGGCCACCGGAATAGGCCAGAACAACTTTCTTGGGCGCGGACATCTGACTTCCCTTTATGCGTAGAACGACTGGCCCCTAGCGGGTTTTGGACGCGGGGGCAAGCTGTGTGGATTGACGCAGGGCGGGAATTGAGGTGAAACGGTCCGTTAGAGAACAAGGAATAGTTGAGAGGGCGGTTTTTATGCTGGGATTAGAGATATTCGTGCATTCGGTGAGAATGGTTCTTAGGAATCTGACACAGGCATTGCAGATTTCTGTGGTACCAGCGTTGATTGGCGGCTTCTTAGCCATTGGCTTGTTCTTTCTGTTCGGCATCCCGTTTGAAGAATTTAACAGTGAAACCACTGGCTTCCCTGACGGTGTAACGGCGGCATCCTTCACCGGATTTCTGCTTTGCTTTATGGCCGTTATATTTGGGGTCATGCTGTGGATTGTCGTGTCGTGGCACCGCTTTGTTCTTCTTGAGGAATATCCAAGCGGTTTGGTTCCGCCTTTCAGGTTCGACCGTGTGCTCGCCTATTTCGGGCGTCTCCTGATGCTCGGCCTAATCGCTCTTATCATCATGATACCGGGGACGTTGATCATGAGCATGGTGGCGCAAGCCTCTGCAGTGCTAGGAATTCTGGTTTGGCTGGGCTTGATTATCTTTCTCACCATCGGTTTCTATCGGGCCTCCGCGATTTTGCCCGCCGCAGCGATCGGAAAACCGCTAAAGCTGTCTGAAGCTTGGCAGGCGACCTCTGGCGCAAGCGGAGCAATTGCACTTCTGGTCGTCTTGTCCATCCTCTTCCAATTGTTGCTTCAGCTACTAGCGTCACTGCTGCTGTTCGTCCCGATCATCGGTATCTTCGTTGTCTTGTTTGCGAGCATGCTGATCGTCCCATTGATCAATGTCAGCATTCTGACGACGATCTATGGTGTGTTCGTCGAGAAACGCGAGTTGTCCTGAGCCCGTACACATATGTATTCCTTGCCCTTTCAGCGGTGATCGGGCAGGGAAATCGACATGACCAATTTCATGACCCGTGCCCGTGCTGCCGAACAGGCGATGCGCTCTGTTTTTCCAGCAACGCCTCTACAGCGGAATGCCCATCTGTCCGACCGTTATGGCGCGGATATCTGGCTCAAGCGCGAAGACCTCAGCCCGGTGCGGTCCTACAAGATCCGCGGCGCATTCAATGCGATGCGCAAGCAGCAGGGGCAGGAGCTATTCGTTTGTGCCAGCGCAGGCAATCACGCGCAGGGCGTGGCCTATATGTGCAAGCATCTGGGCGTGAAGGGTGTGATCTTCATGCCGGTGACAACGCCGCAGCAGAAGATACAGAAAACCCGTATCTTTGGTAGTGACAATATCGAGATACATCTGACCGGTGACTATTTCGACGATACTTTGTCCGCCGCTCAATCCTGGTGTGCAGAGCAGGGTGGGCATTTCTTGTCTCCGTTCGACGATGAAGACGTGATCGAGGGGCAGGCCTCGTTGGCGGTTGAGATCGAAGAACAGCTGGGCCGCTTGCCGGATCATGTGCTGCTGCCGGTTGGCGGCGGCGGCATGTCCTCAGGCGTGGCGACCTGGTTCGGGGACCGGGCGCATTGCCTGTTCGTGGAACCGGCGGGCGGGGCGTGTTTGCGCGCGGCGCTGGCAGCGGGGCACCCGGTGGTGCTGGATCATGTGGATACCTTTGTAGATGGCGCAGCAGTAGGCCGGATTGGTGAGAAACCCTTTGAATTGCTGAAATCGCGTCATCTGTCGGATGTGCTGACTTTGTCCGAAGACCGCATCTGTACCACCATGATCGAGATGCTGAATGTCGAGGGCATCGTTCTGGAACCTGCCGGTGCATTGGCGGTTGAGGCCGTGGGTGACGTGCAAAGCTTTGTACGTGGCAAGACGGTGGTCTGTGTCACCTCGGGTGGGAATTTCGATTTCGAGCGTTTACCTGAAGTCAAAGAGCGCGCGCAGCGTTATTCCGGGGTCAAGAAATACTTCATCTTACGCTTGCCGCAGCGCCCCGGTGCTTTGAAGGAATTCCTAAGTATTCTGGGGCCCGAAGACGATATCGCACGGTTCGAATACATGAAGAAATCGGCGCGCAACTTTGGTTCGGTCCTGATCGGGATCGAAACCCGTAAGCCCGAGAATTTCATGCGGCTGTTCGCGCACCTGGATGAGGCCGGGTTTACATATACGGACATCACCGAAGACGAGACGCTGGCGCAGTTTGTGATCTAGCGCAGGTTGTCGGCCAGACCGGCCTGAAACAGTGTTTTCGACTCGTCATAGGCCGCGATAATCGCCGATAAATCAACAGCCGTACTTTCACCTGCGGCTGCGCGGCGCTCACCGTCCTGGCACAGTTTTGAGAAGCAATCAAAGCCAAGGCTCAGTGCGCTACCTTTCAGGAAATGCAGGTTCTGCTCGATTTCGGATCGGGTGGTATCATCACGCAGCTTGCAGATGACCTCCTGAACCTCGTCTAGAAAGATCTCGACAACCTCGTCGAATTCTTCTGCGCCGACCTCATCACGTAACTGTCTGACTCTGGACCACTGAATCATGCCACCCTCTTGCAGTTGCATATTGGTAGACCGCTGCCGGTAAACGTGGGGTTAAATCGTGGTCATTTGAGTTTCATAGGATGTTAAGCTGACCGGCGTAGCGTTGCGACAACTGGAGAGTTGAGCAAGTACAGGGACTTCATGGTGCCGGATGCCAGTCAAGTAGAGGCCCGGGTCGAGCTGGATTTTGGCGCGATCCGTAAGGTTCTTGTTGTAGACGATAGCCGACTGCAGCGGCGCATTCTGGTTGCCTCGCTGAAGAAGTGGGGGTTCGAAGTTCTTGAGGCCGATAGCGGCGAGGCTGCGATTGAACATTGCGCAATCGATACACCCGATCTGGTTCTCAGCGACTGGGTCATGCCGGGTATGGGCGGGCTAGAGTTCTGCAGCGCGTTCCGAAACCTGGATAGCGAGCAATATAGCTATTTCATTCTTCTGACCTCAAAAAGCGAAAAGCAGGTGGTCGCGCGAGGGCTGGATGCCGGGGCGGATGATTTCCTGATCAAACCGCTCGAGGCGGATGAGCTGCGAGCGCGCATCTCGGCGGGCGCACGCATTCTCGACATGCAACGGGAATTGTCGCGAAAAAACCAACTGATCGAAACGGCGTTGAATGAACTCAAACTTGCGCACGACGCGATCGACAAAGATCTGATGCAGGCGCGAAAGATTCAGGAATCGCTGGTGCCAGAGTTGAAGGGAACCTTCGGTAAATCTCAGGTTAGTCTGCTTTTGAAACCCTGTGGGCATATCGGCGGCGATCTTGTTGGAATGTTCTCACCCGGTGTTAATCGGCTGGGGTTCTATAGTATCGATGTCTCAGGCCATGGCATCACATCCGCGATGATGACGGCTCGTCTGGGCGGGTATCTGTCCAGTACACATTTCGACCAGAACATCGCGATGGAACGCCGGTTCAGCAAATTCTACGCCTTGCTACCGCCCGAAGAGGTCGCGTCTCTGCTCAACTCCCGTCTGATCGCCGACACCGGGATCGAAGAGTATTTTACGATGGTTTATGCCATCGTTGATCTTCGCAACGGACATCTGAAAATGGTGCAGGCAGGTCACCCGCATCCGCTGCTGATGCGCCATGATGGCAAAACCGAGTTTTTGGGCGAAGGTGGGTTGCCAATTGGTCTGCTGCCGGAAGCACAGTTTCAGCAAACCGAAACCTATATGCAGCCGGGCGACAAGCTGCTGTTGTACTCGGACGGATTTACGGAATGTCAGCTCGACGATGGCAGTTTGCTGGACGAAGACGGTCTTAGGTCAATGGCTGTCGAGTGCGCTGAAGATAACGGAGGGCCGGAATTCCTCGAGGATATGTTTTGGCGACTCAGTCAGGTGATGTCGCCAGACAGCGGCATGACCGATGACGTCTCTGCCGTGTTTTTCGAATATAACGGACCTTAGAGCCCATGCAGGTGGCGCTGGGCGAAATGGGCGTCGCCCTCATTGCCTAACAGATGAACGGCATCTGCGGTCTCCATCCAAATGGCCTCATGAATGTCTTCGGTCGGAGGGCCTAGGCGACGGACTGGGTGGGCGCGGTAGATCAGGCAGACTTTCTCAGCCCACAGGTCGTATTCCGGCATGTAGGTGTATCGCCGAAACGCACCCACACGCCGGGGTGCGGCGATCAGCCAACCGGTTTCTTCGTAAACCTCACGGTGAAGCGCCGTAATGGGTGATTCCCCGGGATCGATGCCACCGCCTGGCAGCTGAAGATCGGGGCCAGGTTCCAGCTGACAGGTTAGCAACAATCGGTTGCCTTGAGGCAGCAGAGCATATACGCCGACACGCCGGGTGTATTTACGATCTGCCTCGGGGCTTTCACCGAACCGTCTGATCATGTAAGGCCCCTTTCAACCAAAACTGTTCAACCTATATGGTGGCGGTATGCCAACCTGTGGCGCTTAAGGAAACCCCATGTCCATTGGAACCAAAATCGCGTGGGACGACTCGGTCCTGCCCTTTCAACTCGATATACCCGACATGCGTGGCCGTGTGGCGCGGCTGGACGGTGTGTTGGACGGCATCCTGAAACAGCACGACTACCCTGAGGTGGTCGAGGCGCTGGTGGCCGAGATGGCCCTGCTGACCGCTTTGATCGGGCAGACAGTATCGCTGCGCTGGAAGCTGTCTTTGCAGGTGCAGTCCAAGGGCGCCGTACGGATGATCGCAACCGATTACTACGCGCCGCAGGTCGAAGGTGAGCCCGCGCAGATCCGTGCCTACGCCAGCTTTGATCGTGACCGGCTGACCGATGCTGCCCCCTTCGATCAGGTGGGTGAGGGCTATTTCGCCATCATGATCGATCAGGGCGAGGGCACGCAGCCCTACCAAGGCATCACGCCATTGGCCGGTGGATCGCTGAGCGCCTGTGCCGAGGCTTACTTTGCACAGTCTGAACAGCTGCCAACCAGGTTTTCACTGAGCTTCGGCAAATCGACCGAGCCCGGTGTCGGGGAACACTGGCGCGCAGGCGGGATTATGTTGCAGCACATGCCCAAGGCCTCGCCCTTTGCCGCGTCGGGGGAGGGCAACGGAGAGATCCTGACCGCCTCTGACCTTGTGGATGGCGAAGAAGGTGAAAACTGGGGTCGCGTCAACATCTTGCTCGACACCGTGGATGATCTGGAATTGATCGGGCCGGTGATCGCTCCGACCGACCTGCTGGTGCGTCTGTTTCACGAGGAACAGCCCCGTGTATTCGATGCGCAGCAAGTGCAGTTTGGCTGCACCTGTTCCGAAGATCGCGTGCGGCAAAGTCTGTCGATCTATTCGGCGCAGGATATCGAGAAGATGACGACCGATCAGGGCACTGTAACGGCCGACTGCCAGTTCTGCGGCGCACATTACGTGCTGGACCCAACAACTGTTGGGTTCGAGGCCGAAGGTCCGGATGGCGCGTGATCTGATCTCGGAACTGACAGCGGCTCTGGGTCGTGATGGCGATGGGTCCAGTGACTTTGATCTGAACCCGGAGACGGTGCTGCCTGCGGGGCGCAAACTGCGCCCTGCCGGTGTGTTAGTGCCTGTTTCCATAGTCGGCGATGTGCCACAGTTGATCCTGACCAAGCGCTCTTCGGCGTTGAAGCACCACCCAGGCCAGATTGCCTTTCCAGGTGGAAAACAGGATGAAGGTGACACGGATGTCACGGCCACCGCCTTACGCGAAGCCCGAGAAGAAATCGGTCTGCCACCCGAATTGCCGAGCATTCTGGGCCATCTGCCAACCCATGAAACCGTAACCTCCTTTTCGGTAACGCCTGTTGTTGCGATCCTTGAAGCCAGCTTCGAAACCATCGCCGAACCGGGCGAAGTGGATGAGGTCTTCTCAGTTCCGCTTGCGCATGTCTTGAACCCAAAGAATTATGTCGTCGAGTCGCGCCGTTGGCGCGGCCAAAGACGGTATTACTATGCTGTACCCTATGGCCCCTACTACATCTGGGGAGCAACGGCGCGGATGCTGCGGGGACTGGCAGCGCGGATGAGTGAATGAAGCGGATCACGGAAGACTGGTTAACCGAACGAGCTACGCAAGATGTGTGCGCCGCACTGACTAACGGCGGGGCGCAGGCGCTTTTCGTCGGTGGTTGTGTGCGCAATGCTCTGCTGCACGCACCGGTTTCAGACATCGATATTGCCACGGATGCAAAGCCCGAGCGGGTTATGGAACTGGCGCAGAAGGCTGGACTGAAACCAATCCCGACTGGGATCGAACATGGCACGGTAACCGTCGTCAGCAAGGGTATTCCTCATGAGGTCACGACGTTCCGCCGTGATGTCGAAACGGATGGCCGACGTGCGGTTGTGGCCTTTTCCGACAAGGTCGAAGAAGACGCCGCGCGTCGTGATTTCACCATGAACGCGCTCTACGCCAAACCTGACGGCACGATCCTTGATCCGTTGAACGGTTTGCCGGATCTGCAGGCGCGTCGCGTGCGCTTCATCGGGGAGGCCAGTGATCGCATCCGCGAAGACTACCTGCGGTCGCTCAGATACTTCCGCTTTCACGCTTGGTATGGTGATGCAGACCAGGGCTTCGACCCCGATGCGCTGGATGCGATTGCTGCGAATTTGGACGGGTTAGAGACACTTTCCCGCGAAAGGGTCGGGGCTGAGATGCTGAAACTTCTCGCTGCGCCTGACCCCGCGCCGTCGGTTGCCGCCATGCACAGCACCGGTGTTTTGGCGCAGCTTTTGCCCGGGGCAGATTACCGGGCTCTGGCGATCCTGATCCAGCTGGAACAAGACGCCCAAGCCACGCCCGAAGCGATTCGCCGTTTGGCCGCGATTGCACCGCCTGAAGTCGCAAAAACCCTGCGCCTCAGCCGTGCGCAACTGCAAAGACTGACCCGGATGCGCGACGAAGCGATGGCGATGACCAGCGTCGCGGAACTGGGTTACCGCTATGGCTCGGAGGGCGGTTTGCACGAGACGCTTTTGCGCCACGCATTTCTTGAACAGCCATGGTCAGAAGACCTGAGCCAAGCATTGCAACATGGGGCCGCAGCCAGTTTCCCGATTAAGGCGTCGGATTTGATCCCAGCCTTCTCGGGTCCCGCGCTGGGCAAAAAACTGGCCGAGCTTGAGGCGCGGTGGATCGCGTCGGATTTCACGCTCAGCCGCGAAGAATTGCTGGCGGAATAAATTGAAGTCTCAAAAGGGGATGACAAACCCGATTTGATTTGGCAGGGTGCGCCTGACTCATATGGAGGGAGGAATGCGAATGTATTACGGGATCTGGTTCGGCTAAAGCCCGGAACACTTTGACCCGTAGGGGTGGTGTTCTGGCGCCATCTTTCTTCGCATGACCTATTTTTTGCTCAATCGGAGCACTCTCTATGTTTCGCTACTTCGAAAACCTCATTGACCCTTTTGTCGCCTATGAACAGGTAAATACCCCACCTACGCGGCTGTGGCCTTTCATGTTGGGCTATTCGCAGCCTTTCAAACGCGTTTTCGTGCTGGCCGCACTGATGTCCGTGATGGTTGCTGCGGTCGAGGTCGGACTGATCTTTTATATGGGCCGCGTTGTGGATCTGCTGGGAAGTTCACCCGCTGAATTTTGGCAGGCGCATGGGACAGAGCTGATCGTGGTCGCCGCGCTGATTCTGTTCATTCGTCCCATTCTGCAGCTGGTTGACGTCTTGTTGCTCAACAACACGATCCTGCCGAACTTTGGCACGCTGATCCGTTGGCGGGCGCACAAACATGTTCTGCGACAATCGGTGGGTTGGTTCGAGAATGACTTTGCCGGCCGCATCGCCAACCGGGTTGTTCAGACCCCGCCCGCTGCGGGCGAGGTTGTGTTTCAGGTCTTTGACGCGATCTCTTTCTCGATTGCCTACATGATCGGCGCGGCCATTCTGCTGATGGCGGCTGATCCGCGCCTGTTGCTGCCGTTATTGATTTGGCTGGTGTTTTATGGCGCTTTGGTTCGGTGGACCGTCAAGCGGGTAGGACCCGCGTCGCAAGCCGCGTCTGATGCGCGTTCGACCGTAACGGGGCGCGTGGTGGACAGCTATACCAACATTCACTCCATCAAGATGTTTGCCCATGACACGCAGGAACAGGATTATGCGCGCGAGGCGATTGCAGAAACCCGCCGCACATTCCAGATCGAGATGCGGATTTTCACCATTATGGATGCCGCACTGGTTGCGTTGAACGGTGTGCTGATCGTGGGTGTTGTTGGCTGGGCGATCCTGCTTTGGGCGCAAGGTAGCGCTACGGTCGGTGTGGTGGCCGCCGCCACTGCGTTGACGCTGCGGCTGAATGCCATGACCGGATGGATCATGTGGGCGTTGACCAGCTTCTTCCGGGAACTCGGCATCGTTGCTGAGGGTATGCAAACCATCGCGCAACCCATCGATTTGTTGGACGAGTCTGATGCGCAGCCCTTGCGTCTGGGCAATGGCCAAATCGAAATCCGCGATCTTTCACACCATTATGGCCGCGAAGCCGGTGGGCTGGATCACGTCAATCTGACGATCAAACCAGGTGAAAAAATCGGACTGATCGGTCGGTCGGGGGCAGGAAAATCGACTCTAGTAAAGCTACTTTTGCGGTTTTACGATGTTGAACAGGGTGCGATACTGATTGATGGTCAGGATATTTCGAAGGTCACGCAGGACAGTTTGCGCAGCCATATCGGGATGGTTCAGCAAGACAACGCTCTGCTGCACCGCTCGGTGCGGGCTAATATTCTTTATGGCCGACCTGATGCGACCGAGGATCAGATGATCGCCGCCGCAAAACAGGCCGAAGCGCATGAGTTCATCCTCGATCTGCGGGACCCGGAAGGGCGCACCGGTTATGATGCGCATGTTGGCGAGCGGGGTGTGAAACTGTCTGGCGGTCAGAGGCAGCGGGTGACGCTGGCGCGTGTGATCCTTAAAGATGCACCGATTTTGCTGTTGGATGAGGCGACATCCGCCCTAGATTCCGAAGTCGAAGCTTCGATACAGGAAACACTCTACGGCATGATGCAAGGCAAGACCGTGATCGCCATTGCGCACCGGCTCAGCACGATTGCGCAGATGGACCGCATTCTGGTGATGGATGGTGGTCGCATCGTCGAACAGGGCGGCCATTCCGAATTGCTGGCGCAAGGAGGGCTTTACGCCCAGTTCTGGGCGCGGCAATCTGGGGGCTTCCTGAACCCGGAGGCCGCTGAATGAGGATTGCCGACCTCATCCAACCGTTCAAAGACATCGAAACGCCCCCGCCGCAAACGCTGGGGGCGTTCATTCGCTGGAGCCTGTCCGGCGCCTGGCCGATGCTATTCGTCGCTGCTGCGTTCTCGGCAATCGCAGGCGCTATGGAGGCCGGCACCGCCTGGGTCTTGGGGCGGGTTATCGATCTGACTACAACCAGCGGGCCCGACGCGTTTTTGACCGGCGGCAACCTCGCGATCATTTTGGGTGCTGTCGCATTCTTCATGCTGTTGCGTCCCGCGCTGTTTGGGCTGTCATCGATCGCGAATAACTACATCGTCATGCCCAACATCACACCACTGGTATTAGCCAAGCTGAACCGCTGGACGCTGGGTCAATCGGTGACCTATTTCGACGATGATTTCGCCGGGCGGATTGCCCAAAAACAGATGCAAACCTCAAATGCGATGACGCAGGTGGTGTCCGAAACCATCAGCGCGATTGTGTTCGCCTTGGCCTCGCTTGCGGGGTCATTGCTTTTGTTAGGGTCTATTCATCCGCTTGTGATGGTCCCGTTCGCCGCTTGGTTGGTTGTCTACTTACTGCTGGTGCGCTGGTATCTTCCACGCATTCGGGTGCGCTCTGCCGCGCGTGCTGGAGCACGGGCGATGGTGTCGGGGCAAGTGGTCGACACGATTACAAATATCAAGACGGTCAAACTGTTCGCTCATTCGGAATTCGAAGACCACGCTGCGCGCAACTCTATGGTCGACCTGCGAGAACGGTCGCTGGAATTCGGCAAGTTGTCGGCCAGTTTCCGGTTCATCCTGATGACGCTAGCCGGGGTTCTGCCAGTCCTGCTGATCGGTGCGACGCTGTGGCTTTGGCGGGTGGGCGGCGCGTCTGCCGGGGATATCGTAGCGGCTGGTGCCGTGGCGATCCGTATCTCACAAATGACCGGCTGGGTCAGCTTCACGTTGATGGGTCTATACGCCAATGTTGGCGAGATCGAGAACGGGATGCATACCCTGACCAAGCGCGACCGGGTCGAAGATGCCCTGAATGCGACTCCGCTTGTGGTCTCGGAAGGTGAGATCGCCTTTGACCATGTCAGTTTTGCCTATGGCCGCGATGTGGGCGGCGTGTCTGACCTGCATTTCACCGCAGCTCCGGGTGAGAAGCTGGGCATTGTCGGGGCCTCAGGTGCGGGGAAATCCACTTTGGTTTCACTGCTGCTTAGGCTCTATGACGGGGAAAATGGCGTCATTTCAATTGACGGGCAGGATGTCTCTCAAGTGACACAGGACAGTCTGCGCCAACAGATCGGGATGGTTACGCAGGAAACTGCTATGTTCAACCGCTCGGCGCGCGAGAACATCCTCTATGGCCGTCCTGACTCGACTGAGGCTGAATTGATTGAGGCCGCGACCAAGGCCGAGGCGCATGAATTCATCCTGGGGCTTGAGGATGCGCAGGGGCGTAAGGGCTATGATGCGCATCTGGGTGAGCGGGGTGTGAAACTCAGCGGCGGACAACGGCAGAGGATCGCTTTGGCCCGTGCCATCCTGAAAGACGCGCCGATATTGGTTCTGGACGAGGCGACCTCGGCGCTGGATTCCGAGGTCGAGGCCTCGATTCAGGCCGCGCTGCACCGGGTGATGCAGGGTAAAACGGTTCTGGCGATCGCGCACCGTCTCTCCACGCTCAGCGAGATGGACCGGATCATTGTTCTGGATCATGGGCATATCGTCGAAAGCGGTACACATGAGGCACTGTTGGAACGTGGCGGGCTTTATGCCCGGTTCTGGCACCGCCAGTCGGGCGGGTTCATTCAGGCGGAGGCGGCAGAATAAGGGGTTTTGTTGGTCGCAAACCCCCGGTATCAGGCCCCCATGACGCAGCACTACACCATTAACCGCCTCGGACATCAGGGCGACGGGATCGCCGATGGTCCGATCTATGCGCCACGCACCCTGCCGGGTGAGGTGGTCAGCGGCACGCTGCTGGGGCAGTTCCTGAGTGACATCCGTGTCGAAACGCCTTCGGATCAGCGGGTCAAAGCACCCTGCCGTCATTACAAGGCCTGTGGGGGTTGCCAGCTGCAGCACGCAGCTGACGACTTTGTCGCCGACTGGAAGGTCGACGTGGTGCGCAACGCGCTCGCCGCGCAGGGGCTCGATGCCCCGATGCGGCCCATTCACACCTCGCCCGAGCGATCGCGCCGCCGTGCGACCATCGCCGTTCGGCGCACCAAGAAGGGCACTCTGGCCGGGTTTCACGGACGCGCTTCGGACACGATCACCGAAATCCCGGATTGTCACCTGCTGCATCCCACCTTGATCGACGCCATTCCGGTGGCCGAAGCCTTGGCCATGCTGGGTGGCAGCCGCAAAGGCGTGTTGGCCGTAACGCTGACCCTGTCCGAAGGCGGTCTGGATGTGGCGGTTAAGGGCGGCAAACCGCTGGATGGTCCGCTGGAACTGGCACTCGCGCAAGCGACCGAGCACCACGGCCTTGCCCGGCTCAGCTGGGATGACGAGGTTATCGCCATGCGTGAGCCTCCGATCCAACGCTTTGGAAACGCTGGCGTCACCCCACCACCCGGAGCGTTTTTGCAAGCTACCAAGGATGGAGAACAGGCTCTATTACAGGCTGTTACCGATGCGACACTGGGGGCCAAGCGGATTGTCGATCTGTTCGCGGGTTGCGGAACATTCTCGCTGCCGCTGGCACAGACAGCCGAGGTGCATGCGGTCGAAGGTGAAGCTGAAATGACGAAAGCCCTGGATCTGGGCTGGCGCAAGGCGCAAGGCCTGAAACAGGTCACAACCGAGGCCCGAGATCTGTTTCGCCGCCCGCTCATGCCCGATGAGCTCAAGAAATTCAATGCTGTCGTGCTAGACCCGCCGCGCGCAGGGGCCGAGGCGCAGGTGGCCGAGTTAGCGCAGGCCCAACGCCCAGTGCTCGCATATGTCTCATGCAATCCGGTGACTTTTGCCCGCGATGCAAAAATATTGGTTAACGCCGGATATACCCTTGAATGGGTGCAGGTGGTTGACCAATTTCGATGGTCGTCACACACCGAACTTGCCGCTCGGTTCATTTTGAACAATTAACCCTGAGATAAGGACCACCCGCATGGTGATCGCCCAACGACTGCTGCCCATCATCGAAGCGCCGACTTTCGGGAAGTTCATCACCGGCGTGATCCTGTTCAATGCGGTCCTGTTGGGGATGGAGACATCATCCACGCTGATGGAGGCGGCAGGCCCGCTGATCGTGACGCTTGATAAACTGTGCCTCACCATATTCGTCATCGAAATCGTGGTGAAACTGATCGCGACCGGGCGTCGGTTCTTCACAAGCGGCTGGAACATTTTTGACTTTGTGATTGTGGGTGTCGCCCTTGTCCCCAGCGCGGGGGCGCTTTCTGTTCTTCGGGCGCTGCGTATCTTGCGGGTATTGCGCGTCATCTCCGTTGCGCCGCGCCTGCGCCGAGTAGTCGAAGGCTTCATCTCGGCGCTGCCGGGCATGGCCAGCGTGTTCCTGCTGATGGCGATCTTGTTCTATATCGGCGCGGTGATCTCGACCAAACTGTTCTCATACAGCTTTCCGGATTGGTTCGGTGATCTGGGCATGTCTGCCTATACGCTGTTCCAGATCATGACGCTGGAAAGCTGGTCCATGGGGATCGTGCGCCCGGTGATGGAGGTCTATCCCTACGCCTGGCTATTCTTTGTTCCCTTCATCATGGTGACCACCTTTGCGGTGGTGAACCTTCTGGTTGGTCTGATCGTGAACTCGATGCAGGATGCCCACCATGCCGAGGATGAGGTCAAAACAGACGCCTATCGTGACGAGGTTCTTGAAAGGCTCGAGTCGATTGAACGCCGCCTGACGGAACAGTCGTACATCAAAAAGTGATTTAAGTTTCGCGCAAATCTGGCATAATAATTGGCAAAAAAGAGCATCAGGCAGTGAAAACTATGGATCGTCGAGCATTTGGAATGGGCGCGATGGCAACGCTGAGCCTTTCAGCGTGCGCCTCAGCGAAACCCAGATTTCTTTCTTATCGCGGGCCCGAGGTGACCTCATTGGTCATCAACAAGGGCGCACGCAAGATGTATCTTCTTCATAACGAGCAGATTTTACGGGAATATGATGTCGATCTGGGATTTGCGCCCAGAGGCACAAAAACCAAAAAAGGCGACGGCCGCACGCCTGAGGGCACTTATCTGATTGACCGCCGCAACCCACGTAGTCGGTATCACCTGTCGCTGGGCATCTCGTATCCGAACTCGGAAGATCGGGCGAAGGCCAAGGCCGCCGGCGTTGATCCGGGTGGTGATATCTTCATTCACGGACAGCCGAACCTACGATCCGAGTTCAAGCGTGCGAAGAAGACACCTGATTGGACAGCGGGCTGCATCGCTGTGAAAAACGACGAGATCGAAGAGATTTACGCGATGGTGAACGAGGGAACTGTCATCACTCTGCGTCCCTGACACATAGCGGTTTCCAAGCACCAAACCCGAACTGCACATAGTCGCGCTGGTAGGCTTCGGCTGCCAGCGCTTCAAGCCGTGCATCGTAAATCTGATCCAGCGAGAAGGGCACATCAGGCATTGCCTTCACCGGAGTTGGCGGTGCTTCGTGTCCCACTTGACTGGCAAGCTCGGGCAATTTGATTGCCATCTCATCCTCACGCAAAATCAGATCGGGTAGGGTGAATCCAGCCACGCCTTCCAATGTTTGCGCCTGCCCGCACCATTCTCCGTCGACGCGGATCGGGGTCTGACCCGCAAGAATACTGCGCAACATTCCCAGATAAGCCGAGAAAGCTTCGTAATGTTGGACAAGCGAATAAGCACCTAGATCACCTTTGGCAGGTAGCGGCACTTTGTACCGCCGGCTCAGCATATTGCGGATGCTGACATAGGCGCCGGGGCCGGTGTACAGGATACGGTCACAGAATACCGCATGCGCGCGCGCCAACGGATGCCGCAGCACTGTGAATTTGCGGTGACCGGGATGGCTTTGCATCCATTGACGCGTCTGTTTCTGATTGCGGCCAGTGATCAGGTCATCGGTTGTGACTCCATCGAGATCAGCAAGCCATTGCGCCACTTCCGCCTCGGGGCCACCGCGCACGGGTAGATACATCAGGGGCGTGTTTGCCGCGCCCACATAGCGCGACACGGCAGGACCGCGGAGCGGCTCGAAATTTGGGATTTGGTGCAACTTGAACCGGTCATACTGTGACAGTGCCTGCTCCATGTCGTCTGGATTGGTCACTTTCGACAAGGCAGGTGCGGGGTTCTGGCGCTTGAGATGTTGGTTCAGCTCGGCAAGCCGTGCGCTGACGCCCAGCCAGGCAGCAAGCCCGTTCAAAACGTCCAGATCATTCAGATCGTCATAGTCTATATAAAACGGCGTCTGCCCTGTGGTTTGCAAGTGCTTGAGAACGGTCTGCTGGAACGCCTGCCGTTGTTGAAGTTGGTCAAAGAACTCTTCGGTGTCGAAAGTGACCTGCGCGTCGCGGCGCTGCTTGATGTTTACCAATCTCCACTGCTTGGTCTTCAACGCGATTTTCCAAGAGATGTAGCTGTCCAGAGGATTGCGCATCAGGATGATCTTGGCACAGCGTGGATCATCAAGCGCAGGCCCAAGAGCACGCGCATCGTGATCACTGAAGAATCGAAAGCCGTTCATCTCACCCGGCGCGTTTCGGATCGCATTGATCAGAGCCAGAGGATCGTTCTCGCGATCTTCCAGGGTAAACCCAAGAAGGCTGTCCAGTTTCGGCAGGCCGACGAAGTAGGGGTTGAACGCCTCACCGTGACAGGTCACCCCGTCGAGCGTATTCAACTGCAATTCCAACAGGTTCGAGCCAGTACGCATATCGGCCAGTACGATGAAGCAATCGAAGCGGCGGGTCATTTTAAATTACTGCACCAGATAGGGCTTTTTGAACGATTTGGCTTGTCCGCCAAATACATCGTTAACAGGAAAATCACCCATCAAATAGGGATGCATGCCCTGGTTTTTGAGATTCTGCAGAAACTTACCAAACCCCGTCAGATCCACCATCGTGGGTGCCTCGGTCAAGTGGGTGGGCTGGGGCGCACCCATGTCTTCAAGCACGGTCTGCAGGTGTTCCATTGGGGATTCCACGAACTCAGCCATGGTCCAGACCCGTATTCTGGAGTTTGCGCGGGCTGTATCCAGCAACTCAAGCTGCTTTGTTTCCCGCTGCTGCAAACGGGCAGCTTCACACCGAATATCGGCAAAGTTCATGTTGGACCTGAACAAGGGAACCGCCCAGGCCCCGGTGATGATGGCAATACTGGCGTTCAGATCGCGCAACAGGAATTCGTTGATCTGTTGGGTATCATTCGGTCCGAATTGAAAACACTGGCGCTCGCCTCGTGTGTTCCAGATGACGTTCGACAGGAATGCAGTCGGATTGTAGTCGCGGAGAGATGCGCAATCGGGAAGCGCGCCGTTCATCATTGTGCCACCGTTTGCAAATTGCACCTTCTCCGGGTGAAACAGATGTCCGTGCACCCGCGCGCCCGTCACATTTGCAAGCCAGGGCTCGAAATTTTCAAACAGCTCTGAAAAGCCTTGAAGCACAGAATAAGGAAAAGCGGTTAGACCCCGTTCGCTTGTCGCGCGCGGAAAACAGCTCTGCATATACAATCCGTCCCGGCCGCGAATGCGCCGTTCGACAGCTTTGGAAAACACCCTGTCGATCTTTCCCGGATTGGGCTCGGTCGGGGTCATCGCGCTGTTTTCATCCGACAAAAAGGATTGATACAACCGGTCTGCTCCGTGCCATATTTTACGCGCCACAAAGCAATCCGAGCGGCGTAGCAATTGCAGGTGGTCATCGTAGAACATATGCGGTCGGCCCTGATAGTCGAACTTCGACAGTGTCAGCGACCGGCTTTCAATATGCGTGGAATACAGGCGCGCGAGCGTCTGAAAATAGCTTTCGTCCGGAATCCAGACCCTCCGAAAATACCGGTCATAGTCCGGTCGCTTGGGGTCCTGCAAAATGGCTGACAGGGTTTGCCGTGTCAGGCACCACCATTGGCTGCCCATATGGGGCACCAGACCTTCTGGGATGGCCCTGCGCAGGCCTGCTGCGCGTTGAAGCCGCACGTATGCGTCAAACAATCTCCGTTGTTTGCGCCATGAGAACGGAAAACGCAGCGTGAAGCGTTCAAGATCCAACCCCCCCATTGTCCAGCAGACATCGCGTGTTGTGGCGCTTTCGATGAAATCAACGCGGGGGCGATCAGCCAGATAGTCTATCAGCTCGCCCACAGGGCGAAGCGGCAAACAAGCACCCGAGGCAAGATAAACGTGACGCACCTTCGGGAAACTGTCCAACATCTGGCTTGCAGCGGATTGTGAGGCCGCAACGATGCCCCAACCACCCCATTCACAGACATGCCGATCCGAGAACTGGATTAGCGGGTTGTCTGAGCACGCAGTGACCAGAGTGGAATAGGCCGAGTTGGCCACTTTGCGATCTACATGGATCACGACCGGGCAGCCCGATGCCGTCCAATGCCGCGCCACCTGCTCTACTCGGTCGAGTGCGGTGTGCACCAGCATGACGATGCCAAGGTTACTCATGCCCAGTTCCCTTTTGACATCATGCCGAGGATCTCAAGCTGTCGCCAGTTGATGTATTTCTCGGACCAGTTGTTCCAGAAAATAGGTTTATTCTGCAACTGTTCGGCATAGGCTTTGTATTCTCCCGAACCGCTGTAATGCTGGCTGCGGCTTAGCTCCTCATACGCTTTGTCACCCAGAGTTTCGATCAGCTTGGCATGCAGCAGTGCGCCGCTGGTCTTCTCACCCCCGCGCTCCTCATAAACTTGATTGAGGCCACGGGGCAGCAGCGCATGGGTCGAGCTGACATAGGCGTAGCGGCGATGCCATTTCACCAAAGGGATTTTGTTCAGCGCGGGGGCTTTTTCGGGCGTTTCATGAAAGAAAACCCTCGCGCGCGCGCCGCCTTGGATCCACAGGTTTCCATAGGTGGGATTCCGAGTGATCATGTAGTTGCCCGAGTCAAACCACGGGGCGATCTCGAACGGATCCTGACCGGCGTGATAGGGCGTGTCTTCGATCGGTCCTTCGGGATACATGTCGATCAGCATTGTGCCGAAACTACGCACGCTGGTGTCGTCCAACCAGTCGGTCAACGCCTTTATCGGGCGAGTATCACAGAACGGGTAAACAAAGAACTCGTCCGGATCGACGGTCAAAACCCAGTGTTTGTGGGCATAGGTTCGCAGTAGATAATTTGACCAATCCAGCCCATAAATCGACCGTTTATAGCCGGCATCCGTCCACCACAGTGACACGTCTGGCTGGCCGGTTAAAAATTCACGCGTTCCGTCACTGCTATTGTTGTCGACGAATAGGAAATGGTTAATGCCAAGCTTGCGGTAGTAATCGAGAAAATAGGGCAGGCGGATACATTCGTTTCGCACGACGCTCATCAACAAGATGTCCTGCGGGCGAATATCTGGCGTGTTATTCTGTATCGCCTTCAATTCGCGTCTTTTGCGCAGGCAACGCAAAAGGCGACGCTTGCGTCGCAATCTCATGCGATAGGAATCCAAAAGGCTCACGCGGCTGCCCAACCTTTTTTGATATACGCGAGTCTGCCCGGGGCCGCCTGAGGCCTGAGTGGTGCCGAGCCGTCATCGTTTTATGACATCTAGCTACCTTGCGAAGCAATGGGTTTATATCCCGTTTACTTCCCCGTAGTGGCTGGAAAGCTGCCACCGTTCAGCAGCCCCAAAGTCTCCAATTGTTGCCAATCGCGCAGCTTTACAGAATCAGACCCCCAAAGATCGGGTTTATTAATAATCCCATCATAATATGTGCTGAATTTTTCAGGGTCGTGGAAATGCTGGCGCCTGTGTTTTTCGATCTGCGATTTTTCTATAACCCCCGGCAGGAATTTCGTGTGCAGCAAAACGCCCGAAGGAGCCTGCCCCTCTGGCCCGTCATATTCAAAATTCAGGGCTCGCGGCAGGACGGAGTGGCAGGAATTCACATAAGCCATATGTCGCGACCAGTGGACCAAAGGGATTTTGTTCAGAGTCGGGGATCTTTCAGGGCGGTCCGAAAAGAAAGCTCGCTCGCGCGTCCCGCCTTGAACCCACAAGTTGCCCAATGGAAATTGACGTTGGGATCTGTAGGGGCCGGGGTCGAACCCGTTCAGAACATCCGTAGGATCGGATTGCGGGTCATAGTACTGTGTGCCCACTGGGCCTTTGGGAAACAGATCCAGCATCAATGCGCCAAAGGCGGACTGCCCACGCGCGTCCAGCCAGCCCGTCAAATCGTTTAACGAATGCGTGTCGTGATGGGCATAGACAAGCAATTCATCGGCATCGACCATAAGCGTCCAATGCCCGTGGCCAAATTTCCACTGCAGATATGTCAGCCAATCCAATCCGAACCGGGACGCACGATAGCTAGCCGTTGTCTGCCACAGCGATACATCCGGCTGATCAAGCAGGTACTGGGTCGATCCGTCGTCGCTGCCGTTATCCACAATCAGAAAATGATCTACACCCAGCGTCCGGTAGTGATGAAAAAACCACGGCAATCGGCTGATCTCGTTCCGTAGAGTGGTAAAGGCAAGGATAGCTCCCGGCGCGATTTGTTGCGTTTTGTCTGCACGCGAAGTTAGCTGATGGCGGCTACGAAAAGACCGCCATAAAAGCCGCTTACGCTTTAGGCGCAGTTTGTATCGCTGCCCCCAGCTTAGCGGCTGATCCTTTGTGCTCACTTTTTGTAGCTGCCATTCTGATGCCAGCGCCACGCATCGGTGATCATCGTCTCTAACGTTGATCTTTTTGGCATCCAGCCCAGCTCTTGTTCTGCGCGGGTTGAACCTGATACCAGACGTGTACAGTCCCCTGCCCGGCGTGGGCCGATGCTGTAGGGCACCGCTCGATTGGTGACGGCCTTCGAATGCTCGATCACTTCCATAACCGAAAATCCCGATCCGGTACCCAGATTGAACACGCGGCTCTCTTTGCCTTGTTCCAGCCACTTCAGACCAAGAATATGCGCATCGACCAGATCGCAGACGTGCACATAATCGCGAATACAGGTGCCATCGGGCGTGTCATAATCGGTACCGAACACTGTAAGACCATCGTGCTTACCGGCGACAGCGTCCAGCATTAGCGGCACCAGATGGGTCTCGGGTTGATGGAATTCACCAATTTCGGCATCCGGATCGGCCCCGGCGACGTTGAAATATCGGAAGATCACATGGTTTAGCCCGTAGGCGAATTCGAAATCACGCAGGATATCTTCGATCGCGCGTTTTGAGGCGCCATAGGCGTTCAGCGGTTGTTGTGGTGAGGTTTCATCGAGCACCACATTGTCGTGTTCGCCATAAGTGGCGCAAGTCGATGAAAAGACGAAATTCAAACAGCCCGCGTCGACTGCCGCTTGGATTAACGTCAAAGAGCCGGTCACATTGTTCGACCAGTACCTGCCAGGCTCGGACATTGCCTCACCCACTTGGCTGAGGGCTGCGAAATGCATCACAGCGGCTGGCTGGTATTTGGCAAAGACGGCGTCCATATGCGCGCGATCCAGTAGGTCGCCCCGTTCGAACGGACCAAATTTCACCGCATCCTGCCAACCGGTGACCAGATTGTCATAGGTCACCGGAATATAGCCCGCCTTTGCAAGCGCCTTGCAGGCATGCGAACCAATATAGCCCGCGCCGCCGGTGACCAGAATATGGGTCATTCCAGTCCCATCGCGGCCATCATTTCTTCGATCTTGGCGACATCTTGCGGGTTGTTCAGTTCCCAAAATTGACGACCTTTGGCTTCCACCTCGACGCACAGGACCTTGCGACCGTTTTCCATGAAACGCAGTTGTTCAAGGCCCTCCAATGTTTCCAGCGGGCCGGTCGGCCAGGAGGGATAGTCTGCCAGTGCATCTGGCCGATAAGCGTAGACACCGACATGATGAAAGACCGGAGTTGGATCATCGTTGTCATAGGTCTCAGAGGTGAAGGGAATTACCTCTTTCGAGAAATAGAGCGCACTGTGATCATTGCCAAACACTGCTGTCGTACCCCCAACGCGGTCGTGTTTGCGGTCATTCAACAACCCATTCAGAGCGTCGCCATCGCAGCGCAGAACCGGGGTGGCCACACCGGCCTCAGGGGCATCGCGCAAGCCTGAAATCAGGTCTTCGACAAACCAGTGCGGCGTCAATGGTGCATCGCCCTGCAGGTTCACTACGATCTCATAACCGCTGCCCAGCGCCGTATGCGCCTCGGCGCAGCGTTCGGTGCCATTGCGACAGGTATCCGAGGTCATGATCACTTCGGCCCCGAACCCCTCGGATACTTGGCGAATGCGGTCATCGTCTGTCGCCACGACGACGCGATCGACACCCGCGACCGAAATGGCGGCGCGCCAGGATCGTTCGATCAGTGTCATGGCTGTACCATTGACCCCGGTCAGCGGCACCAGAGGTTTGCCCGGATAGCGGGTCGACGCGTAGCGGGCGGGAATGACGATCAGAACAGACATCAGGCTTCCTTCAGGTCGACGCCCGGAGCATAGGCGATGAAAAACGGGTTGGCATAGCCGTCTTTGCCGTAGGTCAGCGGGGTGTGGTCATCAAAGCGCACGACATTTCCACCAGCACCGGCTAGTACTGCATGGCCCGCTGCGGTGTCCCATTCCATTGTGCGGCCCACGCGGGGGTAAAGGTCAGCCTCACCCGTTGCGACCAGACAGAACTTCAGCGATGACCCGGCGCTTTTGCTGTCGCGCACCTGATATTTGTTGATGTAATCCTCAGTCGCCTGATCGCGGTGCGATTTCGAGGCAACGATCATCAGAGCTGAATTGTCTGGTTTAGAGACTACTATTGGCGTTAACGCACCCGGCTGATCCTTGTCCAGCGCGCCGGTTTCCTCAACCGCTTGCCCATCGGCCTGCGTATAAAACATCCGTCCCCGTGCGGGCGCATAAACTACGCCGCGCGTCGGTACGCCGTTCTCAACAAATGCGATGTTCACCGTGAAATCGCCTCGACGGTTGATGAATTCCTTGGTGCCGTCCAGCGGATCGACGATCAGAAAGGTCTCACCTTTTTCCGAGTGCGAGTCCGCCTGCTCTTCAGTCACTAGTAAAATTTCGGGAAAAGCTTCGCGCAGCCCGTCCGAGATCAGCGCATCTGCGGCCTCATCCGCCTCGGTCACCGGGCTGGAATCGGATTTGACTTTGACGTCGAAATCGTCCGCCTCGTAGATCTGCATGATCTTGTCGCCTGCCTGAAGGGCCAGCCGCCGGATGACGGGTATCAGGGCGTCATAGGTCACAAAAAAGCTCCGTTCTTGAGATTTGTTGATCCAAGTTTCTTACGGACTTATGATGCGCTGGATACGGAACAGCAAGAATTTCGTGCCAGATTGCAGGTGACATGAGCAGGAAAGAGTGGTCGCGTGTTTCACTATAAGCGAAATCAGTCGTTGTTGGGCGGGGCCTTCACCACAGCTGAACTGATATTCCATGCGATTGTGCGCAATATCCGATCGCAGCATTCAAATGCGGTGATGGCGATCCTTATAAATATTCTTCAGGTGGTTGTGGTCGCCGGAGCGTTCTACTTGATCCTGTCTTTCATGGGCACCCGGATCGCGAAGATACGCGGTGAGTTCATACTTTTTCTGCTGTCTGGAGTGTTTCTGTTTCTGACACATATCAAATCGGTCGGTGCCATTGCCGGTGTCGGAGATGGCAACAATCCCATGACTTTGCATTCGCCGATGACCATGATGGTGATGCTGGCGGCTTCGGCGCTAGGCACGCTCTATACCCAACTTGTCTCGATCCTGGTGATTTTGTTTGTCTACAGTGTCGCCGTTTCGCCGCTCGAGATTCAGGAGCCAGGCGGAGCTTTTGCCATGCTTGTGCTTGCCTGGTTTACGGGGTGTTCGGTGGGGCTCGTGTTACTGGCGCTGAAGCCGTGGTTTCCCAATACAGTGACCATCCTGAAAAATGTCTATCGGCGGATGAATATGGTTTTTTCTGGCAAGATGTTCGTGGGAAACGCGCTGGGCGGGTTCATGCTGACCATGTTTGCCTGGAACCCGCTGTTTCATGTTATCGACCAATGCCGTGGTTTTGTGTTCCGGAATTATTTTCCTCGCAACACAAGTTGGGAATATGCGCTTTGGGTGGGGATTGTCCTGACCATGATCGGGTTGCTGGCTGAATTCTACACGCGCAAACACGTGTCAAAAAGCTGGGAGGCGCGTCGCTAGGTGGCGACCCGAAGCGTCAGATTAATACGCCCGCCCTTCGGCAGCAGTTTGGATGATCCAAATCGGATGCGGTCAATCCCGTGATATGTCAGCCGGGCAGGTCCGCCCATGATCACCACATCGCCCGAGCTCAGCCAGATTGACTCGGTCTTGCCCCCGCGTGTCGTATTGCCGATGCGGAATAACGCGTCATCGCCCAGTGAAATCGACAGCACCGGCCAAGAAAAATCAGCCTCGTCCTTGTCTTGATGCAGGCCCATCTTGGTGCCTTCGCCGTAGTAGTTGATCAGGCAGCAATCGGGCTGACGTTCCGCACCGGTCACGTCTTGCCAGATCGTCAGAATATCATCCGGGATTGCAGGCCAGGTCATGCCTTTGGGATGGGTATCCTGATACCGATAGCCAGCCCGATCCGTAACCCAGCCCAATGCTCCGGCCGAGGTCATGCGTACCGACATTTCTTTGCCCGATGGGGTGATGGGCCGATAGAGCGGCGCGGCCTTCAGAATCGGGCGCAACAGGTCAACCAGGCGGGTTTGCGACACCGCATCCAGATAGCCTTTGCGGATATCAAATCCGCGCAAAAGAAGCCGCGCCATGGAAGAATCCCCAAACCTTGCCAGAACCTTGCCAAAAAAGGCCACAAAATCCCGAAAACCTGCGTTTCTGACCGCTTGCAGGCCCCAGTCTGCGCCCTTATATACGCCTCGACGCGCGATGGTGTAGTGCTGTCGCGCACATCAGATCGGGGCCGGGATGCCGTAACGGGTTCAGGCCTCGGGACATCGCCTTAAATTGAAAGGGATCAAAATTATGGGAAAAGTAATCGGGATTGACCTCGGAACCACCAACTCGTGCGTGGCCATCATGGATGGCTCGCAGCCGAAGGTCATCGAAAACGCCGAAGGGGCGCGGACCACGCCCTCGATCGTCGCCTTCACTGAAGATGAGCGCCTGGTCGGTCAGCCTGCAAAACGTCAGGCGGTCACCAACCCCGACAACACGATCTTTGGCGTCAAGCGCCTGATCGGTCGTCGCGTGGATGATGCAGAAGTCGAAAAAGATAAGAAAATGGTGCCGTACGCCATCGTTGATGGCGGCAATGGCGACGCGTGGGTTGAAGCCCGCGGTGAAAAGTACTCCCCAAGCCAGATCTCGGCCTTCACTCTGGGTAAGATGAAGGAAACCGCAGAAAGCTATCTGGGTGAGGAAGTCACGCAGGCGGTTATCACCGTTCCGGCATACTTCAACGACGCCCAGCGTCAGGCCACCAAAGACGCCGGTAAAATCGCCGGTCTGGAAGTGCTGCGGATTATCAACGAACCGACAGCGGCTGCGCTGGCCTATGGTCTGGACAAAGAAGAAACCCAAACCATCGCGGTCTATGACCTTGGTGGCGGTACCTTCGACGTGACCATTCTGGAAATCGACGACGGCCTGTTCGAGGTCAAATCGACCAACGGTGACACCTTCCTGGGTGGTGAAGACTTTGACATGCGCATCGTCAACTATCTGGCGGATGAGTTCAAAAAGGAACACGGCGTCGATCTGTCTGCCGACAAGATGGCCCTGCAGCGTCTGAAAGAAGCCGCTGAAAAAGCCAAGATCGAACTGTCCTCGACTTCGCAGACCGAAATCAACCAGCCGTTCATCTCGATGGGTTCGAACGGTCAGCCGCTGCACATGGTCATGAAACTGACCCGTGCCAAACTGGAATCGCTGGTTGCGGACCTGATCAAGAAATCGATGAAGCCGTGCCAGGCTGCTCTGAAAGACGCCGGTCTGTCGGCTGCTGACGTGGACGAGGTTGTTCTGGTCGGTGGTATGACCCGGATGCCGAAAGTGATCGAAGAGGTCACCAAGTTCTTCGGTAAAGAGCCGCACAAGGGTGTGAACCCGGACGAAGTTGTTGCCATGGGCGCCGCCATTCAGGCCGGTGTTCTTCAGGGCGACGTCAAAGACGTGGTTCTGTTGGACGTGACCCCGCTGTCACTGGGCATCGAGACCCTGGGTGGCGTGTTCACCCGCCTGATCGACCGCAACACCACGATCCCGACCAAAAAGTCTCAGGTCTTCTCGACCGCCGAGGACAACCAGAACGCCGTAACCATCCGCGTGTTCCAGGGTGAGCGTGAAATGGCTGCGGACAACAAGATCCTGGGTCAGTTCAACCTCGAAGACATCCCGCCCGCACCGCGCGGTATGCCTCAGATTGAGGTTACTTTTGACATCGACGCCAACGGCATTGTCTCGGTTTCGGCCAAAGACAAAGGCACCGGCAAAGAGCAGAAGATCACCATCCAGGCCTCGGGCGGTCTGTCCGATGAGGACATCGAAAAGATGGTCAAGGACGCCGAAGAGAACGCGGAAGCCGACAAGGAACGCCGCGAGCTGGTCGACGCTAAGAACCAGGCGGAAAGCCTCATCCACTCGACCGAAAAGTCGATGGAAGAGCATGCCGACAAGGTTGACCCGACCACCATCGAAGCTATCGAGCTGGCGATTGCCGCGCTGAAGGACGAGCTGGAAACCGAGAATGCCGACAAGATCAAATCCGGCATCCAGAACGTCACCGAAGCCGCCATGAAGCTGGGCGAAGCCATCTACAAGGCGCAAGCCGAAGAGGGTGAGGATGCGCCGGCTGCAGCCGATGAGGCACCGGGTGAAGACGACATTGTCGACGCCGAGTTCGAAGATCTGGACGACGACAAGCGTAACTAACGGGTAACCGGGCCAATTCGGGCCGGTCCGGTTGCCGGGCCGGCCCGATTACGTTGAGGCAGAAGGAAGAACTGATGTCCAAACGCGACTATTACGAAGTGCTCGGCGTGTCCAAGGGCGCTTCGGCGGATGAGATCAAGAAAGGTTTTCGCAAGAAAGCCAAAGAACTGCATCCCGATCGCAACAAGGACAATCCTGATGCCGAAGCGCAGTTCAAAGAGGCCAACGAAGCCTATGATGTGCTGCGCGATGGCGACAAAAAGGCGGCCTATGACCGCTTTGGCCACGCTGCGTTTGAAAACGGTATGGGTGGCGGAGGTCGTCCCGGTGGCGGTTTTGGCGGCCAGGGCGATTTCTCCAGCGCGTTCTCGGACGTTTTCGACGACTTGTTCGGCGACTTCATGGGCGGCCAACGTGGCGGCGGCGGTGGACGTCGTGCAGCCCGCGGATCGGACCTGCGCTATAACCTTCGGGTTTCGCTGGAAGAGGCTTATGCGGGTCTGCAGAAAACTATAAATGTACCGACCGCCGTGGCCTGCTCTTCATGTGAGGGTACTGGGGCTGAGGGTGGGGTTGAACCCACTACCTGTCCAACCTGTTCCGGTATGGGCAAGGTGCGCGCGCAACAAGGCTTCTTCACTGTTGAACGCACTTGTCCGACCTGCTCCGGTTTGGGTCAGATCATCAAGAATCCCTGTAAATCGTGTGGCGGTGCTGGTCGTGTTGAAAAAGATCGCGCGCTATCGGTGAACATTCCAGCGGGCGTTGAAACCGGTACCCGCATCCGTCTTGCCGGTGAAGGCGAGGCTGGCATGCGCGGTGGCCCTCCGGGCGACCTCTATATCTTTGTCGAGGTTTCGGATCATAAACTGTTCGAGCGTGACAGCGTGAACCTATATTGTCGCGTTCCGGTCAGTATGGGTAAAGCGGCGCTGGGTGGCTCGATCGAAGTTCCTACTATTGATGGTGGTCGCGGCCGCGTTCAGATTCCGGCAGGCAGCCAATCCGGGCGTCAGATGCGTTTGCGCGGCAAAGGCATGCCCGCGTTGCGTGGTGGTGGTATCGGCGACATGTTCATCGAACTGGCCGTGGAAACTCCGGTCAATCTGACCAGCCGCCAGAAAGAGCTACTGCGTGAGTTTGACGATTTGGGTGAAGACAATCACCCGGAATCGAAAAGCTTTTTCTCTTCTGTTAAGTCCTTCTGGGATGGCATGAAGGGTTAAACCGGTTAAGCAGGGGGGCTCTGCCCCCATCGCCCTTTGGGCGACTCCCCCGAGATATTTATGGCCAGATGAAGCGGGGGACCCGTGTGTTGCCGATCCGACGGGCAGGGATAAGGCGCGTTAACTTTTCGGAAACCGATTCTGCGTCAGAGTGGGGTTATGACCCAAGACGCCTTTGCCGAAGCCCCCATGCTGTTCGATGCGGACGAAGCACCGGCGCAGCCGCTGCCCGTTGGTCGGTTACCCTCCTACATCAAAGACCATCGCAAGCGGCTGCGCGAAAGGTTCATGTCTGGCGGATCAGCAGCGATGCCGGATTATGAACTGCTGGAGCTGGCTTTGTTCCGATCCATCCCGCGTCAGGACGTGAAACCGCTGGCGCGTGCTCTGATGGATGCGTTTGGCGACTTCAACCGCGTGTTGACGGCGCCTGAGGAACGGCTGCGTCAGATAAAGGGGATCGGGGACACGGTGATTACCGATCTGAAAATTCTTGAGGCCTGCGCTCATCGGATGGCACGAGCGCGGGTGATTCAGCGGCATGTGATTTCGGGCTGGGATGCGCTGCTGGATTATTGCCACACGACGATGGCCCATCGCGAGACCGAGCAGTTTCGGGTGTTTTATCTGGACCGGAAGAATGTACTGATCGCAGATGAAGAGCAGGCGAAGGGCACAGTGGATCACGTACCGGTTTATCCGCGTGAGGTGGCGAAACGCGCGCTGGAGCTGAATGCGTCAGCGTTGATATTGGTGCACAACCATCCCTCAGGTGACCCGACGCCTTCACAATCTGACATCGACATGACCAACCGGATTCAGGATGCTTGCACGGCGCTGGGGCTGACCTTGCACGATCATTTGATTATCGGCAAATCGACAGAATTGAGCTTTCGCGCACAAGGATATCTTTGACCGCTATCGAATCCAGACTTCGACCCGGCGGTTCACCTTGCGGCCCCATTCGGTGTCATCGCAGGCCATTGGCATCGCTTCGCCAAAGCCCTCAACCGCGATCTTGAGACTCGCAGGAATACTCGTTTCGATGGCCGCCAGCACCGCGTTACGAACGGTTTTGGCCCGCTGCAGAGCAATGCGCGTGTTGGATGTGGCAGCCCCGTCGCCATCGCTAAACCCTACAAAAGTCACCTGTCGCGCATCCAGCCTACCGCTTTCCAACACCTGCGCGAGGTGCAGGATATTTGAGCGGGATTGCGCATCGGTTCGCGACGAGCCGGGCTCGAAGCGGAAGGACAAAGATAACCGGGACAGAGGGCGGAGGGTTTCGATCATGCGCTGTAGTTCTTCCAGTCCAACTTCGGTTCCGCCGGTGCTGACGGCATTGACCAGCCGCTCGCCTTGTAACGCCATACCGATGGTCTCGGGTGATTGATCGACAAATCCGACTTGCCGGATCACCATTTGTGCAACGCCACTTTGGGTGTAGGCCAGAAATTGCCGGGCGAGCCGCGGCAATCTTCTTTGCGGCAGGTAGATAAACATAGGTGCGGTGAGCGGGTAGTCCTCGGTCTTTACGGATTGCCTCGTCGCCGAGAGGGTATGACCGCAGCCACCGGTCAGTGGCAACGCTCGCGCTTCGCCCGTCTCAGCAAGGCTGGCGATACCAATTGCGAAAGGATCGCCTGAGATCGCGCGTACAAGATCGCTGTTGCGAGCATGAAACGTAACGTCTGCTGAGATCGGCGCATCGACCGGTGCCAGCAACAGATCCTCTATGGCCTGTGTGAGGCCAGATCCGGCTTTCGGCAGGTACAGAGAAATGGGTGCATCGGGACCGCCAAGATCGGACCAGTTTGTATTTTGTCCCGTGAAGATTTTGGCTAAGTCTGCGGGGGATATCTGACGTATGGGATTGTCGTCAGATACAATCGGAACAATCGCATCCAGTGCCAAGACCCGCGACCGGCGTTCCTGAGTCAGATCACCCAATCCAGCGTCGCGGTTCAACTTAGCCTCGTCCGG
Source organism: Ruegeria sp. O11 (assembly GCF_056535285.1). Lineage (NCBI taxonomy): Bacteria > Pseudomonadati > Pseudomonadota > Alphaproteobacteria > Rhodobacterales > Roseobacteraceae > Ruegeria > Ruegeria sp. O11. The sequence goes on along the minus strand of NZ_JBQERS010000007.1, from coordinate 65,855 downwards.
CCGAATCTCGCGTTGAGCAAGAACGATATCCGCCGCGCCCTTTGCAAGATCGGCAAACCCTTGAGAGGTGCCGGTCACGGAGAAGGTAAACCTGGCCAAAGGTGTAAAGCGGTCAGGATGACGCAATGTATACTCACGTTGGGTTACGGCAGTCTCTGAAACAGATACCGACAGACCTTCTTGTACGGCAAAACCCTGCACGAGTGCCGGCATCAAAGTTTCTGCCATAACGGATGAACCTGAAAATCGCACTTCGGCGACAAAATCGGTCAGATTGGGGCAAGCTGGTCCATCGCATGTCACGCCTGAGCCATCGATCGTCAGTTCGCCAAACTGCGTATCGACGCGGTAAAACTCACCATCATACCCAAGCAATGTGCCGACGACTTCAATCTTGCCGTCGTGTGAGGTCAGAGTGATGTCTTGCGCGGAGGCTCCCTGTGCCAAGGACAAGGGCAAAAGCGCGACAAATGCCGCACGAAGGATTTTCATTTTGGACCGTTGAATTGCCTGCTGCCTATTTGGCAGCGATTGTCAGGTCTGTGAACAGATTATTCAACACCAGAAAATCACCAGCCGTTTCGCAACCCGGCATATCCAATGTCAGATCGCGGGATCTCAGGCGTTGATCCGCGCGCCATTCCAGCGATTGCACGTTCAGAGGTTTGCCGCAATTGGCCTCGGTGACTTCAGTTTCGACTGATAGGGTGATCGAGCCCGTTTCGGTCGCGGATTGTATCGGGAAGGAATAGACTTCAATATTGCGTGCAATGTCAGAGCCGCCCTGTCCAAGATGGATCACCGAACCCTCACCGCCGGCCTCAGAGCCAGTCCATACGTGGCCTTTTTCTCCGTAGCCTGCGCCGAATTCCAATGCGTGCAACTGCAGCTCTGTCTTACCCTGCCATTGTAGGGCGATCCGGTTGAAGTCGTTGATCTCTGGCACATGCGTTGTGGCAACTGTACCTTTGCCGTCGGGCAGTGAGATCAAGAATATGGCGTATTCGGACAGCGCCGGAACAGTCAGGTTCAAGCCACCAAGCGCATCGGTTTCGGTGTTGAATACCAGCCCGTTATGATGAACTTCGATGGTTGCATTTGCATGGCACGGGGCCTTGACTCGCAACCGTGCATTCGCACCGGGTACAGCCAAAGCGCGCGCGCTTAGATCACAGTTGGATGGCAAACGGCTTTGTTCGGGAGCTGGATGCGAGGATTTTGGTTTAATCTCATTGTGCGCTTCGGTGGGGGAGGAAGAAGTCAGAACAACGCTTTGCAACCCGGCAAGGTCCGCGCCCTGCTCAGAAATCGACGCGACACGCGCGCCGCTTGGATCAGCGCTGAGTTGCTGCGCGGATCCGCTTTGCATCAGATACCCGATGGCCAGGGCGCAGGCAACAGTTCCGCCCGTGGTCACATAGTTCTTTATTACAAACAAGACACCCTCCCCAGTTGAAGGAGCGACTCGTAACTTGCCTCTGAATCAAGGCCAATATGTGGCCTTGAGGCGGACTCATTGTGTTTGAAAGTAGATGACGTTAGGTCAATCTACCGTGGCAATGTTTGAACTTTTTGCCTGAACCACAGGGGCAGGGATCATTGCGCGACGGATTTCCCCAGGTTGTAGGGTCATCTTCGACAAAGCCTGGGCGGGAATCGCCCGAAGCTTGCGCCTCTGCCACTGCTTCGGCCTGTCCCGCCGCCTTATCCACTGCCTGCTGGGCCTGGGCCTGCTGCGCGGCCATCTGTGCCAGCATTTCCTTCTGTTCCTCTTCACTGAGCGGGCGAACGCGCGACAATTGCTGGGTCACGGTTTCACGCAACGAATCGAGCATCCCTTCGAACAACTGGAAGCTTTCGTTCTTGTATTCGTTCAGCGGGTCACGCTGGGCATAGCCTCGGAAAGCCACTACCGAGCGCAAATGTTCCAGCGTCAGAAGATGTTCGCGCCATTTGCCGTCGATGGTTTGCAGCAGAACCTGCTTTTCGATGTTACGCATGTTCTCGGGGCCGAAGGCGACGGCTTTCTGTGCCATCATTTCATCGGCTGCCTTGATCAGGCGTTCGCGGATCTGTTCGTCATCCACTCCCTCTTCGGCGGCCCAGTCCTGAACCGGTGCATCAATGGTAAGTTTGTCCTTGACGGCCTCATGCAGCCCCTCGGTATTCCATTGATCGGCATAGGTTTTCGGCGGCATGTATTCGTCGATCATATCGTCGATTACCTGCTCGCGCATATCCGAAACCACATCCGACAGATCGTCTGCTGACATGATCTCGCGTCGCTGGCTAAACACCACCTTACGCTGGTCATTCATCACGTCGTCAAACTTCAGAACGTTCTTGCGCATGTCGAAGTTGCGACCTTCGACCTTGGACTGCGCCCGTTCAAGCGATTTGTTCACCCAAGGGTGAATGATCGCCTCGCCCTCTTTCATGCCCAGCGTGGTCAGGACCTTGTCCAGACGTTCCGAGCCGAAGATGCGCATCAGGTCATCTTCGAGGCTGAGGTAAAACACCGTGCGGCCCGGGTCACCCTGACGTCCCGAACGTCCGCGAAGCTGGTTGTCGATCCGGCGGCTTTCATGGCGTTCGGACGCCATCACGTAAAGACCGCCAGCCTCTAGCACCTTTTCCTTTTCTTCCGCGTGCTTGGCTTCTTCTGCCGCACGCAACTCGACCGGGTCAGCCTCGGGGTTTTCGGCCAGCGCCTGGAGAACCTTCATCTCGACATTGCCGCCCAGCTGAATATCGGTGCCGCGGCCCGCCATGTTGGTGGCGATGGTCACCGCGCCCAGGCGGCCAGCATCGGCCACAATCTGCGCTTCCTGTTCATGCTGGCGGGCGTTCAGAACGTTGTGTTCGATTCCCTCTTTGTCCAGCATCTGGCTGATCACTTCGGACTTTTCGATCGACGTGGTGCCGACCAGGACCGGTTGACCTTTTTCACCGGCCTTTTTGACCTGTTCGATGATGGCGCCGTATTTCTCACCCGTGGTGCGATAAACTTGATCGTCCTTGTCCTCACGCGCAATCGGCTTGTTGGTCGGAACCTCAACCACGCCCAGTCCATAGATTTCCTGAAATTCCTCGGCCTCGGTCAGTGCTGTGCCGGTCATGCCCGACAACTTGTCGTAAAGGCGGAAATAGTTCTGGAAGGTTACGCTGGCCAGCGTCACGTTCTCGGGCTGAATCTGCACGCCTTCCTTGGCTTCGATGGCCTGATGCAGGCCTTCAGACAGGCGACGACCCGGCATCATCCGACCGGTGAATTCGTCGATCAGCACGACATTCCCATCCCGGACGATATAGTCCTTGTCGCGTTGGAACAGTTTATGCGCGCGCAGGCCCTGATTGACGTGATGCACCACAGTGGTGCTTTCAGGGTCGTACAGCGAATGCCCTTCGGGCAGCAGACCCGCCGAAAGCAGTTGCTGCTCGAGAAACTCGTTGCCTTCATCGGTGAAGGTCACGTTGCGGCTTTTTTCATCCAGAGAATAATGATCGTCCTGCAATGTCGGGATCACCGCATCGATGGCAGTATACAGATCCGACCGGTCCTGCGCAGGCCCCGAGATGATCAGCGGGGTCCGAGCCTCGTCGATCAGGATCGAATCCACTTCATCCACAATCGCGAAATTGTGGTGCTTCTGATAAACCTGCTCCAGATCGGCCTTCATGTTGTCGCGCAGATAGTCGAAGCCGAGCTCGTTGTTTGTGGCATACGTGATGTCGCAGTTATACGCGGCCATTTTCTCGGCATCGGGCTGACCTGTCCAGATCACGCCTGTGGTCATGCCCACGGACGCGAACACCTTGCCCATCCATTCCGAGTCGCGCTTGGCCAGGTATTCGTTCACTGTAACCACATGCACGCCCTTGCCGCTCAGTGCATTCAGATAAGCGGGGAGAGTGGCGACCAAAGTCTTTCCCTCACCCGTCTTCATTTCCGAGATATTGCCCTGATGCAGGAAGATGCCCCCCATCAACTGCACGTCAAAGGCCCGAAGACCCAGCGCGCGCTTGGCCCCTTCGCGGACATTGGCAAAGGCCTCAGGCAGCAGGTCATCCAGATTTTCACCGTCCAGCGCCCGTTTGCGCAGCTCAGCGGTCTTCTCGATCAGGCCTTCGTCGGTCAGTTTCTCGAACTCGGGCTCCATCGCGTTGATCTTTTCGATCAGGGGGCGGGTCGCCTTGATCTTGCGGTCGTTCGGTGTTCCGAACACCTTTTTGGCGAGCGTTCCGAGTCCCAGCATGTTCACTCCAGCGGATCTGTTCTTATCGTGGTTGCGACAGGCTTGCCCACCTTGCGCGCAACCCATAGATACGGGGGGTGAAAGGCGGCCCTGTCCAAGGCTTCAAAGCGATGTAAGCGGCAGGTTCTAAAGTGTCAACGCTGCGCCCTGTCGCGGCAAAGAAATAGGATGATTCCATGCCCAAAGGCCTCACTTTTCTGCCATCGCTGGCGCTTGCTGCCGTGATGGCCCTGCCGTTGGCCGCCGAAACCAAGCCCGATGCATCGACCGTCGTGGCGCGCGTGAATGGTGATGAGATCACATTAGGTCACGTCATCGCCACTGCGTCTGCTCTGCCCGCGCAGTATCAGCAGTTGGAAGACGACGTTCTTTATGACTTCATCCTTGAACAACTGGTCCAGCAACACCTGTTGGGTCAGCAACAGGATGCTCTGAACCCTCTTAACGCATTGCGTCTGGAAAACGAAACGCGGTCCCTGCGTGCGGTACAGACGGTTGAGGCGATCACCGCTGCCGAGGTTACGGATGAAGCAATCCAGGCCGCCTATGATGCGCAGTTTGCCGAATTCGAGGGCGAGGACGAATTCAACGCCAGCCATATTCTGGTTGAAAGCGAAGACGAAGCCAAAGCCATCAAGGCCCAGTTGGACGAGGGCGCGGATTTCGCCGAATTGGCGAAAGAGAAGTCCACCGGCCCCTCGGGACCCAATGGCGGTTCGCTGGGATGGTTCGGTAAAGGTCAGATGGTGCCCGAGTTCGAAAATGCGGTTGTAGCTTTGGAAAAAGGCAGTGTTTCGGAACCCGTCCAGACGCAATTCGGATGGCATTTGGTTGCTCTGAACGACAAACGCAAAACGCAGGCCCCAGAACTGGCCGTCGTGCGCGATGAACTGGCCCAAACCATCCGGCAGGACGCGATTCAGGCCAAGGTCGACGAGTTGACCCAGCAGGCAACGATTGAACGTCCAGCGCTGGAAGGGGTTGGACCCGAGGTCATGCGCCAGATCGAGCTGCTGCAGGAGTAACGCGTGTGGCGACGATCACCAAGGTATCACCATTGGCCCCAGAGGCCTTTCCTGAATTGCCTGCCATCGACGGCGTACGTTTTGCCACGGTTGAGGCGAGCGTCCGCTATCAGGGCCGCACTGACGTAATGATGGCGGTGCTGGATCCGGGCACATCGGTGGCTGGGGTTTTCACCCGTTCAGCCACGCGCGCGGCGCCAGTTCTGGACTGTCAGGACAAGATCGGCGGGCCGTATGATGGGCCTGCGGCAATCCTGGTGAATTCGGGCAATGCCAATGCCTTTACCGGTCATTATGGACAAACCTCGGTGGCCGAGGTGACGCAAGCCGTCGCCAAAGCCACCGGCGTTGCGGCGGAGCGGGTCTTCACCTCTTCCACCGGAGTCATCGGCGAGCCGCTACCCCATGACCGCATCGTCGCCCAGCTTGAGGTCTTGAAATCCGGCCTCAATCGGCACGCCATCGAAGACGCGGCGCGGGCGATCATGACCACGGATACCTTCCCAAAAGGGGCATCCGCGCAGGTTGAGATCGATGGCAAAACAGTCTCTATCGCAGGGATTGCGAAGGGCTCCGGCATGATCGCGCCTGATATGGCGACGATGCTGGTCTATATATTCACCGACGCCCATGTCGAACAATCCGCTCTGCAAGCGATGTTGGGTGCTCAGACAGATCGTACCTTCAACTGCATCACCGTCGACAGCGATACCTCGACCTCTGACAGCCTGCTTCTGTGTGCGACCGGAGCCTCGGGCGTTGATGCCACGGGGAATGACGCGTTTGCGCAGGCACTTGAAGCCGTGATGCTGGACCTCGCGCAGCAAGTGGTGCGCGACGGTGAGGGGGCAACGAAATTCGTAGAAATTCGTGTGACCGGAGCTGCAACGGACGCTGACGCCAAAATCCATGGGCTGGCCATTGCCAACTCGCCTCTGGTCAAAACCGCCATCGCAGGCGAAGACCCGAACTGGGGTCGTATCGTCATGGCCATCGGTAAATCCGGCGCTGCTGCTGACCGCGACCTTCTGAGCATTTCTTTCGGCGACATCCTTGTCGCCGAAAAAGGCTGGGTTAGTCCCGATTACCGCGAGGAAGACGCAGCCGCTTACATGAAAGGCCAAGACCTCGTGATCGCAGTCGATCTGGGATTGGGTGAAGGTAAATCCACCGTTTGGACTTGCGACCTGACCCACGGTTATATCGAGATCAACGCGGATTACCGTTCATGAAAACAATCTTAGTGTCTGCGGTGGCTCTGATCGACATCGAGGGCCGCGTCCTGCTGGCCCAACGCCCCGAAGGCAAATCTATGGCTGGTCTTTGGGAATTCCCAGGGGGCAAAATCGAACCCGGCGAAACCCCTGAGGCTGCGCTGATCCGCGAATTGCACGAGGAGCTGGGCATCGACACCTGGGCGTCGTGCCTCGCGCCCCTGACTTTCGCCAGCCACAGCTATGACGATTTCCACCTGCTAATGCCGCTGTTTGCCTGCCGCAAATGGGAAGGCATCCCGCAATCGAAGGAAGGGCAGGCGCTAAAGTGGGTACGCGCGAATGATCTGAGAAATTACTCGATGCCTGCGGCGGATGTTCCGTTGATCCCGATTTTGCGGGATTGGCTGTAGGCAAAGGGTGAGAGCCATTGTTCCAGAGGGCTACTGGGGCTCACCTCTCAAGTTTGTTCAACTGCGTTGAAATATCCGAGCCGCTTTCATCAGTGGCTCGACATACACGCCGTAGAGTGTCTGATAGTCTTCGGTTTCCGGCCCGATGCCAAACTGTAAATCTTCTCGGCCTTTGGGAACATAGAGCGTACCGCCCATCCGGTCCCAAACCGCCAATCCACCGCCCATGTTTTTGTCCCAATGTTTGGGGTCGCTCGAATGATGGATCTGGTGCATGGCGGGTGATATCAGCCATTTCTCAATACGCGGGCCATAGCTGACCCAGATGGGACTGTGGCGCAAAACACCACCGATGAGGTTGGACCCGAAGAATATGACATTTGCGCCACCGATCTGATAGGCGGTCAGATGATCACCAAACAGACCTATAAAGACACCATTCACGATGGCCGCCGCACCTACTGCACCGAAACCGTAAAATACCGCGTCGAATGGATGGTGCCGCTCGGCGGTTGCAAAGTTCAGATGCTCTGCCGAGTGATGTATCTTGTGGAATTCCCAAAGAAACGGAACTTTGTGCTGCAGATAGTGCATCCACCAGCGCATAAAATCATTCACGACATACAGCGTGACGGTCAGCGCGATGGCGACCCAGACCGAGCCACCCTCGCTTTGAAGGTCTGCACCCAAAGACCGGATACCATCTGCGACGACAGGGGTCAGTTTCCAGAGTGTGTTGACGATCCAATCGAGGGCAAACACAAAGATGATCGGATTGAGAAGAAGGATTACATAATCAATGAAGGCCGAGCGGGATCCCCAGACTTCTTTCTTGAAGAAAACCGAATGAAATCTGCGGTCATCTCCTCCCAATCGATGGGCGACGATTGCGATGCTCATACCACACAGGACATACACCCAAAAATGCCGCAGGTTTGCGTTATCCGCAAAGCCCGAAATTTTGGATATGGCTATCTGAGCCAGTTCTGAAAAGTCCATTCCGCGGTGCCTGTACCAAATTCACTGCATAACTGCATAGATGTAATCTCACTTAATACCGGCGGAAATGTGGCGCAGCCCTCCCCTTCTTCAACTGTTCGGAGTGCTTTATCTAAATTCGATACACCAAAGGGCTTGGCCTTAGCAGATGTGGTCGGGTCCCGAATCTCGACCTGCCGACACGGTGCCTTGTTACAATTCGTAAGAATTGAGAAAACATCAGGCAAAGCTTGACGCTGATCTTTTCCGCGTCCCTTATCGGGGCATCGGCGCCCGGGGCGTGTTCCCGGCTTGTCGTTTCCGGCCCGAGGAGGGGTCGGATGGGGAGGAGAGAAAGATTGGCTCAGACGCAGTCGGGCGCTGGTGGGATGCAGTCCCTTCCGGCGCTGTTACACCGCAATGTGACCCAGTTCGGGGATGCCCCGGCTTACCGCGAAAAGGAATTCGGGATCTGGCAATGCTGGTCCTGGGCCGAAACCGCCAAAGAAATCCGCGCCATTGCATTGGGTTTTCTGGAGATTGGCGTTGAAAATGGCGATCATATTGCTGTCATAGGCCGTAATCGCCCGGCGCATTATTGGTCGATGGTCGCGGCACAGATGGTGGGCGCGATCCCAGTGCCGCTTTACCAAGACGCTGTTGCCGAAGAGATGACCTATGTGATGGAGCATTGCGGCGCAAAATATGTCGTCTGCGGTGATCAGGAGCAAGTCGACAAGGTCATCGAAATTCAGGAAAAAGTGCATCAGATCAAGCACATTCTGTATACTGATAAACGCGGGATGCGGAAATACGACCACAGCCAGATGAACGCGCTTGAAGACATCATGGCCGAGGGCAGTGCCGGCCACGCGCGGTTTGATGCGGAACTCGACAAGCGCATCGCCGAGATCACCTATGACGACACCTGCGTGATGCTCTACACCAGCGGAACGACGGGCAAGCCCAAGGGAGTGGTGCTGTCGAACCGGAATGTGATCGAAAGCGCCAAGAACTCGGCGGACTTCGATCATCTGACCCGGAACGAGGACATCCTGTCTTATCTGCCGATGGCCTGGGTGGGCGATTTCATCTTCTCCATCGGTCAGGCCTATTGGTGCGGCTTCTGTGTGAACTGCCCCGAAAGCGCCGACACGATGATGACTGACCTTCGCGAGATCGGGCCGACCTATTTCTTTGCACCGCCGCGCGTATTCGAAACTCAGCTGACCAATGTGATGATCCGGATGGAGGATGCAGGCAAGCTGAAGCAGCGCATGTTCCATCATTTCATGGCCCATGCCAAAAAGGTTGGCGGGTTGCTGTTGGACGGCAAGCCTGTGGGCTTTGGCGACAAATTGAAATACGCGCTGGGCAACCTGCTGGTTTATGGCCCGCTCAAGGATACGTTGGGTTATGGCCGCTTTCGGGTGGGCTATACAGCGGGTGAGGCAATTGGGCCGGAAATCTTTGATTTCTATCGCTCTTTGGGCATCAACTTGAAGCAGCTCTATGGCCAGACCGAAGCGACCGTATTTATCACCGTGCAGCCGGATGGCGAGGTGCGCGCCGATACGGTTGGTGTGCCCGCGCCGGATGTCGAGCTGAAAATCGATGACAGCGGCGAGATCCACTATCGCTCGCCCGGTGTGTTTGTTGAGTACTACAACAATCCGGACTCTACGGCTTCAACCAAAGATGCCGAGGGCTGGGTTGCGACCGGTGATGCCGGGTTCATCGAAGAAAGCTCGGGCCATTTGCGGATCATTGATCGCGCCAAGGATGTTGGCAAAATGGCCGATGGATCGATGTTCGCGCCGAAATATGTTGAGAACAAGTTGAAGTTCTATCCCGATATTCTCGAAGTCGTGCTGTTTGGCAATGGCAAGGATCGTTGTGTCGCCTTCATCAATATCGATCTGACCGCGGTTGGAAACTGGGCCGAACGCAACAACGTGGCATATGCGTCCTATCAGGAATTGGCAGGCCATCCCCGTGTGTTAGAGACGATTCGCAGCCATGTGGAAGCGGTGAATAAGTCGGTTGCGGCTGATGAAATGCTGTCGGGCTGTCAGGTGCATCGCTTTGTGGTTCTGCACAAGGAACTGGATGCCGACGATGGAGAAATGACCCGGACTCGGAAGGTGCGCCGTGGCTTTGTCGAGGAGAAGTTCCACGACATTATCGCTGCGCTTTATGATGGGTCTGGCCAAGTGTCGACGACCACCGAGGTGACCTATGAAGATGGTCGCAAGGGTTCGATTTCTGCGACGTTGGAGATTGTGGATGCACCGGTTGTGCCGGTCGCGCAGCACAAGGTGGCAGCGGAATGAGGGGGCTGACGTGCGCCGCTCGACCTTCGGTCATCACCCCGTCCGCCATCCCGTTTTTGTGTCAGGGAGGTACTGATGCTGGATAATTCCGAAGGATATGTCACCGAAGACGGTCGCAAGATTGGCGGCGTTGTGATGGAGATGAAGAACATCACCCTGCGCTTTGGCGGTGTGGTGGCGATAAAGGATATCTCGTTCGACATTCGCGAAGGCGAAATTCGCGCGATCATTGGACCGAACGGGGCGGGTAAGTCCTCGATGCTGAATGTGATCTCGGGCTTCTATGTCCCGCAGGAGGGAGAGGTCTGGTTCCACGGGGCCAAGCGCCCGCCGATGCGGCCCTTCGAGGTGGCGCAACAAGGCATTGCGCGGACGTTTCAAAACATTGCCCTTTTCGAAGGTATGAGCGTTCTCGACAACGTGATGACCGGACGCCTTGGCTTTATGAAGACAAACATCCTGCAGCAGGCCTTGTGGAAGGGTAAGGCCGAGGCGGAGGAGACCGAGAACCGGGAGGCGGTCGAGAAGATCATCGATTTCCTTGAAATTCAGCACATCCGCAAAACGCCTGTGTCTCGCTTGCCCTACGGACTGAAAAAGCGGGTTGAGCTGGCGCGTGCGCTGGCAGCGGAGCCCAAGCTGCTGTTGCTGGATGAACCGATGGCCGGGATGAATGTCGAAGAGAAAGAGGACATGAGCCGCTTTATCCTCGACGTGAATGACGAGTTCGGCACCACCATCGCCCTGATCGAGCATGACATGGGCGTGGTGATGGACCTGAGCGACCGAGTGGTCGTGATGGATTACGGCAAGAAGATCGGTGACGGCACGCCGGATGAGGTGCGCAACAATCAGGAAGTCATCGACGCCTATCTGGGGGTCAGTCATGACTGACGCTCGGGCAGAATTGGGGAGGGGCTGGCATGCCTGAACAACTCGTATTTGCGATGGAAGTCATCCTCAACGGTCTGATGGCCGGGGTGCTGTATGCGCTGGTCGCGCTGGGCTTTGTTCTGATCTACAAGGCGTCGGGGATTTTCAATTACGCGCAGGGGGTTATGGCCTTGTTCGCGGCGATGACGCTAGTCGGGATCATGAATGGGCAGGTACCTTTTGCGCATCTGATCAACGCCATCTTTGGCACGCATGTTCATTACTTTGGTTGGAACGTCCCCGCGCTGCTGGCGATCATTTTGACCATGGCGGTGATGGTGCTGCTGGCCTGGGCCGTGCAGCGGTTCGTGATGCGCCATCTGGTTGGGCAGGAACCGATCATCCTGTTCATGGCCACCATCGGCCTGGCCTATTTCCTTGAAGGCGTGGCAGACTTGATGTGGGGGTCCGAGATCAAGACGCTGGATGTAGGTCTTCCGCAGGGTATTAACCTGTGGATCGACGAGACGACGTTCAACATCTTCGACTATGGCTTCTTCATCGACAATCTGGACATCGTGGCGACGATCATCGCGGCGCTGCTGGTGGCGGCCTTGGTCGCGTTCAGCCAGTACACCAAACAGGGCCGAGCGATGCGTGCGGTGGCGGATGATCATCAGGCGGCGCTGTCGGTCGGGATCTCGCTGAATTTCATCTGGGTCATGGTCTGGTCGGTGGCCGGGTTCGTGGCGCTGGTTGCAGGGATCATGTGGGGCACCAAATCGGGCGTTCAGTTCTCACTGTCACTTATCGCACTCAAGGCGCTGCCGGTGCTGATGCTGGGAGGGTTCACCTCGATTCCCGGAGCAATCGTCGGCGGGTTGATCATCGGTGTTGGCGAAAAACTGTTCGAGTTTGCCATCGGCCCCTTGGTTGGTGGTGCGACCGAGAACTGGTTTGCCTATGTACTGGCGCTGATCTTTCTGGTGTTCCGGCCGCAAGGCCTGTTCGGCGAGAAGATCATTGAGAGAGTGTAGGGTATGACCAAGCTGATCGCCATCATCAACGTGATCGCATGGGCGGGGTTCTGGGCTTTTGGTTACATCGCTCTGACGTCCAGTGATCTAAGCGAAGGCCAGCTTGTGATCGCTGTGCTTCTGGCTTTTGCTGGGCTTGTTATGGGCGTTCTCGCCTACATGAAACTGGTGCGTGCCTCTGAGGCGACCGGATACGCCAAGGGCTCCAATCAACTGGACGCTGCAGCCCGCAATCGGGCGCAGGAAGAATGGGGAAAGTAAGACATGTTCTATCGTGAGGCCGGAGACTTCAAAACCTCCTACGTAGCTGACAGCCAGACTTTCCCTATCAAGTTTGACCGGTATCGGTACTACGTCGTGTTGGCAGTGGCGTTCGGGATCATTCCATTCATCATCAACGACTATTGGGCCAACGCACTGCTGCTGCCCTTCCTAATCTACGCGATCGCTGCAATCGGGCTGAACATCTTGGTGGGGTATTGCGGGCAGGTTTCGCTGGGAACAGGTGGTTTCATGGCTGTGGGGGCCTATGCTTGCTACAAGCTGATGACGGCGTTTCCAGATGTCAGCATGTTCATCCATGTTCTGTTGGCTGGCGGTATCACTGCGCTGGTGGGCGTGCTGTTTGGTCTGCCCTCTTTGCGGATCAAAGGGTTCTACCTTGCGGTGGCCACGCTGGCTGCACAGTTCTTCCTTGTATGGCTATTCAACCGGGTGCCGTGGTTCTACAACTACTCGGCCTCTGGCCAGATCAACTCGCCCGAACGGGATGTGTTTGGCATCATCATCACAGGTCCGAATGCGCCTGCCTGGGCGACCTATCTGTTTTGCCTGATCTTTTTGACCTTCAGTGCGATCATCGCGCGTAACCTGACACGCGGCACTACGGGCCGAACATGGATGGCGATCCGCGACATGGATATCGCAGCCGAGATCATCGGAGTGAACCCGCTCAAGGCAAAGCTTACCGCCTTTGCCGTCAGCTCGTTTTTCGTAGGCATTGCAGGCGCACTGTTCTTTGCTGTCTATCTGGGCGCGGTCGAAGTGGGTGAAGTGTTCGGTATTCAGAAATCATTCCTGGTGCTGTTCATGGTAATTATCGGTGGATTAGGGTCTATATTTGGGTCCTTCGCGGGGGCGGCATTTCTGGTTTTGCTGCCAGTTGTCCTAAAGCTGCTGGGTGTCGATCTGCTGGGTTGGCCCACGGATATCGTTGCGCACCTGAATCTCGTGATCGTGGGCGCTCTCATCATCATATTCCTTGTTCTTGAACCCCACGGGCTGGCGCAGCTTTGGCGCGTCGCGAAAGAGAAACTCAGACTCTGGCCGTTCCCGCACTAGTGGGCAGGCCCAATGAAAAGACGGGCGGCTGAAGCCCGAAACCCAACATCGGATCAACTAAGGGAGGAGACACCCGATGAAAAAGAAAATGGCTACCCTGGCGCTGGGCGCGCTGATGGCAGCAGGACCTGCGCTCGCAGATCTTGTGATCCCATCGCTCAGCTATCGTACGGGCCCATACGCTGCAGGCGGTATTCCGTTTGCTGATGGCTATGCTGACTATTTCACCCTGCTCAACGAACGAGACGGGGGTATTGGCGGTGTTCCTGTCAACGTGATCGAATGTGAGACCGGCTATAACACCGAAAAAGGTGTGGAGTGCTATGAATCAACCAAAGGCGAAGGGGCGCTGATTTATCAGCCTTTGTCGACCGGTATTACATATCAGTTGATCCCCAAAGTAACGGCGGATGACATCCCTTTGCATACAATGGGTTATGGCCGGACTTCGGCTCGCAACGGCAAGGTGTTCAGCCACGTCTTCAACTATCCCGCGAATTACTGGGACGGTGCCTCGGGCGCGATCAACTATCTGCTCGACGAAAATGGAGGCGATCTGAACGGCAAGAAAATCGCTCTGGTCTATCACAACTCAGCCTATGGCAAGGAACCGATCAGAACGTTGGAAGAACTGTCGAAAAAGCACGGCTTCGAACTGTCGTTGTTGCCGGTCGACCATCCAGGGCAAGAGCAAAAATCCCAGTGGCTGCAGATCCGTCGTGAAAAGCCAGACTTTGTCCTGATGTGGGGCTGGGGCGTAATGAACCAGGTCGCCATTCAGGAGGCTGCCAATATCCGCTTCCCGATGGAAAACTTCATCGGCGTTTGGTGGTCGGGCGCGCAGCATGACGTACTGCCGGCTGGCGACAAGGCGAACGGTTACAAGGCCGTAACCTTCCATGCCGTTGGTGATGACTTCCCTGTATTTGACGACATCAAGACGCATGTCGTGGATGCGGGAAAGGCCGCAGGCGCGGGAGATCAGGTTGGTACCGTTCTGTACAACCGTGGCCTCTACTCAGCGATGCTCGCCGCCGAAGCGATCAAGGACGCGCAGGAAGCAAATGGAACCGGGGATGTCACACCGGGTATGGTTCGGGACGCGATGGAGCAGCTGAACATCACCGAAGAGCGCATGGCCTCTCTGGGTATGCCGAACTTTGGTCCGACCTTCCAGGTATCGTGCGATAACCATGGCGGCCCAGGCTTGGTCGGCGTCTCTCAGTGGGATGCAGGTACACAAACATGGAACTTGATCTCTGACTTCAAGCCAACCGATGGTGAAGTGATCGGTGCGCTGGTTGAAGAAGACTCGAGCGCATATGCAGCCGAAAACAACGTCGAAACACGCTGCAACTAAGGCCTGCTTCGACCATAAACTTAGGGGCGGCGGTAAGCTGCCGCCCCGATTAAACGGTCCCACGGGGCAGGCATGAGGATATGCGCTGATGCTGGATGCTGCACAAACCACTGATGTACAAGCCGAAACATTGCTTGAGGTTAACAATATCGAGGTGATCTATAATCATGTGATCCTCGTGCTGAAAGGCGTTAGCCTGACTGTGCCGAAAGGCGGTATTACTGCCCTATTGGGTGGAAACGGCGCGGGTAAGACCACGACACTTAAGGCGGTGTCAAACCTTCTGCATTCCGAACGGGGCGAGGTTACCAAAGGCTCGATCAAATATCGCGGGACCAGCGTGCATGAAAGCGATCCGGCTGTTCTGGTTGAAAAGGGCGTGATTCAGGTAATGGAAGGCCGCCACTGTTTTGAACATCTGACTGTCGAAGAAAACCTGCTGACGGGTGCCTATACCCGTAAAGACGGCTCGGCTGCGATCCAGCAGGATTTGGAACTGGTTTACAATTACTTTCCACGCTTGAAGGAACGCCGCCGGTCGCAGGCCGGATATACTTCGGGCGGCGAACAGCAAATGGTGGCGATGGGCCGGGCGCTGATGTCACGCCCCGAGACGATCCTGTTGGATGAACCCTCGATGGGTTTGGCCCCGCAGTTGGTCGAAGAGATTTTCGGCATTGTAAAAGACCTGAACGAGAAGGAGGGCGTGTCCTTTCTGTTGGCCGAACAGAACACAAATGTGGCTCTAAGGTTTGCCCATTACGGCTATATTCTGGAATCGGGTCGCGTTGTGATGGACGGACCTGCTGCCGAATTGCGCGAGAATCCTGACGTTAAGGAGTTTTATCTCGGCATGTCAGACGAGGGCCGAAAGAGCTTTCGCGACGTGCGCTCATACCGCCGTCGCAAGAGATGGCTGTAAGCGGGCAGAGGATATTTCAATGACCTATTTCGATAAGCTTGAAACCCGATCAGCCGATGAACGCGCAGCAGATCATGCGCGCGCCTTGCCTGAACAAATAAGTCGCGCGCAGGCAGCGCCCGGATACAAGGATATCCTTTCTGATGTGCAGTCAGACGCAGTGACTGATATGCAGGCGCTGGCGCAATTGCCGGTGCTGCGGAAATCTGACCTGACCAAGGCACAGGCTGGGCGGCCGCCATTTGGTGGGTTTACAGTGAAACCTGCGCGGAACTTCCAGCATGTGTTCCAGTCACCGGGCCCAATTTATGAACCGGGCAGCACCGATCACGACTGGTGGCGCATGGGCCGCTTTCTGAATGCCGCAGGCGTGGGCCCGGGCGATATCGTGCAGAATTGTTTCGGATACCACCTGACCCCTGCAGGTATGATTTTCGAAAGCGGAGCCCAGGCGGTGGGCGCGTCGGTTCTGCCAGCCGGCACCGGACAGACTGAACTGCAGGTAACCGCTGCGCGCGATGTGGGTTGCACTGCCTATGCCGGAACCCCGGATTATCTCAAGATCATCCTCGAAAAGGCTGACGCGATGGGTGTTGCTCTGCAGTTTTCGAAGGCAGTCGTGGGCGGGGGTGCGTTATTTCCTTCCTTGCGTCAGGAGTACGCGGATCGGGGCATAGCTTGCCTGCAATGCTATGCCACTGCGGATCTGGGCAATATCGCCTATGAAAGCCCGGCCATGGAAGGGATGATTATCGACGAACACGTCATCGTCGAGATTGTCACGCCGGGCACTGGCACACCCGTTGCCCCCGGTGAGGTTGGTGAAGTCGTCGTAACCACTCTCAACCCCGACTATCCTCTGATCCGGTTCGCCACAGGCGATCTGTCGTCTATCATGCCCGGAGCCTCTCCGTGTGGGCGCACCAATATGCGCATCAAGGGCTGGATGGGGCGCGCTGATCAGACCACCAAAATCAAGGGTATGTTTGTGCGTCCCGAACAGGTGGCCGCACTGGTGGATAAGCATGACGAGATCGTCAAAGCCCGCGTTATCGCGGCTCGTCAGGGCGAGATGGACACGATGACCGTACAGATTGAAAGCCCATGCGAGAATGACGGTGCCTATGCCAAATCGGTTGCCGAGGTGCTGAAACTCAAAGGCGCGATTGAGGTCGTGGCCCCCGGCTCATTGCCTAAGGATGGGTTGGTGATCGAGGATCAGCGCGTCTACGATTAAGGGTCTGCGGCAGTATGTGCCGCAGATTTGTTTCCCGTCACACTGGTGTTTCTTAGCAATTTGGTCGATTAAAGACGGAACCTTCGGGATTCTCAGTCAGGCATCATGGCCGAAATCGAATATTCAGAACACGGAACACGCAATCGCGGCGCGTTGGGCACGCGTTTCGTGGGAGCTATCGCCTGTATTGTAGCAGCAGCTTGTCTGTTGCCGATGGTGGCCGTGGTTCTGGCAGCGGTGACCGGCGGAACGGACACCGTTTCACACTTGTTAGAGACTGTACTACCCAGTTACGCTCTGACAACGATCATCCTTGTCGCGCTGGTTGCAGCGGGAACATTTTCAATCGGGGTTGGCGCGGCCTGGCTGGTGACCATGACCCGTTTCCCGGGGGTGAGATTTCTCGAAATTGCATTGGTGCTGCCGTTGGCCTTCCCGGCCTACGTTCTGGCCTATGCCTATACCTTCATCCTTGACCACCCTGGTATCGTGCAATCCACACTGCGCGATGTGACGGGCTGGGGGCCGCGCGACTATTGGTTCCCCGAAATTCGTTCGACCGAGGGCGCGGCGGTGATGTTGATCCTTGTGCTCTATCCTTATGTCTATCTGCTGGCACGGGCCGCGTTTTTGCAGCAAAGTGCCACCGCCTTTTTGGCCGCCCGCGCCTTGGGGAACGGACCTTGGCCCGCCTTCTGGCGTGTTTCCCTACCTATGGCACGTCCCGCCATTGCGGGGGGAGTGCTGTTGGCTGTGATGGAGACCATCGCCGATTTTGGAACCGTCGCCTATTTCGGTGTCCAGACATTTGCCACCGGGATCTACACAAGCTGGTTTTCCATGGCCGACCGTGCCGCTGCAGCTCAGCTTGCCTTGTGTCTTCTGGGGTTTGCACTTGTGATGGCAATAGCCGAACGGACACAGCGTGGTAAGGCCAAATACTACCAAACCGGCAAACAGCATGCTGCCCAACCTGCCGCGAATCTGAAGGGCACAAGGGCGTTTGCCGCTTTTCTGCTTTGCGCAATTCCAGTTCTGTTCGGATTTCTTCTACCTGTTGTGATCCTCGTGCAGATGGGTCTTGAATCCGAACAAAACCTTCTATCACGCAGATATGTTGGGTTCATTCAAAATTCGCTAACGCTGGCCGGAACTGCAGCCGTGATCACTGTTTGCGCCGCCATCTCGGTCGGGTTCTATCAGCGCCTCAGACCCGGGCGTGGATCTGCCACGGCGGCTTATCTGGCGCGGCTGGGTTATGCGGTGCCCGGTGGAGTGATCGCTGTCGGGCTGATCGTTCCCTTTGCCGGGCTAGACAATGCGCTGGATGCCTGGATGCGTAAAAACTTTGATATTTCAACGGGACTGCTGGTTACAGGTTCGATCTGGTTGCTGGTCGCGGCCTATATGGTGCGGTTCCTTGCCGCTGCGCTCAGCGCATATGAAGGTGGCCAAAGTACCGTGCACTCTAATATGGACGCTGCCGCGCGATCGCTGGGGCAGACACCGCTGGGCACATTGCGCCGGGTGCATTTGCCGATCCTGACCCCTTCGCTATTGACGGCGTTGCTGATCGTCTTTGTCGATGTCATGAAAGAATTGCCCGCAACTCTTATCATGCGGCCCTTTAACTTCGACACATTGGCGGTGCAGGCTTACCGGCTGGCGTCGGACGAGCGGTTGGAAGGTGCAGCGGTGCCGTCACTGGTTATCCTCGCAGTGGGGCTGTTGCCGGTGATCCTGATTTGTCGTCAGGTTGGACGCAGGTAGCACACGGTCGGTTCTAAAAATTCGTGTCGCGATTGCACTGGGCTTGATTCAATGACGATTTCCGGCAAGGCTTGTTTTATGAACATGCAGCCTCCCAGCCGGTTCGGGTCCGGCTCTGCCCAGATGCCGGTCGCGTTTGACCGGCGTGAGATGTCTCAAATACTGTCTGTCTATGGCCGAATGGTCGCCGCCGGTGAATGGCGTGACTACGGAATTTCCAATTTACGCGAGACAGCCGTGTTTTCAATTTTCAGGCGAACTGCCGAACATCCGATTTACCGGGTGGAAAAACACCCCCGCCTGCGAATGCGGCAAGGTATGTATTCGGTGGTGGGTATGGATGGGCGCATTCTGAAACGTGGGCACGATCTGCGCTCTGTTTTGAGAGTTCTGGAACGCAAATTGATCCGGGCGGTTGACTCTGATTAGAGCCTTTTATGCGCCGTAACTGGCCCATCGCCTTGCGCTGCAATTCGGGCAATCGCCTGATCCATAGGCTCAAGCGCGACAGCCATGTGATAGGCATTGGCGTGGAGCAGCAAATTCCCGGCCGCCACCCAGGCCACATGGCCCTTCCAGAATAGCAGATCACCGCGTCGCGCAGATTCCCCTGCAGGCACAAGTTCTCCGACTTCACGTTCCTGATCGCCGCTGTCTCCGGGACAGGGGATGCCGCAGGCCAGCAGGGCAGCCTGTACCAAACCCGAGCAATCCAGTCCGAACCGGCTATTGCCTCCCCATAGATATGGCGTGCCAAGAAACAGTTCGGCAGCGGCAACAGGATCGGCGAGCTGAGAGTAGGCAGGGACAGCGTGGACCGCTGGAATAAAGCCCAGTGCGGTCTCCATAAATCTGTCTTCCTCCGACAAAACGCGAATTCTGCTGCCGAAACTTAATGAGGTTAGGTCGCGGCTTTTAATGTCAGGCTTCTCGTATGCGTGAGTCGAACCGGCTATGATCCAGTGAGTCTGGGGCTCAATTGGGCCCAACCGATCGGTGGGCAGCCATCCCTCATAACCATCCTTGCTAGCTTTGATCTTGCTCCAGCCATCAAGCTCTTCTTCGATGGTCACAGAGTCACCGAACAGCAATTGCCGGTCGCGCGAGCCATCAGGTTGACGTAGCAAATCGACGACGGGACGGATAATACGCGCTTGGGTCATAGGCCAAGAAGCTCCGGAAGGGCCGCCAGAAGGGCACGTGGCCCTTGACCCAACCCGCCCTTGCTGCGGCCGGGTTCCTTGCTACGTTGCCAGGAATAGATGTCAAAATGCATGTAGCGGCTGCGGTTAGCAAACCGGCGCAGGAATAGCGCTGCGGTGATTGACCCCGCAAACCCACCGGACGGCGCATTGTCGAGGTCGGCGATGCCAGGCTCAATCATCGCTTCGTAGGGCTCATGGAATGGCATGCGCCAGACCGGATCTGCGACAGTTTCTGCTGCCCGTGCCAGCGTTTCGGCTGCCTTGTTGTCATCGGTATAATACGGTGCCAAATCGGGCCCCAACGCTACCCTTGCTGAACCGGTTAACGTGGCCATCGATATCAGCAGATTGGGCGCGTCCTCATGTGCCAGCGCCAGCGCATCGGCCAGAACCAACCGTCCTTCGGCATCGGTGTTGTTGATTTCTACGGTCATTCCATTTCGCGCGGTTAATATATCACCGGGACGGAATGCGTTGCCCGCAACCGAGTTCTCTACAGCTGGGATCAACACCCTCAGCTGCAATTCCAACCCGAGCGACATGATCATACGGGCCAAACCCAGCACATTGGCTGCGCCACCCATATCTTTCTTCATCAACCCCATCGAGGCACCTGGTTTCAGGTTCAGCCCTCCGGTATCGAAACAAACCCCTTTGCCAACCAATGTCAGTTTCGGGCCGCTGTCACCCCAATTCATCTCCAGTAGCCGAGGCGCCTGTTCCGCTGCGCGTCCGACCGCGTGGATCATTGGAAGGTTCTGGTCCAACAGCGCCTCGCCACTGATGACTGATACATCTGCACCGAACTCCTGCGCTAGGTCCTCAATGGCTTGTTGCAATTGCGTGGGGCCCATATCTGCAGCGGGAGTGTTGACCAAATTCCGTATTAAGGCCTCGGCATTTGCCATGATCTCGATCCGTTTGGCATCCACACCTTCGGGTGCAACCAACGCGGCATTTGCAGCGCTTTGCGCGGCGTAGCGATCAAACGCGTACCCGGTCATCAGCCAGCCAAAGCATTCAGCTTCAAGCACGTTCGCCGGGATGCCCGAGGCTACGCGATAGGTCCCTTTTGGTAACGATTCCGCCGCTGCGGCCAAGGGAAACCGTTTGCGCGCTCGTTTTGCCGCGCTGCCATATCCCGCAAGGGCAAATTCAGGCTTACCATCTGGGCCCGGCACCAAAACTGTTTGACCAAGTGCGGCAGAAAAACCATCCGCCGAAACCCATGAGTGCACGTGATCCGGCTGATTTTCCAGCCAGCCCGCCAATTCGGATTGCTGCAGAACATATAGAGGCAGAGACGGGTCAGTAGCGGGGGCAAAGGACAGGGTCATACGGGCCTCGGCTGGTTGAAGTTCCGCACAGACTATCTGTCTGCGGCGTCCCCGCAACCCCTCTCAGACCGATAGATCCTGCTGATCCCAGATGGCGGTCAGCGAACGCTCGCCAACCCGGATCAGACGGCATAGCGTGGCGCCGGTAGCTACAGCATCGCCGGCATCAACCGAATGCACGACGTCACCCGCGACACGGGCCAACGCTGTCATGCCGATCTGTTCGGATATGGCCACCAATGATTTCGCGCATTTGCGCAGCCCAGTCCAATCGCGTTTCCGCCAGAATCTTTCGCAATTCGACAGGCGCAGAGCGAGTTCTTCAACTGTTCTGCACAGCACATCCATTGCATTGTTGTCACCAAGTTGATGATACAGGCTGTTTAGGCGGTCCGGGTCCAGACGCACGGATTCTTTCTGTTCAAGCGTGATAATCTTGTCCACCACATTCACCCCAGTTGATATGCCCCCACGGCACGCTACAATTCTGCTTTGAAATACCTTTGCAATTCCTTGCGGAGCAGCGGGATAATGTCTCGAATTTTGTGAGAATTCAGGGTACAGAGCGATCCAGTCAAAACAACAGGGGCATCAGAATGAAATTTGCCAAACCTTTGCCGACCTATCTGGTGAAACGGTATCACGGCTGGAAGGCGACCACCTATTCCGAGAATCAGGTCTGGTATCGGCGATTGGCGACGGAGGGACAGCGCCCGCGCGCAATGGTCATTTCGTGCTGCGACAGCCGGGTGCACGTGACCTCGATCTTCGGTGCCGATCAGGGTGAGTTTTTCATTCACCGTAACATCGCCAACCTGGTGCCACCTTACGCACCGGACGGGGATCACCACGGCACCAGCGCGGCCATTGAATATGCGGTAACGGCGCTGAAGGTCGCGCATCTGATAGTTCTGGGTCATTCTCAATGTGGCGGCGTGCAGGGCTGTATCGACATGTGCAAGGGGCAGGCTCCGCAGCTTGAGGCGAAAGACAGCTTCGTCGGACGTTGGATGGATATCCTCAAGCCTAAATACGAGCTGGTTGCCGATGTCGAAGACAGCACCGAACAAGCCCGGCAATTCGAGCGTCAGGCCGTGGTCGCCTCGCTGGAAAACCTGATGACCTTCCCTTTTGTATCTTCCGCCGTCGAAGAAGGCTCACTCAGCCTGCATGGGCTCTGGACCGATATCGGAGAAGGCGGGTTGCAGAGCTATGATCCGCAGGAAAAGAAATTCGTCGTGGTATAGGCACGTCATTCATTGCTTGACGCTAAACAGCGCAGATCAGCCCTCTGATTCTGCGCTGTTTTTTGATATAGTCCATCCAGTTCAATTGGATTCGGACCATTTCTATGAGATTGATTAAACGTATCCTCGTCGCCTTTCTTGTTATCATTCTGGCACTGGTTGGGGTGTCCTACCTGCTGCCAGGTAAAGCCGAGGTGTCGCGCAGCATCACGATCGACGCCCCGGCCGCCCAGATATTCCCCTATGTTAATTCGATGCAGGAGACCGAGAAATGGTCGCCGTGGCTGTCGCGTGATCCCGAAACCAAGCTCAGCTACAGTGGCCCGGATGCTGGGGTTGGCAATACGTTGAACTGGAGCTCGGACAATCCGCAGGTGGGCACTGGATCACAGGAAATCATCGAAAGCACCCCCGATCAGTCCGTCAGAACCGCCCTCGACTTTGGCCCGATGGGGACTGCAACGGCTACATTCGCATTGCAATCCGAAGGTGCAGGCACGCAGGTGACCTGGGGTTTCGTGTCTGAGCTGGGAATGAATCCTATGTCCCGCTGGATGGGCCTGATGATGGATAACTGGGTCGGTGGCGATTACGAGCGCGGGCTTGAGAACCTTAAGGCGCTGGTCGAGGGATAGCGCCAAATCGAGACGTTGATTTGGGCTCGCGAATGTCTCGTGAGTTCAGGGCATTGAGGCAAAAATTATTTTGGATTCATTGTGTTATCAGTAACCAGAATTTCGGCGATGACCAAACGTCTTTGAAAAAGGTTGAGATGACAACCAGCCGCTCAATCAATTCGTTCACAATGCGGGCTCGTTTCAAATCTGGGAGCGCGTATTTGTACAGATGCCCGGTTTTGGAGTCCGTTGTGCTTTTGTATTCGGAAGGCTACCTGAATAATGGTCAAAACCTCAATCAAATTGAGTGTTTGTGAACATCCATGTGGGAAAGATTTGGTGCCCAGGAGAAGCACATAACTTTTATATCACAGTACATCATGTAGTATCATAAATACGCACGATAATAGGTAATGATTTAATATTATTGAATTTTTGCATTGCAGGTAGCCTCAACTCGTGTCACCGTACCGCAATATATTTTGGGGGACGAATTGGGGGACGGGTTTTGTCAAGCAGCCTACACAAGCTCTCGGCAGTCGGATTGAATTCGCTCCCGTCAGGTAAGCACGAGGATGGTGGCGGATTGCGGTTCGTGCGGCGCAAAGATGGTACGGCTGCGTGGGTATTTCGTTTCACGATCCACGGCGGGCGTAGGGAAATGGGCCTTGGTCCCTACCCCGATGTTTCACTCAAGGCTGCGCGAGAAATGGCGACCGAGTACAGGCAACAGGCCAAGCGCGGTATCGATCCTATAGCCAAGCGCGCAGCACTGAAGCGGGAAGCCATCCGCAATCTGCATATGCTACAGGATATAGCACAGGATTGCTTTGAAGCGCGCAAGGCGGAACTAAAAGGCGATGGAACCGCGGGGCGTTGGTTTTCGCCATTGGAGAACCACATCCTGCCCAAGCTTGGAAAGATGCCCATCGCTGAGGTGGATCAAATCGCTGTACGCGATGCACTGGCGCCGATCTGGCATGAGAAGGCCGAGACGGCCAGAAAAGCTGCGAACCGCTTGCGCCTTGTTCTCAAACATGCTGCAGCGTTGGGCCTGAACGTAGACTTACAGGCAGTAGACAAGGCCAGAGCTCTTCTCGGCAAACAACGACATGAAGCGAAGAACATTCCTGCCCTACCGTGGCAGGAGGTGCCAACTTTCTATGCATCGCTGGGTCAGGGTGTCACTGAACTCGCGTTACGGCTATTGATCCTCACCGGGGTGCGATCTGCCCCGATCCGCCACGCAAGACCGGATCAAATCGATCTACGCGCGCGCATCTGGACGATACCCGCCGAGCTTGTGAAGAGTCGCAAAGGTGCGACGGGAGATTTTCGCGTACCAATGACCGACGAGGCTGTGAAGGTCGTAGAGGATGCTCTGCGTCACGGTGGTGAAGTGTTGTTTCCGGGGCAGCGAGGAAAACCGATCAGCGATATGACGATGAGCAAACTCATGCATGACCGGGGCATGGCGGCCCGCCCGCACGGGTTCAGATCAAGCTTGCGAACTTGGGCCGAGGAAACCGGCCAGCCGTACGAAGTCGCTGAAACAGCACTTGGTCATGTTGTCGGCAATTCGGTGGAGCGTGCATATCAACGATCCGACCTGATTGAGAAGCGTCGCGTTTTCATGGCCGCGTGGGCTGATCACGTAACAGGCAAAGGCCAGGCTGAAGTTGTACCGATCAGTGGGGTGCAGGGATGAGTGAGAACAGCAAAAAGCCCCTTCATGAAGCTACTTGGAAAAATCGCCACGAAAGTGAATTGGTTCGATTGGGAAACAGCGACCCTGATGAAGCGCTGGCTTTGTTGGAGCAACTTTCGAATTTGGGCATCGCGATCCCCGCCGAGATTGCGCTGCACGTCGCAGTACGGTGTAGAGACTTGGCACCGCGGCCAAGAAATAAACGAAAGAGAGGCCGCCCACCGAGGTCGTTCGGTGACTACCAGCTAAGGTTGACCGATGGAAAAGCAGCGATTGAGGGACGCGAATTGAGCGTGTCGCGCTCAGAACGCGAGATAGAACGATGCAAGTCCGAATTTCGAAGCTTTGTCAAATACGCTGAAAGCCAAGATAGTGAACCGCCAGAAAATAGGTGAATTTAGCCTATTTGTTGTCAGTGACTGACGCCTGAAAGGGCTTCAGACTCATGTCATGATTTTACATTTCATGAGGTGTCATATGTACGACCGCCTTTTAACTGACCGCGAAGTTGCCGAGCGCCTTGGCGTGTCCAAGGCTACAATCTGGCGACATGCCAAGGCCGGATTGCTACCAAAACCCGTCAAGCTTGGATATGCCGCCCGCTGGCCGGAAAGCGACATTCAGACTGCAGTGGAAAGCTTGAAAGCCGAGCGAACTTAAACACCCCAAAAATCGAAAAACCTTAAACGCGAGCTCAACAGCCCGCGAACGGAGGAGACATGCCTCATCTGACCTTTCGAATTCTCGATTACGACTGGCGTCAAAAACATACGCCGAAACCCGAAACTCAAACGCATCAAGCCGAAAAGGAGAAACACGATGCAATTTCCTAACAGCGGCACAGGCCGCCCATACATTCGCCTCGACGCAAGAACGGCAACATTCAAGGCCTCGTGCCTTGACAGCGACGCGGCTGAAGTCGACCTGACCGGCAAGATCCTAGACCTGGATCTTACCAACGCAGAACAGGGTTGGCTTAAAGTGGATCAACAAGGCGCGGATTTTTTACCCTTAGCCAAGCGAGATGATTGGAACGGAACACCAAGCCCATCTCCGGAATACTCGCCCGCTGTATCGCTAGACCTCAGAAGTGAAGCCTGGGGTGAACCTGCAGTCCGCGAACTACGTGGCGGTTCACGTGCCATCACCTCTTTCATCGCATCCGTCGCAAAAGAGGCAGGTGAGATTCCAAACGGAAAGGCTGTTCGAGTTCGCATTCTTGCGGTCGACACGGTGAAATTCGGGCGAGGCACATCGACAGAAATCAGGTTTGAAATTGCGCCAAAGAGCAAATGGCCTGACCTCTCAACGTTTGGGTCTGATGGCGGTTCATCGCGAACTGACCCTGAGCACGCAGATGATGATACTGAACAGCCGGATGCCTGGGCCTGAGTCCATCGCAAGCAAGCGCAAACGCTCGGGTTTGATTGGACCAACAAATCAGAACCCGAGCTGCCTGTATTGTCTTGCAACGACCTTCCTGCCAACCAGCAAAAAACGAGTAGCAACATGAGCGACACGTTGATCGACTTTACTGACGGGGAACGCGAAGATCTAACGATCGCTGCAGGCCGCATGGCGTTGTTCTGGAAGCGAGAAGGACTTGCTGACGCGGTTCGCCAGATTGGGCCTCACCTGGGATACGAGGGTTTACGAGTTGCTCTGGGCGCATATTTTGAGTTGCGGCAACAAAGAATGGATCGGGACCGCCGGAACGAGTTTCTGGATGACGAAATCCCGTTTTAGTCCAATCAATCGCGCAGCATTTTGGGAAACAGCGCCCGACGAACTTCTTCACCACGCGGCACTTGAAGCTTTTGGTGAGCCCAACTTATGTCTTTCGACCCAAAGCGACCTCAGATTTGGGCAACGAGGATCCAAATCCGTCGTTCTGCAAGGTGAAAAACGCGGATCCTTCTACGATCATGAGGCGCAAGACGGTGGTTACCTTCGCATTCCCGATGCAGATTTTGATCAGCGCGCAGCCCACGGCAATGGAACATTCAGATTGGGCAACAGAAAATTAGAAAAAACCAACCGCGAAAAGGCCCGAAAGCTTTGGTCAAATGCAATTCCGATCAAAGGTACCCCTGCCCAGAAGTATCTCGATTCACGTGGCATCCTGAGACACCTTCCAGAAAATGCGGCCCGCTTTCATCCGAACGCTGCGGATGGCCGTCCCTGCTGCGTTTTTCCAGTATTGGATGCAATGGGTGAAATCTGTGGCGTGCAACGCGTTCCGCTTTCAACTGATGGCTTACGTGTCGGTAATCGAAAGTCACTTGGGCCAATTGGCGAAGGTTGGTTCGAGGTCTCGGATACCAAACCAGATCATACGCTGGTTGCGGAGGGCGCAGAGGATGCTCTGGCAATATGGCGGGCGATGAAAGAGGACATTTCCACACCCGACGTTCGGGTGGTCGCAATGCTTGGCCAGCGATGGGCACGGGCAGCGAAGGATTTTCCTGGCGCGATCCTCTGCGCGGATGCGGACAGTGTCGCAGCAGCACGCGATGCCGCGGTTTCCTGCGGCGGGCGTGTTTTTGATCCATCGCCCCGCAAGGACGCAAACGAAATTCTAATCGAAGATGGTCCGACGCAACTTTGGAACCGCCTCAGGCGTGCCCCGCGGGCGCTTGCAGACCGCGATGCTCAAGAGCCCGTTGCACCCGATGGCTTCTGGTTGGGAGAGGTTGAACCCATATTTGAAAATGCTGATGCGATCCGGGGTTGGTTACCGAAACGTGGAATCGCAACGCTCTTTGGACCGCCGGGGTCCGGCAAAACATGGTTGGCGTTGGACATGGCCGCACATCTTGCTGCGAACCAGCCCTGGTATTCCCATCGCACGCAAGGCGGGCCAGTTGTCTATGTTGCATTTGAAGGCGTTGGCGGGATGCGAAACCGCCTTGTGCCTCTTCTGAGAAAGGTTGGCTCCGTACCAATGTACGTTCTCAATGGTGAGCTTGATCTTTGCGACGAGGAGGCTGTTTCTATTTTGATAAAGCAAATCCGAACGCTCGGTCGGGAAGCTGGCCAGGCCGTACAATCCGTCTTCATAGACACATTGGCACGCGCAATCGGCGGACGCGACGAAAACTCGCCAGAGGGCATGGGGGCCGCTCTGAGGGGCGCCAGCGCGATCGAGAAAGCAATCGATGGCCTTGTCCTGCTTGTTCATCATACTGGAAAAGACACGTCACGCGGAGCGCGCGGTCATTCTTCGCTCAAAGGCGCTGTCGATGCAGAAATCTCAATCACCCGAGACGGCGATACAATCACGGCAGTCGCCGAGAAAGTGCGGGATGGAGAAGACGGGGCTAAACTCTGCTACCAACTCAAGCAAGTGGCGCTGGGCCTCGACCGCGACGGGGAGCATATCACGTCGTGCTTTATTGAGCCAATGTCCAACTCACCTCATGAAATTGCTGATGCGGCGGGGCAGCTGCCCGACAAACAGCAGAAGCTCATTGAGATTATTTCGTTTTACATCGATGAGCACGGCGTATGGAATCCGGGAGGCGAAGAGTGGCCAGAACCGGAAATGCACCGGATTGTTAAACGGGAGGAACTCATTTCCTACGCCTCGAAGTCGGATATCTCCAAAGCATCGCGCGGTCGCGACCAAAAGCGGGAAATTAACCGGATGATAGATGCACTGCATACTGCGGGGCGCGTAGGAACACACCGAGATTGGATTTGGCTTGTTTCAGCGTGAGCGAGATGCGCGAGAAACGCGCGAGATCGCGGTAACTAGCGGGCGCGAGATTTGGCGCGAGATCACTATAGATAAACTCGCATCTCGCGCGTTGCTTGAACCATCGCAACAGTGCGAGAGCGCGAGCCCGGGCAAAGCACTCGGGCTCGCGCTCTCGCTGTCAGAAGTTGTGCGAAATGGCGGGCGAACGGCGGGTTTGAGCAGAGAAACGGACATTCGCAAAAATAGGTTCAATGACCGCTTCGAGCCCGAAGCAGACCTTCTCGACCAGTAGACCACGCCGTTGCAGTATTACTTCTCGTTAACCGGAGCGCCGCGGCGCAGATCAAAGACCAAACACTCATGCTGGCTGCGGCGAAATTCGGAGGCACCACGTCTCCATCGCGGACAAAACACTCGTTGTCTCTGGGGCCGCTGCATGGACTAAACCCACTCGATCGGATTCGTCTTCAACACCGCAGCGGATAAGCCGTCGTTGCGCGAAACAGCGGCTCACTGTAGACTTCAAACAGGGGAGGTAGATCCATGCGTTGGATTATTACCATCTTTACTACGGCATTCTTTATACTTGGGCCCGCTCAAGCAGGTCA
The DNA here is from genome assembly GCF_056535285.1 of Ruegeria sp. O11. NCBI lineage: Bacteria > Pseudomonadati > Pseudomonadota > Alphaproteobacteria > Rhodobacterales > Roseobacteraceae > Ruegeria > Ruegeria sp. O11. Next base: position 36,674 of record NZ_JBQERS010000007.1, on the reverse strand, counting down.
GTTGTTCGATGCAGCAAAGCAGGGTGATACAGCGACCGTTAAGGCTCTGTTGGAAAGCGGTACCTCGGTTGATGAGCGGGGGCCGAACAAGGCTACGCCCTTGATAGCTGCTTCGTTGGCTGGAAACACCGAAACCGCTGCGGCTCTGATCGAAGCAGGGGCTGACGTGATGGCGCGTAACCACAGCGGTTTCACTCCACTTCACGCGGCTGCCTTCGGCGGTAAGATTGAGACAGCGCAGCTGCTTCTCGCTAAAGGCGCAGACGTGAATGGACGCATCAACAGGGCCGAAAAGTCACCCATCTTCATGGCGGCCGACGAGGGTCATATCGAGATGATCGAGCTACTGCTCGACAACGGTGCGGATATTGTGACACTCGATAACGATGGCTTTTCGGTTCTAATCCGAACGATGTTCCGTAAACACTATGATATCGTTGGGCTGTTGAAGCGGAACGGAGCCACATGCCCCCCGCCAGATGCCTTCGGCCCGGAATTTCACCGCCTGTGTTTGGAGGCAGGCACATAAGGTAAGGTCAAAAAATGAACATTCGACTTCTGATGAGCGGGCTGGTTATTGCAGGCATGACCACGAGTGCGCTGGCGGATGAGCCCATCAACACTGGGCCTTTCGGCGATGTTGCAATCAAGGGTTATGACACTGTTGCCTATTTCACCGAAAGCCGTGCGGTAAAGGGGTCAAGTGAGTTCGCATATGATTGGCTTGGCACGCCATGGCACTTCAACAGCGCGGAGAACCGCGAACTGTTTAAGTCTGACCCAACCAAATACGCTCCGCAATACGGCGGGTATTGCACATTGGGTGTCGGCCTTGGGGCCAACGCGTCTGAAAACATCGACCCAGTAAATTCCTGGCGGATCATCGATGGGAAGCTTTACTTTATATCGGACCCGACCGGAGCAGAAATGCTTGACCACCCAGAAGGGGAGGCGGTGATCGCCAAGGCGGATGCGAATTGGGAGAAGACCAAGCCGCTGGCAGCCAAGGATTACTCCAACTGACGCGCACCTCGGATGATGGTCATCCGCCAGGCCTAAAGTGAAACAGAATATGCGGGTTGATGTAGCTGTAAGGCGCGCTCGCCCCGACCTCTTCTTCGGCATTTTTGTAGACCATGCCACAAGCCGGGCGACCAAGCGAAAGACCGGGTTGTTGCAAGCACAATGTGTCATCTTTCACAAATGCCGATCCAGTGACAAACAATGTGGATGCGCGCAAGGCCATACTTCCGTTCTCTGAAATCTGCATCAAGCCGGGTCCGCGGCCTTCGAAGTTTCCCTGCCATACGTTACCATCGATCAGAGCGGTAACCGCGTCGGCAGATAGCTTTTCGCGCGCGCCAGGTTGAAAGCCGAAGGGCCATTCCTGCACGCCCGCAGTCAACATTGCATCAATGATCCGATCGAGTTCTTCCTGCTTCCGAAAATGCGCAAACAAGACTTTGTAGAGTTGCGCCGAAGTATGCGGAGCAAATTCGGCCACCTCGTCTGCAGTTGCTTGCGCCTTTTGCGTCTGGCCAGCCTCTCCATAGGCGGCAGCGAGGATGTTAAAGTAGTCCTCAATACCTTGAGAATTGCCTTTTATCTCCTCAAGGATTTCGACGGCACGTTGGGGACGCCCTGTCAGAATATAGGACAAGCTTGCGATCTGACGTGCATAGCCCGGCAATAGTGGGTTGAGACGCAGAGCCGTTTCGAAATTCTCGATCGCCTCTTCATGTCGTCCGTAGAATGTTTGCGCAAAGCTCAGCGCAAGATAGGCAGATGCTTCACCGGGGGCCTTCTCGACAGAAAGCTGCGCCGAGCGCATCGCTTCCTCATACCTTCGATCCACAGTCTGCAACTCGCTTAATACGGCAAAAGGCATCGCCGCATCGGGATCAATTTCTAAGGCACGACCGGCATGTTCGTAGGCGCGTTTCCGGGCGACCGGAAAGGGCAGCACATCGTCATAGTTACGGCGCATGATCAGTGCCTCGGTGCGGGCCCGTGCCGCGAATGCCCTTGCAAAAGTCGGGTCGATTGCGGTTGCGTCCGAATAGAGGCTCAAAGCTTCGCGCAGCTTGGGCCGAAAGCCGCTGCGAGCGGCTTCTTCGGCTCTGAGAAAGAAGTCATATGCTTCCAGATTCGTTGTAGGTAGGCGTTCGATCCGCTCCTTTTCGGACACACTCACATCCACACCAAGTTGATCAATGATCTCGTTTATCAGGCCAGCCTCCATGGAGAAAATATCGGCTTCGTCTCGCTCCAACCGCTCGGCCCATACTGTCTGCCCGCTGCTCACATCTGTCAGCCGCGCGTTGACCAAAAGCCGAGTTCCCGCTCTGCGCACGCTGCCTTCGAGAACATAGCCCACCCCTAACTCGCGACCTATGGCCCTGCTGTCGATTGTCCGGTCCCGATAGGAAAACGCGGTGTTGCTGCCGATCACCATCAGCCCGGCGACTTTCGAGAAATCTGTAATCAGATCGTCCGTGAGCCCATCTGCGATGTAGCGTTCCGCGTCTGGCAGCCCGAGGTTTTCAAAGGGCAACACGACGAGAGAAGGCAGCCCGTCCTCTGCCGCGATGATTTCACTTTCAGCGCCGCCGAAAAGGGCAACTATGCCATCACGCAATATAAAAGCGGCACCTGAAAGAACCGCGATTACGGCCACCGCCGTGACAGCGCCTCGAACTTTGAAGCGAGACAGTGAAGTGTATTTCGAGCCATTCGGGTCCGCCATCCGAAATACCGTGAGAGGCTCAGGTATGTTTTTGACCCGGTGGACACCCGCAGATTCAAATGGCTTACTAACTTTACCGCGCGTGTGTTCGTAAACCTCGCGCGAGATGCAGATGCCTCCGGGCGTAGCTAGGGGTTCCAGGCGCGCCGCAATGTTAACACCGTCTCCGTAAATGTCGTCGCCATCGATGATTAGATCTCCCAGGTTGATACCGATCCGCAATTCGATACGCTGGTGGGGATCAATGGTGTCGTTTCTGTCCTTAACCGCCTCCTGTATCTGGATCGCAGCCTCGACGGCATCAACAACGCTTGCAAATTCGGCCAGCAGTCCGTCGCCGATAAGCTTGACGATCCGCCCGTTCTTTTCATCTATCAAACGGGTGAGGATGTCTTGGCGCACCGTGGTCAAACGTTCGAAAGTGCCCACCTCATCCTCGGCCATCATACGGCTGAAACCGACTACGTCTGCGGCGAATATGGCGGAAAGCCTGCGTTCCAAGGTTTGCCCCTCTCCTCCAAAATGCGGGCAGTACTGCGAAGTTAACACTAAAAAAAACGTGACGGAAACTGCGCTCGCTAAAAATATTTGGCTGGGCGGGTGCTTGTCTTTCAAAGGTACGGTGGCGCAACAAGCCAGTTGTTTCCGAGCAGCATAAGGCAGCTTGCTCCGCATTTGAAACATTGTATCCGAGCGAAGCGAACGGCCTGATTAAGTTTTGACCTATATGCATGATTTGAACGTCCGATATCGAGAAATCGTGCTGCCCCGTCGCGGGCGATACCGTGACACTGTCGAGCAATCGATTTGATTTTCGCTACGCCAGCATCGGGCGGCTTTGTCCGCAGTGCCGTCATTCAGGCTTGGTGCAGCTAATGTCCGCTTTGAGCCCAAAGCTGACGTTAAAAGCGAACTTGTGTTTGGCAGTCGGCCAACGTGTTTAACTCAACCTATTCGTTGAGGTCGACTAGCTTGTTCAGGAAGTTCGCGAATTGATGGTCAAACAATACCGCACTACAGCAAACCGTATTGTTGAGAGCAGATGTCCAGTTTTTCGTTAAAATTGTCCAGTGTGACTGACTTCACAGCTAAATCATCTTCACTGGTCAATCATCATCATTGAAGCGGCGAAAGCAGGCTGCTCGGGAAACGTACTCTGCATCCGGGTGGGTCATTTTCCTGAGTGAGCAGATGCCTTTTTTGATGTGGCAAGAACTACTGTATTGGAGCAGAAAAATGACACTTAGGTCAGTTAAAGAACGCGTCATTCAGACTTCAAGTTTTGAGTTGGTAGGTATTTTTTTTGTTGCCCCCATTTATGCCCAACTGGCCGGGTCATCAATGGTACATGGGTTTGCAACAATTGCCGTATTATCTATCGCAGTAATGGTCTGGTCGCCGATCTTTAATACCTTCTTTGACGTGATTGATAGACATTTCACCAACCGGCTGGCCTGCAAACGCCCACACAGACTTAGAGTTTTACACGCCACACTGCATGAAGTTACAGCGATATTGATAACTTGTCCGCTACTTATGTGGATCGGCGGGCATACACTGTCAGCCGCCTTAGCATTCAATCTGGGCTTGACGATAACCTATTCGATTTACACATATTTTTTCCACATGATTTACGATCGTTTGCGTCCTGTGGAAAAACAAACACATGTCGAAACTAAAAAGCAAATTCCGGCGCTTAGCTCGATCTTGGCAACGGATTCTCCGTAGGTCGGCTTGATTGAAGCAGAAGCCAAATTCGGAGTAGACAGTAGATTCTGAGTGTGAAACGAACCATAAGATGGATCGTAAGCAAGTGTGTGTTCCTCAGTTGGAGGGCGTCAGTTTTATCCGCAAAGCTTAAATACAGACACGTTGTTATGAACGGCCGCACCGAGCCCAGAACCGCCGTCGCTAGGCGGACCGATTGGAGTCTGATTCATGCAGCTTCACCGGTTTTGGCATTTGAGTTTCCAGGTTGATTTATGTCCGTGTGCGGGAAGAATGCTGACCACAGATGAAAGAGGAGGCCTCGCTTTATATCCCCAAAAGCTTCCTTTAGGGTCTCGTCCAGTTTTTTTGCGGTATTCCAAGGGCCGAGAACCTGCATCGTTCAGCAAGAGGAACAGTATCCGGGTTTCCGGCTACCTAGCTGCCAAAGGGCCAGCTGAAGATGTCCCCTATATTCTCTATAATTGCGGCGAGGAGCAACACACCGGCGATCAGTGCCGCGATGAGCCAGATGAACTGGAACGTGATAGCCGCGATCCCAAGGCTTGCGCCATAGGCTGGATACCGCCAATTCTCCCGGCGTAGACCGGAGATTAGCGACAGCACCAGAGCCACAACGCCCAGTACCGGACCGACTATGACGAGGTACATCCAGTAGTTCGTTTCTTCCTCGACAGGCGGAGTGTCTTCCAATCCACGCAGGTTGAACCAAGCAGATCGCCCGATGTCGCCTGCGATCTCGCCGATCTGGCTTCCCACGGAGGGAGCGGGCTGAAGGCTCGGATAGACGATATGCATGAACACGGCGATAACACCGAGACCGCCGGCAAGCACGGCCCAGAGGCCGAAAGTATAGAACGGATGCGGCGCCGGGCCTTGTTTCATCGCGGTGTGCACTGTCATTCAGGTCGTATCACTTGAAATTGGGGCAACAGCATGGCGGATGTTGCCTTCTGTCCGCCCAGCCCCCTCTAAGTGGTCAACCTTTGGCGTCAATCTCGGCTGGTCGCTGCTACGAATGGAGCACGTGAAACCCTCCAGCGTGAAATTCCATGCGATTTCTGCACGAGCGCATCAAAGCGAATGTCACCGAACCGTCAGTTAGAGCGGGCAACCCAATGAAGGCGAACCGCTCCTCCTTAGTATCTGACAGTTGCGTGTCTTCGAACCCACCAAGTTGAACGACTGCTTCGTCCGCAGAGCAGACGTTCGTTGCAGCTTGCTCCAATGTCCGCTTTGCGGGACCTTTCTGCCATTGTTGCTCCCAATTCGAACAGCAGCTTAGTGTCGACGCTTCGTGACAACCGCTTCCAGCACCTCGCCTTCGTGATCCACAGCCCGCCAAAGATAATGCCGTTTGCCATTCACCTTCACAAAGACCTCTTCCAGGTGCCACTTCCATTTCGAGAACGTGCGCAGCTGCTGCACAGGCTTTCTTCGGATCTCCGCAGCAAACATCGGGCCAAACCTGTTCCACCAGTATCGGACAGTTTCATGGCTCACGTCGATGCCTCGCTCGTGCAGCAGATCTTCGACATTCCGAAGCAAGAGTGGGAAACGGATGTACAGCATCACCGCAAGGCGGATGATTTCGGGGCTGGTTTTGAAGTATTTGAAGGAGGCAGGTTTGGTCATTCCTAAATGCCATGCATCCGCCCTGCCCCGCTCAAGCAAAGCTCTTCTGACAAGACCAGTCGAGACACCTTCAAGCTGACCCGCGCCGCCGCTCTTGCCGAATGGTGTCAACTTTGTTCCGGATAGGTTCGCAGTTTCCGCAGCAAACTGAGACTGGTTCGAATTAGTCTGACAGCACCCGTGATACGTCCATCAGACAATGGCCCGGAGATCATCACTCTGCTTCTCTAAGTATTGTACAGTCTTACCTCGAAAAACGTCATATGAAATGACGATGCTGCAAAGCGCAGCGAAGAAACACCACACCGAAGGTAGAACAAACAATTCATAACCGAAGAGCGTGACGAGAAACGACGCTGTAAGCGCTAGGCCAAACTTGAAAGCGGTGGGGTTTGATGAGGCTGCCAGCGCAGTACATGCAGTAAAGAAGTAAATGTATTGGATGTTTGGGATAAGGGTCATACCTTGTAGGTACAAAATATGCCCTCCCCATTCATCGCTAGAGGTGGGAAGTACGGGGTTATTGATTGCTTTTAGCATAAGGTAAGTTCCCACAGCCAAGCCACCAATGATAAGTCCACCGAATAAGTGCTTACGCCACTTTCGCTTTTCGATCAGAAAACCTGCAGTTGGGCCAGCAACAGGCCAATAGAAAAACGCGAAAAAAATGAAGCCATAGTTTACCATCGTAAAAAGTCTCAAAGACAATTGGTCGGATATCCCGAGCCAGACCAAACCCTCAAGACTTTGTTGTAAACCGAAAACTAACGGAAAAGATGACAGGAATATTAGGCCACGCCCTAACTTCTGTCTGCATGCGGAAATCATGGTAGCTGCACCGGCAACGGACAATATTCCCCCCGCGACAAAACTTGCCGTAGCTGAAAAGCACATCTTTAACTCCATTCAGTACATATATCTCTAGCCAGCATCATATGTCGGTGATTGTAGCAGCCAAGCTTTTCATCTCACTATAGGCACACAAGGTCGGCTTTTAGCGGCCTTTTGACTTTGCAGATTCCGAGTTTGGTATTCCGGAAACAGCGGCAGCAGGGGGAATGTCGGTTCGGACCCTGCAATCCGGGTTGCGAAATGCGGGCACAAACCTGTCGGATACTCGGCAGGAAATTAGAAGGATGCTTGCCACAGAATGGTTGCAGACCACCGATATGAAGATCGCGGAGATCGCGGCTTCGCTTGGATACACAAGCAGTTCGAACTTCACCCGAGCGTTTCGCGCTCGGACTGGCCAAACGCCAGGTGAGTTTCGAATGGCAAAAAGGGGTGATCATTGCTGATATCAACTCGAACTGACAGCGAACGCCTTGCAGTTGTTGGTTGAAGCCAATTTTGAATGAGAATTGATGCTAGCGGCACCATCGGTCATTTGGGGCAAAACCATCCAACGGTTCAGCGAAACGCGAATGCCAACAATGGGTCACAAGCCTAGCTTTGCAAAGTCGGCTTTCTGCGCATTGCCGTCCTTAGCGCGGACTGCAGCACCCGGTAACTTTGGGCTCGAAACCGCCATTCGCTGCACTTGCCGCGAACGTCAGCTTTGCGGTCAAGAACGAATATCGTTTCTTTCCTAATAGGCGTTGGATAGCTATAATCCTCGCATGTCAAAGCGGGACAAACTCAAGCGTAACCGTATGAAACGGTACGAAGATCTAGCATCGCGTAGAAACTACGTTGAACCGATGCAATACTTGTTTGGGCAGCTGAAAGGCGCGGTTGATAAGGGCAATCATGACAAGGCTATCAAGATTGCGATGTTTCTCATTCCATTTGGGCATGCCAAAGCTTTGCCGCGGAAACAGGATGGTGATGAGGTGGGTCACGACCGCCTAATAGTCAACTTCACGTTGGACTGATTAAATCTGAGACATCCGATGCTTTAGATTCTTTAGGATCGAGCGGCTCATCCATCACAAATCGTATGGGGGACTAATTGGGGGACTTAGGGCTAAAAAATATCCCAATGGATTGATTATATGAAATTATTTTGGAAATAGTGGTGCCCAGGAGAGGACTCGAACCTCCACGTCCATACGGACACTAGCACCTGAAGCTAGCGCGTCTACCAATTCCGCCACCTGGGCAGGTGTCGTGGAGGGGCGTTTAAGCCGACTGGCGGTAGGCGTCAACCGGATTCGGGGCGTTTTTTGAAAGTTTTTTAGTGTCTCGCCCTGACGGGGATACACGCTTTGGATTTTCGCGGATGCGCGGCGTTATTGCGCCTTGTCCGTCGGGCGGTTGGGCGGTAGATCAGATCAGAACCAGACAGCAGGAGCGCCATCATGTCCAAACTGGTCACGATTTTCGGTGGATCGGGCTTTGTCGGCCGATATATCGCTCGGCGCATGGCAGCCGAAGGCTGGCGTGTTCGTGTCGCTGTGCGGCGACCCAATGAGGCGATGTTTGTGCGGACGTATGGCGCGGTCGGGCAAGTTGAGCCCATACTGTGCAATATCCGCGACGATGCTTCGGTTGCTTCGGCGATGCATGGTGTCGATGCTGTGGTGAACTGCGTTGGTGTCCTGAATGAGCTGGGCAAAAATGCGTTTGACGCGGTGCAGGCCGACGGGGCCGAACGGATCGCCCGCCTGGCTGCGTTGAACGATGTCGATCATATGGTTCATATCTCAGCCATTGGCGCCGATCTGGAATCTGATAGCGAATACGCACGCACCAAAGCCCAGGGCGAGGCGAATGTTCTGCAACACATGCCGGGGGCTGTTATTCTGCGCCCTTCGATAATCTTCGGGACCGAGGATCAGTTCTTTAACCGATTTGCAGGAATGACGCGCATGAGCCCATTCCTGCCTCTTGTCGGAGCCGACACAAAGTTTCAGCCGGTCTATGTGGATGATGTTGCGCAGGCCGCTGTTCAGGGTGTTTTGGGCAAGGCCTCTGCAGGGATTTATGAGCTTGGCGGTCCCGAGGTTAAGAGCTTTCGTGGCTTGATGCAGCAGATGCTCGAAGTGATCCATCGTCGTCGGATCATCATAGGCATGCCGTTCCTCGCTGCCAAAATCATGGCGGGCGTACTGGATATCGTAAAGTTTGTTAGTTTTCAGTTGTTCCCAAACAATATCCTAACCCGCGACCAGGTTAGAAACCTGCGGCGCGATAACGTCGTGGCAGAAGATGCCAAGGGGTTTGTGGATCTTGGGATTGAGCCCGCAACACTGGATTCGATATTGCCGGAATATCTCTGGAAATTCCGCCCATCGGGTCAATATGACGATATTCAGAACTCGGCCAAGAATCTGCGTATCTGATCAGGAATAGGCGATAACTAACAGGATCGCCCCAAGGATCACGCGATAGATTACATAAGGTGTGAAACTGACGCTGCGCAACAGGCGCATCATCAGGCTCAACGCCAGCAGTGCGGCAACAAATGCAAACGCTGCCGCGATGACTCCGTCCTTAGCCAAATCCCAGTTAGCATCCTGGATGACGTCAACCGACAAAAGGGCTCCCGAGGCTAATATAGTTGGAATAGACATCAGCATGGCAATCCGGGCCCCATCTTCCCGTGTATACCCGAGTTGTCGTGCACCCGTGATGGTAATCCCAGACCGTGAGGTCCCCGGGACCAGCGCCAGCACCTGCCATAGCCCCATTATCACGGCATCTCTTATGCCCCAATCTGAGGCATGTTTGATTTGCGCGCCTTTCTGATCCATCCAGTACAGCAGCAATCCGAATCCCAGCATCGTCCAGCCGATGACCGCGATTGAGCGCAGGGATTGCTGAAGCCCTGACAGGTACAGAATCGCGCCGACAATAACGGTTGGAATGGTGGCCACGATTAATCCGAAGGCCAGCTGTGCCCTGGGAGTATCGATTCGCCCGGTCAAAACTTCTGGCAGACCGGCCAATGCCTGCCTCACATCTGACCAGAAATACAGAACCACGGCACCAAGCGTGCCCAGATGAACAGCGACATCAATCGCCAGGCCTTGGTCACTTGCGCCGGACAGGCCCGGAAGCAGGATCAGATGGCCCGAGGATGAGACCGGCAAGAACTCGGTGACGCCTTGGATAATCGCCACAAGAATCAAGTGAAAAAGACTCATCTGCTCTGCCGGTGTTGTGGTCTGCTTGTTGTGATCAATGGGTATAAGCGTGCTGCGAGAAAGGAAAGCGTATAGATAGGTCCGAATCGGTACTATTTTCTGGACTAAATTTCGCCCCAACACACCAAATCGCCAAAATTTTCTAAAAATAGGTCAGTATATTTGACTTTTCATCCCCAATGACTTCCCTTAAAGAGACCCAAGCAAGCCAATTCATGGAGTCTGACCCGTGGCCAAGCAACCGATGCTGAAATTTGTGCAGATCGATCGCGTCATGCCTGAAAAGCGTGCCGCTGGTGACCGCAAAGAGGACTTTGATGAAATCTATGCGGAGTTTGCCGCCGAAAAAGCGGCCGAGCAAGCGAGTCGTTGCAGCCAGTGTGGTGTGCCTTATTGCCAATCGCATTGCCCACTACACAACAACATTCCGGACTGGCTGCGCCTGACCGCTACAGGACGGCTGGAAGAAGCCTATGTGACCAGCCAGGCGACCAACACGTTCCCCGAGATCTGTGGTCGTATTTGCCCGCAGGACCGACTTTGTGAAGGTAACTGCGTAATCGAACAATCGGGTCACGGGACGGTCACCATTGGAACGATCGAGAAATACATAACCGATACAGCCTGGGACAAAGGTTGGGTGAAGCCCGTCGCGCCAGCGGTGGAGCGTGGCGTAAGCGTTGGCATCATTGGTGGCGGCCCCGGCGGACTGGCCGCGGCCGATATGCTGCGGCAGGCGGGCATCCAGGTCACGGTCTATGATCGCTATGACCGCGCAGGGGGTCTGCTGATGTATGGTATTCCGGGCTTCAAATTGGAAAAAGACATTGTCCAGCGTCGCAATGATTTGCTGGCCGAAGGCGGCGTAGAATTTGTTCTGAATTGCAATGTGGATGCTGCCAAGTTCCAAGAAATCCGAGCAAAACATGATGCGGTAATTATTGCGACAGGTGTCTACAAATCCCGCGATCTGTCCATGCCGGGCAGCGGTCTGACCGGGATCGAAAAGGCAATCGATTTCCTGACCGCCTCGAACCGTAAGAGTTTTGGAGATGCCGTTGAAGATTTTGATAGTGGCCGCCTGAACGCTGAAGGTAAGAAAGTTGTCGTCATTGGCGGCGGTGATACCGCGATGGACTGTGTACGGACGTCAATCCGGCAGGGGGCAACTTCGGTCAAATGTCTCTATCGCCGTGACCGGGCGAATATGCCGGGGTCACAGCGTGAAACCCAAAATGCCGAGGAAGAGGGTGTCATCTTTGAATGGCTCAGTGCGCCCAAAGGCTTTACCGGCGACGACAAGGTTTCAGGTGTCATGGTGCAGAAGATGCGCCTGGGTCAGCCCGACGCATCGGGGCGCCAATCGCCAGAAGTGATCGAAGGTGCGGATTACGTCGAAGACGCCGATCTTGTCATCAAGGCGCTGGGTTTTGAACCCGAAGACCTACCCACTCTGTTTGGTCAGCCCGACCTGCCCGTGACTCGATGGGGCACTATCAAGGCCGCATTCGAGACTGGTGAGACCGAAATGGAAGGCGTTTACGCGATCGGAGACATCGTGCGTGGTGCATCGCTTGTGGTTTGGGCAATCCGCGATGGGCGCGATTGTGCTGACGCGATTATCGACCGGTTCAACGCCAAAGCTGCCGTCGCGGCCGAATGACACAAACGGCGGCAGATCATCTGCTGCAATCACAATATTAAATACTCGACGGACAGGCGTTGCCAAATGAACGCCCACGAAGGTTCAGAAACCTTGGAGTGCCGACGGAAGAAGGAGACAGCCAATGACCAAGTTTGACGCAGATTGGGTGCAGGCCGAAGAAACCAAACGTCAGTGGATGGCTGAGAATGGTCTTTATTCCGAAGAAGAGGAACATTCATCCTGCGGCGTGGGTCTGGTTGTTTCTGTTGACGGCAAGAAAAGCCGCAAAGTTGTTGACGCCGGAATCGATGCGCTCAAGGCGATCTGGCACCGGGGGGCTGTGGATGCTGACGGCAAAACCGGTGACGGAGCAGGCATCCATGTGCAAATCCCCGTTCCGTTTTTCTATGACCAGATTCGTCGCACCGGGCATGAGCCAAACATGGACGAACTCATCGCGGTTGGTCAGGTGTTCTTGCCCCGGACTGATTTTGGTGCGCAGGAAAGCTGCCGGACCATCGTCGAAACCGAAGTGCTGCGCATGGGGTATTATATCTACGGCTGGCGGCATGTGCCGGTCGATGTGACCTGTCTGGGTGATAAGGCCAACGCAACCCGGCCAGAGATTGAACAAATCCTGATCTCGAACTCCAAAGGCGTGGATGAAGAGACCTTCGAGCGTGAGCTTTACGTCATCCGCCGCCGCATCGAAAAGGCTGCAGCCGCCGCGGGGATCTCAGGGTTGTATCTGGCTTCGCTGTCCTGCCGGTCGATCATCTACAAGGGTATGATGCTGGCCGAACAAGTGGCGGTGTTCTATCCCGACCTGATGGACGAACGCTTTGAATCCGCGTTCGCAATCTACCATCAGCGCTATTCGACCAACACATTCCCGCAATGGTGGCTGGCCCAGCCGTTCCGTATGCTGGCCCATAACGGTGAAATCAACACACTCAAGGGCAACGTCAATTGGATGAAAAGCCATGAGATTCGCATGGCCAGCGCGACCTTTGGTGACCACGCCGAGGATATCAAGCCGATCATCGCAGGTGGATCGTCGGATTCGGCCGCATTAGACTCGGTGTTTGAGGTTTTGGTGCGCGCTGGACGTTCAGCTCCGATGGCGAAAACCATGCTGGTGCCGGAAAGCTGGTCAAAGCAGGCAGTCGAACTGCCTCAGGCTTGGCGCGACATGTATTCCTATTGCAACTCAGTCATGGAACCGTGGGACGGACCTGCCGCGTTGGCGATGACCGACGGACGTTGGGTATGTGCCGGACTGGACCGGAATGGCCTGCGCCCAATGCGATATGTTGTAACGGGTGACGGTCTGGTCATAGCGGGTTCCGAGGCCGGGATGGTCCCAATTGATGAGGCGTCGGTGAAGGAAAAAGGCGCGCTTGGACCGGGGCAGTTGCTGGCCGTGGATATGAAAAAAGGCAAGCTGTATCGTGACACCCAGATCAAGGACAAGCTATCGCGCGCCTTGCCGTTTGGCGATTGGGTCAGCAAGATCAACGATCTGGATACAACGCTTGCAGGTGTAACCGAAGCGCCCATGTTCTCAGGCGAAGAGCTGCGTAAGCGCCAGATTGCTGCGGGATACTCGGTTGAGGACCTCGAACAAATTCTGGCCCCTATGGCGGAAGATGGCAAAGAAGCGCTTGCTTCGATGGGGGATGACACGCCCTCGGCTGTTCTGTCGAAACAGTATCGCCCGCTCAGCCATTTCTTCCGTCAGAACTTTAGCCAGGTAACAAACCCGCCAATCGACAGTTTGCGCGAGTATCGCGTCATGTCGCTAAAAACTAGATTTGGTAACCTGAAGAACGTTCTGGACGAAGATAGCAGCCAGACCGAGATTGTGGTTCTGGAAAGCCCCTTTGTCGGTAATGCGCAATGGGAGTTGCTGGTCGGGCAGTTCAACTCTCCTTTGGCCGAGATCGATTGCAGTTTTGCCCCGGGTGAGGGTCAGTTGGACTTGGCTCTGGCCCGCATCCGCGCCGAGGCGGAAGAAGCGGTGCGTTCGGGTGCAGGACATCTATTGCTGACCGATCAGCATTCCGGGCCAGACAAGGTGGCGATGCCGATGATTCTGGCCACCAGCGCCGTACACAGTCATCTGACACGGCAGGGGCTACGGACCTTCTGCTCGCTCAACGTGCGGTCGGCAGAATGCGTCGATCCGCACTATTTCGCGGTGCTGATCGGGTGCGGTGCAACCGTTGTGAACGCATATCTGGCCGAGGATTCTCTGGCAGACCGGATCGAACGGGGCCTGTTGGATGGCACCTTGACCGAGAATGTGGCGCGATACCGCGAAGCCATCGATCAGGGCCTGCTCAAGATCATGGCAAAGATGGGTATTTCTGTCGTGTCTTCTTATCGCGGCGGCCTGAATTTCGAGGCCGTCGGCCTGAGCCGCGCCATGGTGGCCGAGTATTTCCCCGGCATGACGAGCCGGATTTCCGGCATTGGTATCCACGGCATTCGAGTCAAGGTCGAAGAGATTCACGCCAAGGGCTGGGCAAGCGGCCTGGACGTGCTGCCCATCGGTGGTTTCTACAAGGCGCGTAAATCGGGTGAGACCCATGCGTGGGAAGCGACCTCGATGCACATGATGCAAATGGCCTGTAATAGAGCCTCATATGAGCTGTGGAAGCAGTACTCGGCCAAGATGCAGTCGAACCCGCCGATCCATTTGCGCGACCTGATGGACTTCAAACCGCTGGGCAAGCCGGTGCCAATTGAAGAGGTCGAGTCGATCACATCGATCCGCAAGCGTTTTGTCACCCCGGGTATGTCGCTGGGGGCGCTGTCACCAGAGGCGCATAAGACGCTGAATGTGGCGATGAACCGGATCGGTGCGAAATCCGACTCGGGTGAGGGTGGTGAAGACCCTGCACACTTCGTGCCGGAGCCCAATGGCGATAACCCCTCGGCCAAGATCAAACAGGTGGCTTCGGGGCGGTTTGGCGTGACCGCCGAGTATCTGAACCAATGTGAAGAGCTTGAGATCAAGGTCGCTCAGGGTGCGAAACCGGGTGAGGGTGGTCAGCTTCCGGGTATGAAGGTCACCGACCTGATCGCGCGTCTGCGGCACTCGACTAAGGGTGTGACACTGATCTCACCGCCGCCGCACCACGACATCTACTCGATTGAGGATCTGGCGCAGCTGATCTATGACCTCAAGCAGATCAACCCGCGTTGTAAGGTGACGGTGAAGCTTGTTGCGTCGTCGGGCGTTGGCACAATTGCTGCCGGTGTGGCCAAGGCGAAAGCGGATATAATCCTTATTTCGGGCCACAATGGCGGTACAGGTGCCTCGCCCGCGACATCAATCAAATATGCTGGTCTGCCATGGGAAATGGGCCTGACCGAGGCGCACCAGGTTTTGGCCATGAACAACCTGCGTGACCGCGTCACTCTGCGCACCGATGGCGGCCTGCGCACCGGGCGTGACATCGTCATGGCCGCGATGATGGGGGCCGAGGAATACGGTATCGGCACCGCTGCATTGATCGCGATGGGCTGTATCATGGTGCGTCAGTGCCAGTCGAACACCTGCCCAGTTGGTGTCTGTACGCAAGACGAATCCCTGCGTGCAAAGTTCACCGGCAACGCGGACAAGGTCGTCAACCTGATCACCTTCTACGCGCAGGAAGTGCGCGAACTTCTGGCCAGCCTAGGGGCGCGTTCGGTTGATGAGATTATCGGTCGCGCAGACCTGTTGGCTCAGGTAAGCCGGGGCTCTGCGCATCTGGACGATCTGGACCTCAATCCGCTGCTGATCACCGTCGATGGAGCGCATAACATCGTGTACAACCGCGATAAGGATCGAAATGCGGTGCCTGATACGCTGGACGCTGAGATCGTGCGCGATGCCGCCCGGTTCTTGAAAGACGGTGAAAAGATGCAGCTGTCATATGCCGTCCAGAACACGCATCGGACCGTGGGAACCCGTGTCTCCAGCCATATCGTCCAGAACTTTGGGATGCGGAACACGTTCCAGGACGACCACTTGCATGTCAAACTGCAAGGTTCGGCCGGTCAATCGCTTGGGGCCTTTGCTGCTCCGGGATTGAAGCTGGAAGTCTCAGGTGATGCCAATGATTATGTAGGCAAAGGCCTTTCGGGTGGCACAATCGTCGTGCGTCCACCGCAGGTCAGCCCGTTGCAGGCGGATGACAACACTATCGTTGGCAATACCGTCCTGTATGGTGCGACCGACGGACATCTGTTCGCGGCAGGTCGCGCGGGTGAGCGGTTCGCGGTTCGGAACTCGGGCGCAACTGTTGTGGTCGAAGGCTGTGGCTCGAACGGGTGTGAATACATGACCGGCGGTGTTGCGGTAATTCTGGGTGACATTGGAGCGAACTTTGGCGCGGGTATGACAGGCGGCATGGCCTATCTGTACAATCCCGAGGGCAAGGCCGAAGCGCTGTTGAACAACGAGACCCTGGTCACCTGTCCAGTCACGGTAGAGCATTGGTTGGATCAACTGAAAACGCTGATCCAACGCCATGTCGACGAAACCAATAGCCGCAAGGCTGCAGATATTTTGCAACACTGGGAAGTGGAAAAGACGCATTTCCTGCAGGTCTGCCCCAAGGAGATGCTGAACAAGCTAAGCCACCCCCTGACCACCGAAGTCGCAGCGGTTCCTGCAGAATAGGATCTGCGATATCGAAAACGGTTTACCCGGCGTGTCGAATCCAACACGCCGGGTTCTCTTTTGCATATGCGCAGGGCTTCTAATTCTTGTGCAATTCGGTCTGGAACGCCTAGCTTTGGTCATTGTTTGTTCGGGAAATGCGGGCATGATCCTAAATCAATGATGTGAAAGAGGCGGAGTTTTGGTGTGCCGATAACCTATACAGACCAGTTTTATTCCTTCGATCCGGCAAACCCACCCCCCGTCGGATCCGCGATCACGGTCGATACATTTGATCTGGTTGATCAGGACGAAAATGGCGAGATTGAGGACTTTGGCGGTGACACTGTCGCCGGGCAAACGGTTTCAGATTCCTGGCCCGGAGACACCGTGACGATAAATGTTCCCGGTGTCGGAGACGTCACCTATGTGGGTATTACATTCTATCTTTCGGACGGCGTCACGCGGGTTTTCACACCTACAGACGGTCAGGTTCTTCAGGCAGGCACGCTGGTATCGACGACATTTGTGAATGTTGAAGGCCCCCTGATTGTCCCGGGCGAACTTGGCCCACCTTGTTTCACGCCTGGAACACTGATCGATACGCCAGATGGGCCGCGTCTGGCTGAAGACCTGAAACCCGGAGATCTTGTTACAACAGCAGATAGCGGTGTAGAACCGGTGCTTTGGGTTGGCCGGACGACCGTAGCGGCAGAGGGTAATCTGGCACCGGTTCGGTTTGAGGCCGGGATGTTTGGCCTTGTCGAGCCGCTGGTTGTTTCTCCTCAACACCGAATGCTTATTGGCGATTGGCGTGCGCAATACCTGTTTGGACATGATGAAGTTCTGATCGCAGCGCATTGTCTTGTGAACGGTGATACTGTGACACGGGTGGAAGGGGGCGAGGTCGACTATATCCATCTCTTGTTCCGCCGGCATGAGATCGTGTTCGCCAACGGGGCCAAAAGCGAAAGTTACTATCCGGGACATGCGCTGACCCAGGCCGAGCAACGAACACAAGGTGAAGTTCTGGCGCTGTTCCCTGAGTTGAGTGTGCGCGGTGCTGCATCAGTCAATACGGCGCGCCCGGTTGTTCGTCCGCGGGACGGGCAGATGTTGTCGAATTAATCCGTTTCAAATGCGCCCTCTGCGGCGTATAGCAAAGCATGGCAAAGAAAGCAGCGCGCAAGTCACGCGGTAAGAATAAAAAGGCATCAGGCTCAAAGAAATCGCAAGGCCTCATCGCGCGGATGCGGCGGTGGGGGCTGCGAATCGTCTTAGGTATTGCTGTCGCGTTTTTTGCGTTGATCCTGGTTTATTCGGTCGTGAACCCTCCGATCACACATACGATCTGGTCGGAATGGCGCCGGTTGGGAAAGGTTGACCGTGACTGGGTCGCCATCGAAGAAATTTCACCCGTCATGTCCCGATCTGCAGTGGCTGCTGAAGATGCAAATTTTTGCCTGCATTGGGGTTTCGATGTTGAGGCCATTCGGGACGCGTTGGAAGATGGGGGCAATCGAGGCGCATCGACCATAACGCAGCAAGTGGTGAAGAATGTCTTCCTTTGGCAAGGGCGCAGTTGGGTGCGCAAGGCCCTTGAGACTTCGATAACCCCGGTTGTCGAAATGGTCTGGAGCAAGCAGCGCATTCTAGAGGTCTATCTGAACGTCGCCGAAACCGGGACCGGTGTGTTTGGTGTCGAAGCGGCGGCTCAGAAATACTATGGGGTGAGTGCGGCAAAGATGTCGCCTGTACAGGCAGCGCGTATTGCAGCAATTCTGCCCTCGCCGCGAAACAGATCAGTTACCGATCCTTCGGTTCAAACCCGCAGGCGTGCAGCGTCCATCCTTGATGGAGCGGCCACCATCCGCGCAGATGGACGCGCCAAGTGTTTCGAGGATTGAATCTCAAGCCGGTCAGAGGCTAAAGCTGAGGTGTATTCTCTGGTTCGATTGGAAGCTCATGGCGCGTCTGTTTCACGTTCCCCTCTCTCCCTACTGCCGCAAAGTCCGCTTATCCCTGGCTGAAAAGAAGATCGAGGTTGAGCTGGTCGAAGAACGATATTGGGAACAAGACCCGGACTTTTTGCGCCGCAATCCGGCGGGCAAGGTCCCCGTGTTGCGATTGGATGGTCAGATCATGGCCGAGAGTGCCGCGATTTGTGAATATATCGAAGAGACTCGTCCCGAGCCGCCCCTGATGCCTAAAAAGCCCGAGGCGCGTTACGAAGTCAGGCGTCTTGTTGGCTGGTTCGATGACAAGTTTCATCACGAGGTAACCTCAAAACTGCTTTATGAACGGGTGAACAAAAAGGTCACTGGGCAGGGTTATCCGGACAGCAAGAACGTCAAGGAAGGTGCAAAGGCGATCAAGTATCATCTGGATTACATGGCCTGGCTGCTGGACCATCGCCGCTGGTTGGCTGGGGATCAGATGACATTGGCCGATTTCGCCGCGGCAGCGCATCTGTCGGCGCTGGACTATATCTCGGACGTGGATTGGAACCGGAGCGCTGCGGTGAAGGACTGGTATGCGAAGATCAAGTCTCGCCCTGCATTTCGCTCGATTCTGGCGGATCAGGTGCCTGGATTCCGGCCACCGCCTCATTACGCTGATCTGGATTTCTGATAGGTTGGGGAAGGGGGCTGTCTGCCCCTCTTGGCCTATTGGGCCAATTCACCCCCGAAGAAAATTAGGGCCAGATGAAGAACGTATCGGAATTGAAGGCACGATTGGTGGAGCAGGCCCTTGCCGAGGGGTTTGTGGCTTGCCGGGTTTGCCGTCCTTGGGACGTGCCGCAGGTGCCGGAGCGGTTAGAGGCATTTCTGCAGGCCGGATATCATGGTCAGATGGGGTGGATGGCGGAGCGGAGCCATTGGCGCGGGGATCCGTCAGCGCTCTGGCCCGAGGCACGATCCGTGATCATGCTGGCCGAGAGTTATACGCCTGAGCATGATCCCGCAGAAGTGCTGTCGTATCCCGAATTGGGTGCAATTTCGGTTTATGCACAGAACAAGGATTATCATGATCTGGTCAAGAAACGCCTGAAGCGATTGGCGCGCTGGCTGATTACTGAGGGCGGGGGTGAAGTGAAGGTGTTTGTCGACACGGCGCCAGTACCTGAGAAATCTTTGGGAGAGGCAGCTGGGTTAGGTTGGCAGGGTAAACACACCAATCTGGTAAGCCAAGATTGGGGCAATTGGGCCTTCTTAGGGTCTGTATTCACGACATTGGACCTGCCTTCGGACGTGGCTGAGGTCGACCATTGCGGGTCGTGCAGGGCTTGTTTGAATGCATGTCCAACAAACGCTTTTCCAGCGCCGTATCAACTGGATGCGCGCCGTTGTATTTCGTATTTAACCATCGAGCATAAGGGGCCGGTGGATGAAGAATTGCGGGGGCTAATGGGGAACCGGATATATGGCTGCGATGATTGTCTTGCAGCCTGCCCCTGGAACAAGTTCGCAGTCGCTGCCAGCGATATCAGATATGCAGCGCTTGAGGAATTGAAGGCGCCGTCGTTGGCAGAGTTGGCGATGTTGGATGACACGGCTTTCAGAGCGATGTTTTCGGGCTCACCGATCAAGCGGATCGGGCGGGACCGGTTTGTGCGGAATGTGCTTTATGCGATTGGGAACTCGGCGGTACCGGCGTTGCTGCCGGTTGCTCAGACGCTGACCGATGATCCTGATCCGACGGTGGCTGATGCTGCGCGCTGGGCGGCGTCTAGGTTGTCGTAAACAGGCTGGACGCGCCGTAGGAAAACGCTACACCCGATTCTGGCGAACAGATGGAGGACCCGATGGCGCTGGCTTTGGGTGTGGATACGGGCGGAACCTATACAGATGCGGTGCTGGTTCGGGATGAGCGTGAGGTGATTGCCTCGGCTAAGTCTCTGACCACTCGCGCAGATTTGGCGATTGGGGTTGGCCGGGCCATCTCGGCGGTGCTTGCAGAAGCTGAGATCGCGCCAGATCAGATCGGATTGGCATCGCTTTCGACGACTCTGGCCACCAATGCGCTGGTCGAAGGCCAGGGTGGGCGTATCGCGCTGATTTATGTCGGGTTTCGGGAAAGTGATCTGGAAAAGCATGGGTTGCGGGATGCGCTGAAAGGCGACCCGGCATTGGTTCTGTCCGGTGGGCACAATCATGCAGGCGGTGAGAAAGAGCCGTTGGATACAGAGGCGCTTGAGGCCTTCTTGAAGTCTCATGAAGGCATATCTGGTTACGCGGTTGCGGCACAATTTGCCACCCGAAACCCGGCGCATGAGCTTGAAGTTGCACGGGTGGTTGCGGAAAGAACCAGTATTCCGGTGACTTGCTCGCACCATTTGTCAGCCAAATTGAATGGACCAAAACGGGCTGTGACTGCGGTTCTCAACGCGCGATTGATAGGCATGATTGATCGTTTGATCGGGCGGGCGCAGGACCAACTGAAAGAACAAGGTATTTCAGCGCCTATGATGGTCGTGCGTGGGGACGGGGCTTTAATGAGTGCCGAACAGGCGCGTGAACGCCCGATCGAGACGATCCTCAGCGGCCCGGCGGCATCGATTGTGGGCGCGCGTTGGTTGACGAATGCCGATAACGCGTTGGTTTCCGATATCGGTGGAACTACGACCGACGTCGCGTTGATACGGGATGGAAAGCCCGCGATTGATCCCGCAGGTGCACAAGTTGGCGGTTTCCGTACTATGGTCGAAGCCGTTGCGATGCGTACCCACGGTCTGGGTGGGGACAGCCAGGTACATGTTTTGACCGAAGGATTGCAGGGTGGTGTCTTTCTTGGCCCGCGGCGTGTGCTTCCGGTTTCGTTGATCGCTGCCGAAGCACCAGAGGTTGTTCACGCAGAGTTGGATGAACAATTGCGCGCTACAACGGTGGGTGAACACGATACCCGTTTTGCGCGGCGGGTGGCGGGTATCCCGGCTGAAGGCGTGGGCCCGCGCGAAGCTGTCTTGCTGGACCGGCTGGGCGATGGGGTGCAGGCGCTGAGTAAACTGCTGCAGACACGGATGGAACATGGCGCGCTGACGCGTTTGATCGATCGTGGGATTGTTCAGGTTTCCGGTGTCACGCCCTCAGACGCGAGCTATGTTCTGGGTCGTCTGGACGACTGGGATGCTAAGGCGGCACACAAGGCACTGGAGCTAATGGCGCGTAAGCGGGTTGGATCTGGAGAAACGCTGGCGAGATCATCTGAGGCGCTGGCGCAGATGATCGTTGATCAATTGACCGAACAAACCTCATTGACTTTGTTAGAGGCTGCTTTTGCGGAAGAGGTCGACGGTTTTGGTCTTGCACCGCAGGAACTCGCGCGGCACGTACTAACCCATCGTGGTCTTGCCAAGCACCGAGGATTGATCGCGCTGGATACCGCAATGAATGTCGATGTGGTGGGCCTAGGGGCCTCGGCACCCAGCTATTACCCTGCCGTAGGTGAGCGGTTGCATTGCAATATGATCCTGCCTGAACACGCTGGTGTTGCGAATGCTATCGGAGCGGTCGTTGGTCGGATGACCCTGCGCCGGTCAGGCACTGTTACGTCTCCCGCTGAAGGCCGCTATCGGGTGCATCTGGAAGAAGGGCCACAAGATTTCTCGGATTCAAGCGCTGCCCTGAAGGTACTTGAAACAGCTTTGCGTGGAGAGGCCGAAGGTGCCGTGCGCGAAGCAGGGGCCGAGGATATTCGAGTGACGGTCGAGCGCGACATCCGCACTGCAAAAATTGAGGCGCAGGAGGTGTTTGTCGAGGCGTCGGTCACGGTCGAGGCCAGCGGACGGCCTCGGGTGGCGGTGGGGTAGCCCCCGCAGGGGCTACCGGAATCCTTATTCTGCTGCGCTAGAGCGTTTTGGCAGCACCCAATCCGGGCGCGGGAAGTGGCATGTGTAACCGTTCGGGATACGTTCTAGATAATCCTGGTGTTCTGGCTCGGCTTCCCAGAAATCTGCGACAGGCTCGACCTCGGTCACGACTTTGCCCGGCCAGATGCCGCTGGCATTCACATCGGCAATCGTGTCTTCTGCCACTTGTTTTTGGGCATTGTCCACGTAATAGATCGCAGAGCGATAGCTCATGCCGCGATCATTGCCCTGGCGGTTCAAGGTGGTGGGGTCGTGAATCTGGAAGAAGAACTCCAACATTTCACGATAGGTGATCTGTGCCGGGTCGAACCAAATCTCGATTCCCTCTGCATGGGTGCCATGGTTTCGATAGGTGGCGTTGGGTACGTCACCGCCGGTGTATCCGACACGGGTGCGGGACACGCCCGGCAATTTGCGGATCAGGTCCTGCATGCCCCAAAAGCAGCCTCCGGCCAGAACGGCGCGTTCATCGGTCATCTGATTTCCTCCACATGGATCAGGAATTCGCCATAGCCCTCGTCCTCCATATCGTCGCGATGGATGAACCGCAGCGAGGCGGAATTGATGCAATAGCGTAGCCCACCATGTTCGCGCGGGCCATCGGGGAAGACATGGCCCAGGTGGCTATCGCCGTGTTTCGAGCGGACCTCGGTCCGGATCATGCCATGGGTGGTGTCGCGAAACTCTTCGACATGCTCATGCACGATGGGTTTGGTAAAGCTGGGCCAGCCGCAGCCGGATTCGTACTTATGGGTCGATGCGAACAATGGTTCGCCCGAGACGATATCAACATAGATGCCGGGCTCCTTGTTGTTCAACAGTTTGCCTGTGCCCGGGCGTTCGGTCCCGCTGCGTTGAGTGACGTGGAACTCCTCCGGCGAAAGGGCGGCGATGGCCTCAGGGTCCTTGGTGAAACGGGACATGGCTCCTCCGATTCTATTGGTTTCGACCAATAAATGGGGTTCTAAGGGGGAAAGCAAAGGCTTGTTACATCGGCTCGCGCAGTCGTGCGCGATCTTAGGCCAGCTTGGCGACGGGTTGGCGTGACAATTGCACGGCCAAAATACCCAATGTGGTGATCAGTACGCCGATCGCATCAAGTGGCCCCAATTTTTCACCCAGCAGGAGGGCCGCTATGGCAACACCGAAGACCGGGTTGAGGAAATGGAAGGTTGCCGCACGGATCGGGCCGATCCGGTCCAGCAGCAGGAACCAAATCAGCGTGGCCAAAAGGCCGGGGAACAGCGTGGTGTAAGTAAAAGCCAGTATGAACGGAGCGGTTGGGTGGATGTAGATGGTTTCAAAGATCGGGGCGGCGACGAACAGCGCCGCTGCGCCTACAAGCATTTGCAGCCCCACCACCATCATGAAATTGCCGCCAGAGGTCGCTCCGCGCACCGCCAGCGTAGCAAAAGTGAGTGCAAGTGCCCCGAACCCGCAGAGCATGACCCCAAACAGGTCAATGCCAGCCCCGATCCGGCTGCCCATGATCAGGGCGACACCGGCAAAGCCTGCAAACAAACCGATGATACCCACCGGACGCAGTTTTTCGCCCAGCAGTAGCCATCCAGCCAAGGCGACAAGTAATGGCATAGTTGATGCAATGATCGCAGCCATCGATGCTTCTACGGTCTGCATGGCGAAGAAATTTAGACCCAAATAAAGGGCATTTTGACAGATTCCGAATAGGATTGTGGCGCGCCATTGGGCAGGCGTCAGATTCCAGCTCTGCCCCATGGCGCGCGCGATCGCCACGCCGAGCATCCCGGAAATGAGAAACCGCAGCGCAAGCGAGAACAGGGGTGAGGCATCGGCAACAATGATCCGTGCCGAGGTAAAGGCCGATGACCAGATCAGGGCAAACACAAGCCCCATAGCGATGGCGCGCAGATCCATTTCGGCCTCCTTGGAAATTCGCGGCGACTGTCACCGGTTTTCGTGACAACCGCAAGGAAAAGGGGCCGCCCGGTGGCGACCCCTTCGATCTTGTGATCTGTCTACGGTGATTTAGCCGTTGACGCTGTCCTTCAGGGCTTTCGCGATGGTCATCTTGACCACTTTGTCAGCCTCTTTCTTGAACTGCTCACCGGTCGCAGGGTTGCGCACCATGCGCTCGGGGCGCTCGCGGCAGTAGATTTTGCCAACGCCGGGCAGGGTGACGGCGCCACCGGCCGAAACTTCGCGGGTGATCAGGCCGGTCATGGCCTCCAGCGCGGCATTTGCGGATTTCTTGTCAGTTCCCATTTCCTCAGCGAGAGCAGCCACCAGCTGAGTCTTTGTCATAGGCTTTGCCATTTCTTGGTCTCCTTAACGTGCCCGATCTATAGGGCCTCACCGCGTAACTGTAACGGGATATTGTGGCCGAACACAACGAATAGTAGCACTAAAAACCCCAAAAATAGGGGAAATTCGTTGCTTTTTTGCTTCACAGAAAGGCCGTTTCGTCGAACGAACGCAATTTCCGGCTGTGCAAGCGTTCTAGCGGCATGCCGCGTAAGTGTTCCATCGCCCGGATTCCAATGGCCAGATGGCGGCTGACCTGAGTTGTATAGAATGCCGAAGCCATGCCGGGAAGCTTTAATTCACCGTGCAGAGGTTTGTCCGAGACACAGAGCAATGTGCCGTAAGGCACCCGGAACCGGTAGCCATTTGCAGCAATAGTCGCGCTTTCCATATCTAGCGCAATCGCACGGGACTGGCTGAGCCGTTGCACCGGCCCGGACTGATCGCGAAGCTCCCAGTTGCGGTTATCGACGGAGGCGACGGTGCCTGTCCGCATGATGCGTTTCAGCTCGTAGCCTTCCAACTCAGTTACCTCGGCTACAGCCTGTTCCAGAGCGACCTGGACTTCGGCCAGCGGTGGGATCGGCACCCAGACGGGCAGGTCGTCGTCCAGCACCTTGTCCTCGCGCAGGTAAGCATGTGCCAGTACGAAATCTCCCAGTGCCTGCGTGTTGCGCAGACCGGCGCAGTGACCAACCATCAACCAGGCGTGCGGGCGCAGAACCGCTATGTGGTCGGTGGCCGTTTTGGCATTCGATGGTCCGACGCCGATATTGACCAGCGTGATCCCAGACCCATCCGCGCGTTTCAGGTGGTAGGTTGGCATTTGCGGCAGTTTCAACGGCTGTTCGATTGCCGCTTCTGGGTCAGCGATCTCGACATTTCCAGTCGAGACAAAGCTGGTATAGCCGCTGTCGGGGTCGGACAATTGCGCGCGCGCATAGTTTTCGAATTCAGAGACGTAGAACTGATAGTTTGTGAACAGAACGTGGTTCTGGAAATGGCTGGGGTCCGTTGCGGTGTAATGCGACAGCCGCGCAAGAGAGTAATCTACGCGCTGGGCGGTGAATAGCGCCAGAGGCTCGGCATCGTTCTCAGGCTCGTTGATGCCATTTACGATGTCGTCATTGGTTGTGTTCAGATCGGGCACATCAAACGCATCGCGCAACGTGAAACCGGCTGCACCTTGGTGCGGAACCACCAGATCCGGGTTGTTGGCCACGGCGAAATGCACCGGGATCGGGGTCTCAGAGGCTCCAATTGTTACCGGCTGATCGTGATTCTTGATCAATAGTGCGATTTGCTGGGCCAGATATGACCGGAACAGATCGGGCCGGGTGACCGTTGTCGCATGCGTGCCCGGTTCGGATACATGACCGAAGCTTAGTCGGCTGTCGACCTGTGCGTAGGAAGAGGTCCTGATCCGGATTTCAGGGTAGAACGCCCGGAAACTTTCGGTAGGAGCGCCATTTTTGAGCGCGTCAGCAAACTTGTCGCACAGGAACTTTGTCGCTTGTTCATAAAGCTCTTCCAAGCGCGCGACAGCGGCCAGCGGGTCTGTAAATTTCTCGGGGTTGGGAACGTCAGGGGTTTGGATAGTTGTCATGCAAGGGGTTCCAGAAGGTCGATCTTTTCAAATGTGCGTACGTCTACCAGCCCAAGGTCTGAGATCCGCAGTTCAGGGATCACGACTAGGGCTAACAAAGAATGCTGCATATATGCGTTGTTGAGTTCACAGCCACAGGCTTTCATCGCCTCGACCATCTTTTCGGCTTTGGCTGCAACTTCTGCGGCTGGGTTGTCGGACATCAGGCCCGCTATGGGCAATTCAACCAGCGCCAGTTCTTCACCGTCCCGAAAGATTGTGATGCCGCCGCCCACTTCCGCCAGTCGGTTTGCAGCCAGAGCCATCTGCTCGCGGTCAGTGCCGACAACGATCATATGGTGGCTGTCATGCGCCACGGTCGAGGCCATGGCCATTTTGCCCTGATACCCAAAACCTGACACAAAGGCGTTGGTCACCCCGCCCGTGGCGCGGTGGCGTTCAACCAACGCGATCTGGCAAACCTCGCCTTCGCCCTCAACAAGCCCTTCGATAATGGGCAATTCTGACTTCAGCGCCCGCGTCGGGGCTTGATTCTCAACGACGCCGATCACATTAGCCATGACGCGGTTGGCGCCAGCGGGGGCTGTAATCTCAAAATCGGTCGAAGACAGCTCATGTCCCAGATGGACAGTGTTCCGTGCCTTGGCAGGCCAATCCAGATGCGGACAGTCGACCGTCACCGTTCCGTTTTCAGCCACGACCTGGCCCCGCGCAATAACTGTTTCGATTGGCAGGCTGGTCAGGTCAGAACTCAGAATAATGTCGGCTCGCCGACCCGGCGTGATCGAGCCGATCTCACGTTCCAACCCAAAATGAGTCGCGGTGTTAATGGTAGCCATTTGAAGCGCGACCAGAGGATCACATCCGCAAGAGATTGCATGGCGCACCACACGGTTCATATGACCATCATTGACCAGAGTACCCGAATGGCAGTCGTCGGTACACAAAATGAAGTTGCGCGGATCCAGCCCCTTTTCGGTCACCGCAGTGATCTGGCTTTCTACATCATACCAGGCAGACCCCAGCCGCATCATTGACCGCATCCCCTGACGGACCCGAGCAATGGCATCGTCCTCGCAGGTGCCTTCATGGTCATCAGCGGGGCCACCAGCGACGTATGCTGCAAAATCAGACCCTAAATCAGGCGATGCATAGTGCCCGCCCACTGTTTTTCCCGCTCGCTGCGTGGCAGCAATTTCCGCAAGCATCTTCGGGTCGCTATGTATGACCCCGGGGAAGTTCATCATCTCTCCCAACCCAATAATGCCGGGCCACGACATCGCTTCAGCCACATCCTCGGCTGTAATCTCATATCCTGTGGTCTCCAGGCCCGGTGCCGAAGGTGCGCAGGACGGCATCTGGGTAAAGATATTCACGGGCTGCATAAGCGCTTCGTCATGCATCAGGCGCACGCCTTCAAGGCCAAGCACATTGGCGATCTCATGCGGGTCGGTGAACATCGAAGTGGTGCCGTGTGGAATGACTGCGCGGGCAAACTCTGCAGGCGTCAGCATGCCCGATTCGATATGCATATGCGCGTCGCAAAGTCCCGGAAGCATATGCCGGCCATCTGCCTCGATGACCTGAGTTTCAGGACCGATGCAATAGGAGGCATCCGGACCCACAAAGGCCACGCGTCCCGCAGCGATGGCGACATCATGATCCGGCAGGGCTTCTCGGCTGTGTACATTCACCCAGATACCGCCGCGGATCACCATATCGGCAGCTTCGCGGCCTGCAGCAACGGCGATAAGACGAGGGGTGGTATCGGGCCAACTTGGGAAGGGAGTGTATTCCATGGCCCAACTTTCACGAATGAAGCAAAAGGTGCAACCCCCACCGGTAAGGTATCATCCAATCATCACAATTCATGCCAACCGCAGCGCGCCAGCGCTGCTACGCCCAACCAGAGGAGATGCTCAAAGGGCATTGAGGATGGGCGGGAGGTCCCGGTCTAGCTTTGAGTGTCGGCTGCGATTTCGGAGCGCAGCCAGTCAACAAAAACCAATGCGCCCGGCGTTTCCTCAGCTTGAGGTGACAGCAGCAAATAATATGCCTCGGGCATGGCGGCACGGTGAGAGAACGGCGCAATTAGGCGACCTTCGTCAAGTAGGCGTTTGGCGATCATGTCATGGGCTAGGCACAATCCGCCTCCAGCCATCGCGACTGACAGGCTGACCAGATAGGTCGTCGAGTATGTAACCTGCGGTTTCTCCCAAATTAGACCCTGATCTGTGATCCAACTCTCCCAATTCGACAGCAAGTTCGAACAATCAAAAAGAGGCTGTTCTTGCAAGGTCTCAAGCGTTACCCGGAAGCCCGGAGCACAGACGGGATAATAGTGATCGGTCTGCAATAGTTCTGTGCGCACCGTGTCGACAGGACGCAGCGAATATCGAATTTCGACCGCCGCACCCTCAGCCATTTCGCGTGGCTCCCACAGCTCGGTGAAGATGTTCAAATGCACATCCGGGTGCAGTTTCCGAAACCGGGGAAGACGCGGCGCCAGCCAGTTGACGGCAAATGTTATGTTGCTCTGCACCTGAACCGCGTTTTGTTGCGCCCCCGTGACGGCCTGGGTGCCCCTTACAAGCGTCCGAAACGCCTCGCGCACAACCGGCAAATAGGTGATGCCTGCTTCGGTCAGTTCCAATGCGCGCGGGCGACGCAGGAACAACGGCTGGCCCAGATACCCCTCCAGCGATTTGACCTGCTGACTAACCGCACTTTGCGTCATATTCAGATCCCGTGCCGCACCTGTAAACGACAGGTGACGGGCTGCTGCTTCAAATGTGCGCAGCCAACCCAGAGGAGGAAGTGGTTTCCGCATATGCATAACTCCGCCAGTAGTTTTACTTATGAATTAGGTGTGTTTTTTTCGTTGGTCAAACTTTTGCAGTGCAGGCACGATTTACCCAATGCCCCAATCGTCCCACGAAGGAGTCCGGTATGAGCGTCACCAACCTGCGCCCCAACATTGATCATTGGTCCGAACGTGTTGATATGGCCGCAGCCTTCCGCTGGACCGAGCGTCTCAACATGCATGAAGGGGTGGCGAACCATTTTAGCCTGGCGGTCAATGCAGACGGCACGCAGTTTCTGGTGAATGCCAACCAGATGCATTTCTCGCGGATCAAAGCGTCAAATCTGCTGCTACTGGATGCCAACGACAATAATGTCATGGATCAGCCCGGAGCGCCGGACCCGACGGCATGGGGGTTGCACGGATCAATCCACCGCCATTGCCCCCATGCGCGTTGTGTGATGCACGTGCATTCGATTTTTGCGACGGTTCTGGCCTCACTGGCGGACAGCACCCTGCCGCCGATTGATCAAAACACCGCAACCTTCTTCAATCGCTATGTGATCGATGAGGAATTCGGTGGTCTGGCGTTCGAAAGCGAGGGCGAACGATGTGCTTCGATGCTGTCAGACCCGATGAAAAAGGTCATGGTCATGGGCAATCATGGGGTTCTGGTGATCGGTGACAGCCCTGCAGATGCCTTTAATAGACTCTACTATTTTGAACGCGCCGCTGAAACTTACATCCGTGCGCTTCAAACTGGGCAGCCCTTGCGCGTTCTGTCCGACGAAATTGCGGAAAAGACCGCACAGGAATTGGATGACTATCCCGGTCAGGCCGAGGCGCATCTGCGCGAAATTAAAGCAGTCTTGGATGCCGAAGACTCGGACTACGCAACCTAAATACCCCCTCTAAGGAGTTTCAGCCATGACTGACGTTCATGATGCAGAAGCCGCCCGCTGGAATTACCGCCCCGACGGTCCGGTCGGTCTGAATCCTTTGTTCAACTGGCCGCCGCGCCCCGCTGCGATCCTGCGTTGGTACAGAGGGGCTTGGCTGCCGCTTACGTCGCTGACTCTGTGTATGGCCTTGGCAGTGGCTGCATATTTTGCGTTTTTGCCTGCATTAGAGACTATGCAATCCTTCGCGCCTGGTTGGATGTTCCGCGTTTGGCTATTGAACATGCTCCCTCAGATCCTTGTTGCTGGGGGCCTGCATTGGTGGCTTTACATGCGCAAAGGGCAGGGCATGTATAAAAAGTTTGACCGTCGGGACCTGACTCGGAACAACGGTTCATTCACTTTTCGAAACCAGGTATTGGATAATATCTGGTGGACCTTGGGCAGCGCGATGACTGTGGCCACGGTCTATCAATGGGTAATCTATTGGGCGATGGCGAACGGCTACGTGCCAGTCATAACTTGGGCGGCAGCGCCGGTCTGGTTCGTGATCTGGATGCTGCTAATCCCAATGTGGTCCGGGTTGCATTTCTACTGGGTCCATCGGTTGGAGCATCACCCGAAACTCTACAAGCACGTTCATGCCGTGCATCATCGCAACGTCAATATCGGGCCGTGGTCAGGGATATCGAACCACTGGTATGAAAACCTGCTTTATTTTTCGACCTACTTCATCCATCTGATCGTGCCCTCGCACCCGCTGCATCTGTTGTTTCATGTTTACTTTCAGCAGATCAGCCCGGTTCTGTCCCATTCGGGCTTTGAAAAGCTAAAGGCTGGCGAGACGGACGCAGCGCGGGCAGGAGATTTCTTCCATCAGCTTCATCACCGGTATTTCGAGTGCAACTATGGCACTTCTGAGATTCCGTTCGACAAGTGGTTCGGGACCTATCACGACGGCTCAGCTGAGGCGACAACACGGACTCGGGCGTATAAAAAGCAGATGTATACCTAGATGACTAATGCCGCGAAGGTCCGGACATAGTCAGATTCGCCCTGATTAGTGTCTGATCAGCCCTTTTCGAACAGCGCGATCAAAGCAATATCATCTTTGTTGGGGCCGGCGGCTAGCTCACCATATATACGCACTTCGGCAAATGACAGATTGCTGATTTGTTCTGCCTCGAGAGCGCCGAATGCATAGGAAAACCCCAGTGCCTCAAAGTGCTTTGCGTTGATTGACAGGGCGAATTGTGCGCCGGGACGCGCGACCCGCAAGAGCGCGGGCAAAGCCTCGGGCCCCAAGTGGCCATGAGTGAACGTTCCGGAGGAAACCACGCCTGCATAGCTGTCACGCGGGACGGGCAGGCCCTGATTCAGATCGGCCTCGATCGCGTCTCGGTAGATATCCTTGCGCATCGCCTGATCCAGCATTTCAGCACTGATATCAGTGGCGTCAATCGGGCCAACGCCCAGCCCCGCCAAAACCGCACCACATAACCCCGTTCCCGCTCCAACATCCAATACCGGACCCTGACCACCGGCAGCAACGAAAGCGCGCGCTGTGTGGATGTGGAGTTGATAGTCTTCCAGTGCGGCAAAATTGTCGTCGTAGTCTCCGGCCCATTCAGCGTAGAGACGCTTGTTCTCTTCAGGCGACTTCAAGGAATAGGCGGCGCGTAGATCGGGTGTTTTGTTGCTCATACATCAATGAAGGCGCATCAGAGGATTCGAATCAAGTGCGTCCATCCGGCGCTTGCATCCCCGGGCCGGGCGGATCATCAAAGGAGCCATGACTCAGACACTTTTTTCATTCGGCCACGGCTATTCTGCCCGAGCGACATCGAAGAGACTTGATCCAACATCCTGGCGGATCATCGGAACCTCGCGCGATCCAAAGCAAATTGAGACCATTCGCGCGTCGGGCGCCGAGCCGATTGTCTGGCCGGGGGAACGGCCTGACTTGGAAGGTGTCACACATGTATTGATCTCAACCGCGCCTACAGCAGATGGTGACCCTGTATTGGCAGAGATGCGCGATGAGATTGCCGCCCGCGCCGGGCAATTCAAATGGGTTGGGTATCTGTCGACCACTGCGGTTTATGGTGATCACGAAGGGGGTTGGGTGGATGAGACCACCGCGCCCGAACCTACCGCCGAACGAGGTCGGTGGCGCGTGCGTGCCGAAACGCAGTGGGCAGATATCACGGACCTCCCGTTACATACATTCCGATTGGCGGGGATTTATGGGCCGGGGCGTGGACCGTTTTCCAAGCTCAAGAGAGGTGGCCTGAGACGGGTCATTAAGCCGGGACAGGTATTCTCGCGTATTCACGTTGATGATATCGCGCAGGTGTTGATCGCATCGATGGCCAAACCCAATCCGGGCGCGGTCTACAATGTCTGCGATGATGAACCGGTGCCACCGCAGGATGTGATCGGCTATGCGGCCGAGCTGCAGGGACTGCCGTTACCACCTGCTGTGCCGTTTGATGAGGCTGATCTGACTCCGATGGCCCGTAGTTTTTACGATGAAAACAAACGCGTTCGGAATGATCGGATTAAAGAAGAGTTGGGTATCTCACTGCTCTACCCAAATTACCGGGTTGGGTTAGAAGCGTTGATGGAACCCTCGTGATCACTGCGCCTTGTCAAGAAACAGATGCAGGTAGTATGGGGATGCGATGAAGGATCGCTCAGCCACCCTGAAGATTACGGTTTCTACTCTCACCCGGCAGCGCCCCGAAATGCTGGCTGCATTGATCGAGAGCTGGGGCGAGATGAAGCTGCCGCCTGATTGCTCAGTGCGATGCCTTGTGGTCGAAAACGACAGTTCATCGCTTAGCGAGGATACCGTGCGGGCAGCGGGGGCTGTGCTGCCCAACGGGGCGGGTCTGGATTATGTCCTTGAGACCGAGCCTGGCATTCCTTTCGGGCGCAACCGTGCAGCGCGCGAGGCGCTTGAACAGGGTTCGGATCTGCTCTGTTTTGTTGATGATGATGAAGTGGTGGCATCCGATTGGCTTGAGAGTTTGGTTGCCGGTTATCGCAAGAGTTCCTCTGTGTTGTTGGGTGCGCCGCTCCGCGCCGCAGGGCCGACTGGGCAGGAAACCGCAATGCAGCGGCTGATGCTGCGCAACATCAGCAATCGATATCTCGACAAGGAAAACGCCGCCGCCAGGAAGGCGACATTGAACGATACCGGCGGCGTTACCATCGTGACCAACAACTGGCTGGGCGAGACGAGGTTGTTCAGCGAAACCGGGCTTTGGTTCGATGAAACCATGCGGATGACAGGCGGAACGGACGCAAAGTTCTACGCCGAGACCGTTGCCGCCGGATTACCTGTGGGCTGGGTGCATGATGCGTTCGTGTATGAAACCATTCCACCCGAGCGTCTCTCGTTCTGGTATCAGGCAGCTCGGGGGCGGGACCAGTCCAACACGCATATGCGGCGCAAGCTTGATCAGAAGCCGACAAAGGCGATCTTGGGTTTCCTGAGCGCCCCCTTGCGGCTGGTGGCACTGCTGGTGGCAATCCTGTTGTTTCCGTTCCAACCGGATCGACGGTTGATCCAGATCGCCCGCACGGCTGGGTGGTTGGTCGGCGTATTGGGAATTCCCTTTGGCTACAAATCAGCCCTTTATAAGAAAGTCAGTGGCCACTGAACCTGTGTCGACAGACAGCTTGACGCTGGCGTCAGTCAGGCAATTCACAGCAGTCAGCATCGTAGATCCATTTGCGTCGCCACCCCCACGTGCTCAAATTGCGAGTCAAGCTGAAGCCCAACGGTGAAAATGCAATCGCGTACTTTAGCGTCCGGCTGCGCGAAGACGTTCAAGTGATAGTTTTGAGTTATCGATATCATCGAAAAACAAAACTTATGTGAATGGCTTGGATTTGCTAAATCTACATCCAAACAGAAAGAACGAGTCGTTAATGCTATTTCCTACAATGAAGGCAGGGCTGATCCGCGCGATCCCGCGTAATGCCCATGCCAAGGACGAGCGCAAAAACACTCAAGACCCCTGTTTCTCGTTTCAAAGTTAACCGCGCGACGCACACATCTAGCCAGTACTGGAGATCGATATGGACGGAAGTGATACCCCCAACATGGGCAAATGCCCGGTAATGCATGGCGCCGAGGCCCGGTCCAACCGGGATTGGTGGCCGAACCAACTTAACCTGTCGATTCTGCATCAGCATAGCCCTGCATCGAACCCGATGGGCGAGACATTTGACTATGCCGAAGAATTCAAAAAGCTCGACCTGAAGGCGCTGAAGGAAGACCTTTACGCGCTGATGACAGATTCGCAGGACTGGTGGCCAGCGGACTATGGTCACTACGGCGGCTTGTTCATCCGTATGGCCTGGCACGCTGCAGGTACCTATCGGACGGCGGATGGCCGTGGCGGTGCCTCGACCGGCAATCAGCGGTTCGCGCCTCTGAACAGCTGGCCGGACAATGGCAACCTGGACAAGGCGCGCCGTTTGCTGTGGCCGATCAAGCAGAAATACGGCAACCAGATTTCCTGGGCTGACCTTTATATTCTGGCGGGCAACTGCGCGATCGAATCCATGGGTGGCACGACCTTTGGCTTTTCCGGTGGCCGCGAAGACATCTGGGCACCCGAAGAAGACATCTATTGGGGGGCCGAAACCGAATGGCTGGCCCCAACCGAGAACCCGCACAGCCGCTATTCGGGCGAGCGTGATCTGGAAAACCCGT
The DNA here is from genome assembly GCF_056535285.1 of Ruegeria sp. O11. Lineage (NCBI taxonomy): Bacteria > Pseudomonadati > Pseudomonadota > Alphaproteobacteria > Rhodobacterales > Roseobacteraceae > Ruegeria > Ruegeria sp. O11. The sequence continues at coordinate 1,989 of NZ_JBQERS010000007.1, read as the reverse complement.
TGGCCGCCGTTCAGATGGGTCTGATCTATGTGAATCCCGAAGGTCCCGATGGTGAGCCGAACGTTCTGGCCTCGGGCCGCGACATCCGTGACACCTTTGGTCGGATGGCAATGAACGACGAGGAAACCGTCGCTCTGGTCGCGGGTGGCCACACTTTTGGCAAGGCGCATGGTGCGGGCGACCCCAACCTGGTCGGCCCCGAACCCGAAGCCGCCCCGATCGAGGACATGGGCTTTGGCTGGATCAACGACTTCGGAACCGGCAAGGGTGACGACACGACCACCTCGGGCATTGAAGGCGCGTGGACCGCGAACCCGATCAAGTGGGACAATGGCTATTTCGATCTGTTGTTCGGCTATGATTGGAACCTGACCAAAAGTCCCTCGGGCGCTTGGATCTGGGAACCGGTCGGCGTGAAAGACGAAGACATGGCGCCGGCGGCGCATGATCCGTCCAAGAAGGTCAAGACCATGATGACCACCGCCGACATGGCGATGCGCATGGACCCGATCTATGGTCCGATCTCGAAACGCTTCCATGAAAACCCAGAAGAGTTCGCCGACGCCTTCGCTCGCGCCTGGTTCAAACTGACCCACCGCGACATGGGTCCACGTGCCCGTTATCTGGGAGCAGAGGCTCCGAGCGAAGAGCTCATATGGCAAGACAATGTCCCTGCCGTCGATCATGCGCTTATTGACGACGCCGATGTGGCCGATCTCAAAGCAAAGATACTCGCAACCGGGTTGTCGGTTTCGGATCTGGTGTCGACCGCATGGGCTTCGGCTTCAACCTTCCGCGGATCGGACATGCGTGGTGGTGCCAACGGTGCGCGTATTCGCCTGGCCCCGCAGAAGGATTGGGAGGTCAACGAACCGCTGAAACTGTCCAAGGCGCTGGATGCGCTGGAAGGCGTTCAGAAAGCGTTCAATGATGGACAGTCTGGTGGCAAGAAAGTTTCCTTGGCAGATATTATTGTCCTAGGTGGCGCTGCAGCCATCGAACAGGCAGCCAAAGCCGCAGGCCATGACGTAGACGTGCCGTTTGCTCCGGGCCGGACCGATGCTTCGCAAGAGCAGACCGACGTCGATTCTTTTGTAGTTATGGAACCCATCGCCGACGGTTTCCGCAACTACCTGCACAAGGAATACTCGATTCCGGCCGAGGCTCTGCTGGTGGACAAGGCGCAACTGCTGACACTGTCTGCGCCTGAGATGACGGCACTTGTCGGTGGGATGCGGGTGCTGGGTGCAAACTTCGGTGGCACCTCTCATGGAGTGCTCACCGACCGGGTTGGTACGCTCAGCACTGACTTCTTTGTGAATCTTTTGGATATGGGTACCGAGTGGAAGCCGTCAGGTGATGGCGTCTATGAGGGTCGTGATCGGGCGAGCGGCGAAGTGAAGTGGACAGGTACCCGCGCGGATCTGGTCTTTGGTTCGAACTCGCAGTTGCGGGCGCTGGCCGAGGTCTATGGTCAGGACGATGCGGGCGGTAAATTTGTCTGCGACTTCGTTTCGGCCTGGAACAAGGTGATGAACGCGGATCGATATGATTTGAACTAACCCTGTGACAACCGCAGTGAATTGAGCCGCCCGAGGAGACTCGGGCGGCGTTTTCGTTCGCCCGAGTTTAGGTTGCCTACCGATCATTGGGTATGATTCCGCTGAAAGGTCGTCCACCTCGTTGCTGTGAGTTTCTTTTTAGCAGGTTTGTGGGGTAAATTATGAAGCTAACATATTGTTTTCATTAATATGGAGAAGAAACCGAGCGGAAATGTGAAGTTTTTTCAAAATGGGGGTTGCAGGTCTCAGGCCTAATCCGTAAATACCCCTTCACCGGCGCTGCTGAGGCGGTTGCTGGGACGCTGGGAACGGCGGAGACGAGCCGGAGAGACGGTTGAGACGCATCGGAGAGACGGTGGGCATCTGAGGTTGGTAATTGGGCGGTGGCGCTGAGTGATTGGCGTTATGGTCTGGTTTTTGGGTCTTG